>JASLOA010000036.1 GCA_030745755.1 Kiritimatiellia bacterium | reverse complement strand
CGCCGAATCCGACAAAGGACACGGCGCCGATCTTGCTGCTGTCAGCGAGCAGCACCACGCGCTGGGCGCTCTGGATGACCTGTTGCTTGGTGTAGGCCTCGCGGGGGTCTGTGGTGGTTAAGCCCTTCTCAATGTCGAGGCCGATCGTACCCACAAAGGCGGTATCGACGTGGAGCTTCTCGATCAGGAGACCCGTCAGCGGGCCAACAAAGGTTTGGCTCAGGGCACGGAGTTCTCCGCCAATCACAATAACGCGGGGACCGGAGGCCGATAGGGCACTGGCTACGCGCAGCGAGTTGGTGACCACCGTAAGCCGGTTCATGCTGGCAAGTTGCGTGGCCAAGGCAAGGATGGTGCTGCCGCCATCGAGAAACACCGTGTCGTTGGACCCGATGAGTTTGAGCGCGGTCCTGGCGATGCGCTGCTTTTCCTCTGTGCGAACGGCCGTCTTGTCGTCAAAGAGGGGTTCAGTCATACGGGGATTGGCCGATACGGCGCCCCCGTGGACCTTGCGAATCAGTCCACGCTCTTCCATTTCGGTGAGGTCCCTGCGTGCAGTGGCAGGGGAGACACCCATGTTCTGACACAGCTCCTGCACACGTACGACATGTCGCTCGCGCAGTAGTTGGGCAATTTTTTCAAGCCGTTCCGGGGCCAAATCGCGTTTTGCTGTCATGATTAGTCCTGAGTGGTTCTGATTGAATATGAGCGAAGATAATCATAATGACGAAAGGGACGCAAGGGGCAAATCTGGAAAAAAGGGCATGGCGAACCGCTCTCTCACTGGCCCGCCCCCAAAACATCGCCGGTGCAAAACGTACCGTGCCGACAGAAGAATCAGTCATGCGGAGAACGAGCGTGAGTGATTTTCGCCTTGAACTGTCCCACACATGCCCCTACCGTGACTCTATCCGGGTGCACTTGGAATAGCCCATAACCGCGGGCGGTAGTACTTGAAGCCGCGTCAGATGGAGAAAGGAAGCGCTCATCATTTCGTCAGGAGAACGCTTCAAACGCAATCCGGGGACACGATTCGATGCCCGTGCCCTGCGCTACCTGCCTGCCAACCTGAGCGCGATTGAGCGCCGGGCGGCCACGCTCGGTAAGCGCCGCTCCGTCAAACAGGAGTGGCAGATCGCATGGCTGCTGAAGGCCGTGACGCTGATCGACCTGACGACCCTTTCCGGAGACGATACGCCCGGCCGCGTGGAACGGCTATGCGCCAAGGCAAAACACCCCGTCCGCCGCGACCTGCTCGAGGGTCTCGGTGTCGCCGACTTGAACCTGACAACCGGCGCGGTCTGCGTCTACCACAAGATGGTGCCCACCGCGGTGGACCAGCTTAAGGGCACACGCATCCCGGTCGCGGCCGTTTCAACCGGGTTCCCCGCCGGAATGACACCCTTGGCGCAGCGCATCGAGGAAATCCACGCATCCGTCGAAGCGGGCGCCGCCGAGATCGATATAGTGATTTCGCGTGACCTGGCGCTGACCGGCAATTGGAGGGCGATCTACCAGGAAGTAAAGGAGTTCCGCAAAGCGTGCGGGCGCGCTCATCTCAAGGCCATCCTGGCCACCGGCCACCTCGCCACCATGCGTACAGTCGCGAAAGCCAGCATGGTCTGCATGATGGCGGGAGCTGACTTCATTAAGACATCGACAGGCAAAGAGCCGGTCAACGCCACACTTCCGGTTGGCCTGGTTATGGCACGCGCGATTCGCAACTACCGGGAGCAGACCGGCCATATCGTGGGCTTCAAGCCCGCCGGCGGCATCAGCAAGGCCCGTGACGTGCTGCCGTGGCTGGCCCTGATGAAGGAGGAGCTGGGCGATCGCTGGTTGCAGCCGGACCTGTTCCGCATCGGCGCCAGCAGCCTGCTGGCGGATATTGAACGCCAGGTTGAATTCCACTTGACTGGCCGTTACTCGGCCTATCATCGCCATCCGATGGGATAAGGAGAGCGCCTGTGAAGGTTAGGGAGATACTGGAAACGATGGAGTATGGACCGGCCCCCGAAAGCCGCAAGACAAGCGACGAGTGGCTTGACGAACACAACCGGCAGTTCGATCTCTACATTGACGGCAAGTGGCAGAAGCCCCGGCCGCGGTCCTACCTGACCAGCGTCTGCCCCTCAACCACGGAAGAGCTGGCCCAGGTTGCCGCGGCATCACGCGGCGATGTGAAGCGTGCCGTCGCCGCGGCGAAAGAAGCTCAACCGGGCTGGCAGGCCCTGGGGGGCCACGGCCGGGCGCGTTACCTCTACGCGATCGCGCGCCAGATCCAGAAACACGCGCGGTTGCTGGCCGTGGTCGAATCGCTCGATAACGGCAAACCGATTCGTGAGTCGCGCGATATCGATATCCCCCTCGCGGCACGCCATTTCTACCACCACGCCGGCTGGGCCCAGCTACTTGAAACAGAGCTGCCGGACTGCGAGCCGCTGGGTGTCGTGGGCGGCATCGTACCATGGAACTTCCCTTTCCTGATCTTTGTGTGGAAGGTCGCGCCCGCCCTTGCCGCGGGGAACACGGTTGTTATCAAGCCCGCTCAACTGACCTCTCTGAGTGCGCTGCTCTTTGCCGAGATCTGCGATTCTATCGACCTGCCGCCCGGGGTACTGAACCTCGTGACCGGGAAGGGCAGTGTTGCGGGCCAGGCCATTGTGGAACATCCCGATGTGGCCAAGGTGAGTTTTACCGGTTCGACCGGTGTGGGCCGCGGGCTGCGCGAGACGGCCGCCGGGTCCGGCAAGAAGCTGACCATGGAACTGGGCGGGAAGTCGCCCTTCATCGTGTTTGACGATGCCGACCTGGACAGCGCGGTCGAGGGCGTGGTCGACGCCATCTGGTTCAACCAGGGCCAAGTCTGCTGTGCCGGATCGCGCCTGCTGGTCCAGGAGAACATAGAGGATAAGCTGATCGACAAGATCAAGGCGCGCATGGAGACACTGCGGGTCGGGAACCCGCTCGACAAGGCCGTGGATATCGGCGCGGTGGTTGACCAGACTCAACTGGATACCATCAAGCGTTACGTCAAGATCGGGGCCCGCGAGGGTGCCCAGATATGGCAGCCCAGGGCGCGCGTTCCGCGCAAGGGATTCTATTATCCGCCCACCCTCTGCACCGGCGTTGAATCCTCAGCCACCATCGCAATTGAGGAGATCTTCGGCCCCGTGCTCGTGAGCCTCTCGTTCCGCACCCCGGCCGAAGCCGTCGCGCTTGCCAACAACTCGCGCTACGGCCTCGCCGCAAGCGTGTGGACCGAGAACATCAACCTGGCCCTGGACATGGCTCCCAAGCTCAAAGCCGGCGTGGTCTGGATCAACTGCACCAACCAGTTCGACGCTGCGGCCGGCTTCGGGGGCTACAAGGAGTCCGGTTACGGCCGCGAGGGCGGTATCGAGGGACTATACGACTTTGTCAAGCCGCGCCACGAGCGCCAGTTCCGCAAGCGGCCCTTCCCTCTGAAGAAGGATGACGGCAGCACGGCCGCGGAGGATGAAGCGCTTCCCGCAATCGACCAGACTGCCAAGCTATTCATCGCGGGCAAGCAGGTACGCCCGGACAGCGGTTACAGCATCCAGATCAAGGATCCCGCCGGCCGCCTGGTTGGCGAAGTAGGCGCGGGCAACCGCAAGGATATCCGCAACGCTGTCGAGGCCGCCGCCGGCTCATCGAAGTGGATGGCCGCCAGCGGTCATGCCCGGGCCCAGGTCCTGTTCTATATCGCAGAGAACCTGGTGCGGCGTGAAGAGGAGTTCGTGGGGCGCATCCGGCGGATGACCGGTGCGACTGCAGCCGCGGCGAAGGCTGAATTCGATGCATCGATTGAGCGCATCTACACCTATGCCGCGTACGCCGATAAGTACGATGGCCGGGTACATCACACGCCGTTCCGCAATGTCACGCTGGCCATGCCCGAGCCGGTGGGGGTGTTGGGGATCGTCTGCCCCAACGAGTTTCCGTTGCTTGGATTCGTCTCGACATTGTTGCCCGCCCTGTCGCGCGGCAACCACGTGATTATCATCCCGTCGGAGAATCATCCCCTATCAGCCACCGATTTTTACCAGGTACTGGAGACATCCGATCTGCCTGCCGGTGCTGCGAACATCGTCACCGGCTGCGCGGCTGAGCTGGCCCAGGTCCTCGCCAGCCACGACGGCGTCAATGGGCTCTGGTATTTCGGGGCAGACAATGTATGTGGCGCACTCGAAAAGGCGGCGGCGGCCAATATGAAACGCACCTGGCTGAATTACGGCAAGCATCGTAACTGGATCAACCCGCGCCACGGACAAGGCCATGACTTCCTGCGCAAAGCCACGGAAGTGAAGAACATCTGGGTGCCCTACGGCGAGTGATACCGTAGCCTTGCCGCCCTTGGTTCCAATGACTTACGTCGGTCCGACCCCCGCCCGAATCCGCCCCGCCCGAATATCGGTCCGACCCCCGCCCGCAGAGGGACACCAGGAGTAGATCCCGGGAAAACGGCATGGCAAATCGGGCGGATGGGGGTGGGGAAGCGAAGCTGGTCGACGCTGCGCATCACTTTCTGTATGGTCTGGCTGTTTTTTGGAAAGGTGTATAGCTGATGAAGATTGCGTTGATTGGATTTGAGCAGGCTGGGAAGCGGACGTTGTTCTCGCTGTTGACGGGACGGGATGTGGGCGAGAGTCGTAAGCCCGGAGAGGTCGTGGAGGGGATCGCAGACATTCGTGATCCGCGTGTCGACAAGCTGGCGGCGCTGTGTGAGCCCGAGAAGACGATCTATGCGCAGAACAACTTCGTGCTGTGTCCGGACGCGGTGACGGGCAGTGGCGCGCGCGAATGGCTGGATGCGGCACGCCGCTGCGATCTGCTCTGTCTTGTCGTCCGTGCCTTTGAGTCGGACCAGGTCTACCATCCCGCCGGTTCGATCGATGCGGAGCGGGATCGCGTGGAGTTGGAGTCGGAAATCCTCCTGGCTGACATGGAACTGGTTGAGAAGCGGCAGGCCCGGCTGGAGAAAGAGGCTCGCGCGGGGCTCAGTGCCGGTCAGAAGCTGGAACAGAAGGCGCTGGAGAAGTGTATGGCCACACTGGAGGCCGAGAAGGGGGCTTCCGAGGCGGAGCTGGATGAGCAGGAGCTGGGTGCGCTGCGCAGCCTGGGCCTCCTGACGCTGCTGCCTGTACTGGTGGCGCACAATGTTTCGGAGGATGATGTGAGCAGTGAGGGTGGGGGAGCGGTCGCGGTTTCCTGCCAGATCGAGCAGGAGATTGCGGCCATCGAGGATGAGGCGGAGCGCCAGGAGTACCTGGAGAGCCTGGGGCTGGATGCGCTAGGTGTGGACCGTGTGAATGCGGCGGCCTATGACGCGCTGGGCCTGATGTCGTTCTATACAACGGGCAAGGATGAGTGCCGCGCCTGGACGATCAGAAAGGGCAGCCCGGCGCCCGTGGCGGGCGGCAAGATTCACAGTGATATCGAACGCGGGTTCATCCGCGTCGAAGTCACGAAGTACGAGGATTTCCTGGAGACCGGCTCCGAGAAGGCCGCCAAGGACCAGGGCAAGATCCAGCTCAAGGGCAAAGACTACATCATCGAGGATGGTGACATCTGTCACTTCCTCTTTAACGTTTGACGGTGGTTGCCTTTCCTAGCTTTGGCTGGCTGCCAGGGCTTGCGTGAAGTCGGCCTTGATGTCTTCGACGTTCTCGAGGCCTACGGCTACGCGGACGAATTCGGGAGTGACCCCGGCGGCGCGTTGGGCTTCCTCGGACATCTGCTGATGGCTCGTTGAAGCCGGGTGTAGCACGAGCGTCTTGGCATCGCCCACGTTCGCCAGGTGACTGGCGAGCTTGACGCTGTCGATGAATTTGGTGCCGGCTTCACTGCCGCCCTTGATGCCGAATCCCAGGACCGCGCCGTAGCCGCCGGTGAGATAGGTGTCGGCCAGGGCACGCGAGGGGTGTTCCTCCAGGCCGGTGTAGACGACCCACTCCACGGCATCCTGTTCCTTCAGCCATTTGGCCAGGTCCAGCGCGTTGGCGCTCTGCTGGCGGATACGCAGCGGCAGCGTTTCGAGTCCCTGCAGGAAGAGGAAGGCGTTGAACGGACTGGGGCACATGCCCAGGTTCCGCATGCCCTGTACGCGGGCCTTGATGATGTAGGCCACGTTACCCATGCCGGGTACGTCGCTCAGCGCATCGGCATAGACCAGGCCGTGGTAGCTCTCGTCCGGCGTGTTGAAGCCGGGGAAGCGGTCGCTCTTCCAATTGAACTTGCCGCTGTCAACAATCACGCCGCCGATTGAGGTGCCGTGTCCGCCGATCCACTTGGTGCAGGAGTGCACCACGATGTCGACGCCGTGCTCAATGGGACGGCAGAGGATTGGGGCAAAGGTGTTATCAACAATCACCGGTACACCGGCTGCGTGCGCGACATCGGCGATGCCGGCCAAGTCGAGGATATCGCCCTTTGGATTTCCCACGGTCTCGAGAAAGACCGCCTTGGTGTTCTCCTTGATGGCCGCGGCGTATTCCTCGGGGGTGCCGTCGTCGATGAAGGTCACTTCGATGCCCACCTTGGGAAGCGTATGGCGGAAGCAGGTCTCTGTGCCGCCGTAGAGCGAGGCCGAAGAAACGATATGGTCGCCTGCCTCGGCGATGTTGTGTACGGCCAGGAAGATGGCCGCCATGCCGCTCGAAGTGAGCAGGGCGCCCACGCCGCCTTCGAGGGCCGCGATGCGCTTCTCCACCACGTCGGACGTTGGATTCATCAGGCGCGTGTAGATGTTGCCGAATTCCTTCAGGGCAAACAGGTTTGCCGCGTGTTCGGAGTCGTTGAATACAAAACTGGTGGTCTGGTAGATCGGAACGGCGCGCGCACCCGTAGTGGGGTCCGGCTCCTGCCCTGCGTGCAACGCCAATGTCTCTGCGTTAAGTGATTCTGTGCTCATGTGTGTAGTCCTTTTCGATGTATTTATATGCTGTATGAAATGCCCTCTTGGGCCTTGGTTTGCTCTGCCATTCCTGCGATTGTTGTCCGCCCAAACAGATCTTCGAGCACCGCGACCGCCTGTTCCCAAACGGGGCGTGTGGGACACGATGCCTCTCTCTTACAATAGCTGTCGAGACAGGGGGCCGGGCGAATAGGCCCTTCAACGGCAGCGAGGACGTCACCGAGTGTAATCTTCGCGGGGTCCTGCCCGATGGTGAAACCGCCCTTGCGGCCCCTGTGACTGATGACAAGACCCGCCGCCCTGAGGCGGACCATGATCTGTTCTATGTAGTCAGCGGATAGTTCCTCGGCCTCAGCAATCTGGTACTTCGTGATAGGACCTGCTCCCTGCCGGATGGCGAGGTAAACCATTATTCTAGCCGCATAACGCCCTTTTGTGGACAATGCCATCATAAGTCAAACCTTCATCGCTAATACATGATTGACATGATCATGATTCGGGTATATTGTACGGAGCATCCTCGACAATGCAACAGAAAAGATGATGTATTTCATGGTCACAATTAAAGGAACGAACTCATGAACGTCTATTCGGACAATTCTCAGGCGATCGGAAGAACGCCGTTGGTGAAGTTGAACAAGCTGTCAGGAAGCAAGGCCACCGTCCTGGCCAAGGTTGAGGGACGGAACCCCGGCTACTCCGTCAAGTGCCGCATAGGCGCCGCGATGGTTTGGGATGCTGAGAAGAGCGGTGCGCTGAAGGAAGGCGTGACCATTATTGAGCCAACCAGTGGTAACACGGGGATTGCATTGGCGTTCGTAGCCGCCGCGCGCGGCTATGGCTTGAAGTTGACGATGCCGGACACGATGAGCATTGAGCGGCGGCGTATTCTGCAGGCCTTCGGGGCCGAGGTGGAGCTGACCCCGGGCGCCGGCGGGATGGCGGCCGCGATCGATCGCGCCACGGAAATTGTGGCAAGCGATCCCGATAAGTACTTCATGCCTCAGCAGTTCAAGAATCCGGCCAATCCGCAGATTCATATCGACACGACCGGACCGGAGATCTGGGACGATGCCGACGGCGAGGTGGATGTGGTGGTAGCCGGTGTTGGAACCGGCGGCACGATTACGGGTCTCTCCAGGTTCTTTAAAGAGGTAAAGGGGCGCCCGATTGTCTCGGTTGCAGTGGAGCCGGAGGCCAGCCCGGTGCTGACGCAGACCTTGGCGGGCGAAGAGTTGAAGCCGGGGCCACACCAGATCCAGGGCATTGGTGCCGGCTTTGTGCCGGATATACTGGATCTGAACCTGGTGGACCGCGTTGAGCAGGTGAGCAACGAAGAGGCTATGGAGGTGTCGCGGCGGCTGGCGCAGGAGGAGGGGCTCCTCTCGGGCATATCGAGTGGAGCTGCGGCCGCCGTGGCCATGCGCTTGGCGAAGGATCCGGAGTTTGAAGGAAAGAACATCGTGGTGATACTGCCGGACTCCGGTGAGAGGTATTTGTCGACGCCGTTGTTTGACTGATGTTTTTGGGTTGTGAGTGAGCGTTGGGGGAATGCCAAGAACTCGGCGGGGCGCTGCGATGCGACAATGCCTTCCTTGGCTCGACGCGTCCTGCGGACGCGAAAGGCCTGCGGAAGGCATTCCCGCATCTTCGCTTGGGTTAAGGAGAGCCGAGAGTAAGAGGAGGTAATGTCATGAGTGTACCGGAAGAGTGTTTGGGTGTGGCGATGGATTTGGCGGAGAGCGTGGATTACTCCAGTGGGAGTATTGTCAGCAAGACGTTGCTGAATAAGAAGACTGGCACACTTACGCTGTTTGCGTTTGATGCCGGACAGGGCTTGAGTGAGCATACCTCTCCGTTCGATGCCACGGTGTATATCCTGGATGGCGAGGGCACCGTCACGATCGATGGTGAAATCAAAAAGGTGCAGACCGGTCAGATGATGATCATGCCCGCCAACATTCCGCATGATGTGCAGGCCGAAGAGCGCTTCAAGATGCTCCTGATCATGATCCG
>JASLOA010000035.1 GCA_030745755.1 Kiritimatiellia bacterium | reverse complement strand
ACGGAGTGTTGCCCAAAAGGAGATCCCTCGACTTCGCTCGGGATGACACTCTTGGGATAGTCGAATTCCTTAGAGAACTGTCATGCTGAGCTTGCCGAAGCATCTCGCCGAAGGCGCTTTCCGATTTGGGCAACACGCCTTAGAGGTTAGAGGCTGCGTATGACCGGTTTGAGCCGCTCGGCCAGGACGCGATGGCTGAGGCGGCGTTCCATGATGTCCAGGTTGTGGCGGACCGTCGTGTTGCGGCGGACCGTGTCGTCGAGGAGCCGTGTGGCCTGGTCGATCAGCTCGGGGGTAATGGCGCAGTCACGGGTGGTGGGCAGGTCAAATCCGTACTGGGCCAGATCGCTGTCGTAGACCGGGAAACGGTTGGTCACGACAGGGAGTCCGGCCGCCATCATCTCCAGCAGGTTGTTTCCGAATCCTTCGACCTCACTGAAGTACGTGCCCAGTCCGCCAAGCCCGGCGATGATGCCCGGGATATCGCCGAAACTGTAGAGCTTGCGGTCGCCATTGATCCCGCGGTGCGGAACGATGATGTGCTCGGCCATGACGAACAGAACGTCGAGATCGGCATCGCGTGCGGATGCGGTGCGGAAATACTCGGTCAACTCCTGGCGGTGGGTATCCGGCTTGTCGTAGGAGGGGCCCGACACCAGCAGGCAGACCGGTTGGCGCCGTCCCTGCTGCTCCCGCCGGCGGGCCAGGGCAAACGCGAAGTCGATGGCGGCATCGATGCGTTTGCGGGGTACGATGCGGGTGTGTTGGAGTAGAAACAGCGTGTTCTCGGGGGTGGCACCCCGCTCCCGCAGCCCGGCTGTGATCCCTGCGTCGTCCAGGAACGTGCGGTTGTAGTTCTCCAGCGGTGGCGCCAGGGGGCGGCCAGACTCCGTGCCGAGATGCCAATCCCACGGAATCTCACAGGTGTTGGGTATAACCGCGGTCTTGTGTTCCAGCAGCAGGTCCGCCGATCGCTCGCCGTGTGTCGCAAAGTGCTCGCGGGCGAACGATAGCTGGCAGGAGTTGATGACCACCAGTCCGTCGGAGAGAACCGTCGGCAGGTAGCGTATGTAGTCGCTCATGACCGTGTTGGGGTCGGCAAAGGCTGCCCGCTCGTAGTGTGAATCGTGCCACCAGGTCAGGCATTTGGGCGACATCATGCCGCGGGCGCGCCGTTTCTCGAGGTAGCGACCGAGCGCGACCGCGGCGATGAAGTTGTAGGCGTGCGAAGTGTTGTGCGCGATGAGGAGGTCCAGGTCATGGGTTGCCACGAACTCCCCGATCACGTTTTCCGCCTCGGCGACGTGTTCTTCGATCGTCTCGCGCATTCCGTCCGGTGGTCTGTCGCTGTAGTGGCTGACGATGTACCGGTTGATGTCGTTCTTGTGCCAGAAGATCTCGCTGCGGCGGGTGTTGGCGCGGGCCGGTGCGCGGCCTGCGAGGAAGTGAATGTTTTCCGGCGGCACTCCCAGGTACTCTGTCAGGGCCTGAACGCTCTGATCGATGACGATGGAAACCCCGTCGTTGCCGCCGACAATGGAGTGCAGGATGCCGATGCAGAGAGAAGAAATATCCATCAGGTCGTTCCCGCTGTCATACCGGTCATGCTGCCCGGTGGGTGAGAATGCGGTCGGCTACCGCGCCCTTCTCGCCCTTGTGAACTGCTGAAGCACGCTGCCAACATTACGCGTGAACCGTGAGCGGGTCCAGTTGTTTTGAGCGTGGAGTTACCCCAATTTTCGCGCCATTGGCTCATAGGAGATCCCTCGACTTCGCTCGGGATGACAGTGTCCTAAGGTTTCTTGTCATGCCGAGCGAAGCCGAGGCATCTCAGCCTTCGAGTTGGCTCGTTGGCTGTTCCAAATCCTAAATGAGAACGAACCTTTGTTTTCGGCTGTTTCCAGAGCATTGGCTTGAAAAACTGGGGATACTCCACGTTTTGAGCGGCAAAGGAGCACTCTCTTTTCCGCCTGCGGAACTCCACCTTACACTTCTCAGCTGTTCTGTTGCGCTGGCTTTGTGCTTGTGCAGGCAATCAGGGGGCGGGTATTGTTTGGGGTTTGCTTGGAAAAGCGTGAGAAATGTGTCGTGAACGGCAGGTGTTTCGCGCGCGATGAGATGGTGGTGTGGTTATGAAAGAAATCGGATTGGGACTGTTGGGCTTTGGGACTGTCGGTGCCGGCGTGGTGCGTGGTCTGCAGGAGAACGGCGAGCTGATGGCGAGTCGGCTGGGCGTGAAGCTTGTGCTGCGCCGGATTGCGGACCTGGACCTGGAGACAGACCGCGGTGTGGCGGTTGACGAGGGTATCCTGACGACGGATGCGAAGGCTGTGATCGACGACCCGGATGTCGACGTGGTGATCGAGCTGGTCGGTGGCACCGGTGTGGCGAAGGAGTTTGTCCTGCGTGCGCTGGAGCAAGGCAAGCCGGTCGTGACGGCCAACAAGGCGTTGCTGGCCGATTTCGGGGCCGAGATCTTTGACCTGGCCCGCGAAAAACGGACGGATATCTATTTCGGAGCCAGTGTCGGCGGTGGCATTCCTATTATAAGGGCGCTGCGGGAAGGGCTCTCGGCCAACCGGATCCAGAGTATCCATGGGATTCTGAACGGGACTTGCAACTACATCCTGACCGAGATGGAGCGCAACGGGGTTGCGTTCGACGCGTGCCTGGCCGATGCACAGGCCAAGGGCTATGCCGAGGCGGAACCGAGCCTGGATATCGACGGGTTCGATACCGCGCACAAGGCGGTGATCCTGGCCTCGTTGGCCTATGGCGGGACGGTGCCGATGGATGCGGTGTTCGTGGATGGAATCCGCGGCCTGTCGGATCTGGACATTGGCTATGCGCATGACCTGGGGTATCGGGTGAAGCTGTTGGCGGTGATCAAGTCGGACAACGGGTCGGTTGAGATTCGCGTGCACCCCTCGCTCGTGCCGCTCGACAGCATGCTCGGTTCGGTCAGTGGCGTGTTCAACGCGGTACTGGTAAGCGGTGACATGACCGGTGATACGCTCTACTACGGGCGTGGGGCGGGGGCGGATCCGACGGCAAGCACGGTGCTGGGCGACGTTGTGGATGTTGTGCGGAACCTGGAGTCGGGCTCGGCGCATCGCATCGCGGCGATCCCGGAGTCGGGTGATGAAGTACGGATTCGGCCGATGTCGGAGATTACGACACGCTACTATGTGCGGCTCTGCCTGAAAGACCAACCGGGTGTGATGGCTCAGATCACCAGTATTCTGGGCGAACACCAGATCAGCCTGGCGTCGGCCCTGCAGAAGGATGAGCCGGAGAACGATCACGTGCCGGTCGTCTACATAACGCACGAGGCCGTAGAAGCTGAAATGGATGCGGCGCTGAAGGAGATTGCCGCGTTGGACTGCGTATCGGGAGAGCCGGTGCTGTTACGGATTGAAGGGTAAGGGAAGGTAACCACGGAAGACACGGAAACCACGGAAAGGTGTCAGATCTTTCCATTCCGTGCCGTCCGTGCTTTCCGTGGTTTGCTCTCCCGTTGCTGGATGTTGCAGTAGAGACATGTTGAATTGGGATGAAGACGATGAAGGTATGCAAGTTTGGTGGAAGCTCGTTGGCGGATGCGGCGCAGGTTGCGCAGGTATGCGATGTGGTGTTGGCTGATCCGGATCGCCGGTTGGTTGTAGTGTCGGCGCCGGGCAAGCGGTTCAAGGATGATATCAAGGTCACGGACCTGCTGATTGCCTGTGCGAATGCGCGCCTGGATGGAAAACCGACCGACGAGGCGTTGGCGGTCGTCGTGGCTCGCTACCGTGAGATTCAAGAGACGCTGGGTGTGGCCCCGGCCGTGATGGATGCCATCTCGGAGAACCTGGCCACGACGTTGGCTGGCAATGTCGAGCACCGCGAGCGGTTCATGGACGCGATGAAGGCCGCCGGCGAGGACAACTCGGCCCGGCTGGTTGCGGCGGAGCTGCAGCGACGCGGCACGGATGCGCGCTACCTGAATCCCGGCGATGCCGGCCTGCTCCTGAGCGATGAGTATGGCAACGCCCGGCTGCTTCCGGAGTCGTATGACAACCTGGCGCGCCTGCACGAAGCCGAGGGGATCACGGTGTTCCCGGGCTTCTTCGGCTACACGCGTGAAGGCGAAGTGGTGACCTTTTCGCGCGGCGGGTCGGACATCACCGGGGCCATCCTGGCTGCGGCGGTGAAGGCCGAAGTCTATGAGAACTTCACGGACGTGGACTTTGTCTGCTCGATAGATCCCTCGCTTGCGGAGAACGTGAAGCCGATCACGGAGATGACCTACCGCGAGATGCGGGAACTGTCGTATGCCGGGTTCAACGTGCTGCATGACGAGGCCATCATTCCGGCTGTGCACGCGGAGATCCCGATCCGGATCTGCAACACAAACAATCCGGCCGTGCCCGGCACGCTGATTGTTGCTGAGCGCGAGGTGACGCATGGCGCGGTGTTGGGTATTGCCGGTTCAGGCGGATTCTGCTCGGTGCTCGTGAGCAAGTATCTGATGAACCGTGAGATCGGGTTCGGCCGGCGCATTCTGCAGTTCTTCGAGGAGGAGGGGTTGTCGTTCGAGCACATGCCTTCGGGTGTCGATAACCTTTCGGTGGTCCTGCGCGAGGATGAACTCGACACTGCTACGACTGAGCGGATCGTGACGCATATTCGTGAGAAGCTTGGGGCTGACAGTGTAAGCGTTGAACACGGACTGGCGCTGGTCATGCTGGTAGGTGAAGGTATGCACTACACCGTGGGCGTGGCCATGCGCGCTACGGCGGCGTTGGCTGATGCGAACGTCAACCTTGAGATGATTGACCAGGGCTCTTCGGAGTTGAGTATTGTTTTCGGCATCAAGGAAGCCGATCGGAAGGCCGCCATGAAGGCGCTGTATGAGAAGTTTTTTGAGTAGGAAGAAGGTGATCCTATGAGTACCAGGAAAGTTTCACTCTATGACACGACGCTGCGCGACGGTGCGCAGGCGGAAGGGGTGTCGTTTTCATCCGCGGGCAAGCTGCAGCTTGTACGACGGCTCGACGCATTCGGTGTCGACTATATCGAGGGCGGCTACGCAGGCTCGAACGAGAAGGACATGGCGTTCTTCAAGGCGTTGCGCGATGAGCCGCTCAAGCACGCACGTATCGCCGCCTTCGGAAGCACCCGGCGGGCACGCACAAAGGTGAAAGCTGATCCCTATGTGCCAAGCCTGCTCAAGACCGGCGCGCCGGTCTGTACGATCTTCGGCAAGACGTGGAAGCTGCACGTCAGGGATGTGCTGCGCACCACGCTCAAGGAGAACGTGGCGATGATCGCCGACACGGTGGGCTATCTCAAGGAGCACGACCGCGAGGTGTTCTTTGATGCCGAGCATTTCTTTGATGGGTACAAGGATGACCCCGAGTACGCCCTGCGCTGTCTGGAGGCAGCCATAGGCGCCGGTGTGGACGGTGTCGTGCTGTGTGATACGAATGGCGGCACGCTCCCACATGAGATCTATGCTGCGACGAGCACGGTGAAGGCCGCCGTCAAGGTCCCGGTCGGCATCCATACGCACAACGACAGCGGCATGGCTGTGGCCAACGCTCTTGAAGCTGTACGCGCCGGTGCTTCGCAGGTGCAGGGGACGATCAATGGATACGGTGAGCGCTGTGGCAACGCCAATCTGACCACACTGGTTCCGGCACTGCAACTCAAGCTGTACCGTCGCTGTGTACGTGCCTCCCAGATGGGTGCGCTCAGGGAGCTGTCGGTCTTCGTGGATGACCTGGTCAACCTGCGGCCCGATCAGCGCGCGCCGTTCGTGGGGTCCAGTGCCTTTAGCCATAAGGGCGGATCGCACGTCAACGCGGTACGCAAGAACCCGGTCACGTTTGAGCATATCGATCCGTCCGAGGTCGGCAACGAACGCAAGATCCTGGTGTCCGAACTCTCGGGCGGCAGCAATGTTCTGCTCAAAGCCATAGAGCTTGGGGCGGGCCACGAGCAATCGCCGGAAGATACGCGTGAAGTGCTGAGGGCGCTCAAGGAGCTTGAGAGCAAGGGCTATGCCTTTGAGGCGGCCGATGCATCCTTCCGGATGCTGATCCAGAAGGTGCTCAGGGAGCACAAGCCGTTCTTTGACCTGGAAGGATTTCGCGTGATCGTCGAGAAGCGCGGCAAGGATGCGCCCTGTGTGTCCGAGGCAACGATCAAGGTGCGCGTGAATGATGAGATCGAACAGACGGTGGATGAAGGCGATGGGCCGGTCAACGCGCTTGACGGTGCGTTGCGTAAGGCCCTGATACGCTTCTACCCGCAGATCGCCGACGTGGCGCTGACCGATTTCCGCGTTCGGATCCTGGATCCCCAGGAAGCCACGGCCGCCAAGACGCGCGTCTTGATCGAGTCCAGCGACGGCGAAGAGAGCTGGGGCACGGTCGGCGTATCGGAGAATATCATCGAAGCCGCGTGGGAAGCGCTGATCGACAGCGTGGAATACAAGCTTTTCAGAGAGGAAGAGAAGAAGAAGCGGCGCAAGCGTCGTTAGTGTTGTATATCTTGATTGGGCTCTCAAGACTTATGAGATCTTGTCATTCCGAGCGAAGCGAGAGCCTGTGCTGAGCTTGCCGAAGTAAATCTCAGCCCCATGTTGAGGCAGAGATCCCTCGACTGCGCTCGGGATGACACGCGAGTTATACGAACGCGACTGTAAGACGGGACACTAGAAGTCGGAGATCGAAAGACGGAGGCCGGATGGTCCTCCCGGAACCTTGAACCTTGAACCTGAAACCAAGAACGTTTTATGGACAAACATTACGACACACATCGAATTGAAGATGCCTGGTACGAGACCTGGCTGGAGACCGGTGCGTTCCACAGCGATCACACGCAGGAGGGTGAGCCCTACTGTGTCATGATTCCGCCGCCGAACGTCACCGGCATTCTGCACATGGGTCATGCCCTCAACAACACGATCCAGGACATTCTGGCGCGCTGGCGCCGCATGGAGGGGCGCAACGTGATCTGGATGCCCGGCACCGACCATGCCGGCATTGCCACGCAGAACGTGGTGGAGCGCGCGCTGAAAAAAGAAGGCAAGAGTCGGGACGATCTCGGGCGCGATGCCTTTATCGAGCGGGTCTGGAAATGGCGCGCCGAGTATGGCGGCACCATCGTCAAGCAGCTCAAGCGCCTGGGGGCCTCGTGCGACTGGGAGCGCGAGCGCTTCACGATGGACGAGGGCCTGAGCGATGCGGTGGCAGAGGTCTTCGTGCGCCTCTACGAGAAGGAGCTGATCTATCGCGCCAACTATATCATCAACTGGTGTCCGCGCTGTCATACCGCGCTCTCTGACGAGGAGAGCGAGCATCAGGACAGCGTCGGCAAGCTTTACCATCTTCGCTACCCGGTGCAGGGCCGTGAAGAAGGCGAATACATTGTGGTGGCCACGACCCGGCCGGAAACGCTCCTGGGCGATACCGCCGTGGCGGTGCATCCCGAAGACGAGCGCTATGCCGATTTGGACCAGAAGACGGTCATCCTGCCCGTGCTCGGTCGCGAGCTGCGCGTGATTCGCGATGAGTATGTTGATCCGAAGTTCGGGACCGGCATCGTCAAGGTCACACCCGCGCACGATCCCAACGACTTCGAGATGGGGCAGCGCCACGACCTGGAACAGATCAACGTCATGAACGGCGATGGCACCATGAACGAAGGCGCCGGCCCGTATGCGGGCATGGATCGCTTTGCCTGCCGCCGCAAGATCCTGGAAGACCTGGAAGCGCAGGACCTGATCGAGAAGATCGAGGATCATCCCCACGCCGTGGGGCATTGCTACCGCTGTGACACCGTGGTGGAACCGCGTCTTTCCCCGCAGTGGTTTGTGAAGATGGCGCCCTTGGCCGAGCCCGCCCTGGCGGCGGTTAAGAACGGCGACGTCACCTTTGTGCCGGGACGCTGGACCAAGGTCTACATGGAGTGGATGGAGAATATCCGCGACTGGTGCATCTCGCGCCAGATCTGGTGGGGGCACCGGATTCCCGTCTTCACCTGTACGGCCTGCGAACACGAATGGGCCGCCAAGGGCCGGCCCGAGACCTGCCCGGAGTGCGGCAGCGGCGATGTGACGCAGGACGAGGACGTGCTGGACACCTGGTTCTCCTCGTGGTTGTGGCCCTTCAGTACGCTGGGCTGGCCGGACCAGAATCCGGACCTGGCACATTTCTATCCCACGCACGACCTGGTGACAGCCTCGGAGATCATTTTCTTCTGGGTGGCACGTATGATCATGGCGGGGTACGAGTTCATGGACGGTATCCCGTTCGACACGGTCTACATCCACGGCACGGTGCGTGACGATGCCGGCAAGAAGATGAGCAAGAGCCTCGGTAATGCGCTCGATCCGCTCGACATCATCAAGGACTTCAGTGCGGATGCGCTGCGCTTCAGTTTGACCATGCTGACGGCCACCGGACAGGATGTCTACATCTCGAAAGAGAAGTTCGAGCTGGGCCGCAACTTCGGCACCAAGCTGTGGAATGCCAGTCGCTTTATCCGCATGCAAGATGGTGATATCGAGTCTCCCGCACCCCAGCGCGATGTGGTGACGGTTCCCGACCTGGATCCGGCTTTGCTGACGGCCGATGACCGCCACCTGTTGGGCAAGCTCGATCAGGCGGTTAAGGACTGCACGGACGCCCTGGAGCGGTACCGGTTCAACGACGCAGCACACGTCATCTACGAGTTTCTGTGGCACCAGTATTGCGACTGGTATATCGAGTGCAGCAAAGGCACGCTGAACGGTGACCGGGAAGCGGCGCGCGCGCAGGTGTTGCGTATCATGCACTATGCACTGGGCACGGCCCTGCGCCTGCTTCATCCGATCATGCCGTTTCTGACCGAGGAACTGTGGCATGCCATGGGTTATTCCAGCTCCACGGACCGGCAGGACCCGTCCGGCTTCATCATGAAGGCCGCGTGGCCGACCCCGCTGGGCGATGAGCAACTTGCCGCGTGGGGCATTGACAGCCAGACGTTGGAGTACGTTGAGAACAAGCATGAGCTGATCCGGCTGGGTCGCACCTTGCGGGCCGATTTTGGGGTCGTTCCGAACAAGGCAATCGACTATATAATCAAGCCGCACGACGCAGAGACGGCCGCGCGACTTGAGGCGGACCGGGATTCCGTCGCCGCCCTGCTGAAGGCAGAGACCCTTACGATTGATGCCGGAGCAGAGCCGGAGCAGGCCATGCCGTCGAGCGTGGGCAGTGTAGGCACGATCTATATGCCGCTGGCGGGCCTGTTGGATGTGGAGGCTGAACTGAAGCGCCTGAGCGGACAGCTCGAGAAGGTCGTCAAGGGAATCGACCAGGTGACGCGTAAGCTCTCCAACGACGCGTTCGTCACCCGCGCACCCGAGGCGGTTGTTGAGCAGCAGCGTCAGAACCAGAAGGACATGATGGAGAAGCGCGACAAGATCGAGCGCTTGATGGAAACGATACGGGGGGGAAGTGATCAGTGATCACTGATCAGTAAGAGCAAGCAGAGGTGAGCTATGGACAAGTTGCTTAAGTTGCTGCAGGAGAATGCGCTGGAGACGCCGGAGAACCTGGCGAAGATGCTGGATCTATCCGTTGAGGATGTGAAGGCGCAGATTGCGGCGTATGAGCAGAAGGGCATTATCTGCGGGTATCGGGCCATCGTGAACGAGGATCAGCTCGATATCGACAAAGTCCGGGCGGTCATCGAGGTGAAGATCACGCCGGAACGGGGTGGGGGATACGACCGGATTGCCAGTCGGATTTCGCGTTTTGAGCAGGTGGACTCGCTCTTCCTGATGTCCGGGACCTATGACCTGTTGGTCTTCGTCGTGGGGCGTACGCTGCACGAGGTCGCCACCTTTGTTAACGAGCAGCTCGCCACGATTGCGGGTGTGCTGTCGACGACCACGCACTTTTCGTTGAAGACCTACAAGGACCAGGGGGTCCTGATGAAGATTGAGGATGACCATGAGCGACTCAAAGTCACCCCGTGATTTCGTCGCCAGCCATGTGAGCGGGATGCCCCGCTCCGGCATCCGCGACTTCTTTGGACTGGTCAGCGAGCGTGAGGGCGTGATCAGCCTGAGCATCGGTGAACCCGATTTCGTGACGCCTTGGCATATCCGTGAGGCGGCGATTTGGGCGCTGGAACACGGAGCCACGTCCTATACCTCGAACCTGGGGATGATGCGTCTGCGCCGGGCCATTGCGAGCTATGTGAAGCGTTCACACGGCCTGGCCTATGATCCCGTCGACGAAGTGTTGGTGACGGTAGGGGTCAGTGAAGCGCTCGACCTGGCCATGCGCGCCATAATTGAGCCGGGCGACGAGGTGATCTACCACGAACCGTGCTATGTATCCTATTCGCCGGTCATCACCCTGGCTTTCGGCACCCCCGTTCCCGTCTCGACGAAGCGCGAGACAGGTTTCCGTTTGCGCCGGGAAGACATCGAGCCGGTTCTGACCGAGAAATCCAAGGTGTTGGTTCTGAACTTTCCTACCAACCCGACCGGTGGCATCCTGACACGCGAGGATCTGGGAGGCATTGCCGCGCTGGCCTGCGAGCACGACCTGCTCGTGATCAGCGATGAAGTCTACTCGGAGTTGACCTACGAAGCTGAGCGAGTGAGCATTGCCTCACTGCCGGGCATGCGCGAGCGTACCATCTTCCTGAACGGTCTTTCCAAGGCCTGGGCCATGACCGGTTTTCGCATGGGGTACGCTTGTGCGCCGCCCGTGTTGGTTGAAGCCATGATGAAGATTCACCAGTACTCCATGTTATGCGCCCCGATTCTCAGTCAGGAGGCCTCTGTCGAGGCCCTGAAGAACGGTGACAGCGACGTGGTGGAAATGCGCGAGGCCTATGACCTGCGTCGCCACTATATCCATAAATCTCTGAACGATATGGGATTACCATGTCATCTGCCGGGTGGTGCCTTCTACGCCTTCCCCTGTATTGGGGACACGGGGCTCACCTCACATGATTTCTCGATGCGCCTGCTGGAGGAGGAGAACGTAGCCTGTGTGCCCGGGACAGCTTTTGGTCCCTCGGGAGAGGGGTATCTCCGCTGTTCGTACGCTACGGCCATGGACGAGATTGAACAGGCCATGGAGCGTATGCAGCGTTTTGTCAGCGCCCTGTAGCGGCGCGCTGCCCCAATCATCACAGGTGCTCAAAGGAGATGCTTCGACAAGCTCAGCATGACAACTTCTTGGGAAACTCGGTAATTCCGGAGCTGTCATCCCGAGCGAAGTCGAGGGATCTCCTCTTGGGCAACACGCCGGTAAGGCGTGGCTGTGGCCCGTTTTGGCCCCACCTGATGCGTTGCTCTGAGGCGCGATAGGCCTTTGGGCATATACGGATCGGTCTCGAATCGAGTTGACTGCGCTGCAGCGCATTCCTATAGTCCAGAGACCCTGACGACCGTAGGTGAGTAGCGAGGATTATTGTTTGTATGGGAGACGAGGAAAGAACGCTCGATGAAGCCGTGGAGGCTCCCTCCGAAGAGGAGGTAGCCGCTCCCGAATCAGCGGCCACTATTGACGCTGAGGCACCGGCTGAACCCGATTCATCGGGGCTGCGTCTCGCCCCCCGTGAGGACGAGAGTGGCGATGAGGGCCAACTTGGTCTGCCCGATCCCGATGCTGCTTCCCCTGCGAAGAAGGGGATTGCCGGCCTGTTCGGTGGCTCCAAAGCCCCCAGTGGCATCGATACAGAGGATGAGGCGCCCAAGTGGGCCATGCCGGGTGCACGCAGTCGGCGCCAGGGCAGTGGCATTCGCGCCATTAACCGAATCCTTGCTGTAGCTGTGCTCCTCATCCTGGTTTTCGGTGTGTTGGATCTTTTCGCAACCATTCGGCAGGCCCCGGCGGGCTTCGTGCGAATCGGCTCACCTGTTCTCGCAGGCGACGCGTCCGCAGGTGGACCCGCCGAGCTATCCGCGGGGCTTCCGGTGCTCGCAAATCTCTTGGAATCTTTCTCTAAACGTCCTATAGTGCGCGATTTGGAGAGTAACGGTGGCGAAGCCACGGTCACGGTTGTGCAGACGCGCACGAAGGTGCCCGACTGGAAGCTTGAGGCGCAGAAACTGGATCTGATCGGACTGTCGCGCGCGGCCGATGGCGAGATGGAAGCCATCGTGGCCGACCGTGAAGGCGGCCGTATGCATATTTTGAAGGTGGAGCAGAACATGGTGGTGGGCGAATCCCAGTTCAAGCTGGTTCGGATTGCCACCGATCACGTCGCGTTCGAGAAGGATGGCGACGAAGTGATAGTGAAGTAGAGCGAGGGCAGTGAACATGGGCAAGTGTCAGGACAGGATTTCGAGATTTATCTTGCCCCTTCTATCGGCCGCTCTCCTCCTGTCGGGCCTCCTGGCAACAACAGGACTGGCTCAGCCCAAGCCGTTGACCGAGTACGACCTGCCCGGTCTTGAGAATACCGTCAGCCTCACCTCGCTGGATCCATGGGATGTCGTCCAACTTATCGAGTTCCTTGCCCATCGCGGCGGTTTGAACAACATGGTGATCGGGCCGGGTGTTGCGGGGCTGACCACCAAGCTGAAATTTGAGAACGTCTCGGTGGGAGAGGCCCTGGAAGTCGTCCTCTCTGTCAACAACCTGGCCTACGAGATCCGAGGCGGCATCGTTACGATTATGACGGATGCCGAGTACCAGGCTAAGCATGGCTCGAGTTTCTACGACAACAAGGAAGTCAAAGTTGTCCACCTCAAGTACGCCGATCCCGCCCGCTTGGCCACCATGCTCGAGCCCATCAAGAGCTCGATCGGTACGGTTGTGGCCGATCCCGTGACCGGTACGCTCATTCTTATCGATACGTCCGGCAAGATTGCCGAGATGGAGGCCATTATAGCAGGGGCCGACCTTGTCACCGTCTCGCGTGTGCTGCCGACCCAGACGAAGACGTTCGAGTTGCAGTACGCCAATGTCGAAGACCTTCAGCCGGAGATAACGGCTATCCTGAATCCGGAGATTGGCGATCTGCGTGTGGATAAGCGCACCAAGACGTTCATCGTGACGGCCCTGCCGCACGAGATGGAACAGGTGGAGCACCTGATCGGTGTTTTCGACCGCCGTCCACGTCAGGTCTTCATCGAGGCAAAGATTGTCCAGGTCTCCCTGGGGGATGATTATCGTATGGGTGTGAACTGGGATCATCTCTTCCAGGGCATGGATCCCCGCTTTGCTCTGGGTACCGCATCCACGCCCGGTTCATTGTCGGGCGTCGCCGAAGCTGTGAACCCCTCGGCAACACTCACCTACAAGACGATTCTCGGCAACGGCGACCTGAATGTTGTCCTTGAAGCGCTTAAGCAGGTAGGCGAGACCAAGATTCTTTCGAATCCGCACGTGGCCGTGCTCGATGGCGAAGAGGCCACGATTAAGGTGGTGACCGATCAACCCTACGCCGAAGCCCAGCTTGAGAGCGGTACGACGAACGTTGTGGGCGAAACCGTTGTCTTTCTCGAAGTGGGTGTGACGCTGTCGGTGACGCCGCGCATCAGTGCCGACGGCATGATCAGCACCACCATTCGACCGGAGGTCAGCTCCGTGGTTGGCAACTACCAGGCCTTCCGGACCGTACCGATTGTTCGCCGTTCCTATGCCGAGACCAGCGTGTTGGTCAAGGACCGTGAGACCGTCATCATCGCCGGCATGATCGAGAATTCCAAGCAGAACACCCAGTCCCGCGTTCCGTTCCTTGGCCGCATCCCGCTGCTGGGCGTGCTGTTCCGGACCACGGCCGACCAGGTGGCCAGCCAGGAACTGATTGCTTTCCTGACGCCTCGTATTGTGTCAGGAGAAGAGCCACATCCGCTTTCGGAACGGCAGGCCAGGAAACTGAAACCGATGCGTCGCTAGAACGGGCGCCGAGGGAGTACACCGCATGCGCGGGATTATCATAGGCGTGGGTTGCATAATGGTGGCTGTTGCGGTGCTGACTGGAACCGTCCATGCCCAGGAGGCCGAAGGCTTCGAATGGTCCTGGGGCCCAGATGGCAAGCCCAAAGACGGCACACCAGCCGAGCCGGGCGCTTCGGATGCCGCTCTGGATCCGGACACCTATAACCAGCTTCTCAAGGAGAACCTCGGCCTGCGTCGCAAGCTTCAGGAAACCGATCGTGGTTCCGAGTCCATGCGCGAAGAGAACGCCCGCTTACAGCGCGAAATGACGAAGCTGCAGTCGCAGATCACCAGCTCAGCTGGTGAGATAGAACGACTCAGGAGTGAGACGACCAGCTCGGTCGACCCCGAGAAGGTAGCCTCCCTCGAAGCCGCGCTCGCGGCCGCCGAAAGCGCCAAAGCCAAGCTGGCCCAGGATCTTGGTGCCCTGAAAAGTCGCGTTGAGCGTAACGAATCTCGCCCGCCTCCAGCGAAGGGGCCGGCCGTCAAGCCGGGTTCGGATCTGTTCAGAGCCCTGGAGGATGAAAACTCCGAACTGCGCTCCAAACTTTCTGATCTCGAGAGTGAAAAAGCGAAGGTGGTCAAAGAGTTGCGCGAAGTGGAGTCGGAGGCGGCGGCCAAGGGTGAGCTGGAAGCCGAGATGGCCGATATCAGTGGCGAAACGGCCAAGCATAAGGCCGTGATCGTTAAGCTGCTGGAGAGGATTCCCGAGTTGGAGCAGGAGTTGGCCGAAACCCAGTCACGTGAGCGTGAGCAGAGCAGCGAGCTGTCGCAGCGTGAGCGTGAGCTCAGGGCTCTGAAGGTGGAGTTGGATAAGCGCGAAGAGCGGCTCAAGAAAGCCGAACGCGTTGCGACCCTCTTGGCCAAGACCCGTACGGAAGTACAGTATGCCGGAGCAAGCCGCCAGCGGGATGTCCATTACAACATGGGTGTGGTCTTTGCCAATCGCGGTCAGTTCAAGGAAGCTGAGCGGGAGTACCTGCGCGCCTTGCGCCTTGATCCGGCCGACGCTGACACGCACTACAACCTGGCGGTGCTGTACGACCAGAACTTGAAGCAGTACCGCAAAGCCGTCAGCCACTACCGGCGCTATCTGAGGCTTCGTCCCGACGCTCCGGACGCTAACGATGTGCGCGTCTGGATGACGATGTGCGAGACGAGGTAGTTACGGCTCGCCGGGGACCCTCCAGAGGCGGGCAGACAGCTCGCCCTACCTTGCCCCTCTAGTGTCGTGCAACGCAAACAGACTCTCAAAATACGCAGAGCACTGTCATTCCGAGCGAAGCGAGGAATCTCAGCCCCATGATGAGGCAGAGATCCCTCGACTTCGCTCGGGATGACACACAAGTTATGCAAACGCAATTGTGAGACAGGACACTAGATTCACCATACACCAGGTAGGGCGAGCCGTCCCGGCGAGCCGCGAAAAGGGCCATCACTCCGGCAGCTCTCCCTCTCCAATCACCACCGGAATCCCCGGATCAATGGTCTCCCGCCA
Organism: Kiritimatiellia bacterium; assembly: GCA_030745755.1. Taxonomy (GTDB): domain Bacteria; phylum Verrucomicrobiota; class Kiritimatiellia; order UBA8416; family JABMPJ01; genus JABMPJ01. Next base: position 24,996 of record JASLOA010000035.1, on the reverse strand, counting down.
TACCCTGTAACGGCGCAGTCCGAAGAAGACCGAGGCCAGGACAATCGTGGCGACAAGAGCCGACACCAGGATGTGGTGCACATATATCCAATCCAGCACCGGGTGCATGACGGCCCTTACGATACGGCTGTGGTGGCGCTCGGAGAGGCGTTGAGGCAATGGGCCGGAAGAGAAGGGGGCATCATGCAGAATCCCGACCGTCTCCTGAAGTGTCACCATGCGCTCATGGCAGGCCGGACAGCGACGGGTGTGCTCGCGCACCAGGTCGGCTCGGCCTTCACCCAGGCCGTGCTGCACATAGTCGAGCATGAGCGCCTGGATTTCCTCACAGGGCAGTGGTCGTTCCGCGCCGGGAGGCTGCCGTGTCTGTTTGTGTTGGTCAGGCGATGTCATGATGGCGTGTCTCCCTCCAACTCCCGCGCCAGCTTGCGCATGGCGTGGTGTAGAATATAGCCGACATTTCCGGTGGAGAGGCCCGTAATCGCACTTATCTCCTTGTACGACTTCTCCTCATATACCTTTAGAATCACGAGCTGCCGCTCCCGCAGGTCAAGCGTCTGCAGCGCCGCCGCTGCGCGGGCGGCGCGGTCGCTCACGCGGAAACCTGCACCACGGTCCGGGTCAGCCACCTGATCCTGCTCGGCCGCCGCACGGCGGTGCAGCAGGCTGCGCCGGGCAATCTTGCGAACATGGTCGACGGCGCAGTTGTGAACAACGCGATAGAGCCAGTTGGTCATTTGACCATCCGGGACCATCTCCCCTTTCCAGCGGTGCAGCAGCCGGATGAAGCTATCCTGAACCACGTCCTGAGCGCCGTCGGGATCGTTTAAGATGCGGGCGGCGTAGCGCAGCAGGGCTGACTCGTAGTGCCGTACAACCGCCTCGAATGCTACGAGGCGTTGTGCGCGAGTGGGCTTGACGGATTTACTCACAGCGTGATGTGGAAGGCCGCGATACTGTTGATTTCCTGGCTGATGGCGTCGATGATCGCATCCGGCACGCGCTGATTCACCTTGAGGATCGCCAGCGAGCGGTTGGTGTTGGGGTCATGCGGGTTGCGCATGTCCTCGATGTTGACCTCGCTCTCAGCCAGGGCCCGACCAATCACACCAATCACGCCCGGACGGTCGTCGTACAGGAAGAACACGGTGTGCCCCAGCGGCTCGAAGTAGAGCCGGTCGAACTCGTTGATACGGGCAACCATCATATTGCCTTCGGCCAGTGTGCCGCGCACACTGATGCGTCGCAGAGAGTCGGAGTCGACTTCGCTGGTCAGATCGAGCGTGATGGAATTGCCGTATCCCTTGCTCGCGTCGACTTCACGCGAGACATACTCGATGCCCATCTCGTCGAGGTAATTGAAGGCGGCATGGTAGTCCATGCCCCTTTCGAAGTCTTCCCAGATACCGGCCACGATCGGAACGGCCAGCCAGTTGGCATAGGGTTCGAGGTCGCCGTAGAAGCTGGTTTCAACCATCTTGAGTGCGCTCTGACGGCCGACAATGTTGCGGCACAGACGGGCCAGCGTGTTGGCCAGCTCGCAGTAGGCCTCGTCCAGCCCATCCGGGATGTCACGGTTGACGATGAAGCTGGTTACGCCCTTGTAGTCCAGGTCGATCAACTCCTCAGCCGCGCGACGGGCCGCGTTGAAGTTGGCTTCCTTCGTGCTGGCGCCGAGATGGGGCAGCATGATGTCGGCGATATCGGCAACCGTCTTGTCGCCTTCGGCATCTTTCGGGTAAACGTCGTTGAGAAGGCGAATGCCGCGCCCCGCCTTGGCTTTGCGGAAGGCGTTCTCGTTCAGGATTCCGGCCCGGGCACAGTTCACAATAGTTGCGCCCTCTTTGGCCAGCGAGAGAAGCTCCTCGTTGATGATCCCGCGTGTATCATCGTTCTCGGGGATGTGCAGCGTGATGTAGTCACATTCTGTGAAGATGGTCTGGAGATCGGTGAGCGTGACGTCCACCTCTCTGGCGCGTTCGCTGGAGATCACGGGGTCAAATCCGAGCAGTCGGCAATCGAATCCACTGATGCGCCTGGCAACCAGTCGGCCGATATTGCCGAGACCTACAATACCGACGGTTTTATTCGCGAGCTCGCGGCCCATGAACTTCTTCTTCTCCCATTTGCCCGCGCGCGTGGAGGCATCGGCCGGGATGAGATGGCGGGCATCGGCCAGGATCATGGCGACGACCTCTTCGGCCACGGCGTTGGAGTTGGCCCCCGGCGTGTTCATCACGTCGATGCCCTTGGAGCGTGCATAGACCGTATCGATCGTGTTGAACCCGGCCCCGGCCCGTACCACCACCTGCAGGTTGGGCAGCAGGTCGATGATCTCGGGTGTCACCTTCTCACTGCGAACGATGAGGGCATACGTATCCGAATGGGCGGAAACCAGGTCCTTCAGTTCGGTAGCCTCGTCCTGGATCACGACATAGTTGCCATTCTCTTCCAGGATCTCCCCGGCCACCCCGTCCAGCTTTGTGGGAATCAGTACCTTCTTCATATCCTTGTCCTCGCGTTACCCCCAAAAATGAAAGCGACACGTTAGCGCGATCATCCCGCCTAATCAATCTGGAACTCCGGCGCAACGCGGTTCTGCTTGAGAGCGATGGCCAATGGGGGCAGTATGGTGCGATGTCAACTGCTCGGACCATCGCCGTTATTGCTGATCTCCACTACGGGTGGAGCGAGGAGGGGAGGCGTGACGGCGAGATCGGCGACATCCTGCTCTACCGTGCCGTGACTCACCTCAATGACATCATCAAGCCCGATGTCACGTTGCTGGTTGGAGATCTGCTGGGGGATGGCGATGCGCCCACGGCGATTACCGAACGCAACTGCCTGCGAGATATCCTGCAGCATTTGCACGGACCGCACGTCATCATCCCCGGCAATCATGATGGGGACACCGAGGCGTTCTATGACAGTTTCGACCGCCCGCCTGACATCATGGATGTGGCGGGCATGCGGGTACTGCCGTTTATCGATGAGGACCGCCCCGGGTACTGCGCCGCGCGTCCCGCGGCGGAGTTGGAGCGGTTCCGCCGGGCCCGCGAAGGGTTCGATGGTTCCATCATCGCGCTTCAGCATGTGCCGGTTTTCCCGGATGGTGCCGTGGACTGTCCTTACAACCATGTCGATGCGGAACCCATCATTGAGGCCATGAACGACGCGGATGTTCAGCTCTGCATCAGTGGACACTACCACCGCGGGCATCAACCGCTCAGGATCGGACCCACCACCCTTGTCACGGCACCTGCGCTTTATGTGTCGCCGTTTGAACTGCTGGTGATTCGGCTGGATGGCGACCGCGTCACGTCCGAGTCGCGTTCTCTCGCTGTGGACCCGGCCATGGGGTTGTGCGACTACCATATTCATACAGAGTTCGGCTACTGCGCGCAGGATTCCGAGTTTGCGCGCGGCGTTGACCTGGGCCGCCGTTTCGGCATGGCCCAAGTCGGGTTCGCTGAGCATTCCGGTCAGCTTTACTTCACCGAGGAGGACTACTGGAGCGGTCGCTGTCACCGCGAAGGTGTCGAGGGCCTAACCCCGTACGCCAACCGGATGGACGCCTACTTTGAGGGGGGCGCGGCCGTGCGTGGACCGGATGTGCGTGTGGGGCTGGAGCTCGACTTCGACTACCAGGGGCGTGCCGTGCTGCAGGATCGTGACAGGCGGCGTGCCGACTATCTGCTTGGATCCATCCACCGTATGACCACGCTGGAGCATGATCGGTGGGATGCCCGCGCCGTGATTGAGGAGTTCTGCTGGATGGTGGACGCCATCGTTGCGCAAGGTGTTGATGTCCTCGCCCACCCGTTCCGCATCATCAGGCGCGATGGCATCGATATCAGTCGCCCTATCATCGAGCACGCTGTCGAGGCGCTGCACCGTAGCAACACGGCGGCTGAGATCAACCTCCATATGGGCGGTCCTCCCATCGAATTCGTGACACTGTGCATGGAGCGCGGGGTGAAACTGGCCCTCGGGGGCGACGCCCATCACCTGCTCGATATTGGGAACTTCGCGCCGCACCTGGCGCTTCTGGAAGAAGCGGGAGCCCCATCCGATCTGAACGAGGTGTTGTTCAGGTTGAAGGATTGAGTCGCGGCCCGCTCGGAGATCGGGCCCTACCTTACGTTCGACTGAGCCATGTGCCGGGTAGGGCCCGACCTCCGGGCGGGCCGGACTAAATCGTCCCCATCGCAATCCGGTCCCGTCCGGCAAGATCCTGGCTGATCGTGATGGCTTTGAAGCCCTCGGCCTTCAGGATTTCCTTTACCGCTGTCGCCTGGTCGGCTCCGATCTCAAGAAAGATGCGTCCGCCCGGACGCAGCACAATGGCTGCATCGGGTACGATATCGCGAATCACGTCCAGGCCGTCAGCGCCGCCGTCGAGTGCGGTGCGGGGATCGAAATCGCGCACGTCGCGCGGGAGCCTGTCGCACGCTTCACTCGCGATATAGGGCAGGTTGGCCACAATGGCATCCACGCTCTCGGGCTCGACGCAGTCTGAAAGGTCAGCCCCCGCAAACGCAACGCGCGTTTCGACGCCCAGGGCGGCGGCGTTCTCGCGGGCCAGTGCGAGTGCATCCTCGCTGATATCGATTCCCACGCAGCGCAGGTCCGGCCGGACCAGCACAAGGCTGATGGCGATACAGCCCGACCCGGTGCCGACATCCACGACCAGTGCGTCCTCGGCCAGTGGCTCCCAGTCGAGTACGGCCTGGACCAGCAGCTCGGTTTCGGAGCGAGGAACCAGCGCGCGCGTATCCACTTTGAAGCGATGTCCATGGAACGTGGTTTCGCCCAGAATGTGCTGGATGGGTTCGCCGGCTTCAAGACGCTTGATTCCGCGGCGCATGGCGCCGACGTGAGCATCACTCAGGGCACGGTCAAATTGCAGATAGAGCTCGAGTCGTGGGCATTGCAGCAGGCGAGCAGCAAGGAGTTCGCACTTCAGGCGGGCCTCGGTGACCGCGCGGGCCTCGAGAAACGTGGCGCCGGATTCGAGCACATGCTTCACCGTGGCGGGCGCATTGCTCATATCATTCCGTTCCCAGCTCTTCGAGCCGCAGTTCCACATCATGTTGGCGCAGGGCGTCTACGAGAGCGGTCAGATCGCCTTCCATGATGCGATCCAGGCTGTACAGAGCCAGGTTAACGCGATGATCCGTCAGCCGGTTCTGTGGGAAGTTGTAGGTGCGGATGCGCTGACTGCGGTCGCCGGATCCGATCAAGGTACGCCGTGCGTCGCCCTTCTTCTCGGCCTCCTCGCGTCGTCGCATGTCGAGGATGCGTGACTTGAGGACGGCCATGGCCTTTTCCCTGTTGCGATGCTGGGACTTCTCGTCCTGGCATTGCACGGTGATGCCGGTGGGAATATGCGTAAGGCGTACCGCCGAGTCGGTTGTATTGACGCTCTGGCCGCCGGGCCCGGAAGAACGAAAGATGTCGATCCGTACTTCGTCGGGCGGCAATTCAATATCGTCCTGGGGTTCGGCTTCGGGAAAGACCGCCACGGTGGCGGCGGAGGTGTGGATGCGCCCCTGCGATTCGGTTACGGGTACGCGCTGGACACGATGGCCGCCACTTTCGTAGGTCATGGCACCAAACGCGCCGGAGCCCTCGACTTTGAAGACGACCTCCTTGTAGCCGCCCATGTCGCTTGTGCTGGCATCGATCACGCCGATCTTCCAGCCCTGTGCTTCGGCGAAGCGACTGTACATGCGGAAGAGGTCGCCTGCAAAGAGGGCGGCTTCGTCCCCGCCGGTGCCGGCGCGCACTTCCACGATGGCGTTGCGGTCTTCATCGGGATCCTCGGGCAGCAGGGCCACCATCAGTTCCTTTTCCGCCTCAGGCAATTGGGGTTCCAGGCGCGCCAGTTCCGCCTCGGCCATCTCACGCAGCTCCGGATCGAGCTCGGGATCGTCCAGCAGTTCACGGTTGCCCGCCATCTCGGTGCTGATCGATTGGAAATGCCCCGCCTTGCCCTCGAGCTTCTTCAGTCCGGAATGCTCGCGGAGCAACTCGCGGTAACGATTCTGGTTGGAAACGGTCTCCGGCTGAGACAGTTCCGTCTCAATCTCCGGAATCCGCGCCAGCATCCGCTCAATGTGCTCGTTGTTAATCATATGCCCCACAAAATGCAGCCACCAAGGCACTAAGACACAAAGTAATGGGAAGGATAACCGCGGGTCTATCAGGGCCCAAGGCCAACCTTCCTCCCTCCTGGTGTCTTCGTGTCTTTGTGGTTGCCTTTCTTCTGGCCTTGGCACAGTTCAGGCCGGGTTGAGCGTTTGCTCACTCCCGGCCTGACCTCTGAGACAGCTACTTGCTGGCAGCGGCCGCGTAACGGCGGCGGAACTGCTCAACGCGTCCTTCGGCGTCAATAAACGTGGACTGTCCCGTATAGAACGGATGGCAGGCCGAGCATGTATTAACGTGCATGTCTTTCACCGTGGAACGGGTCTCAATCACGTTGCCACAGGCACAGGTGATGGTCGCATCTTCGTATGTAGGATGAATATTCTTTCTCATAACTCCCTATCCTCGTTCAAATCAAGCGCGGAACTGTACACAGGGACCGGCGTGAATGCAAGCGGGGAATTCAACCCGAAAAGGTGACCTATGCGCTTGTCTTGCGCGTGGGGTGCTCCTATCATGTCTGGTCTTTCGAATAGTGAGTGAAAGGTGGACACTATGAACATTGTGGTATTGGGTGAAGTGGGCACGAGCGAAACGCGTGTACCGCTGGTGCCGGGCGATGCCGCCAAGCTGGTTGAGCTTGGGGCTGTCCTGCAGGTGGAAGCGGGCCTCGGCGCGCGCATCGGGTTTGCTGATGAGGCATATACAGAGGCGGGTGCGACGGTATCGTCAGACCGTGCGGCACTGCTGCGCGAGGCCGACATGATTCTGCGGCTGGGCAAGCCGTCCTCCGAGGACGTGGCCCAGATGAAGAAGGGCTGCATTCATGTCAGCTACCTGGACCCGTTCCGGGAAACCGAACTGGTCAAACAGCTCCAGGCGGCCGGTGTCGCGGCCATCAGTATGGAGATGATTCCGCGTACGACGCTGGCGCAGAAGATGGACGCGCTCAGCTCACAGGCCAACCTGGCCGGTTACGTCGCCGTTGTTCTTGCGGCCGAACGGATGAACCGGATCTACCCCATGATGATGACGCCTTCCGGTACCATTCCGCCGTCCAAGGTCTTCATTATTGGCGCCGGCGTCGCGGGTCTGCAGGCGATTGCCACGGCCAAGCGAATGGGCGCCCGCGTAGAAGCGTTCGACACCCGTCCCGTGGTGGCGGAGCAGGTTGAGTCGCTCGGCGCACGCTTCGTCAAAGTGGACCTGGGTGAGACCGGTCAGACCAAGGATGGCTATGCCAAGGAATTGACCCCCGAACAGCTTGAGAAGCAGCGCCAGACCATGGCCAAGCATGCCGCCGGGGCGGACGTCGTGATTACCACGGCCCAGCTCTTCGGCCGTCCGGCGCCTCGCATCCTCACGGCTGAGATGGTGGCGGCCATGAAGCCTGGCAGCATCATTGTCGATATGGCCGTCGAGAGCGGCGGGAACGTCGAAGGGTCGGTACTGGGCGAGGAAGTGGATGTCAACGGTGTGCGTATTATCGGCTTGGGCAACCTGGCCGGCCATGTGGCCGCCGATGCCAGCCTGATGTACTCCAGCAACCTGTTCAACCTGGTTGAGCATTTCTGGGATGCCGAGGCCAAGGCCATGCCGCTGAAGACGGAAGACGAGATCATAGACGGCTGCCTGGTTGTCCAGGATGGCGTGATCCGGAACGAGACGATCAAGTCCCTCGTCGAGGGCAAGGGAGACGAATAATGATACTGAAGCGATTCTTGCTTATTGCGTGCGTCCTGGGGGTGACCGCCGGTGCGGTTCTTGCCCAGGCAGATGACGCCGCCTGTTGTCCTGTTGAGACGGTCACGGCGTGTGCAGAGAAGGGAAGCAGTGCTGCCTTAATGGGGTTGCTTTTCTTCGTGTTTGTGCTGGCGATCTTTCTTGGGGTCGAGTTGATCGCCAAGGTGCCGTCACAGTTGCACACTCCGCTGATGTCCGGATCAAACGCGATCTCGGGTATCTCGATCGTGGGTGCGCTGCTGGCGCTGGCGGTAAAGGACACAAGTGAACCGGCCATGATTGTACTGGGTACACTCGCCGTAGGCTTGGCCATGATTAACGTGGTGGGTGGCTACCTGGTTACCGACCGCATGCTGGGCATGTTCCAGCAGAAGAAGGGGAAGTAATCATGCAGAACCTTCGAGATTATCTCTACATTGCAGCGTCCATCCTGTTCATCTACGGCCTCAAGATGCTGAGCAAAGCGACCACGGCCCGCAAAGGAAACCTGGTGTCTTCCGTCGGTATGCTGATTGCCATCGTGGCCACACTCCTGCTGGCTGATCAGAACCCAAATACGGAGATCCAGTGGATGTGGATCGTCACCGGCGCGGTGATCGGTTCTGTCATCGGTGCCGCGGCCGCGCGCCTGGTGAAGATGACATCCATGCCTGAAATGGTCGGGCTCTTCAACGGGTTCGGCGGACTCGCCAGCCTGCTGGTGGGGTGGGCCGAGTACCACAAGATTGCGACCCAGGGCGAGGGCAGCCTGTTCACGCTGGTGGCCATCGGTGCTACCGTCCTGATCGGCGGAGTCACCTTCTCCGGCAGTATGATTGCCTACGCCAAGCTGGCCGGGAAGATGGATGGCAAGCCGATCCTCTTCAAGGGGCAGCAGCTCGTCAACGGTGCGTTGCTTCTCATCGCGGTTGCGGCGGCGGTGATGTTCTGCATGAACCCGGCCTCAACGTATGGCGTCTTCATTGGGATGGTCGTGGTGTCGATGATCCTCGGCGTCCTGGTGACGATTCCGATCGGCGGTGCGGATATGCCCGTCGTGATTGCGCTGCTCAACAGCTATTCCGGACTGGCGGCCTGTGCGGCCGGTTTCGTGATCATGAACAATGTGCTCATTGTGGCCGGTTCCCTCGTCGGGGCCAGTGGCCTGATCCTAACCAGTATCATGTGCCGCGCCATGAACCGCTCGCTGGCGAACGTGATGTTCGCGGGTGTGGGTGCGACCGTGGCCACAGGCAAGACCTTCCAGGGCGAAGCCAAGACCGTGTCGGCACAGGATGCCTACCTGATGCTCGAAGCCGCTTCTTCAGTTGTGTTCGTTCCGGGATACGGCATGGCCGTGGCCCAGGCACAGCACGTGGTGAAGGAGCTGGGCGATCTGCTCGAGGATAACGGCTGCGAAGTCAGCTACTGCGTCCATCCGGTCGCCGGCCGTATGCCGGGACACATGAACGTGCTCCTGGCCGAAGCCGATGTGCCTTATGAGCAGCTCGTCGAACCGCAGGATGTCAACCCGACGATCCCGAACGTGGATGTGGCGGTTGTCATTGGCGCCAACGACGTGGTCAACCCGGCCGCCCGTGAAGAGGGCACGGCCCTCTACGGCATGCCGATCATCGACGTCGACAACGCCAAGGTCTGCATTGTGCTCAAGCGCTCGCTCAAGGCCGGGTTCGCAGGAGTGGACAACCCGCTCTTCTTCGCGCCCAACACGCGCATGCTTCTGGGCGATGCGAAGGCCTCCATCACGCATGTCGTGGGTGAGTTCAAAGAATAGCTAGCCGCGAAAGAGCACAAAGAACTCAAAGAAGGGCTGAGGGATTCTCTCTCAGCCCTTTCTCTCTCTCTGCGCTCTCTGCGTTCTTTCGCCTGTCCTCCGAAGCTTTAGCGAAGGAGGGTGGCTAATTCCCTTGCAGTTACCGTGAAGCATTCGGCAAGGTCTCACTATGCAGCGGGGCAGAAGAAAGCGTTCGGGACGGTGGGAGATCCAGCGGGAGCGTTTCCGCATCTCTGATCCCGTCCCGCCTGTTCCTCTGGAGGATGCCAAGCCGCTGGGTGACGTCCTCTCACGCGTCATGAAAAAGGCCGGCCTCTCCGAGCAGCACTGGGCGGCCGTGCTCGAAGACTCCTGGCCCGAGATTGCCGGTGCCGAAGTGGCGCGCCATACCCGGCCGGGACCACTCCGGGATAAGACGCTGGCTGTCTATGTCGATAGCCCTGTCTGGCTCAACGAACTACGCCGCATGGGCCAGCGCCACCTCCTCAACAACCTTCAGAAACAGTTCGGTCCGTCGAAGATCACAGCCGTGAATCTGAAGCTGGATCCCGGGCAGTAGACCGGTCTTAGTAATGGAATACACAGCCGCTGAACTGGGTTGGATCGGGCTTTCAATTCTCCTGCTGGGGATGTCGAAAGGCGGGTTCCCCGTTGGGGTTATCGCCCTTCCCGTGATTCCGGTGGGTGTGGCCCTCGGCTATCTGCTCGTCCGGCTCGTGCCGCAACACGTCTACCGACGCTTCATCTACGTCGTTCTCGGCGTCACATCGCTGGTGCTGGTTGTGAAGGCGCTCGGCGCTTAATGCCCGCTGTTGCCGCGCAGCATCAGGACGGCGGCAGTAACGATCACCGCCACGACCACGACCTTGAGGGCCCTGTCGGGAAGTTTGACTGACAGTCTGCTTCCGATGGGCACGCCCACCAGGGACCCGACCGCCATGCAGACCGCCGTGGCTATATCCATCTCCCCGCCGATCAGGAATACGGCCGAGGTAACCAGTGTCAGGACCACGGCAATCAGGATCGACGTTCCCACGGTGCGGCTGGACGTCATCCCGAAGAAGAAGATCAGCATCGGGACAATGATCACGCCGCCGCCAACCGACGTCGATCCGATCAGTGCGCCTACAATCGTGCCGAGCAAGGCGGCCGTTGTGCGATGCCGCGCGGTGGAGGATGTCACGGCTTTTGCCAGCCCGGTTACCTCTGCATCGGCCCCGTTCCTGAGACCGCGGATCATATTGATCACCAGGAGCACACAGGATGCGATGATGACGGTGGCGATGAAGAGTTTGAGTTGGTTCTGGAAGCCGACGATGGCCTCGGACTCGCTGCCCAGTCGATGGACGGCGGCGTTGATGCCGGCCGCGACCGCGATGTTGGTCGGGATGGCTCCCACCAGGAACCAGGTGGCCGTCATGGTGTCAACCGTCTTCAGCTTGTAGTGGTGAAAGGTGGCTGAAACCTTCGTGATGAACGAGTAGAGGCTGGCCGTACCGACGGCCGTGGAGGCCGGCAGCTTGAAGAGCAGCGTGAGGGTCGGAATAACCAGGACCCCGCCACCGACCCCGGTCAGGCCGATACAGAACCCGATAAACGTACCGGCAACAAGGCGCAATATGAGTTCAGGAATCTCAAAACCAAACACGCGACAGCTCCTCTTCCCATAGGCCCGTATAGGCCCAACATGGCGAGGAGGCAGTGTAGACTCGGGCCCCACTCATGACAACTGGTTTGTCGGTTCCGGGTTTCCTGCCGAGGCATCTCTGGCGTGGCTGAACGATCTTTGCCCCGTTGCCCGTCCCGCATTTGACACTTGCGACGCAGTTCGGTACATTTTCACGCTGATTCCTGGGGAGATTTGCAATGCCTACCTACGAGTACGAATGCCGCAAGTGCGGACACGCGTTTGAGAAGTTCCAGTCCATGACGGAGGAGCGGATCAGGACCTGCCCGGAATGCAAGGGACGGGTGGACCGCTTGATCGGCACCGGGGCCGGGATCATCTTCAAGGGGAGCGGGTTCTACGAAACCGATTACCGCAGTGACTCCTACCAGAAGGCCGCCCAGAAGGCCTCCAGCAGTTCACCTGCCACGAGTTCAGACACCAGGAAGAAGGACCCCGCGAAGAAGGACGGGGCCTCCGGGTCCGCCAGTACGGATAAGAAGCCAGGCAAGCCCAAGAAGAAAGCGTCCGACACTTGAGCGGCTCTCGCTATGCCGCGGTGCGGCCTCATCCATGAGAATCACCCTGACGGCAACGTATAGGCCCGCATGCCGAGTCATGCTGTTCGCCCTTTCGATCCTGTCGCTTTCGGCTCAGCCTGTTCCGGCCCAGGCTGTTGATCTCTCCCGGCTGTACGCCTTGAAGCCTTATCGAACCCCGTCTCGCCGATTCGTCATATTGGGCCCGGAGACGCTGGACAACATGAAGGCCGGGCGGTGGGCTGAAGCGATGACCGACCGCGTGGAGAGCATCCTGTCCGAGTCGCTTCCGTTCGACCGGCGCGAGATCCGAATAGTGATCCGACCCCCGACCAGCGTGTCAACCGGAACGGTGACTGAAGCCGAGTGTGGCCCGCTTGCGTTGACCCGGAAGCTGGAGGCCGGTCGCCTGGTACAGCGTATGGTGGTGCCTCGTGTGGACTGCCTGGCCGCGGATCCGGTTCGCATGGCATTCTGTCGTTTTCTGTTGGAGGGGTTTGTGACTCCCGTGCGCATGGGGGCGGCCGCGCCTGAGGTGCCGCGCTGGCTGATCGTGGGGGTGATGCGCAACCTGGGGCGTGAGCAGCGTCAGACCGATGCCTTCGCCATGGTGCGAGAGTGGCGCGAAGGCCGTGTGCCGCCGCTGGCAGATTGGCTGAAGCGGGCGGACCTTGAATGGAATGAGGCGACCGATGGCCCCATAAGCGCGCTCCTGCTGGCGTGGCTCGTGGAGGCATCCAAGGGCAAAGACCGCATGCGGCGGCTATCTGATCATATCGCTGCTGAAACCATGCTGCAGGCAGACTGGCTGGCGGCCGAGCTGGTGGCTGAGGGTGCGAGCATTTCAGATCTGGAGATGGGCTGGGACGCGTGGATTATGCGCCAGCAGCGCAAGGTCTTCCTGCCGGGATCAACGCCGCCGGTAGTCCTGCGGCAGTTATCCGGCGAGTTGTTGCTTTATCCCGGGGCATTTGGTATTCCCTTGTCCAGTGGAATAGAGCGGGGGGCTGGATTTGACGCGCTGATTCGTCAGCGCAAAGCGGACTGGATCGACGCGTTCTGTCTCGCCAAGCAGGTGTCCTTGAGGGCGCTTGCCGTGGGACGGGGAGCGATGGTTCAGGGCACGGTCGAGCGATACACGGCATTTCTGGATGCACTGGTGCGCGGGAAGCGGACGAGCCGATTGGAGCGGCTGCTGAGCGAAGCGGAGGCCGCCCGGCACGAGCTGGCGGCGGCCATGAAGAGGCCGGGCCCCGGTGCACTGGATGAGGCGAATCATGACAGCACAGACACGGAAAACACTGGTAGGCAAAGTCGATAGCCACGTCTTGGCTTTCACCGTTGGCAAGGACCCCGTACTGGACAGGGCCTTGGCCGAGGTGGACTGTATTGGCTCGGCCGCCCATGCGACCATGTTGGCCGGACTCGAGAGTGGTAGCGGCCCCGTTCTGTCCAAGCAAGATCTCGCCGCCACGATGGTGGCTCTGCGGGAGATCATGGCCTCGGTCCGGTCCGGTACCTTCCGGATAACGGCGGCGGACCAGGACGTGCACCTGGCCGTGGAGCGGATGCTGAGCGCCAAGCTGGGCGAGGTCGGCCGGCGGATTCATACGGCACGGAGCCGGAATGACCAGGTGGCAACCGATCTCCGGCTCTATGCCAAGACCGAACTGCTGGATCTGCTGAACGAAGGGGCCCAACTCGCATCGGCGCTGTTGGGATTCGCCCGGCGCTACCGGCAGGTGCCCATGGTGGGGCGGACGCATATGCAGCCTGCGATGCCCAGCTCTGTGGGCGTGTGGGCCTCGGCACATGCTGAGAGCCTGCTGGATGACATGGCCCTCACCATGTCGGCCTACGACTTCAACGACCGGTGTCCGCTTGGCTCGGCGGCGGGATATGGTGTGCCGTTGCCGATAGATCGGCAGCTCACGGCTGACCTGCTTGGCTTTGCCGCCCCGCAGCACAATGTCCTCTATGCCGGGAATGCCCGGGGCAAGTGCGAGACGGTTATTCTTTCCGCCTGTGTCCAGGTCATGTTGACGCTGTCACGGCTGGCGGAGGACCTGATCCTTTTTACAACTCCGGAGATGCCTTACTTCACGCTGCCGGCCGCCTACTGCACCGGAAGCAGCATCATGCCGCAGAAACAGAATCCGGACGTAGCCGAGCTGGTGCGGGCCAAGGCCTCGCGCGTGATGGGCCACCTCACTGCGGCGATGGGTATCGTAAAAGGACTGCCCAGCGGCTATAACCGGGATCTGCAGGAAGTAAAAGAGCCCTTCATGGAAGGTCTGGCGACCACGCGGGCCTGCCTGGCCGTGATGGCCAAGCTCGTCGAAGGCATGACGGCCAACCGGAAGGCGCTGGCTGTTGCTTTCGAAGCGGGCGTCTTTGCTGCTGACCGGGCCCTTGAACTGGTGGCGGAAGGGATGCCGTTTCGGGATGCCTACCAGCAGGTTAAAGAGAATCTTGACGACTTGGAGAGCACCAGTCCCAAGGACGCCGTAGCGCGAAAAGCGCACCTGGGGGCCTCGGCCGGACTGGATCTTGGCGTGCTGAAAGAACGGGTCAAGGCTGTCGAACGATTTACCAGGGATGAGACCAAACAGTACCATAAATGTATATCGGCCCTCTTGGGCACGAGCTATCCGGAAATGGGAGAGTAGGGTATGAGTGTGACGCGCGAGCAGACGAGAATGTGGGCAGCCGCTGTGGCTGCATGGCTGGTGGGAGCCATACCGCTATGGGCCCAGGATGCGGCCGAAGCCGCTTCCGGCGAAGTCGAACGCCTATCCTGGCAGGCGGTCGTGCAGAACGGCGGATGGCTCATGGTTGTGTTGGCAGTGATGTCGCTCATCACCGTGGCCTTCGTCCTCTACTTTTTTGCCATTCTGCGTATGGGTGCCGTGACTCCGCGGCCGCTCCATCGTGAACTTGTTGAGAAGCTGCGTGCCGGCGATATCAAGGAGGCCCGTAAGGCCTGTGAGTACAAGCCGTCTCCACTGGCAGCCGTGGCACTGGTGGCCATCGACTATGTTCTGAATGTTGAAGAACGTGACGGCATGCTGCTCAAGGATGTCATGCAGGGCGAGGGCAGTCGCCAGGCCGAGGCCCTGGAGGGACAGACCCGCTACCTGCTGGATATCGCCACGATAGCGCCCATGGTGGGATTGCTGGGCACCGTGTTCGGCATGTTGCGTGCCTTCAGTGCTGTGGCACTTGATATTGCCCAGGCGCGTCCGATGGTGCTGGCCGGCGGTGTATCGCAGGCCCTGGTGACGACGGCTTTCGGGCTGATCGTCGGTATCCCGGCCATGATCTGCTATGCCTATTTCAGACGGCGGGCCGCGACATTGGTTTCGCAGCTCGAAGCGGCGTCGACCGATGTGTTGACTGCCCTCCTCAGCAAGAAGGTTGATGTGGAATGAACTTCAAGAAGAACAACAGCGGGCCCGAGCAGAGCTTCCAGATTGCGCCGATGATCGACGTGATCTTTCTGCTGCTGACCTTCTTCGTGGCCAGCCAGATCTTCTCTCAGTGGGAGACCGAGATCGATATCACACTGCCCACGGCTCAGACCAGTGAACAGCCTGACCGCATACCGGGCGAGATTATCATCAATATCCGTGGCGACGGTGCCGTGGTGGTGAACCAGCTCGAAATGGATGAGGCGGCCCTCGATGGACTGCTGAACCGGATCGTTGAGCAGTTCTCCGATTGGGCGGTGCTGATTCGGGCCGACAAGGAGACGCGCTACGCGGATGTCATTGATGTTCTGGATGCCTGTCGGCGCGCCGACATCTGGAACGTGTCGTTTGCAACGACCATCGAGGACGGCAACGAGCAATGACCCGTCGCTTCCTGCTGCTGAGTCTCTGCGCCCTCGGTTGCCTTGTCGCGGCTGTCAACGGTCAGCTTGCGCAAGAAGGCGGCGAGCGGCTGGTTCTGGCCGACGGTCTCTTTGCCCGTGAGATGTATACACTTGCGGCGCAGGAATACGAGGCGATCCTGCGTGAAGAGCCAGACCTGGCCGAAGCCGACATAGTCCATTTCCGCCTGGGAGAGTGCTATCGGCGGGCCGGCAAGACGCTGGATGCGGATAAACACTTTGGCCTGGTCTTCAAGAAGTATCCCAAGAGTGAGCTCCGGCATCGCGCCGGTTTCCGGCGCGCCGGCCTCTTCATGGATGCCGGCCACCATGACGCTGCGGCGGACCTCTACCGGGCGGTCCTGAAGGAGAGTCCGCCTGCCGAGGTGGCGGCAGCCTGCTGGTATCTGCTGGGCGAGGCCCTGCTTCAGTTGGAACGCGATGAGGAGGCAACGGAGGCGTTCGAGCGTGTCATCAAGGATTTCCGTCAGTCGGAATTCCATCCCTACGGCCTGCTTAAACTGGGACAGGTGCTGGTACGCGGTGAGGACGAGAAGGGGCAGGCCCGTGCGATCAAGCTGTTCCAACAGGTGGCCGACAAGCCACCCGATGCCCGCCTGGGTGCCGAGGGGTGGTTCCAGGTGGCCGAGAGCTATTACCGGGCTGAGAACTTCGCCAAGAGTGCCGATGCCTATCGCAAGCTTGGCAAGACCTATCCCCGGGACGTCCGGACCATCGAGTCACGCCTGCATGCCGCCTGGGCTCATCACAATGCCAGTCGCTATGCCGATGCGCTGCGGCTGTGCGATGCGGCTGCAGCAAAGGGCGACGCTGCGGCGGAATGGGCCTATCTCAAGGCCAACTGTCTGCGACAGCTCTTGCGACATGGGGACGCCGTGACTGCCTACCGTGTCTTGCTGGCCGACCATCCCGCGAGCCGGTTTGTGGAAGCCTCACACTATGAACTGGCCCTGGCGCTCTACAACGATGGCAAGTACAAGGACGCCGTTGCCGAGGCAGAGGAGCTCGTTGGCGGGGATCAACTGCAGAAGGATATCTACTGGCTTCTGGCAGAGTCGTATGCGGCCCTGGGGCAGGCAGACGATGCTGTTCAGTACTACCGGCTTATCGCGCGGGACTATCCCGACAGCGATGTGGCCTGCGAAGCGATCTATCGACTCGCCTACCATCTGCAGGCACGGTCCGATTTCGTGCAGGCGGCAGAGCAGTTTGCGTCGGTATCGAGCCGCTGGCCCGATCATAAACTCGCGCCTCGCGCCCTGTTTGCCGCAGGCTACTGCTGGTCGCGCGCCGACGGTGATGAGAAGGCCGTGGCGGCCTGGCGCACGCTCATCCAGGAGCATGCCGCAGATCCGCTAATCGAGGAGGCGATTTTCCAGAAGGCCATGAGCGAGGTCCGCCTGAAGCGCGACAGCGACGCACTGAGTTCACTGCGCGAGCTGCGTCGCGATTTCCCAAACTCAGCGTTTGCCGTCGAATCGGCCTATTGGGAAGGGCGCCTGCTGCAGCAGGCCGGTCGCTTTGCCGATGCTGAGGAGAGCTTGCGGAAGGTGTTGGCCGTCGATACCCGTCCCGATCTGAAGCGTGAGGCACAGCTTGCGCTGGCCTATGTTCTGCAGTCTCAGAACAAAGACCAGGAGGCCGCCGACCGTTTTCAGAAACTGCTGGGCACACCTGAGGGCGATGGACTGTCCGAATCGCTGCTTGAGTGGTTGGCCCAGTACCGGCTCTCTAAGAAGGCCTATGGCCAGTGCGTGGAAGCGGCCGAGCGATTGGTGACCGAGAAGCGTGAACGCAAGTGGCGTCAATCCGGCTGGTACATCCTGGGCCGCGCCTATGACGGACAGGGGAAGGTTGTTGAGGCCATCGAGGCGTTCGAGCGTGTTATCGAGCTGGGCGGGTCGGAAGCCTACGTGGCTGAAGCCGCTCTTGCGCTGGGTGAAGCGGCGTTGGAGGATGGCATGGCGGATGAGGCGGCCACCTATTTTGAGCGTGCCGCCTCGCATCCGGGTGGCTCGATCAGCGCGCGGGCACGCGCCTATGCAGGCCAGGGGCGGGCCGCCCGGGCCACGGGTGATTTCGACGAGGCCGCGCGCTACTTCATGAGCGTGGCCATCCTCTACAACGACCCTGTCCTTGTGCCCGACTGCCTGGCACAGGCTGCAGCCTGCCTCAAAGCCAGTGGCGACGATGAGGGTGCGAACCGCGCCCTGGCCGAGCTAAACACCCGCTACCCGTCCCGTCCCGTCCCGCCGCCCCCACCTGGCGACTAGAACCGCAGGTGAGCTTCCCATAAAAAATGGGGGCCGCTGCCTTGTGCACTCAACAGCGACCCCCGTGCCCTTTGTGCGCCAGCCATCAGGAACTACCGTCACAAGACAGCCAACGCAGAATAGAAAGGGCGTTAGTTAAACCAAGTCTTTCTCTCCATCCAGCACACCTCCTTTGTTGATGTACTCAATGCGGGTGACTTAGTAGCAGGATGCGGGCCAAGACCGGTCAGGTGGGAGGGATGTGGCCACGAAGGCACAAAGACACCAAGAAGAGGGGAGAATGAGGCATTTCGAGCCCGCAGACCACCTTCGTGCCTTGGTGTCCTGGTGGTTGCATTTTGCACCACCACTTCACCACACGTGGATGATTCTGTTACAGGGGTCTTGTCCTGACGGCGTGTTGCTCATATCGAAGAGCGCCTTCGGCGAGATGTCTCGACAAGCTCGACATGACAATTCTTTAGGAAACTCGGCAAGGCAAGACGTGTCATCCCGAGCGAAGTCGAGGGATCTCCTTTTGGGCAACACACCGCTGAAACCTGAAACCCGACACGTGCATTTGGAGCGATAGCGTAGAATGCACTACCAGTGTTGGCGGATAGGGATGCCTGCTGTAACCAGCTCGGCCTTGATGGCCGGGATGGTGGTGTCACCCGTATGGATCATACCGGCGATGATGGCCGCATCGGCATGTGCCTGCTCGAAGACATCCACGAGATGCTGTGCATTGCCTGCACCGCCCGATGCGACAACCGGCACGGGTACGTTTTCGGCAATCAGCTTCGTGAGAGGTATCTGAAAGCCCGCCCGCGTGCCGTCGGCATCAACCGAATTCACGACGATCTCGCCGACCCCCAGGTCCACGGCACGCCGTGCCCACTCAAGTGCATCCATGCCGGTGCGTTCGCGGAAGCCGCGCGTTGTGATCTCATAGCCGCTTGGGCAACGCTCCGGGTCGTCCACGGCCAGCGGGTCCATGCCCAGCACAATACACTGGGCGCCGAAGGCGCGGGACCCCTGCGCAATGATGTCGGGGTTCTTGACGGCCAGGGAGTTGACCGAGACCTTCTCCGCACCCGCCAGCAGCACGCGGGACATGTCCTCCAGCGTGGAGATGCCGCCACCGACCGCAAACGGAATCCGGATCGCATGGGCCACCTCGGTCACCATCTCAATGTCGATCGGTCGCCCTTCGGCCGATGCCGTGATGTCGTAGAAAACCAACTCGTCACAGCCGTCGTCATAGTAGCGCGCGGCCATCTCGACCGGGTCACCCAGGACGACGTTGTTCTTGAACTTAACGCCCTTCGTCACTTTCTTGTCGTGAATGTCGAGGCAGGGAATGATGCGTTTCGTTAACATAGCAAAAAGACTCCAAGCATCAGGTTGTCCGACCTCCGCTTGCCCTCCGTAGCCTGGAAGGCGAAGGAGGGTCCCATTTGGCGAAGTTCCTCAGAAGCTTGAGTCCGACTCGTCCGGATTTCTCCGGGTGGAACTGGGTGGCGACGAGGTTCTCTCTGCCCATGACAGAAGCGAAAGTCACACCGGCATACCCGGTTTCGCCGAGGATGCAGGCCGGATCGGTCGGGTCGGGATGATAGCTGTGGACAAAATAGAACTCACTCTCATCCTCGATACCCTCGAAAATGGGATGGGGCCGTTTCTGTGCGACCGAATTCCAGCCGATCTGGGGAACCTTGATGAGCGGATCGCCGGGCCGGAAAAGGCGTACGTTGCCATTGATGAGTCCGATGGTATCCACGCCGCCATCCTCCTCGGAGTGCCCAAGGATGATCTGCGTGCCGAGACAGATGCCGAGAAACGGCAGGCCGCTGTCCACAGCCATTCGTATAGTCTCGACCAGTCCCAACTCCTCCAGGTGCCCCATGGCGGCACCCGCGGCGCCCACGCCGGGAAAGATGACGCGCTCGGCGCTGCGGATGACGTTCGGATCAGACGTGATCATGGCCTCCAAGCCCAGCGATTCGCACGCCAGTCGGACACTGGTCAGGTTACCGGCCCGGTAGTCTATGATTGCAATCATGAAAAGGATGGTAGGCGGCCCTTTGGCAATGGTCAAGCGTTCCAGGGGTTTCACCCCTGGCTATCATGTTCGACCCCTTTGGGGTCGTTCCTGACGCACCCCAACGGGGTGCTCCACTTGTCCTCCGTAGCCCGTAGGGCGAAGGGGGATCATAGCCCGGCGAGAATCGCCGGGAGTGGAGTAGTCATAGCCCACTATATGCCTCTTACAAGCATTTGCCAGAGACGGATGCGTGTGTCATGATGAGACCCACGAGAGCGTGTCCAAGAGCGGAGGTCGTTATGCAGAGATCTATTGCAGTCGTAAGCGGGGTGGGGTGCCTGTTCATGTTGTTGGTGGCCCCGGCCGTGGCCCAGAACCAGTCATACCAGGAGTGGTTGATCCAGGACCGCGCTGCGTTCAAGGAATACAGCGAAACGGTGTCTCGACAGTATGAGGCGTTTGTCGAACAGGAGAAGAAAGCCTTCAAGGCGTTCGTAGAAGCAGCCGAACAGGTTTGGGGCGAGGACGATGTCTGGGTGCCGGAACCCAAGGTGTGGGTGCAATACAGTGAGGATCTGGAGGAACGCAGTGGCGTTGATTTCTCTGAGGGAGGCGCGCGCGTGCAAGTTGTGGTGGCGCCCGATAGCGCCCCATCGGAGATTGAAGCCGAGCTGGCCGGTGCGGTTGAACGACTGGCGCTTAGTGGAACAGAGGGGCCCATCCAGATGTTCCGCAGGCGCCTGTTCGGCGGCAAGAAGTCGGGCCAAGCAGAGTCTACGGGCTCAGGATCGCGCTATACTGTAAAGAGCGGCGATACGTTGTGGGGGGTGTCAAGCAAGCTTGGCGTGAGCCGGCATGACCTGGCACGAGCCAATGGTATCGATCCGGATGGATGGTTGCGTGTGGGGCAAGTGCTTACGATTCCCGGCACAACGCCGTCCAAGCCCGCATCAAGCTGGAAGCCATCCAAGGATCCTTTGCTCAGCGGGCAGCTGCAGACGCAGGACGGCACTCCTGTGACGCACAGGAATGCCCGGGCTTATGCGCGTGAGGTGGTTGCGGGTGGAGTAGACGTGCGCAATGTGAAGGGCAGCGATGGCAGGACGCGCCGCGTGGCCGGCATCAAGCTGCCCCTGATTCCTGAGCACGTACGTGTGCGCGCGCAGAGATTTCGCCCGCTCGTAGAGAAGTTTGCCGGCAAGTACAAGATCCTTCCCTCGCTGATCTACGCCCTCATGGAGACCGAGTCATCCTTCAATCCGCGTGCCCGCTCCGGTGCCCCGGCCTACGGCCTGATGCAGCTTGTTCCACGGTCGGGGGCCCGTGATGCCTATCGCTATGTTCACAAACAGGACCGGCTGGTCCCACCGTCCTTCCTGTATAACCCCCAGAACAACGTGGAGCTGGGTTGCGCATTCGTAAACATCCTCTCCAACCGTTACCTCAAGAAGATCAAGCATCCGCTCAGTCGCATGTTCTGCGCCATCGCGGCCTACAACACCGGTGCGGGCAACGTCGCGCGCGCCTTCACCAATACGCGCTCCGTGAACCAGGCGGCACCGGTGATCAACGATATGAGTCCCGACGAAGTGTACACAAAGCTACGCAGCGATCTTCCCTACGAGGAAACGCGCAACTACATCAAGAAGGTCACTGACCGCATGCCGCAGTACAGCGCCTGGAACTAAGGGCCGCTACCATCTGAATAGGAGCTGGAGGAATATCGTGAGAACTATAACGACTATACTGTTCGTCGTCTGCATGACCACGGCCCTGTGCCATGCTGCGCCCCAAGGCGCGGATTGGCCACACTGGCGCGGATTGAAGGGCGATGGAATATCGACGGAGAGTGGCTGGCGTGCAGAGGCGCTATCGGGCGGCCCCAAGATCCTGTGGCAGGCAGAAGTGGGCAAGGGCTACTCTGCTGTGTCGATCCAGGGGGGCCGTGCGTTTACGATGGGGAATATCGATGACCGGGACATCGTCACCTGTCTCGATACGGCCACGGGCAAAGAGGTCTGGCGCCACAGCTATGCCTGTAAAGCTGCGAGCTATCCCGGACCGCGTGCCACGCCCGCGGTGGACGGCAACAACGTCTATACGTTCAGTCGGGCGGGCGATGTCTTCTGTCTGGATGCGATGTCCGGGAAGGTCACGTGGACGCGCAACATAGCCGCAGAGTTGAAGGCCGAAGCGCCGCGGTGGGGATTCGCCGGCTCACCGGTCATCTCCGGTGAGCAGCTCCTGCTGAACGCCGGCCCGCGTGGCATGGCGCTTGACAAGACGACGGGCCGCACGATCTGGCACAGTGGACCGGGCATCGGGGGCTATTCAGTCCTCGTGCCGTGTCGCCTCGCAGGTCGCCCCACACTGTTGATGTTTGGCGAGAAGGCGCTGTTGGCACTTAATCCCGCCACCGGCAAAGCGCGCTGGTCCCATGAATGGGTGACATCCTACAACATCAATGCTGCCGACCCCATGCCTGTAGGCGACCAGGTATGGATCTCGTCGGGTTATGGTACCGGGTGCGCCCTGTTGGATTGCGCCGGTGCACGTCCCCGCCAGGTGTGGAAGAATAAGGCTGTCAGCGCCCATTTCAGTAGTGCCGTTCTGCATAAAGGCTACATCTATGCCATTGATGGCAATACGAAGCGCAAGGGCAAGCTCGTCTGCCTGAAGCCTGAGGACGGCACCGTGGCCTGGAGCCGTGAATTGGGTTTCGGCAGTCTGATCCTGGCAGGCGATCGCCTGATTGTCCTCAACGAGAAGGGGGCGCTCACTATTGTGGCGGCCTCCCCCGGTGGCTACCGCGAACTGGCGTCGGCCGACTCGCTGCTGCCGGGCATATGTTGGACCGCACCGACCCTGAGCCGGGGCAAACTGTATCTGCGTGATGATAAGGGCCGCGTACTATGTCTGAACCTGAACTGATCCACTGACGACAGCATCTGCCATAAGATACACCTTCCTCCTGGCCCTTCTGCTTCTTCCGGCTTCCCCGACCGCCGCCGGATGGCGTGGGGCAAGAATCTGCCGCCGTTGCGGTCGGTCTATCGCTACGGCAGATCCAGGCGGAAACCCATGAAGTGCGCGGCCAGGAAGAGGACGTAGAGCGCGATCATGCAGAGCGCTTCGGTGCGGACGAAGCGGCGGGAGGTGGTGATGAAAATCTGGAGGATCACGCCGGACAGGACCAGCAGCGGCAGGTCGAGGTGGGTGACCAACGGCTCGACCGGCAACGGACGCACGATCGCGATCAGGCCGACCACGACCAGGCCGGTGAAGATGTTCGAGGCGTACGTTTCGCCCAGTGTAACGTCTGCCTGGTTCTTGACAACGGCCCCGAACGAGATGGCCAACTCGGGCAACGACGTGCCGAAGGCAAAGAACGTGATCCCGATCATGAGGTCGGACATTCCGAGCTGTCGCGCCACGGAGGTCCCGTTTCGGACGATGAACTCCGCGCCCCCCACGATCAGCGCCAGCCCGAGGGCGAGCAACGCGATGTCGGACCAGCTACATGGCGTGCGGTCCCCGGCTGACGCCGCCCGTTGTTTCCTGGCGCCCTGGATTGTCGCCAGCGCATAGGGCGAGTACGCCGCGACGAGGATGAGGCCGTCCACGCGGCTCACGCGCCCGTCCAGGGCAAGCACCAGCAGCAGGGCGGCGGCCAGGATCATCCAGCTCGATTCACGGTTCCTGAGCGTTTCCTCCACCTCGATGGGTCGCCACAGGGCGCAAACCGCCGTCACGAACGTGAGCGTGACAAGGTTCGACCCCACAATGTTCCCCAGGGCCGCGGACGCCTGCCCCCGCAGCGCCGCCAGCATCGAGACGCACAGTTCCGGCATGGACGTCAACACCGCCAGGAACAGCACTGTTACAACCAGCGGCGAAACACCAACGGACCGCGCCAGTCTCGGAACGCGCACCAGCACGACCTGCGTGCCCAGCCACAACCCGCCGACGCCAACACCAAACCCCAACACCCGCAGCCACGTCTCACCCATGCGCAAACTCCTCGCTCAGCGTGCCGCACGCTACCTCAAAGGCTGCGCGGAGGCGAGACTGAAAGGGAGGATCGGAGCAGTAGAGAAATAGGGCGGCATAGCTCGGTTGGTTGAGCAGTGGCGTAAAGTGTTGACTGGAAGGGCTTAAAGAGTGGCGGCACAGGGACTCGAACCCCGGACACGTGGATTATGATTCGGTGAACCCAATCCTGCTCTACCGTGCAGTATCGTGCAACTACCGGTCATATCAATCACTTACGCAATGCCAGAAGAGTCCAATCATGCACCAAAATGCAGCATGTTTGCGCCGCGGTCTACCGGAAGTCTACCGGAGCCTTTCCCCCGGACGTGTGGATCAAGGTATACAGTAGGTCAAGGTACACTTGACCCCTCATTATCGGTCAGATCATGATTGCCAGTCTACCGAAACTCTACCGGCAACCTGCTCTCCTCACGCGTGGACCCAGGCGGGATTCACCCCTTGATTGTCGGTTTGGCTCATGAATTCAGGTCTACCGAAAGTCTACCGGAGCCGTAGACCCGAGAGCACGTGTGCGCCGCAGTCTACCGAATCCGTCACCGCAGTCAGTCCACATGTCCGTGGGGCATCTATTTCGCGTGACATAGCTCTGCTGTCGCGCCCCATTTTGGGGCATTGATCGCAGTCATGTCACTGTGATGCAGTGACATACCACACAGGCAGAAAGGGTGAAGATGGGCGACAAACCGAAGACCACAGAGAAAAGGCCAATATGCGTGAGTGAGGCAGCTGCGGCAAGCGGCACGCGAACCGAGGCGGCGGATCCGGCCCGATCAGGGGTGGACGCGCCGTTGGAGGGGATGATCGATGTGCTGATTGCCCAGGCGCAAAGAGACGAAGAACTGATCAAGAAGATTGGGGAGGCCGTCAGACAGGGCGACAG
>JASLOA010000034.1 GCA_030745755.1 Kiritimatiellia bacterium | reverse complement strand
ACGGAGTGTTGCCCAAAAGGAGATCCCTCGACTTCGCTCGGGATGACACTCTTGGGATAGTCGAATTCCTTAGAGAACTGTCATGCTGAGCTTGCCGAAGCATCTCGCCGAAGGCGCTTTCCGATTTGGGCAACACGCCTTGGAACCCCGACCTTATCTACTACCGCACCCCATATCAATACGCAAAGCCGGCAAGGCCTCCCACCGCAGCTACGCCCATCACCATCTACCCCAGCGGAGGAGCAGGGAGGCTTTCGCAGGCCTATTATCGCGAAGCGATACTCCAGACAAGAAAGCCCCCCTGCTCCGGAGCGTTCCCTTGACAGCTCAGGGGCATGGTGCTCAAATCAAGTTGATTGAATCGTTCGTGTGAGATGGCATGGCGAACGGGTGGGAGTGCGGATGACCAGATTGATCTATGGCCTGATGGCGCTGGTGCTCATTGCGGGGTGCGCCGGGCCGGAATACAAGATTCACGAGTCACGTGAGGATGCGCGGGCCATCAAGACCCTCAGCGGCCCGGCTTCCGGCGAGAGCCTGGCATGGCACGGCCTGGGACGCCTCTCTCTTGAATTGACGCGGCTGCGGGCGTTCTCATCCGAGCTCGACGACATCGCCCAGGAGATGACGGCCCTGCACCGCACCGTGAGCGGCAAGAAGATCGAGTTCTACTCCGAGAGTGAGCATGACCGCCTGGAGAGCATGCTCTTCCGCTACCTGGTCTGCCGCGAGGCCCTGTGGGATGTGGCCAGCTACTATGGAAAGCGACAGGGACTCTTCACCAGTTCCAGCGACAAGGTCAGAGGCTTTATTATCGCCTACAGTGCCGCGCTGAAGGTGCAATACGCCGACACCAAGATGGTCGTGACGTTCCTGGAGGAACCGGTCACGGTTTCGAAACTCAATGCCGGCTATGCGCGCTGCCGCATTCCGGGCGGCAGCTTCGACCGCATCTTCCACACCGTGACGGCGGTCGGTCACCTGGAAACCATGGAGGCGTCCTGGGAGCTGTTTACCGAAGAGGCCGACAACCCGAGATCGAAACTCTCAAAGCTCGCCAGGTCCGACAAGGAGTACGGAGCCCTCGTACGCGATATCCGCATTCAACGGCTCTATGCCAAGGCACAGACCGATCGCCTACTCGACAAGACCTCCGTCCTCTTCCCCAACATGACGAATCGCCTGCGCCAATCCAAGGTCACCGAGCTGGCCGCAGGCACAAAGAAGGCATTCAGAACCGGCCTGGGGGCCTGCGGATCGCTGGTGGGGGGCGTCACGACCACGCTGATCAAGGCTCCTCTCACCACGACCGTTCACTGGGGACTGGGTGATCTGAAGCACATGTTCTCCCTCTGCAAGCCCGGCGATATTATCCTGACGGTGCGGGAGGGCTATCTTACAAACATCATCATACCGGGCGAGTTCAAGCACGGGCTAACCTTTGTCGGCAACACCGCGCAGCGCCGCGCGGCCGGACTTTCCAAGCACGCACTGGGCGGTGTGCCTGCACGCATTCGCCAGCGCACGGCGCAGCACCTGTTCCGATCGAAGGACGCAACCGGCTCCACCGCCAACTGTATTGAGGCGGTTGCAGAAGGGGTTGTGATGAGTTCCACGCGCCGCCTAACGAAACTGGCCATGAGCAAGGTCCTTATTCTGCGACCGGTTCTGAGCCCGTCTGACAGCGTGAGTCATCTCGCGACCGTTTTCTCGCACTTGGAAGAACCGTACGATTTCAAGTTCAACTTCGCCGACACCAGCAGGCTCTGCTGCACCGAATCGATCTACCGGAGCCTCAACGGTTGCGGAAAGCTCTCCTTCACGCTCATAAAGCGTATGGGCATCATGACACTCAGCGCAGACGACATTATTCGCACCTTCTTCCGCACACTGGACGCCGGCAACCCCATGCTTGACTTCGCGGCCCTGGCCGAAGAAGTCCCCGGCTCATCGGATCACGCCGGTCATGTTATGACGGGTGCGGCTGGGCTGGAGCGCCTGCGCGTCATTATGAACATCGCCGCCCCGCGCGCCGATGGTGCAGAGGTAGGGCGAGGCGTCCCGCCGAGCCGAGGAAACAGGCGGGCATGCCAGGCTTCCGGCGCGGAGCTTTGCTCGGTCGATGTAGGGTCGCCACCAGATCTTTGCTCACGGCTCGGCGGGGACGCCTCGCCCTACCACGCGGCAGCTACACACTTCTTTATGCCACACCACTTCTCGAACAGCTCCCTTTTCGAAACCGCTAACAGGAGGTTCCCATGCTCGATCCCATCACTGCCCTCATTCTGAAGTTCGTTGCTTCGGCCTGCATCAAATTCTACCTGGCGAGCCTGCTTGGCGCCGGACAGCTCAGCTACGATTCCGGTGACCTGGGCTACAAGATCCCAAAGTGGTACATGAATCCCGGTCGCCCCAGGAAAACGTTCTACTCCTACGGGACGTCTGTGAGTGGCGATGAGTTCGAATCGCTCGAAGACGCGCGCCGGCGCGGTGTCGACCAGATGGCACAACACATACGCCTGAGCAACCGCGCGATTGTCGAGAAGGAGGTACGCTACGATCCCAACAGCGTCAAGCAGCGTCGCCTGATCGAGCTGTTTGTACGGGGTGATGGACTGGAGCACTTCATTCGCATGAATGCCAAGCTGGACAAGAAGCAGCTGGTGCGTGTCACGATGCCGCGCGACGACATGCGCGCCTTTGTCCGAATGGAAATGAAGGCGAAAACCTATATCGCCTACCAGAAGAAATCGCTCGCCGAGTTGAAGACGCGCCTCATGCAACAGAAGTCTGATGACATCCTCGATGAGATGCAAGCGGAGCTGGCGGCATGGGAGAAGGAGGCCGCGAAGCTTCCCGGCGGTATGCTGCCCGGGTTCAAACCCGGCGACATCGCCCCCCCACCCTCTGAAGAGATGCCGGGAATGGACGAGGGCGAGCAGCCCTTCAGCGCCGAGATCCCCGACCCCGCACCAGGTCGCGTACCGGGCGCCGGCAAGGGCGGGCCGTGGGGTGATATGGAGAAGGAACTGAACGAGGTGGAGTAGTGTAACAGAAAACAGCCGACGGATCGTTAGATCGCGTCGGCTGTTTCGTTCTCTTTTTTGGTAGCAGCGCTCGACTACTGGAGCATTCCACCGTCCTTGGCCTTGAACTCTTCGAACTTCTTAACCTCGTTATCGAGTTCCGAGAAGGCCTGCGACGCGCGGAAGCGCGTATAAAGGGCCTTAGCCGAGTTCTTCTGGTCCGCGAACGCATCGGCGATGACCTTCGGATCCTGAACCATCAGGGCCCAGGATGTGGTCGTGTTGCCGGTGGTCTCATACTTGATATCCTTGGGCACCGTGCCGCGCAGAATCTGGTGAGCAATACTCTTGCTCGCCGCGCTGAACAGTGCGTTGTACTCGGCCGATTCGCCTTCACCGATTTCCTCGGTAAAGTCCTTCTTCAGCGAGTCCACCTTGGTTTCAAGAATGTGAGCCAATTCGGTCCGGCCGCGCGTCTTGGCCTTATCCATAGCCAATGACATCGTGCGGGAGGTACCGATACCCACGGCCGCCAGGCCGCCAGCGTCTGTAATAGCGTTTGCTTTCTCCTGCATGATCTCGAATGGCGTCATCTGACTTGTGACTTCGGTTGACTTGCAGCCCACCACCGTCGCCATGACCAGCGCTGCGAGCGCTACCAACATGACTTGCTTCATACCCGGACCTCCTTCTGTTACGCCCTCATAAGGGAGAGCATGTTGTTGTTATCTGTCCATCACCATCTATGACAGCATCCGAGTCGATGCTATCCACGTCTTTCCAAAACAATCAAGACCTATTTTCGAGCAACGCCCCGGCACGGAAGGCGCACGGTCACCAGGCAAGCGCGCTGCCCGGGGTCCACGACCCGCCGCAACACGCGTACGCCGCGCATGCGCAGTGCGATCTCCTCGCGCACCGCATCCTCCTGCACACTGTCGTTGATCGATCGCGCCGTGCTGAACTGGCGCTGCAGGTGGCTGAACTTAACCACCAGGCTGCGCGCCAGCTCATGGATACCCTCTTCCTCGGTCCGCCGGAAAGAATCCATCGGGTTGCCGTAACCGAAGTCGCCTACCTGTACAACCTGGTAGTAGTCCTCTGTTTCACTCCAGCCGGGCTGCATGTCCAGCGTGGCGACAACCTCACGATTGAATCGCTCCATCTCGTCGAGCGACTCGCCCGTATCAAGCAGGAGATTCGTGAAGTTCTCGGGCGCCGCCTGCATGGCATCCGCGTGAGCGAGACTGAAAAGCACAAAGGCCCCAAACCGGCGACGCACGTAGGAACCGAGCACGTTCATGCGATCCAGCTCGGTTTCGGCCTCAGCAACCGCGCGCGCGATGGCCGACAGTCTCCGTTCGATGCGTCGGCGCGCGACATCGTAGTGGAGCTTATCCACCACCACGTTGCTCTCGCCGAACTCATCCTCGATACTGAACCGGCGGAAGACCCCGTTGACCAGGAACTCATCCGCTCCCAGGCAGCGCACCACGCCATAGACCACCCAGGCCGGAAGCTTGTAGCGGTCGCAGAACGGCTCCAAGTGGGCGGGACAGCTCATGTGCAGGCTGACCGGCGCATCCTCCTGCAAAACCGGTGATGGCTCCGTCAACCATACCGGCAGATCCAAGCTGCCGCTACGCGGCAACTGCGGCGCCGTGGCGCACCCCGTCACCAGGCACGCCGCAACAAGCAGCCACGCCCCGGCGCATAGATATGACACGCGACGGATCACGGACGGGCTGCTTCCTCTCCCGGTACACGCGCACTCGACGCACCGTGCCCCGCCATCATGCTGAACCTGCCCGGCAGCTTCTTCTGGCCCTTGCGCGCCAGCTTATAGCGAGAGATGCCCTTCTGAATTGTCTTGAGTCGCTCCCCGATCCCGGGGTGATGACGAAACGCATCCATCTCCGCCGACCCCCCTACGCGTTGCAGCAGTTCGATCATGGCACGTGGATCGT
Source organism: Kiritimatiellia bacterium (assembly GCA_030745755.1). Taxonomy (GTDB): domain Bacteria; phylum Verrucomicrobiota; class Kiritimatiellia; order UBA8416; family JABMPJ01; genus JABMPJ01. The sequence goes on along the minus strand of JASLOA010000034.1, from coordinate 198,078 downwards.
ACCCGGCCGCCGCGGCATAGGCCGTGCCGAACAGGTCGGCCTCCAGCTCATCCTCGCGTGCACGCCCACCGATAATCTTGAGATAGGCCGTGTCTGCCAGTCGGTTCAGATCCGCCTCTATCGCGCTGGTTGAGCTGTCACCCGTGATGGCATCCAGTTCCGCGAATACCGCATCGCGCCGGCGATGGAGTTCACGTTTCTTGAACTCGCGCAGCCCGTGAAAGAGACTGATGTGCGCCATCTCGTGTGCGATCACACAGGCCAGTTCGGCTTCGTTCTCAATGCGATCCAGGTAGCCCTTCGAGATCAGGATGTAGCCCCCCGGCATGCCGAATCCGTTCACGGACTCGTCATCCAGGATGGCAACCTTGTAGGCGCAGTCATACCGCTCGGTGCGCGCACCCACCAGCATGGCTACGCCATTCACGTAGTCGACCAGCTCCCGGTCATCCACGAACCCGTTCTCGGCAATGTGCGCAACCATGGCCTGCCCCAGCAGCGCCTCGGCCTCCTGGCTGAGAATGATGCTGTTGTCGAACGGACGACGCGGCAGGCGGCCATAGAGCCACCCGGCCGGTGCCGGTGTCAGGCCCTTTGCCAACATCGACACCATCGCAGGCGGCACGACCATCTCATCCACGGCCTTGCCGACATCCAGGTCCACACCATGCCTGTCGGAATAGGAGGAGGCGAAAGCGCCCTTGGTAGCAGCGGCAATGTCCACGGACGACACGTTGACCGCATCTTCCGCGCCAAGCAGCCCCGTGTAGTCGATGCCGCTGCGTGGCGCCTTAAGCGCAAGACGTGGCATCCACCCGTTGGTCGTGACCGTCCGGGCTGTTACCCAGTTGCCTGACGCCTCACCCGTGTCGACTTGCTGACCGGCCTTCAGAAGCTCGCACGCCGGGAAGAAGGCACCGGGGCCGATCCGCAACGCGGTATTGCGCTGCACCTCACCCGCGTGGGCCAGTGCCAATGCGAGGAGCAACAGTCCGCCACCTTGTATCGCACATTTTCGGATCATAGCCTGAACCCAATACCCAGCGATGCCATCCAGTTGTTGTAATTGCCCAGGGCTTCCCCAACCGTCTGGTCGCCGAAATCAAGATCAAGCCAGACGTACCGGAAGTCGCCTTCCACGAAGACGCGTTCGCTCAACTTCTAGTCCAGCCCGAGACCCAGATGCCAGCCGAAGTCAAAATCGCTATCCGAATCATCATCCTGGTCTATCTGGCGCGCAATGTAGGCGCCGACGCCGGCGATCAAATAGGGCGAGTAGTCCAGATCCCGGCGCAGCACGAAAATCATGGCGCTGAGCTGAATCGGAATCAGCTCATAGTCCGTATTGCCCGATTCATGGGAGTGATACATGATCGAGACTTCGGACATGACCACACTGCGCCAGGGCAGCCTCAGGTAGGCTCCCCCCATGAAGGAACCATCGCCTTCAGCAAAGTCCTGGTAACCGAGGCGAAAGCCAAGATCCGCCATATTGTCACTACCCGCCGTTGCCGCCACCGCGCACAACACCACACACACAACCATCAACAGACACCGTCTCATACCTTACCTCCCTTGCCAATCCTCCGAAGATGCAACCACCAAGACACTAAGACACCAAGCGTCTAGTGTTGTGATTCAGAAATCCGCGAAGCAATCATCTATACTATGTCATCCCGAGCGAAGTCGAGGGATCTCCTACTTGTTGAACAGCATGGAGATCCCTCGGCAAGCTCGGGATGACATCGTGAAGGTTCTTCATCTGCAAATTCGCCAATCACTACACTAGAGGGTCGGGCATGGATGCAGCCCGAACGCGGGCTACCCCCGAACAGACCTTCGTGTCTTTGTGCCTTCGTGGCTGCATTCGTCCAACCTCTGATCTCCCGATACTACTCCAGACCAAACAATCCTGCAAAACTGAATCCGAACCCCTGTGCGCGTGCCCGCATACCCAGCTTGGAGCGATCGCGCGTCTGCCGCGAGTCGGTCTTGGCGACGCAGGAATCTGAGAACACACGCACGGTACGGGCAAGACCAATCACCTCGTCCCTCACCATCTCACCCATCAGCGCGTTCTCTCGACTGGTACGCATTAAGAGCTCCCACTTGCGGTCGCGCCGCACGCCCTGGTTGGCGCCCCGGTTGATCAGAATCTCCCGACGGGTCTCCCCCACACCCACCACATGGCCGGTCAGCGGGAACTGGGTATAGAGCGGCCGAATCACGCGGCTGCCTCGCGCCGCCTGGCGCACCGCGTTGTGTGCCATCTGGTTGGATGAGAACTGGTGGGGCTTATCATAGCTGGTCTGGGTCTGCGAGTTCTGGAACTGAACCGTTCGCGCCATGCCGGTCTCTGGAATCACGAGGGTCATATGACCGCTCACGTCGACCTGTGAGTTGTAGATGTAGCGATTCTTCTTCTTCGATTTGTCGTACCATGTCGTCACCGAGTTATTGAGAGGAACCGCCATCGCCGTCACGGTCACACTGACCACCCCATCAGCATTGGCCTGTTCATATTTCAGATCCGACACCCGAATATCCTCCCCCGATTGCGCCTGCACCTGCAGCATGTGCTGCAACATCGCGGTTGTGCGGGCATCCGAACCCACATTGAGAATCCCGTACTTGGCAAGCTGCTGTTTGAGCTCGGCCCCGAAGGTCTCTTCCAATACAGCGTAGTGTCCGCCGGAGGGAGACACGACCACGCGCCAGGGACGATAGACCAGCTCATCCCGCGACGGCATCATATGATCCGGCATGGGAACCAGCGGCGCAATAGGACCGGTGGACGCACAGCCGCAGAGCAGTACGCATGCGAGCACAGATGCAGGTTTTGAGAGCATCTTACTCATCAACCGGCTTCTCCTCCTCGTTCAGCATGGCCGCGACTCCCGCCTCCAGGCGGGCGGCCAGACGGTCCAGGCTCCGCGTGCGCGAGAGCTCCTCGGAGCTCGATCGACTGCTGCTGGTCGGCCCCGCAGCCAGCTTCCCTTCCAGGACTATCTTCCCCTTCTCCACCAAGGCGTACGACGCGCCCGCGGCCACTTCGTAGATTCGCATTGAGCCTACCTGCGTTGAGGTCTCCACTTCAACCTGGATCTTCAGCTCACCCGCGGCATTTGAATCCACCACCGTGAAGCCTGCTGAACGCAGTGCCTTGGACGCCGCGGCCCGAAGGGATGCCGGTATGCGCTTAGCCGAATGTGACCGCATGGTGATTCGCACCGCGGCCCCTGCCTGTGCGGTATCGCGCTGTGCCGCGACATCCTTCTTGAACAGCTTGATTGCCCGCTTCGCTTCGTCTTTTCGCGATGGCGCAAAGATCGCAAGTGCTACCGCCAGCCGATCCAGCTCCGTGGTCATGCGGTCAAGACCTCGCAGGGCTACCAGATCCTGTACCGGACCGCGCCCCAGCCCGGCCAGCACGCCGCGGCCCCGCTCGAGACGTTGGGCAACCGCTTCCGCTGCGCCCGCCCCGGCCCTCGCCCGATTGAGTACGGCCAGGGCATGCCAGTTCAGTGTGCGCTCGTCAAAGAAGATCTCCTTGATCTCGACCCCACTGAGCATGCCGGTCACCACTCGCCTGGTGGTTTGAATACGCACGCTCTGTTCAAGCAGGCGGCCGTTGCGTTCGACGCTCGTGTCGTGATCTTCGATCGTGTCGTTGATCTGCACTTCCACCACCGACGCGATATCGGCCACAGCCATCGACTCCGCCTGTTTGCGGCTCATGACATCCATCGTCCCCGCCCCGCCGCACACCCCCAGCCCGACAAAGTTCTTACGCCGGGGATACTCCTTCTCTATGGCGGTAGGACGATACACCCAGGCAGGCATCCCGCGACGCCCCCCGCTGCTTGCGCAACCGGACAGCAACACACACGTCGCGCCCACAACCGCCGACCGCATGTACAAGTGCCGTAGAATCATGAGAGCCAACCTAGCACCACGAAAGAAGGCAGAAAAGGGCGAAGTGCCTGTGCCGCACATCTCGCGAGTTGCTCTCACGATTAGCTGCGAGAGCAGTTCGCCTCTGTGTCCTCCCCACCGCCGGTTCTCTCAACCCAACCGGCCTCTGTTGCCAACTCTCACGTTCCAAGTGCGAAGCATGCCATCGCAAGCAAGCCCAGGCATCAACGCTCCACCCAGAAAACCACTACGGGATATTCCCGTAGCAGAAAATCGCAGAACAGGTTTGCGGAATCGACAGGGCACAAGGTAGACTCCAACCATGCAAGGTGGCCACGCTAGGGCGCGGTTCACGCAGAGAGGCTCTCCCTTACCGCATAATCCACGGGGCGGAGCTGTAGACAGACTTCCCTATAGGAGATCGGACCAGCATAGATGACTACAGAGACCGAAAAACCCAAACTCATCGACCGACTGCGCAACGAGATCCGTGTGCGCCACTACTCCATCCGCACCGAGCACAGCTACTGCCAGTGGGTGGTACGCTACTGCAAGTTCCACAATCTCCGTCACCCCGAAGAAATGGGCGCACCCGAAATCAACAAGTACCTCACCCACCTCGCCACCGACCGCAACGTCGCCGTCTCCACCCAGAACCAGGCCTGCTGCGCCATCGTATTCCTCTATAAGCACGTCCTTGGCAAAGACCCCGGCGATTTTAGCGACGTCATCCGCGCCAAGCGCCTGAAGGGTCAAAACACTGGTCCGCAGAGAAGAGGCGCAGTGACAGGGGCGATATTGAGATCTGGAGTGCGAAATCCCATCCGCTTTTTGGGCAACGGATATCTTGGTGGGGCCTGATCTTGGTCGCGAATGCCGTTTCTGGTCGATTCAGGACAGACCTCGACGGTGGACATACGGAAACCGGACAAGGCCAGAATGCGGCCTGGTGTCAGGCCGCTTTCTTGCATTCGTAATGATTGAGCAAGCCACCCATGCCTTGGCGGCACACAACCTTATCAGTTGGCAGCGGTACGCCAGGATAGTCAAACGGCAGCGGAATGGAGTTGCCGATGCCCTGATGGGGTCGCTGTGTGTTGTGGTGCTTCTCGACTGTCTTCATGCTGCGGAGTAGCTGTCTCTCACCGCAGAGGATCAGGTTGTCCAAGGTCTCTCTGGCTTCTCGCACAAACCGCTCGGCGAACGCGTTGCACTTGGGCGCATGCGGCGGGGTCCTGACAATCTCCATCTCATCGGACAGTACAGCATCCATCGGCAAGAAGGATCTGTCGCGGTCATGAATGAGATGAGTGCAGAGCTGTGGAATATCACCCACTTGCATCGAGAAGTTCCTGGCCTGCTGTCGAACCCAAGCGGTATTGGGATTCGTCGTTACGTTCGCCACGTGCACTCGACGTGTGCCCAGATGAATAAAGAACAGAACATAGAACGTTGTAAGCCCCGCTCGGGTCCAGACCTCCTCAGTGAAGAAATCACAGGCCCACGCCGTTGACATGTGCGAATGAATAAACTGCCTCCATGTCATGCCCTTTCTGCCCGGCGCTCTAGGGACACCATGGCGCTTGAGGATATTGCCGACCGTCTGGTCGCAGACCTGATGGCCCAGCTTCAGCAACTCACCCGCAATCCGATCATAACCCCAGTGCCCGTTCTCCTGGGCCAGGCGCACCACGAGCGCCTCGGTATCCGCGTCAGTCCCTGGCCGGCCCGGTCGTTGAGCCCTATCTGAATAGTCCCACTTCGCCTGCTTCAGTCTCCGGTTCAGTCGAAGCAATGACTCCGGTTTCATGACAGTGCAGATCTGGTCCAACCACTTCCTGGCCACCACGCCGTACCTGGCCAGTATGCGCCTGTCCTCCTGAGTCAAAGGCACCCGTTTCCCGAACTTGGCACGATAGATCCGGTTCTCCGCAAGCATGTAATCAAAGGCGGCCGCCATGGAATCATCTTCGATCAGTTTTTGAATCTCGGCGACAAGTGGTGGGAAATCATCAATATCAGTTCGTTGCATAGCCCAGGGAAGATGGAACCAGTCACAATGACAAGGGAATGATCGCGATGCTCTCTTGTCATGTCCATGCCCACTCTCTTTTCGGCGGGAAGTCACGCCCGTCCATCTCGTCAGTCATCCAGGCGAAAACGGACCCCGAAGGTCGTCTCGCCAGCGTGGGCGGTTCCGTCCTGACTGGTGTAGCGCGCCTTCCAGGCCGCTTTGGCGGCGGCGCGATCGAGGGCACTGTAGCCGCTCGATTCTGTCACCGCCACGTCGACGGCCCGGCCGGTGGCGTCCACACGGACGGTGAGCTGTACCAGCCCCTCTTCCCCGCGCAGGCGAGACCCGAGTGGATAGCGCGGACGGACCGAGGCGGTGTTGATGGTGCCGGCTTCCACACCCTTGTCTTGCGTGTCCGCATCCAACTCCTCGGGGACTGGCTGAGGGGCCACGATTGGCTCCATGACGGGCTCGGGCTGGTCTTCTTCGAACGGCTCATCCTGCTCGGGTTCCGGTAATGGCTGCAGCACGGGTTCGGGAGGCAGCTCGGGGAGCGGCTCGATCGGCTCGAGAGGTGCAGGCTCCGGCTCAGACACCACCGCCGGCGACGCCATCAGCGTCAGGCGAACAGACGATTCTCCGGCCACAACTTCAGGTCTGAGTGACGGCTGGCGGAAACAGCGTGCCGCGAACGCGGCCAACCCGAGATGCAGCAGGATGGCCAGCGCAACGGCCGCAAAGCTATCATCCCTGCGCCTCATGGCTCGGTCCGCACCTGGAAAGAAACACTCTCAACACCGGCCTCACGCAGGGCGGAGAGCAGTTCGATCGATATCCCCAGGTCGGCCGTACGGTCGCCACTGATCAACACCGGCTGCGACGTGTCGGCACCGCGTGCCTTGGCCAGCGTGACCGCCTCGCTTAGTGTAACCGGGGCTTCATCAACCCAGAGCATGTTGTCAGGCCCGATAGCGATGATAAGCGTTTCCATGTTCTCGGTCGCACCCGCCGCTCGCGGCAGCGATACACGCAGACCGCGATAGACCGTCATGGAGAGCATGGCGTAGATAAAGAAGACGAGCAGCAGAAAGACCACGTCGATCAGCGGTACAATCTCAATACGCGCCCGCCGATTCTCATATCCAGAAACAAGCTGCATGGTCTAACCACCGTTACGGCGACAGGCGACTTCGAACTGCGTGGCGATCTGCTCCAAGCGACGCGTCTCGCGCTGGGTGCGCGCCACGAAGGTGTTGAGGGGAATCAGAGAAACGATCGCAACAGCCAGTCCGGTCGCCGTGGTGATCAGCGCCTGGGCAATGCCACCGGTCACGGCCTTGGGGTCCTCGATACCGCTCGCCCCGAGAAGCTCGAACGATGCGATGATACCCAGAACCGTCCCGAGAATACCCAGAAGCGGCGCCATTGTGACAATGGTATCGAGTACGGAGAGCCCTTGCTTCATGGCATCAATCCGGGAGCCGGCCTCCACCTGCATGGCTTCAGAGAGTCCGTGTTCACGATGCTTCAGACCTGCGGCCAGCATGCCCGATACGGCGTCACGGCCCATGCCGTCAACAGACGCCGCGCCCTCATAGTCCCTGGCGTCGGCAAATTCCAGAATGCGCTCAACACGCTTGGATGAGTAGGCCTGCTTCTGGCGTAACCAGAACAACAGACGCTCAATTGTAATCGTCAGCGACACAAGCGAACAGCCAAACAGCGGCCACATGATGGGCCCGCCGCGCTCAATCAGTGTTTGTAGAACGTCTCTCAAAACTCGTGCAATCCGTCTCTTATGGTTTCTGTGTGCTTGTCTTTATAGCTCCTGTCCCCATGCCTGGCAATGTTCAGAAGCACGCCGGTAGCGGCCACGCTCATGATCAGGCTCGACCCTCCATAGCTTATAAACGGCAGTGGAAGCCCTTTTGTTGGAAGACAACCGGTCACCACCCCAATATTGATCACCGCCTGCAACACGGTCATCATCGTAAATCCGAACGCCAGCAGACGCCCAAAGGGATCCGGCGCACAACGGCTGATCACGAGTCCGCACACCAGGATGCCAAGGAACAGTAACACGACCACACCGGTCGCCACAAACCCCAGTTCCTCACCAATGATGGCGAGAATGAAGTCGGTGTGGGCCTCGGGAAGGTAGAACTGCTTCTGGATGCTGTTGCCCAGGCCAACACCGGCCCAGCCCCCATGAATGAAGGCGATCTTCGATTGAGCCAGGTGATAGGCGGCATCCGGGTACTTCTCGGGCACAAGGAATGCCAGGATGCGCATCATGCGCACGGGGTCGTGCATCACGGCCAGAGCGAACAGGCAGAGCCCGACGACGGCGGTCACGGCCAGGTAGGAGACGCGCGTCCCTCCCGCATACAGCAGCAACATGCCAACCGTACCGGTCAGCATCGTCGTACCGAAGTCTGGTTCCAGCAGCAGCAAGCCCAGCATCAAGCCGAGACCGGCCACCGGAATCAAGAGTCCCTCCTTGAGTCGGCCCATACGCCGCCCATTCCAGACCGCCCAGTTGACCAGGAGCACAACCATGGCGAACTTGGCCACCTCGGAAGCCTGCAGGCTGAACGGCCCCAGGCGCAACCAGCGGTAGCTACCACCAATCTTGGTGCCCACCCCGGGAATAATCACGGCCACGAGAACGATCAGTGCAAACACGCTCGTTCCGATCACAGTCGAACGCCGCTGCCACCAGTGATAATCAAACCGCGCCGTGAAGACACCCACGACAGCGGCAAGCGCAAGCCAGATGAGTTGGCGTTTGAGGAAGTAGCCGGCATCGTCGAACGTGGCTGCGCCACGCACACTGCTGGTGCTGGCCAGCATGACGATGCCAATAGAGAGCAGGGCCAGAACGATCGCCGTCAGCGTGCTCGCAGCCTTATGCATGAACAAGCCCCGGCTGTGACGCTCGTGTCCTGTTTCTTAAAGACAGGACACTACTCGTCGATAGGAATCTTGATCTTCTGTCCGGGACGGACGGTTCCATCGATGAGACCGTTCATCTCTTTGAGACGCGTTACCGTGACACCATAACGCATGGCGATGCGCGGAAGGTCCTCGTCATCGCCGACGATATGCTCACGTACATCCATGCTGGTTGCGGCACCCATGTCCGGATCCGGCAGCTCAGCCGGAGCGCTATCCAGGCTGATCGGCGCCGGAGCAGGCGGCACCTTTGGAGCAGGCTTGGCAACCGGTTTGGACGCGGGTTTCGCGGCAGGCTTGCTTGCAGGCTTTGCGGCAGGCTTTGCGGCAGGCCTGGCAGCGGAAGCGCCGGGGAGCGCCAACTTCTGACCTACGAAGATCTTGTCATTCGTGAGTTTGTTGGCCTCTTTCAGCGCCTTGGTCTTGCAGCCATGGGCGGCGGCAATCTTCGATAGGCAATCGCCCGGCTTTACGACATAAACATTACCCGAGGCCACAGCGGCGGGCTTGCTCACCTTGGGCTTCCGTACTGCAGCAGGCTTCGCGGCAGGCTTGGGTTCACTGCCCGCAGCCATCTTGCCCGGCAACGTGAGTTTCTGGCCGATGCGGATCTTGTCGGGTTTGTCGATTCCATTGAGTGCCGCCAGCTCACGCGTGCTGAGACCGTAGCGCGCCGCAATCTTCGAGAGCGAGTCGCCCTTCTTAATCACGTATTCGCTGCTGCTCGACGGGGGCCACTCGGTCACCTTCGGTGGCGGGGTCGGTACTACGGGCGCTTCCTCCGGCTGAACGGCCGAGGGCGGCATCACGGTATCAACCGTGTCCGGAATAGTGCCCTGCGTTGTACCACAGCCCTGAATCAGCATAATCCCGGCTACGGCCAGAATGTGCGCTCCTGCTACGATTCCAATTACCCACGGCGTCTTCATGTCACGTCTCCAGTTGGTGGACAAGTTCTGCAAAATGGTCCCCTCTCACCTTATAGTTTGGATACTGGTCGAAGCTGGCACAGCCGGGTGACAACACAACCCACTCGCCCTTCTCCGCATCCGTCGCGGCCGCTCTCACGGCCTGTTCCATGGTGCCACAGAAATGGCACGTTACACCCTCACCCCACGCAGCCTGCATAGGCAGCGCAGCCTCGCCGACAAGATAGACGCTCCTGACGCCATTTGCCAGCACTTCTTTAACAGATTCGAGATCTTCTTCTTTTGAGCGCCCCCCGGCGATCAAGCGCACCGGTCCACCGGCCATTGTCAGGCCTGCTTTCATGGCCGCCAGGTTAGTCGCTTTTGAGTCATCTATATATGTAACATCTTCCACAACAGCTATTTGCTGCATACGGTGCGGCAACGACTCAAAGGCCATGATGGCCTGCGTCACGTGCTCCGCGGCCACGCCACAGGCATCCGCAACGGCCCAGGCGGCGGCGGCTGTCTGGCCGGTAATCCGGTTATCAAAATAGCTGCCGGATATTGGAATGGTCTCGTCACCATGGATCAGCTCACCAGCGCTGTAACCATAGCCGGCTTTGTCGCCCAGTCCGAATGTCTGCCAGGTCAGCGGATTCGACATGGTCGTGGCCATCCACTCGCGCTGTGCAGCCGGTACGATGGCCACGCCATCGGCATCCATTCCTGTCAGCATGCCGACCTTCAGTTCGGCATAGCGAGCCAGTGATCCGTGCCGGTCAAGGTGGTCCGGCTGGATATTCAGAATCACGCCCACACGCGGGGCGAAGGTGTGACACGTCTCAAGCTGAAACGAGCTGACTTCCCATACCAGCCAGTTGTCCTTCGACGCACTCCGCACCGTAGCGCAGGCAGGCGTGCCATAATTGCCGCCGATGGCTACACTCAGCCCCGCCGCGGCCAGAATATCTCCGCAGAGTCGCGTGAGCGTGCTCTTGCCATTCGTACCGGTAATGCCAATGACCGGGCAGGGGGCATGCTGATATGCCAGCTCCAGCTCAGAGATGACGGACACGCCGCGCTCCTTCACTTCCGCAATCCACCCGGACGCCACCGGCAACCCCGGCGAAACCACGCACACATCGTACGCACCCTCGGGCCACTGCTTCACCCCGGTATGCACATCTGCCCCGGCACCACGCAAAGCCGCCGCACGCTCTTCCACCGCCTCACCATCTGAACGGTCAGCCACCACCACAGAAGCACCCCGCTCCAGCAACAGCTCCGCCGCAGCCATACCACTGACACCCAGCCCAAGGACTAAAGCATTTCTATACATCTTCATCACAATCAACGTCTATCCCACATCCACTGCCACCGGCCCGCCCGGAGGTCGGGCCCTACCTAACCATCCCAAGCATCCCAACCCAAGCGAGGTAACCCTAGCCCAAGCGGAGGCCAGCCCTAGCCCAAGCGGAGGTCGTGGGAAGGGTCCCTCGCTCCTTAGCGCTTCGGTATTCCGAAGCGGTCGGGCGAGAGACCCTTCCCACGACCGGAGCGCCCCGTTAGCGGACTTTCAGCGTCAAAATCCCCGCCAGCGCACAGATAATCGACAGAATCCAGAAGCGCACCACTACCTGCGTCTCGCTCCACTGTTTCATTTCAAAATGGTGATGGATGGGCGCCATAGCGAAGACGCGTTTGCCGCGCGTCTTGAAGGAGACCACCTGGATGATGACGCTCAAGGCCTCCATCACGAACACCCCCCCCACGATCACGAGTACAATCTCCTGCTTGATCAGCACGGCCACCATTGCGATTGAGCCTCCCAGTGCCAGGCTGCCCGTATCGCCCATAAACACATGGGCCGGGTGACAGTTGAACCAGAGAAATCCAAGGCACGCCCCCATCAGAATTCCACAGAATACAGCCAGCTCCCCTGCCCCGCTCACAAACGGCACCATGAGGTACTCGGCGAAGGTCAGATGACCGGCCATGTAGGCCATGACCAGATAAGACAGTGCCACCGAGCTGCTGCACCCGATTGCCAAACCATCAAGGCCGTCGGTCAAGTTCACGGCATTGGTCGCTCCCACGACAACAACCCCCACAAAAAGACAGGCTCCCAGCCAACCGATATCGTCGATCAGCGGTGCCTTCAGGAACGGGACAAACAGGTGACGCGTCCGTTCAGCCGTCTCGGGATGCAGCATCAGAACGGATGCCATCGCCACAGCCCAGACGCCCTGGAGCAGGAGCTTCTTCCTGGGACTGAGACCCTTCGTATTGCGTTCCACGACCTTCTTGTAGTCGTCCCAGAACCCCACCATTCCCATGTAGCAGAGCGTCGCCACTGTCATCCATGCCAACAGACTGGTCAGCGGGATCCAGATGAGCGCAGCCACCACAATCGCCAGGATGATCAGGAGGCCGCCCATCGTCGGGGTATCCTGTTTATGCCCGTGAAGCTCAAACAGCGGGGGCGCTTCTTCCTTACGCTCCGGCTGCGAGACGTGCAACCGTTTGAGCTGGCGAATCAACCATGGGGCCAGAACAAGCGTCAGCACGAACGCCGTGCCGGCTCCCGCGAGAGCGCGAATCGTAATGTAGCGGAACACACGCAGCGGCGAAAACCACTGTTCCAGTAAATGCAAATAGTACAACATATCTCTGTTCTCAACCGAGCGGCAGCTCTACGCACTGCCTACTGATTACTGATTACTGATTACTTCCCCTACTCATCGTCGCCCCACAGCATCAGGCTGGGGGGATCGCCATTCGGCATACAGTCGTCTTTCCACTGTGTTCCTCCCGCCTGCTTGCGCAGCGGGGTGCGCAGCGGTTTGGGAACCCCTATGCGTGCTCCGTTTCGTGTTGTGATTCCTGTGTTGCGAGCACGTGTCGGTTTACGTTGCGCTGGCATCGTCTATCCCTTCCCCTGCGTTCTCCATCACATCGATTACTGTTTCCAAATGCATACCGCGCGATCCTTTCAGCAGAACCGCGTCGCCTGCGGACAGGCGCGGCGATAGCCACTGGCCTGCTGCTTCCGCCGTGGCACAGGACACCGCTTCGATCGCGCCCCCGGATTCGCGTACCGCTTGCGCGATGCCGGCCGACAGGGGGCCCACGGCGGCCAGGCCGGCCCACGGGCCCGCAGCCACACACTGGCCCAGCGCTGTATGTGCCTCCGCTGCGGCTCCGCCCAGCTCGAGCATGTCGCCCAGAACCAGCCAGCGCCTGCCCTTCGCGGGTGTTGCTTCAAAGGTATCCAACGCTGCCTTCATGCTGACCGGGTTGGCATTGTAGGCATCGTTAATCACGAGTACGTCACGAATCTCGCGGCAGCTCCAACGCATCGGCATTGGCTCGAAGGCGGCAAGTCCCGCGCGGATATCCGACCACGCCAGTCCGGCCTCGCAGGCCACTGCCGCCGCCAGCAGCAGGTTGCGCACCTGGTGGGCGCCGGGCATCACGCGTGGCAACATGACGGTCTGCCCACTGCGCCGGTCCTCAACCGCAACTTCATCGCCGTCCACCACGTCACCCGTGACGACCAGGTCGGCCGCTCCGTCGAGCGCGACACTCACGACCCGGGCCGACGTTCTTGCCCGCAACGGCTCGTAGAAGGCGCCGTCGGCATCGAGGAAAGCGACACCATCGGCCGGCAGCGCGGCGAGCAGCTCGCCCTTTTCGTGTGCCACCGCGGACTCGGAGCCGAAGAACTCAAGATGGGAGGGACCGATGTTGGTGACAACCCCCCATTCGGGACGCAACAGGCTGCACAGATCTGCAATTTCACCGGGATGATTCGTGCCCACTTCAAACACGCCGTAGTCAGCCTCTTGATCCATGGCCAACAGGCTCAATGGAAGGCCGATGTCATTGTTCCAGTTGCCGTGCGTGCTTGCCGTGACATGGCGCCTGCTCAGAATCGCGGCAAGCATCTCCTTGACCGTTGACTTGCCCACACTGCCGGTGATGCCAATCGTACGTGGCGCCACCATGGCTCGGTAGCCGGCTGCCAGGTCACGTAGCGCGCGATGCGTATCGGCCACGCGCAACAGCGCAGAATCGTGACCGGGATTGGGATAGCCTTCCGCCACGACCGCCCCGGTCGCGCCGGCTTGCAGCGCGGCATCTACGTAATCATGACCGTCAAAACGGTCGCCCTTGAGCGCGATATAGAGGGCCCCGGAAGCGACGGTACGTGAATCAGTTGAGACTGCATTGAAGGCAACTGGTGGCTTTCCCGTCCACGCGCCGCCGCCCCAGGCCGCAGCTTGCTCTGCTGTTACACGCCCCATAGCATCTCTCGGGTTACACCTTAGTGACCGCTGGCAACAGCGCCTGCTTCGGCCAGCGCATCTCCAGCCACCTGCCGGTCATCGAAAGGAATGGTTCTACTCCCGATCTCTTGAAAATTTTCGTGTCCTTTTCCCGCAATCAGAACGATATCGCCCTCGCGTGCCAGGCTGATCGCTTTATGAATGGCATCGCGCCGGTCTATCTCGACCAGCACAGTATTGCGGTTGTGGACGCCGGCCACAATCTGCTCGATGATGTCAGCGGGGTCCTCGCTGCGCGGGTTGTCAGATGTCGCGATGGTCAGATCCGCCCCGATCTCTGCGACACGTCCCATCAGGGGCCGCTTGGTCTTGTCGCGATCGCCGCCACAACCGAATACGGCAATCAGACGACCGGGCGTCACCTCACGCAGGGTTGTGAGCACATTGCTCAAGGCGTCGTCCGTATGCGCGTAGTCGACAAACACCTGGAAGCCTGTATCTGTCGGAATCTCTTCGAGCCGTCCCGGCGCTCCGGATGCATGTTTGAGGGCCTGACCGGCCGTCTCGATATCGAGTCCCATCGCACCCGCAATCGTCATGGCCGCCAGCACATTGCTGACGTTGAAGCGTCCCATCAGCGGTGTCTCAACCTTGTAGTTCCCCCATGGACTGGCCATCGTGATTCGGCTTCCGCGTGCATCCAGTTCCACGATCTCGGCGCGGACATCCGCAGCACGTCCGGTTCCATAGGTGATGACTTCCGCGTCATAGCGACCGGGATCAGCCAGGCGGCGTCCAAAGGGGTCGTCCGCGTTGATCACGGCGTAGGCCGATTTCTTACCGCTGCCCAGCTGCCTGAACAGGCCGGCCTTGGCGGCAAAGTAGCGCTCCATGTCGAGATGATAGTCGAGATGGTCCCCGGTCAGGTTCGTAAAGACGCCCACATCGAAATCAATTCCCGCCACGCGCTTCTGGTCGAGCGAGTGCGAGGACACCTCCAGCACGGCGCTCTGGCAGCCGGAGCTGACCATCTGCGCCAGAAGCCCCTGCAACTCCGCGGCCTCCGGCGTCGTACGCGCCGCCGGAATGGCACGTTCACCGATCTCGTAGGCAATCGTACCGATCAGTCCGGGCTGCAGGCCGGACTGATTGAAGATGTCTCGCACCAGGTAGCTGACCGTGGTTTTCCCGTTCGTGCCGGTGGTACCCACTACCTTGAGCTTCGAGGAGGGATTTCCATGAAAACGGGAGGCGAGCAGCGCCACGGCCAGGCGGGCATCGGGTACCGACAGGGCAGGAACGGCTCCGCCGCTGTCTGTCGGCGCGGGACCTTCAACGATGCAGGCGACGGCTCCGCGCGCAACAGCGTCGGGGACAAAGTCGCGGCCGTCATGGCGCCCGCCGCGAATTCCGACATAGACAAACCCCTCGCGCACCTGGCGGGAATCCGACGAGATCCCCGTCACCTCGGCAGTAGGCAACGCACGCACGCCTTCAACAATGCCTTCGAATAGTTGACCCAGGTTCATGCTACCTCTTCGCCAGCAGGCTGTCCGTGCCGGGTACGTTCAGGTACCGGATGGCGGGACCTGCGATCTTACTGAATGCGGGTGCGGCGACACGCCCGCCTGTGTGAATCGGCTGCGGGTTATCCACCACCACGATCACGCCGATCTCCGGCTGCTCAACGGGAAGGAACCCCACGAACGATGCCATGTGCTCCGTGCTTGAATAGCCGCCGGCAATCGCCTTCTGGGCCGTGCCGGTCTTGCCCGCCACCGTGTAACCGGGTATGCGAGCGCGGCGGCCTGTGCCATCGGACTCCGTAACGCGGCCCATCAGGTGGCGCATGGTCTGTGCCGTCTCAACAGAAATGGGGCGCGACAGCACCTCGGGTTCGGTGCGGCGCATCACGTTGCCTGTGCCGGAGCGTACCTCGCTTACGATGTAGGGCTTCATCAGAAATCCGTCATTGGCAATTGCGCAGACCGCACCCAGCATCTGCAGTGCGGTGACCGCAACCCCCTGCCCGATGGCAATGCGCGTCGCGCTGATGCCTGACCAGCGCTTGACCGGATGCAGAATCCCGTTCTCTTCGCCGGGCAGGTCCAGGCCGAGCTTCTTGCCGAAACCGAACGCTCGCAAGTAGCTGTCGAGCCCTTCATCTCCGAGGGTCAGGGCGACCTTGGCGGTCAGGATGTTACTCGACTTCTTGAGTCCATCAGCCACGTTGAGACGGCTATAGGAGTGGTAGTCCCTCAGAATGCGCCGCTTATACAACCAGGCGCCGTTCTCGCAGTTGAACATGGTGTCCGGCGTGACGGTCTTCTCCTCCAGCGCAGCCGCGATCACGGCCGGCTTGAAGGTGGAACCCGGTTCATAGACGTAGCCGATGGCCCGGTTCAGCTTGGCGAAATCGGGCGCATGCCGGAATTCGTTCAGGTCAAAGCCCGGCCGGTTCGCCAGGGCGAGGATTTCACCTGTACGGATCCGCTGCACGATGGCCCACGCGCCCTCGGCACGGTGCTCTACCATGACCTCGTCGAGAGCCTTCTCGACCATGTACTGAATGTTCTGGTCAATCGTGAGAGTGACATTCGCCCCTTCGAGGGCCGGCACCTGCCGTCCACGCTTGACGTAGAGATCCTTCTGCATGGCATTGAGACGCCCTTCCACCATGCCGGGCGACCCGCGCAGGTAGCGGTCAAGCTGCTGCTCGATGCCGGCGCTGCCGGCCCCCATGTGGTTGACGAATCCCAGCACATGACAGAGGAACGACCTCTGCGGATAATGGCGGATCGTCGCATCGCGGTAGAACATGCCATCGATATCGAGTGCCCGGGTCTGCTCAACCAGGTCGGTCGGCACAAAGCGCTTCACGTAGGCGAAGCGGCGGTCGGGCTGCTTCATCCGAACCGCCACCTCGTCGACCGGCACGTTGAGCAGCTCGGACAGCTTGCAGGCCTTCCTGATGACCGCGTCATCCTTGCAGGTTACCGACGGATCGATGCACACGTCCTTCACGGACAGGTTCATCGCCAGGACATTCTCCTCGCCGCTGCAATCATAGACAGCACCCCGCCCCGCCAGGATCTTGCGCTCATAGCTGCGCGACCGATCAAAGCGAGCACGCGTTGTTTCATGGCTGCCGAGATGCAAAAAGGCCAGGCGTACACCCAGCCCCACTACAGCCAGCGACAGCATAGAACTGCTGGCGTACAGACGGTATGGCGACTGCTTACTCATGCATTACGTTCCGACTCACCTTCGCAATCCGTATGTCGCCAGGCAGGGCGCGGTCATCAAGCCCGCGCGGTAGCTCAGCACGCTCCAGGCGCACGACCTGGTTGGCACGCGGCCAATCCATGTTCAGGCCGTGACGCTGCAGAGCAATCTCGAGGCTTTGCGGAGACTTGGTCCGCACCCAGCGGTACTCGGCGTTGAGGAGCTTCTTGTTCAAGTCGATGCCACGGGTCTCAATGCCCGCGATCTCATCACCCAATGCCTCACACTGGCAACCCAGCCACACATACCCCAGGGCCAACGCGGAGGCCACCACCACGATTCCCGCAAAGGGAACCGGGAAGATGTACCCGTTCATCTTCTGCTGCTTCTTGCGCTTCTTCCTGACGTTCTTACGTGCCATGCTGTCCTCCTTGGCGGGCTATACCCGCTCAGCCACTCTCAGTTTTGCCGACCGTGCGCGCGGATTCTCCGCCAGTTCTGCTTCGCTCGCCGTCACCGGCTTGCGTGTGATACGCCGCATCCTCGGCTCCCGGCCTTCCCAGGCCTCGCCGCCCGCCGCCAGCGATGCCATCCGGCCCGCATGGTCAGCAAAGCAATGCTTCACGATTCGATCTTCGATACTGTGAAACGAGATCACCGCCATGCGCCCACCCGGCGCCAGCAGGTTGATTCCCGACTCCAGCCCTTCTTTCAACGATTCCAATTCCTCGTTCACCCGCATGCGCAACGCCTGGAACACGCGCGTCGCCGGGTGAATCCGTCCGCGCCGTCCACCCACGGCCCTGGCCACGATCTCCGCGAGGCGGCCCGTGGTCCTGATCGGCGCCTCATCGCGCGCGCGTACAAGTGCTTTGGCTGCGGCCCACGCCCGGCGTTCTTCACCCAGGTCACGAAAACACTCGGCCAATTCGCGGTCGGACAGCTCGTTCACCAGCGTCTCCGCCGTAATCGGCTTCGTCGGGTCCATGCGCATGTCCAGCGGACCGTCATCCTGAAAACTGAACCCCCGCTCAGGTGTCCCGATCTGGTTGGATGACACTCCCAGGTCCATAACGATCCCATCTACCTGTGTTGCACCTGCCCCCCGAACGACATCCGCCATCTCCGCGAAATTCGCATGTACCAACCTGATCCACTCGCCATACGGCGCCAGCTTCGTGCCGGCACGCGCCAGCGCCTCGGGATCGCGGTCAATCCCTATGAAGAGGCCCTGCCCCTCCATGGCCTTCACAATCGCTTCGGCGTGTCCCCCGCTGCCCAGTGTGCCGTCGACGTAAACCCCGCCCGGCTGCGGCTGCAACCGCTCCACCGTCTCGCTCAGCAACACCGGCTGATGCATATGAAACACTCCGACCCATTAGAAATCCACGTAGAGCCCGGCTTCCGCCAGACCATCCTGGTCAATCTCCATCGCAGGCTGCTGCTCAGGACTCCACAGCTCGATCCGGTCCAACGCCCCGATCATCACCACCTGGTCCTTCAACCCCGCAAACTCCAACAACTTGTCCTTGATCCGAATGCGCCCCTGCACATCCCACGGCACCAGCTCCGACACAGAGCCCAGACGCCGGGCGAAATCCATCGCCTTGCGGTCCGACATCGAATGCCGCCGGATCTTCTCCAGTTTGCGGGCCATCGCCTCGGCCGGAAAAATGTTCAGACAACACGCATGAAAGTCCGGCAGCACATAGAGGCTTTTCGGCCCCGCCACCAGCGCACGCCACGTCGCAGGAATCGTCAGACGCTTCTTGGGGTCCAATGCATGCCGGAATTCCCCGACAAACATCCCCAACGCGCCGACTTCCGCCTGCTCTATAGAACCACCAGAATCCACTATTTGACCTTTCGTGACACATCTCTACACCTTGCCCCACCAACTGTCAATGGGTTTTCGCAAAAAAAGTGAGATTCTTTGAAAGAGGAGAGAAGCCCCTATTTAGAAGCCCAAACAATGAAAACGCTTGTCAACCGATGCTTGCCGTGTTCCCCATTCTTCACGGCAGAGCGGCATAGGAGATCCCTCGACTTCGCTCGGGATGACGGCTTCCTAAGGTTTCTTGTCATGCCGAGCGAAGCCGAGGCATCTCAGGCATGGCTGAACGGCTGATGACCATTGTTAGGCCAACCACGACACGAAATGGGGCACCTACTCGAAGTGGCATTCAATGATGCGCTCAATATAGGACAGGTCTGCCAGGGCCCGAATCACATCTGCATAGTTCTTCTGATGCGTGGAACCAATGCACAGACACTGCTGCCGGGTCGCCCCAATTCTCCCCGGTGATCCCGCCATAAACTCAACGGTCGGATCAATGGCCGTCACCTCGGCCCTGCACTCCGCCCTGTTGGGGATGGCAAACTCGTAGGAAACCGCGACCTTTCCATCGGCCGGACCACGAAGCCCGTCTGCATCCAGCCGGGACAGATCCAACTCCACCTTCTGCCAGGCAACATCCCCATTGGAATGAGGCATCCGCGCGCATGCCGCGCACAAGAGGAGACATACAACAACAGCATTTCTCACGTCGACTCCAGATGACAGTGACAGCGGTAAGGTGCATTAAGCCTGATACTTCCCGTCATCGCCCAGTCTTCAGGTAGGTCGTCAGATCTCGGTAGTAGTTCTCGTGTGGACCGATCATGATCAACTCGAGGGTGTCGGCGTCAGCCATCCGGTAGGAGAGAAGGTGCTGCGTGGCGTGGATCTTGAACTTGTGGACGAAGACTCCACGGAGCTCGCCACGCTTCTCCCGTCCGATGGAGGGATTCTTGGCGATTCTCCGGACCTGCCGGTCTAGAATTGCTTTCTCTTGCTTTCGGAAGCGTCGGACTCTCTTCTCAAAGGTGCGGGATTGGATGATTCGCATAGCGCATCACCCAAACTGGTATTCCGAGGACTCGCCCTGATCCAGCTCCTCAACACCGATAAGGATGTCTTTGATCACACGATACGTCAGCTCGGGATTGTCTTCCGCGCACTTCCCCACTCTCGCCCAGTGCTCGATCTGGCCAGTTACGGAACGGTTATCTACTGCACTGATAAGACGTGCCTCACGCACAAGGTCCTCCGAAACTCGAACTGCGGTTGTCATCGCGTCACCTCCCCTTCTTACGACGAGACAATAGTACAACGATGTGCTGCATTATGCAACGCCTTTTAGGAGGACCCTTTTTCTGCCGAGCGGGCACTCTAGGCAACCACCCACCAGCATAATGTCAGGCAGTTTCCTTCAAAGCCGCTTACCGCCCTTCAACAATGGCGATCTCTTCGGCAGTCAGATCGTACAAGTCGTATACAAGACGGTCGATTTGGCGGTCAGTTGTCGATATCTGAGTTTCCAGCAGGCGTAGCGTGTCGGGGTTGCTTACCGATGACCGTCGGCCAGCACTACGGGACTCACCCCGGGCCAGCCACTTGACGAGAACAGCTAACAGAAGAAACAGGAGGAGGGCTTCTCCGGACGAAGCGCCCTGAGTCTCAGGTGTCAAGGAGGGTCCCTACCTTGTTGAGTACCTGCCTGACGGTCGCTTCGGGCAGTATGAGGGCATTACCACACCTCCCGTCCTACGGCGTCCCCTGTTGCCACCTCCGCATGGCGGTTCTGCTTGGTTACCCCCTTGAGCAAGTCATCAAGCTGATACTCGACATCCGTGTGAGGGTCTATCACGATCTTTCCATCATCAACGGACAGGTCAACCGTCGTTCCATATGCAACGTGTGCCTCCCTCACAAATGCCTTTGGAATTCGCACCGCCAGGCTGTTGCCCCACTTCTGTATCTCTGTCTGCATGCTTCGCCTCCTGTATCTACAAAGCAGATACATTCTGAGCGTTTAGCGGGCAAGTCATTTCTCTTGCCAGACGGCCTTGAGATAACCTCCCTGTACCTTCTCCAGTCAGACCGCTATAGTTTCCCGAAGAGATGGATACGACAGAACCAACCTTGGAGGAGAAGGCGGGGCAGGCACCTCTCATCGCCGTAGGGATGAGCGGGGGCACGGATAGTTCTGTGGCCGCGGCTCTGCTTGTTGACCGGGGGGTCGAGGTGCTGGGGGTTACGGCCCGGATGTGGAAAGAGGGGTCGCGCTGCTGCTCGCTGGAAGCGGTGCAGAGCGCGCGGAAGGTCTGTTGGCATCTGGGGATCAGGCATGTCGTGGTGAATGTTCTGGATGACTTCATGCAGAATGTCGCCGGACGGTTTGCCCGGGAATATGTCGACGGCAAGACCCCCTCCCCTTGTGTGGCGTGCAACCAGACGATCAAGTTCGGTGCACTGCTGACGCGCGTGGTGTCGTTCGGTTGCACCGGCCTGGCCACGGGGCACTACGCGAAACGCGTTGAAGCGGGGGATGGCGTTCATCTTTACCGGGGACGTGACACCTCGCGCGACCAGTCCTACTTCCTGCACCGACTCTCGCAACGCCAGCTTGCGCACGCCATGTTTCCACTGGGCGATATGATCAAGCAGGAGGATGTGATTCCCTACGCCCGGGAGCGCAAACTCCCCATCGCCACGGGTGAGGAAAGCCGCGACATCTGCTTCGCCCCGCCGGGACACCATCACGAAGTGGTGGAGCGATTCTTTCCAGACGCCAGCCGCCCCGGGGACATTGTCAACATGGGGGGCGAGGTGGTGGGGCAGCACGAAGGCATCCACCGCTGTACGGTGGGTCAGCGACGCGGCCTTGGCCTCTCGGGCGGTCCACCGCTCTATGTCGTGCGCATCGATGCGGAACGCAACCAGGTTGTGGTGGGATCACGTGAAGAAGCCTGTGCGCCCGGATGCAAGCTTGAGGATTGCCGTTGGATCAGCGGTCATCCCCCTCCCTCAGGCCAGGCGGTCGAGGTGTCAGTACGCTATCAGCACGGTCCGGTTCCCGCCACGATAGAGCCCGGGGACGACGGATGTTGTACGATCCGGTTCGAGGGACCTCAGTTTGGAGTGGCGCCGGGTCAGGCAGCAGTGGTTTACTGTGGCGCTGAAGTCATGGGCGGCGGCTGGATCGCTCGGAGAGCGTGAGTGTGAAGGTGGAAGGTGTGAAGGTGAGTGAGTGAGTGAGTGAGTGATTATGAAGTTAGTGGTTAATGGTGAAGATAGAGATTATGACGGCGAGGCCAACCTGGCTGCGCTGGTGACATCTATGGCTGCGGACCCGGAACGGGTGGCGACGATGTTGAATGACGAGATTCTGAAGAAGAACGAACGAGACGCGGCACCTCTCAGCGAGGGTGACCGCGTTGAGGTCCTCTCTTTCGCAGGGGGCGGATGACAATGAGCGACACCTTGACACTGGGCGACCTGGCGTTCTCGTCCCGGCTATTGCTTGGCACGGGAAAGTTCTCGGATGTTGAGACGATGATTGCGGCGGTCAAGGCCTCGGGCGCCGAGATTGTGACAGTGGCGCTGCGGCGCTTCAATGCAAACGAAGCGGAGGACGATCTGTTCGGTCCACTCTCGCAGCTCGACGGTGTGACGCTGATGCCGAACACCTCGGGCGCGCGCAACGCACAGGAGGCGGTACGTGCCGCCATGCTTGCGCGCGAGCTGAGTGGGAGCAAACTGGTCAAGGTCGAGATTCATCCCAACCCGCACCACCTGATGCCGGACCCGATTGAAACCTACGAGGCGGCCAAGACACTGGCGGCGGATGGATTCGTGGTGATGCCCTACATGCCGGCCGACCCGGTGCTGGCGAAGCGACTGGAAGATGTGGGCTGTGCGTCAGTGATGCCGCTTGGCTCGGCGATCGGCAGTGGCCACGGCCTGAGTACGCGCGAGCTGGTGGGGCTGATTATACGGGACAGCGGCATTCCGGTGATCATCGATGCCGGCCTGCGCGCGCCATCGGAAGCGACGGCGGCAATGGAAATGGGCTGCGATGCGGTCCTGGTCAACAGCGCGATTGCCAATGCGGGCGATCCCGCGGCAATGGGTCGCGCCTTCGCCGATGCCGTGGCGACCGGCTATGCCGCGCGCCAGGCAGGGCTCATGGCCCGCCTTGATCACGCCGAAGCCACGAGTCCACTCACCGCCTTCCTCTCTGACGCCGAGTAATTCATTCAACATGGATATACAGGATGAAGAGGATGAGGGCGCGAGAATATTTTGCCCTGTAAATCCTGTCCATCCATGTAGAATGCCCGCCCTATGAGCATTCGTCCCGATTGGTTGGACCCGGAACCGCACGTGGCGCGCGTTGAAGCGGCGCGGCGGCGCGATGTGCATGCTGCACTGGCGGCGGAGCAGCCCGGGATTGCCGAGTTCGCGGCACTGCTCTCCTCGACGGCAGCCGGGGAGCTGGAGGCGATGGCGCAGCGGGCCAGGCAGCTTACGCGCGGACATTTCGGCAACACGATCCAGCTCTATGCCCCGCTCTATCTTTCAAACTACTGCACGGGCGGGTGCTCCTACTGCGGATTCTCCTCGGATCGCAAGCAGCCACGGCACAAACTGACGGAAGAGCAGTGCCAGGCCGAAATGAGCGCGCTGCGCCAGATGCACATCGAGGAGATTCTGCTCCTGACCGGGGAACGCGCACCGGAGGCGGACTTCGAATTCTTGTGCAACTTCGTCAGAGCCGCGGCAGTGCATTTTCCCAAGGTGACGGTCGAGGCGTTCGGGATGACGGAGGAGGAATATCGAACACTGAACGAGGCCGGCTGCACAGGGATAACGCTTTACCAGGAAACCTACGACCCCACGCTCTACGAGGCGTGTCATCGCTGGGGCGAGAAGCGTGACTTTGCCACTCGCATCGCAGCGCCCGACCGGGCATTCCGGGCCGGTCTGAGAACCGTCGGGATTGGGGCGTTGCTGGGACTGGGCGATCCGATTGCGGAGTCGATCAGCCTCTACCAACACGCCGCACACCTGATGAAGACCCACTGGCAGGGCGGCATCAGCGTCTCGTTCCCGCGGTTGCGACCGGAGGCCGGCGGTTTTCAGCCGCCCCATCCGGTGGATGAAAAGCGGCTGGCTCAGCTCATCTTTGCTTTCCGTATCTGCCTCCCGGATGTTCCCCTGGTGCTCTCCACCCGGGAGTCGGCCGCATTCCGGGACGGCATGGCGGGCATTGGCATCAACAAGATGAGCGTTGCCAGCCGTACAACTGTTGGCGGCTATGAGAACGGGCGCGCTGAAGACAACGGTCAGTTCGAGATCGATGACGGACGCGACGTAGAGACCTTCTGCACGATGCTGCGCGAGCAACAGCTCGAACCGGTCTTCAAGAACTGGGACGCTGTCTTCCGCTAGCCGATGCTTCCCCTATCCAATGGTCCAGGTCGCCACACCTTGCCTGTCGCGCGCCTTGCCATGCTGGTCGAACAGTGGGCTTTCCTTAGGATGGATGGGTCCCTTGTGACCAACGGGTTGGTTGTGATGCACCGGATTCAGAGCCGGCCCGTCATGTGCCGGCTGGCTCAGATTCTGGATGTCCTGCTTAAGCCCCCACACCCAGCCCGAGAAGAGCAGCGTTATGCATACCGTGTTGATCAGTCCAATCATCGTCTTCCTCTTCTTCCTGCTTATCTCCACCTACTAAATATGAGCAGTAACCATGCCTTTTCCCCAGAAACCATGTAAACGCCCCAAAACCCGTCCATTTGGATGCGATCACAACACCAAGCTTCTCATTGGTGAGAACCAGTTGGAGTGTCGCACCGTGTTTCATCTTCAAAGGTGACAAGACAGACAGTGAGACGTTTGACTCAAGAAAGATGTACTTAAAGCGGTCTTTTTGAGTCTTATTTGCACCATTGACAGGTTGGCACTCGGTCTGCTTTCATAGGCGGCCTGGTAGAAGGTGGGTAGAGAAAGCAGGAACAATCAACCTCAAGAGGAGAATCAGTATGAAGAAACATATCATGATCGTCGGTCTTGCAGCCCTTATGGTGGTAGGACTGGGCTTACAGGCAGACGCAGGTTGCGGCGCCTGTGGCGCACGCGCAGAAGTGAAGAAGGCATGTCCGGAGGGCTGTGCGAAGCCCTGTTGTGAGGCACCGGATGCAGGCAAGAAAGCCTGTGACGCAAAGTGCGCTGGCAAGAAGGCCTGCGCCGCGAAATGCGCGGATAAGAAAGACTGCGCTGCAAAATGTGCCATGGCGGGAAAGAAGTGCGCAGCGAGGTCCGCGTGCAGCGTGAAATCTGCCAAAGGCTGTCCGGTAAAGGGCGCCTGCCGCGCCACGGCCCCTAAGAAGGCATGTGGGCCTGACTGCAAGAAGCCCTGCTGCGCAGCGAAGGCCGAGATTGCTGAGATCAACACGAGCGGTCTGAAGGCCCTGCTCGATTCAGGCGCCAAGGTCTACGTCCTGGACGCTCGCAGCGCCAAGTACGATGACGGCCGCCGGATACCCGGAGCCGAGAGCCTGTTCGCCAAAGCTACGGCAAAGGAGGCGAAGAAAGCCGTCCGCTCCAAGAACGCTCTCATCGTGACCTATTGTGCCGGTCTCAAGTGCCCGGCCAGTGCCATGCTGGCCAGGAATCTGAAGACACTCGGTTACAGGAACGTGATCGAGTATCGCCACGGTATCCAGGGCTGGACCGATGCCGGCCACCCGGTCAAAACCGTGAAGAAATAGGCTCTCCGACCCCAACTATCCGAGCCCGGTATCCTCCTCCCGGATGCCGGGCTCTTTTCTTGTGCCGCAGCACCTTTACGGCCTTCCCGCTTCTTACAAAGTCACACCCCCCCATTGACAAGCAAGATCCGGCGCGGCATGTTGTGCAGCATTATGCGCTGGTTTGTACGTGGTGATATTGACGGTTTCTTCGGGTTGGCTCTGGATAACCTGGTGCAGATGCTGCTGATTGCAGCGCTGTGTCGGTATGTGCTGGGGTTCGGAGACGAACTGCTGCTGGGGCATGTGCTGCCGGGCGTGGCCGTCTCGCTCATCGTCGGAAACATCTTCTACGCCTACCAGGCCAAGCGACTCGCTAAGCGCACGGGCCGCCATGATGTGTGTGCCCTGCCCTACGGCATCAACACGGTGTCTCTGATCGGCTACGTCTTCCTCGTGATGCTGCCTGCGCGCCTGGCGGCCGAGGCGGCGGGGGCGATTGATCCGGCGCGTATCGCCTGGCGCGCCGGACTGGTGGCTTGCCTGGGCTCGGGCGTCATCGAATTCGGCGGCGCGTTCATTGCCGAACGTATCCGCAAGGCCACACCGCGTGCGGCGTTGTTGGCAACCCTGGCGGGTATCGCCATGACCTTCATCTCGCTGGGATTCCTCTTCCGGACCTTTGCCCATCCGATTGTCGGCCTCACGACTCTGGCCATCATCATGCTGACCTACTTTGGTAAGGTGCGCTTCAAGGGTGGCGTTCCGGGTGGTTTGGTGGCCGTGGCACTCGGCACACTGCTGGCATGGCTGACCGGACTGTGTCCGCCCCCGGGCATCGAACCGACCGGCGCGGGGCTCTACCTGCCCATACCCGCCTTCGGCGAGCTGATCGCGGCGTTTCGAGAAGGACATCTGTTGACCTATGTGTCGGTCATCATTCCGATGGGGCTATTCAACGTCATCGGATCGCTGCAGAATATCGAATCCGCCGAGGCGGCGGGGGATACCTATCCCACCCACCCGTCCCTCGCGGTCAACGGCATCGGAACCATCGCGGCGGCCTGTTTCGGATCCTGCTTCCCGACTACGATCTACATTGGTCATCCGGGCTGGAAGGCGCTCGGCGCACGGGCGGGGTACTCGGTCTTGAATGCCGTGTTTGTGACGGCGGTGTGCCTGACAGGAACACTCTCCGTCATTGCCTACTACGTGCCGATCGATGCCGGGATGGCGATCGTGCTATGGATCGGCATCGTGATCGCCGCACAGGCCTTTGACGCCACGCCGCGCAAACACGCGCCGGCCGTGGTGATCGGGTTGCTGCCAGGCATTGCGGCCTGGGGCGCGTTT
Source organism: Kiritimatiellia bacterium (assembly GCA_030745755.1). Lineage (GTDB taxonomy): Bacteria > Verrucomicrobiota > Kiritimatiellia > UBA8416 > JABMPJ01 > JABMPJ01. Next base: position 170,836 of record JASLOA010000034.1, on the reverse strand, counting down.
CTGGTCAAGATGGCGCTGCAGGTGGGCGGACTCGGCTCGCCGGATCATCCGTTCAGCTCTGAACTGGTGGCCGCGTTCAACATGAAAGATATCTGGATCGATGGCGCGTTTGCGCTGGAACAGGGCTTCATCTTCCTATCGATGATCCTGGCCGCGGCCACGGTCTGCGTCATCGAGCGGAAGTTCCGGCACGCCGCCGCGTGGTGCCTGGTGGCGGCCGTACTCTCGCTGACCGGTTTCATGCACGGCTACCGCTGGACCGTGGCGGACACGGTGATCGACATCACGCCTTTCTGGAGCTGGCTGGGCGGTCTGTTCCAGGGCGAATGCCGCTCATGGGCGCGGATCCCCTGGCGCTTTGCCCTGGCCTACCTGATCATGGGCGCCTGCTTCTTCTCGGCCACCTACCTTACCGAAGAAGGCGAGGGACATTAGTGTTGTGATTGATGACTCCCCAAAGGAAGCGGAGGGGTTGTCCACCAAGCCCACATCGCAGAGCGGTACTCCTCCTGATTGACAGACGCGCTATTATCACCTATGATAATAGCATGAAGTCAAGACGTACCATCTCGGAGCAGCTTAGAGAGAGGCGCCACGAGAAGGGGTTGTCGCTCTCTGTGCTTGCGCGGCGGGCGGGCTCGTCGGCCGCCACGCTTTCACGTTACGAGCATGGATGGACGCGGTTTGAGGTCTATACGCTTCGGAAACTCGCGCTGGCTCTTGACTGTGAGCTTGCGATCGAGCTCCACCCAAAGATGCGCCCCAAGCGAAAGGCCCGTAGTCGACAGGAGGGCTGCAAGCAACTCAGTCGGCTTTTTTGGGATCACCCGCTTACACCGGGCGACATTGACGCGCATTCCACATGGGTCGTCGAACGCGTTCTCGAATATGGCAATCTGGATGACGTTCTCATGCTACATGATACAATCGGGCGCAAGGCCTTCCTTGCCGCGGTAGCCACCGCACACCGTCTCTCACCACGCACCCGCAGTTTCTGGAACCAGATCCTCGACATGGAGGGAATCCCGTGCACGAAAAAGTACTCCCGCAACACAGCTTGGAACTCCTGAATGACCTTGGGGCGGACCCCTCGCCCCTTCTATCGGGGTGGACCCTTGCCGGCGGAACCGGATTGGCGTTCCACCTTGGACACCGCGTTTCAGAGGATCTTGATTTCTTTCGTACGGACGAGATGGACGTTCGCGCCCTGCACGACGTGCTGGGCACATACGGACCATACGAAACGCTGCAGGAATCCGATCACACGCTAACCGTTCTGATCCGGAATACGAAACTATCCTTCTTCCGCATTCGTGATCCGTTTGTGTTCGACGCCCTGCCTCATCGCTTCTTCTCGGTCGCAGCCATTGGCGATATCGCACTGATGAAACTGCTCGCCATATCCGGCCGCGGCAGTCGCAAGGATTTTGCCGACCTGTTTATCATCCTGCAGGACGAGCCGCCTCTCGAAACCTACTTCGACATGCTGCCGCGCAAGTATGGCCAGAGCCGGGTCAACACGTACCACATCCTCAAGAGCCTCACCTACTTCGACGACGCTGAATCAGAACCCATGCCGCAGATGCTCGTCCCGTTCGACTGGAATGAGTGCAAAGCGCTCTTTGTCCGCACAGCCCGCGCCATCGTGCTACCATAGAGAGAAGCTCGCCGGAGGAGCCATTCCCCCCGTTTCTGAACATCCCGCTGGCCCTGCTCCATGGAGGCGTAGATCCAATCCATCATCTCACCCCGCCGCGCCTGCTTGACCATTGGGACATGAAGAAGCTCCGTTTCCGTCCGCAATCCCGCCCGAGCACCCATGACTTTCAGTCAGCCCTGACATCCACTATATCCGCTCCTATGAGAAGGGGTTGTAGCCCGGTTTCTTGTAGAGGGCCTCTGATCGCTCAAGGATTTCCGGGCGATAGACCGTCTCCGGCCAGTCCGCCGGATCGACCTCCTCGATCGCAACCGAAACCCATTCCTCCCCGCACTCCGCGATTTCCACGATGTCGCGGGCGATCGCCTGTGCCATCCGTTCCTTCACTTCCTCAGATCGCCCCGGGTACATCTTTACAACTACATGCGGCATTACGCTTCCTCCCCTTCTTCTGCATTCAGTATGGACGCCAACAGTGGATCAAGATGGCGCCTCACGGCGCTGCGGCGGGCGGCACGCCGGTGGGCCAGGTAGGCATCGCCTACGTTGAGCAGGTAAACCAAGAGGCATAGACCGAAGATCACGAGAATACGCGCTACGGACGGCTGATCAGCGGACAGGTTGCCGTCGAATGCCAGTCGGTAGAACGCCATGATGACCCGGAAGCACTGGGCCAACAGCATACCGAAGAGAACCACAAAACCGCCACCGAACAAGGCGCCGGCCAGCCATCGGCGCTGCATGAACTGCCCCACTCCCGGACAGACGAACCCGGACAGAAGGATGGCCCCTCTCGACGGACGCTTATCTTGTTTATCTATGGCGTCCATGCAGTCTCGTCCTGACGATCCGCGAGCAGAGCGAGTATCTCCTCGCAGAGAGCATCTTGCCCCGAGTCGCCACAGTCGATCGTGATATCGGCATAGCGCCGGTAGAGAGGAAGCCGTTCCTCGTAGAGTTGACGAAAGGACTGGTCTTCTCGACGGGCAATACCGCGTGTGCCATAGTCGCTGACCCGGGCCTCAATCAGATCGAACGACACATCAAGAAACACGATCGTGCCCTGATCCGAAAGATGGCGCATGGTGCGGGCGCTATAGGCTGCGCTACCCCCCGTGGCGATCACATGGTGGTCGCAATCCAGCGAGAGGATCACCTTTTCCTCCACGTCCCGCAATCCGAGATAGCCATTCTCATCCAGGATGTGCTGCAGCGAATGCCCCGTGACAACCTGGATCAGCACGTCCGTATCCACAAAGTCCCTGGCCGATCGCTTCGCCAGCATGACCCCAATCGTGCCCTTGCCGGCGCCGGGCATGCCGATCAATACTATGTTGTTGTGAATCATCTTTGCCTCTCTCTCCTTCACCCTATCTCTTCCAGCGTCCAGATTCAAGACTGGTGAGCTGTGGCCTACCCCAGTTCTGAGCTGTCGGTCGAACAGGAGATCCCTCGACTTCGCTCGGGATGACACCTTCCCGAGGTATTCTGTCATGCCGAGCGCAGCCGAGGCATCTCTGTCGCACCATGCGGACATGTCTCACGTTCGCTTTCCGAAACGGGAACGAGCTGTCCCCAGCGAGCCGCGACGCACCACGACAGCACCCCACCCGCCACTTGCCACATCTCCAAAAACGTGACTACAATGCACATCTTAACTGAGGAAAGGAATACAACCCATGTGGGATTACACGGACAAAGTAATGGATCACTTCAAGAATCCACGCAACGTGGGGGTTGTTGAAGACCCCGACGGTGTGGGAGAGGTCGGATCACTGGCCTGTGGAGACGCCTTGAAGCTGACGTTCAAACTGGATGATGACAAACGCATTGCAGACGCAAAGTTCCAGACGTTCGGCTGCGCCAGTGCCATCGCATCCTCATCGGCCCTGACCGAGATGATCAAGGGGATGACCATTGACGAGGCCTCAGAGGTGACGAACCAGGACATTGCCGAGTTCCTGGGCGGCCTGCCCGAGCAGAAGATGCACTGCTCGGTGTTGGGACGCGAGGCCCTCGAAGTGGCCATCGAGAACTACCACACCGGCAAGACCAGTAAGAAGATTCTCGAAGGCAAGGTCATCTGCAAGTGTTTCGGTATTACCGAAGACGAAATCGAGCACGTGGTGCGGGACAACAAGCTGACCACAGCCGAACAGGTCACCAACTACTGCAAGGCCGGCGGCGGATGCGGGGGATGCGTTCCCGAAATCGAGGAGATCATCGAACGCATCCAGGAGGAGCTCAGGGCGGCCGCCGCCCCCGTCCCTGCCAAGCCGCGCACCATTCTCGAGACCATCCGCCTGATCGAAGAGACCATGGAACGCGAGATCCGCCCCATGTTGCAGAGCGACGGCGGCGATATTGATCTGATCGATGTCGACCACGACCGCGTCATCATCGCGTTCCGTGGCATGTGTGCACAATGCAACGTGGCGGAGTTCACGATGCGCGATGTCGTACAAGCCAAGCTACGCGAATTTGTCTCGCCTGATATCACGGTTGAGGAGGCCAAAGCATGAAGAACGTCTACCTGGACAACAACGCAACCACCGGTGTGGCGCCGGAAGTCGTGGAAGTGATGCAGCCGTTCTTCACGGAACTGTGGGGAAATCCCTCCAGCATGCACTACTTCGGCGGCCAGGTGGCCCGCCATATCGAGCATGCACGCGAACAGGTCGCCTCCCTGATCGGGGCCGATCCGTCCGAGATCGTCTTCACAAGCTGCGGTACCGAAAGCGATAACATGGCTGTCCGGGGCGCGCTCGAGGCCGCCGGACCGCATACACGCCTGATCACCACACGTGTAGAGCACGCCGCGGTGCTGGGTCCGGCCCGCCACTACAAGGAGCATGAGGGCGAGGTCGTTGAGTTGGGCGTCGACGCGTCGGGTCAGCTTGATCCGGCCGAACTGCGGCGCGAGCTGGCCAAGGGACCGGCGGTCGTCAGTATCATGTGGGCCAACAACGAGACCGGCGTCGTCTTCCCCATCGAGGAGCTCGCCGAGATCACGAAGCAGGCCGGCGGCGTGTTCCATACCGATGCCGTGCAGGCCGTGGGCAAGCTACCGATCGACCTCGGCAAGACACCCATCGATATGCTCTCGCTATCGGGACACAAACTGCATGCCCCCAAGGGCATCGGCGTGCTCTACGTACGCAAGGGCACCAAGCTGAATCCGTTCCTGCTGGGTGGACACCAGGAAAGCGGGCGCCGTGGCGGCACGGAGAACGTCCCCTACATCGTCGGCCTGGGAAAAGCCTGTGAACTGGCAGGCCAGCATCTGGACGATGAAGGACCACGTGTGGCAGCGCTGCGCGACCGGCTTGAGGAGGGACTCCTCAAGATCTGTCCCGACACCAGCGTGAACGGCGACCGTGTCAATCGCCTCCCGAATACCAGCAACATCAGTTTCCAGTTCATTGAAGGCGAAGGTATTCTGTATCACATGAGCGATGCCGGCATCGCCGCCTCATCGGGTTCGGCTTGCACATCAGGTTCGCTCGAACCGTCGCACGTGATCCGTGCCATGGGGATTCCCTTCACCGCCGCGCACGGCTCCATCCGCTTCAGCCTCAGTCGCTACAACACCGAGGAAGAGGTCGACTATGTCATCGAAACCCTCCCCCCCATCGTGACCCGCCTCCGCGAACTCTCCCCCTTCGTGTAGGGAGGGATAAACCACGGAGGCACTGAGACACGGAGTAGAAGAAAGAGGAGAATGAGAATGTCTCGCGAATCGGGCGCGCCGGATACGGCGCATCTCGATTCGCGCGACGTTGTCCTCTTGGGAGAGGGAGGAGTGCTCGGAGCGGCTGGATTCTCTGTGTACTCCTCTTTCTCCCTTGGAGCAACGTTGCGGGAACCGTTCAGGTCGGTATCCCGACCTGGGCGATTCCCGCAACATCCCCTCTTTCCCTCTCTCCTCCGTGTCTCAGTGCCTCCGTGGTTCAATCTTCTCTCTTTGCGTTCTTTGCGTTCCTTCGCGGCTATTATCCTTTAATTGAACTATAGTTCTTGATACTGTCTGAAGGCCATGGATGATCGAGCCTTCACAGTCAGGAGCTATCCCCGCGCGATATTGCATATCGATGCGGATGCCTTCTTTACGTCGGTAGAACAGGCCCTGGACCCCCACCTGCGCGGCAAACCGGTCGTAACCGGCCAGGAGCGCGGCATCATCGCCGCCGCCAGCTACGAAGCCAAGGCGCTGGGGGTAAAGCGCGGGGTGGCCCTCGGCGATGCCCGCCGGATCTGCCCCGGCCTGATCGTTCTGCCCAGCGATTACGAAAGCTACAGTCTCTATTCCAAGCGCATGTTCAACATCATGCGCCAGTTCACACCCTGTGTGGAGGAGTACTCGGTCGACGAAGCCTTCCTTGATATCACGGGCATGCGCCGTGTCTTCCGCTGCTCCTACGAGGAGATCGGACGCAAGATCCAGAAGGAGATCCACAAGGAACTGGGCATTACCGTCTCAGTCGGCCTCAGTCCCTCCAAGGCCCTCGCCAAGCTCTGCTCCAAGTTTCGCAAGCCCCATGGATTTACCGGTGTCCCCGGCCGCTACATTCATATCCTGCTGCAACGCACGGCCCTTGAGCAGGTCTGGGGGTTTGGCCCCAGCACGGTAAACCTGCTGACCACCTACGGCCTGAAGACCGCCTACGATTTCACCGTGCGTCCCCAAGCCTGGGCGTCCGGCCTGCTCAAGAAGCCCGGCCGTGAGATCTGGAGTGAGTTGCGCGGCGATTCGGTCTGGCCGGTCGACACCGCCGAGAAGGCAACCTACGGCTCCATCATGAAATCCAAAACCTTTACCCCACCCTCCACCGACAAGGAGTTCATCTTTGCCAGGCTCGTCAAAAACGTGGAATCCGCCTTCATGAAGGCGCGCCGCTATCACCTCCGTCCGCGTATGCTCGGGGTGGTGTTGCGCCGGCAGGATTTCCGGCACGACGGACTCGAAGCCAAGCTCAGCCGCGCCACCTCGTCCACTCTCGAAGTCATGCCGCTGATCCGAACGATGTTTGAGCAACTCTTTCGTGAGCAGCGTGAATACCGCGCCACCATGATCTTCCTGGGATCACTCGAAAACGATCAGACCGATCAATTCGATCTCTTCGAAGACCGTCTCAAGATCGACGCCCTCTTCCGCGTCACCGGCGCCATCGACGACATCAACCGCCGCTTCGGCAAGCACGCCGTGCGCTCCGGCTCCTCCCTGTTCCTGTCCCATAAGCCCGACAGCCCACGCGACCTAGAACACACCCGCAAGCAAGTCCTCTTCCCCGGTGAAACACCACGCAGAAGGTTGAAGATTCCACGAATGGGAATAAAGGTATGAGGCGCCGTACCTCCGTCAGCTGACCACGGAAGCCACGGAAATCACGGAAAGGTCTACGAAGTTTTTCCGTGCCTTCCGTGTTTTCCGTGGTTTGCCTCTCCCTTTTCCAGTAAGAATTCTCCATATGACACTTCGCTGCCCATACTGCAAAGGCACATTCAGCGCGGATGCGGGCGTCAAGTGCCCGCACTGCGGGAAGTTTGTCAACCTGCCCCGTCATCTGCGCCCCGATGAGAAGCCACTGCGTGTCCAGCGCCGGGATCACAGCTCGCGGTTTGAGGAGCACCACCGCGAAACACTGACACCCACTTTCCAGTTCGGGCGCAAGCCATCCACTCTTCTCGTGGCACTGGGTGTCCTCGTGATTGTAGGCGCGATTCTCGTGGCACGCGTGTCGGCACGCTTCGGAAAAACCCGCCATCGTACACGCGGCATGGTGGCGGTGGAGGCCGTTGAAACGCTGGCAACCGCAGCCGGAATCTTCGCAGAGGAGTGCGGGCATGTACCCAGCGAAGCCGACGGGTTCATCGCGCTGATCAGCAATCCGGGAATCGAAGGCTGGGACGGACCCTACATCACCCTCATCAAACCCGACCCATGGGAAGAACCCTACCGCTACGCCGTCACCAACGGCGTCGCCATTATCACCTCATCCGGCCCCGACCGCACACCGGGCACTTCGGACGACATCATGGCCACCACGGATGAGTAAAGCACTTCGATCATGAGGCAAGCCTGACGCCGACGCCAAGCACCTCCCCATGCCCACATCAGCCGCCCGCAAGCCCCCCACTGTCAGCCATGCGCCAAGTAACCAATGGGGTCTTGGATATTGCAGATAGTACTACGGAGATATATGCTGCAATGAACTGCGAATGTTGAAGTGATGGATAGGGAGGCTTCGCGATGTATGTTCAATGTATCAAGAGACAAGTTGCCGGTTTGGTATGCATAGTAATAGCGCTGAGCCTGTATGCAATGCCGTCACATGGGGAAATGGTTGAGATTTCCGCATCATCATCAGGCGGAGTGACACGCGCTCAACTTGACTGGCAAGCTATACCGGGACAGACGTACTCGGTCCACTCTACACCCAGCCTTCTGCCCGCAAGTTGGACCAACACAACACCAACTGGGGTCGCGGCTTCGAACGTTCTGGGTGCCTTTGAAGCTATTGTGCCCGGTCAGACGCAGTTCTACCGCATTGTCAGGGAAGATACCGATCCCCCTGTCATAACCACTCTTGTTCCCGCCGCTGATGCCATCGCCGTCGTCTCCAATGCGCAGGTCATGATCTATCTCGACGATCAGACAGGCATAGACACCAACACCATCAGCCTCTCCATCGGCTCATGGACCAACCTGACACTTGCTGACAACATGGTGACATGGTCGAACCAGACGCTGACCTTCAACCCTACCAGTGTCCTGGGCGAAGCAGAGGCGGTGATCAGCAACGCCTTGACCGTTGCTGATATGCTCGGACACACACTCAGCAACTACACATGGACCTTTCAGCTCGATCACCCCACCGTAGCCACTAACGCCTTCTTGCCGTTGGTGGCACCGCCTCCCGGATCTGGACCGCAGGTGCTGTCCATTAATGGTGTACCTCGCATGCGAACGCTGCCTGGGATTGCGCCACTAAGTGGGGAGGACGAGTACCACATCGTCACGGTCACTTCCAATACCGTTGTATTTGCCTATACGACCACCCCGCCTTCAATACCTGCCGGCACTCACCTGGTAAGTTTCGATGCCGCCTATCCGTTCTATCGCGATGCGCTCTCCAACAGCGTAGACGGGGGAGAACAGGAGATTACCGTCTGGACTACGAACATTCCCCTGACTGATCTGATGAGCGAAGGGGCACTGATCTCCTCGGAATTCGTCTCGGGTGTGCCGCTCGCACTACAAGGGGCAGCCGCACAGGGCGCAGGCAACCTGCTGCATGTTACATTTGGCGATGACCTCTCTGGCAAAGTGCTCTACGACCAGTCCGGATTGAAGCTGCATCTACTGGATGGCTCATCCTGGGGATTTGTGGGCGACGTGGATGTCGCGCTCGATATTGCCTTTGATCTATGGAGCTTGTCCACCGAACTGCGCTCGCTCGACACCTCCGCCTCCGGCAAACTGACGCTGGATATTTCGCCCGAAGCGATCTTTCACTATGCCGTCACTGACGACGGCAGCACACCGCTTGTTCCTCCCGTGACGCACATTTTCGGGGCCATGGCCGGCCCCATCCCCGTCTGGGTGGAGGTCACCATGGAACTCAATGCCGGTTACGAATACAGCGCCAGCGTTTCCGGCGATGCGCACACCACGGTCTTTGCCGAAAAGGAAGTGACCTTCTATGTTCGTCTGCGTGACAATGAATGGACACATGGCGTGGAGAATCCGCCCATAGTTCTTGAAGCCGATCCGATCACATGGCACCTCGAAGGCGAGGCCAATGTCGTCGTCTACATCCAGCCCAAGCTCACTGTGCTGGTCTACAGCCTCGCCGGCCTCTGGGCCGACATCAAGCCCTACACCGAATTTGACGGCTGGTATCAGCTCAATCCACTCGAATACGAGCAGGCTGTCTACCTCGGCATCTCCTCGACACTCGGCATCGAAAGCCGCATCTGGTACGACGGCTGGGGCGCCAAGCCCGAATGGGAGCTGTTCGACTGGAAAGAGATGATCTGGTCCGACAGCTACCCCAGCGACGTTCCGCCCATGGTCCTCTCCGGCTTTCCTGACCGCACCGTCCTGACCGGCAATAGCTTGACCCTCTCCGGCTATGCCGATGGAACACCCGCCCCCACATACAAATGGTACTACAACGGCTCCAGCATCGTCGGCGAGACCGGTCCTGAATATGAGATCGCATCGACACACAGCGGCCATGCCGGGACGTACAGCGTCAGAGCGCAGAATGGCAGCGGCAGCGTTATCGCCTCCTGTGTCGTCACCGTCACCAGCGGCTCTGCCCCCTCGGGGATGGCCTACATCCCTGCAGGTAGTTTCAGCATGGGGGACAACCTTGGCGATGGGTACAGCGAAGAATTACCCGTGCACAGCGTCTACGTCAGCTCGTTCTACATGGACAAATACGAGGTGACCAACGACAAGATGGTGGAGGTCATGCAGTGGGCCTATAACCACGGCAAGCTGACCGTCACCTCCTCATCCGTGCGCAACGCCGAAGGCAACGCGCAGGAGTTGCTGGACCTTGACAACAGCGACTGCCGGATCACCTGGAGTGGCAGCAGCTTCGGGATGAAGGCCGCCAAAGGTTCGGGGTATCCCTGCGTTGAAGTTACCTGGTATGGTTCCGCAGCATTTTGCAACTACCGCAGCCAGATGGAAGGTCGTACGGCCTGCTATGATCTGAGCGACTGGAGCTGTAACTTCGCCGCCAACGGGTATCGCCTTCCGACGGAAGCCGAATGGGAGAAGGCAGCGCGTGGCGGATTGAGCGGACAACGGTTTCCGTGGGGGGCGACAATCCAGCACACTCGTGCCAACTACTATAGTTCCACTTCGTACAGTTACGACACAAGTTCTACGCGTGGTTATCACCACGATTACGATGACGGAGGTTATCCGTACACGAGTCCTGTGGACACGTTCGCGGCAAATGGCTATGGGTTGTACGATATGTCAGGGAACGTGTGGGAGTGGTGCAACGATTGGTATGGCAGTAGCTATTACGGTTCATCGCCGGGCAGCAACCCTCACGGTCCGACTTCGGGCTCGGTCCGTGTGAATCGCGGCGGCAGTTGGGGCAACATCGCCTACGGCTGCCGGGTTGCCTATCGCTACAGCCTCAGTCCCGGCTACGGCTACGTCAACGTAGGCTTCCGGGCTTGTTTGCCCCGAGGTCAGTAGTGAACGAAGCAGGTGTGTTCGTTCGGGCCGTGGGTGCGGGACGCACCCCGACCGGAGGGAGAGGCCGAACGGACACAGGGACGAGTCAGGACAGTGTGAAGAAAAACAGGGGGTCTGGGGGATATTTCCCCCAGCGGAGCTGGACGCAAAAAATGCAAATGGCCTTTTTCCAGATACCCGCACGGGGTGACACGGGACTACAGGAAGACTTGAACCGTTTCCTGCGGTCGCATCGTGTGTTGACGGTGCAGCGCGAATTCGTGGCGCAGGGCGACAATTCGTTCTGGGCGCTGGCGGTGGAGTTTCTGGAGGGACCGGCTCCGTCCGGTCCGGGAACGTCACGCGGAAACAAGAAGCGAGTAGATTACAAAGATGTTCTCTCGCCCGCCGACTTCGCCGACTTCGCCAAACTGCGGGATTGGCGCAAGGCAGCAGCCGAACAGGACGGCATCCCCGTCTATGCGATTTTCACCAACGAACAGTTGGCAGCTATTGCGACCAAACGTCCGACCACCACCAACGGCCTTCAGGAGATCGAGGGCATCGGCGAAGCCAAGGCAAAGAAGTATGGATCGGGAGCACTTGACGTGATCGCTGGCACTGGAGGGTCGGGCTCCGTCCCGACCGCTGCGGACGACACGGAGGTCGTCCCTCCAGAGCGCACGGACAAATGAAACGCGCCGGTAATCTCTATGAACGCATAGCCGAACCTGAGAACCTACGGCTGGCGTTCATCAAATCTATTCGCGGCAAGCGTGGCAAAGCCGACGTGATTGCTTACACCAAGGATATCGACGAAAATCTGCGCCTCCTCCGTGACCAACTGCTGTCCAAGCAGGTTGATGTGGGCCACTACCACTTCTTCACGGTGCATGAACCCAAAGAACGACTCATCTGTGCGGCATCATTTCCTGAGCGGGTGCTGCATCATGCGATCATGAACATCTGCGAGCCGGTTCTGGAGCGTTATGCCATCCATGATTCTTACGCCTGTCGGACCGGCAAGGGCATGCACGCCGCTGTCCTTCGCGCCCAGACTTTCACTCGTCGGTACGACTGGTATCTGAAGCTGGACATTGGGCAGTACTTCGCGTCGATTGATCACAATATCGCGATGGCCCTGCTCGGACGCCGCATCAAGGACAGAACCGTTCTTCAGCTCATTCAGACGATTCTGAAAACATACTCCGTCGCCCCCGGTTGCGGTTTTCCCATCGGCAATCTACTCTCTCAGCATCTGGCGAATTTCTACCTGGGCCACTTGGATCACTGGATCAAGGAGACGTTGCGCGTGCGCGGGTATGTCCGCTACATGGACGACTTCGTGTTGTGGGCAGACGAGAAGGGCACAGTCAAAGCGCATCTTGAAGACATACGCCCTTTTCTGGAATCTGAACTGAAGCTGGAATTGAAGAACAACGTTCAACTCAACCGTTGCAGTCGGGGCATCCCGTTTCTCGGCTACAGAGTGTTCCCGCGCCGTCTGACTCTCGGCCCGCGTGCCCGCAGGCGTTTTGCCCGAAAGCTGCACGGATACGAGCAGGAATGGATGACGGGCGAGTGGTCGCAAGCGGACTTGGCCCGGCACATGGAAGCGCTTCTTTCCTACGTGCGCTTCGCGGACACCTTGAGTTTGCGTAAGCAGATCGTCGAGCAGTTCAGTGTAGCAGCGTAATTGTAGATCACGGAAAGGAGCACAATCGGCAATCATCAATCTGAAATCGAAGAAAAGTCTTGGGGTTTCGTCCACAGGGCTCGAACCGTGTGAATCGCGGCGGCAGTTGGAACAACAACGCCAACAACTGCCGGGTTGCCAATCGCAACAACAACAGTCCCGGCAACAGCAACAACAACATAGGCTTCCGGGCTTGTTTGCCCCCAGCTCATCAGACGAGATGGATGTCCGCCTGCTGACCCGGACGGAATCCCGTTCCCGCTCTGCGTAGGACAAAAAGCAAAAGGCACCGCCGGTGTTGGTAGCCCGAGCGGATGCCGGACGAAGACTCCGGCGGTGCTGCTATTGTATGGTCGGCGTCCTCAATCTCGGGCGGCAGATGTATCATGCCAGTGCCCCATTGGTTACTCGGAGCACTGCCGACAATGGAAGGTCTATGCGCCTGTTTGTGCGGGGCCTGGACCCGGCCGCCTGGGCCAGGCTACCAAACGCCCTGAACATGGGGGTAGTCCAGGATCTTTTGATCTGCGGTTACGACTGACATCCGATTCAGCCTCGCCGCAGCCGTGATGAAGCGATCGGCAGGATCACGATGGAAGTCCCCGGGAAGCGAGAAGGCCTCCTGCACCGTAAGCAGATCTATGTCGAGCACGGACCAGCCATTCTCCATCACGACGTTGTCAAACCATGTGCGCCAGTGAGGCGTCACGGTGATCTTTCCTGAATCGGCAAGACACGCCACCTCTGCACAACTGATTACCGAAACGAAGACGCGAGTATCCGGCGCCTGAACAACGGTTTGAGCGACAGACGACAGGCTGTCGGGATCCGATACGCACCAGATCATCGCACAGGTATCCAGGATGACATTCATCCCAGCATGCTCCAGTCTGACGCGTCCATGGCAGGTGCAGTGAGATCGCATTTCACGATCACGCTTCCCTGCGCAGACCCGAGACGCGTATGGTTTGATGAAGGCAAACTCTTAACGGGCACAATCCGCGCTACGGGACGATTGCGGCGACAGACAGTCGTCGACTCACCTCGCTCCGCCTTGGTCAGGTAGGCACTGAGGTGCTCCTTGACCATGGCAACATTCGCCTGCTCTGCATCACCCTTATTCATAGTCACATACTGGACCATCTAGACGACTATGTCAAAAGCGCTTTGCGTTATCACGCAAAAGGACAGGCGTGAATGGCACTTTATGTGGCGCGCCACATAAAGTGCCATTCGCCTCAACCACACAGATCTTCAAGATGCCAGCTTTGCTCTTGCATGCTATCGTGTTGTCATGTATACATGACTGCATGAAAACGATCAGCCTCACTGACCAAGCCTACAAACGGCTGAAAGAGTGGAAAGACGAGTCAAACAACTCCTTTTCGAGGGTCGTCCTAAGTGTTGTCCCTGAGAAAGGCACGCTCGGACAGATGCTGGAGGATGTCGAATCACTCCCGACCCTGACCCCAAAACAGGCCAAGGTAATGGAGGAGTCCGCAAGGTACGGGCGCGACCCGGAAGGGAGTCGCGATCCATGGACTTCCTAGCAGATACAGGTTTCCTGATCGACCTGTGGCGTGAGGCGCGGCAATCAGGGCCCGCAACGCGCTTTGCCCAGGCGAACGCTCACAGACAGGTAGGTATCTGCTGGGTGGTTGAAGGAGAGTTCCTCAGTGGAACTGTGCTGGCAGACCACGACACGTCAATTGTCAGCGCATTCATGGGGCACTACCCGATTGTCCATTCCAACACGGCCATTGTGCGACGGTACAGCCAGTTGTTTGCCGGCCTCCGCCGACAGAACCGCCTGATCGGCCCCAATGACCTCTGGATTGCTGCCGCGGCCCTGTCGCTCGGACTCCCGCTACTGACACGCAACACTCGTGAATTCGAGCGTATCCAGGAACTCGAAGTCATGGACTACACCGCCCCCCTGCCCTGACACCAGAGCATCCGCCAGGGCAGACTACCCCAGTGCAGCGTGCAGTTCATCAACCAACTCCACGAGCCTCTCCTCGCCGGCGGCATTGATCAGGGCACTGCCGACCACGACGGCGTCGGCGGCATCGCCCACGGCACTGGCCTGCTCGCCTGACGCCACGCCAAATCCGACCGCGATGGGCAGGTCGGTGCAAGTGCGCAGACGTTCCACATGCTCTTTCACGTCGGTCGCATCCGCAGAGCGGGTTCCGGTAACGCCTGTCACCATGATGTAGTAGACGAAGCCCCCGGCGTCTTTGAGAATCTCTTTCGCCCGCTCGGTAGGTGTTGTCGGAGCGATCAGGGGGATGAAATCCAGTCCCTCTGATGTCATATGCTGACGAAGTTCATCCGATTCCTCGTAGGGCAGATCAACCACCAGCAGTGCATCGCCACCGGCCGCCGCCACGTCCCTGCAGAACTGTTCATATCCATAGTAGAAGAGGGGGTTCAGATAACCGAACAGTACAATCGGCACCTCGGGGTAGTCGGCCCGCAGACGACTGACCAATGCCAGGGTCTGCTTCACGTCCATCCCGCCCTGCAAAGCGCGAAACGAGGCCGCCTGGATCGTGGGACCATCCGCGGTCGGATCCGAGAACGGCACGCCGACCTCCAGGATATCCACGCCGTGATCCAGCGCGGCCCGCATCCTTGCCTCCGACGCCTCAACGTCCGGATCTCCCGCCGTCAGGTACCCGACCAATCCTTTACGTCCCTCGACTTTCAGTCGCTCGAATGTCTTCTCTATTCTACTCATCACCAGCCCCCATCTCGATCACGGCGTCGACATCCTTATCACCACGGCCCGAGAGATTAACAATGATCACGGTGTCGGAACCCATAGCGGGTGCCCGCTTCTTGGCCTCGGCCACGGCGTGCGACGACTCCAAGGCAGGAATAATCCCTTCCTTCAGCGTCAACTCGTAGAACGATTCCATGGCCTCGTCATCCGTCACCGCGCAGTAACTGACCCGGTCGAGATCGGCCCACAACGCGTGTTCAGGGCCGACGCCGGGGTAGTCCAGCCCGGCACTGATCGAATGCGCATTCTGTATCTGCCCCTTGTCATCCTGCAGCACATAGGTCTTTGTGCCGTGCAAAACTCCCACACTTCCGCCCACGATGCTGGCCGCATGCTGACCGGTATCCAGGCCGTACCCACCGGCTTCCACGCCGACGAGCTCGACACCTTCGTCTTCGATAAAGGGATAAAAAATGCCCGCCGCATTGCTGCCACCGCCCACACACGCGAGAACCAGGTCCGGGAAGACACCTTCCTTCTCCAGGATTTGCTCACGTGCCTCGACACCGATCACACTTTGAAAATCACGCACCATCACCGGGTACGGATGCGGTCCCGCCACGGTACCGATCACATAGAAGGTCGATTCCACAAACGTGACCCAAGCGCGCAACGCCTCACTCATCGCATCCTTGAGCGTGCGTGTTCCGCTCGAAACCGGAACCACCTCGGCACCGAGAAGCTCCATACGCTTTACGTTGGGCATCTGGCGGCGGATATCCTCTTCGCCCATGTAGACGATGCACTCCATCCCGAACAGGGCGGCCGCCGTAGCAGTAGCGACGCCGTGCTGTCCGGCCCCGGTTTCGGCCATAAGCCGCTTCTTCCCCATTCGCTTTGCCAGAAGCGCCTGCCCCAGCGTGTTGTTCACTTTGTGGGCACCGGTGTGGTTCAAGTCTTCACGCTTCAGATAGACCTTGGCTCCACCGTAACTCGCGGTCAGCCGTTCCGCCAGGTAGAGCGGCGATGGCCGTCCCACGTAGTCGGTCAGCAGCCGCCGAAATTCGGCATCAAACGTCGGATCTGCCTTGGCGGCTTCATAGGCCGCGGCGACCTCTTTCAACACCGGCATCAGCGTCTCCGCCACATAGCGGCCGCCGTAGATGCCGAAATGCCCCATCTCATTCGGATCAGTTTTCTGCATGTCTATACCCCCTCGTGGCCGTCTTACGCGCGCGCATCACAAAAGCCTTCATCTGCTCGTGGTCCTTCTTCCCTGCGCTGAGCTCAACCCCACTCGACACATCCACCCCGCGGGGTGCCACAGCTCGGATGGCCACAGTCACATTCTCCGGCGTCAGTCCACCGGCCAACAGTACCGGTCGCTCCTGCGCCACATCTCGCGCGGCTTCCCAGTCGGCCGTCACGCCTGTACCGCCATAAGCGCCCGGAACAGTCGCATCGACGACATAGCGTTCTGCCGCCCAGCAAGCAGGGTCAGGCTGAGGTCCGCGCGGCATCATCTTCAGTGCCCGCCAGAGCCGTATGGGCGAGTCCGCAAACATCTCGGCCGTTTCGTCGCCGTGGATCTGTGCCGCCCACAGACCGCATGCCTCCACCGCAGCCTCGACCTCCTCGCGCGGCGCGTTCACAAACACGCCAACGGCCTTGCAGGGCGCACCCAACTCATCAAGCACCTGTTTCACCTGCTCCGGGGTCACAGCGCGTGGCGACTTCGGGTAGAAAATGAATCCAAGATAGTCCACCTCCAGCGCCAAGGCCGCCCGTGCGTCCTCCACATTCGTAATCCCACAGATCTTTATTTCAAAGCTCACGCTCTGCTTGCCTTCTCCTATTTGACAGGATCAACAGGATTTACTGGATGGAGAACGGCCTTCGGCCGCTGAAGAGAATCAACCACAATACCTGAAACGCACCGACAATAGCGATAAACCGATAGCATCGACGGCTCTCCCGGGCGAGCGCAGCTCGCCCGCAATCCTGTACATCCTGTTAATCCTGTCAAGAATGCTCCCCTCGCAGTTCCCTCAACTTCGCACCCGGGTCGTCATGTCCCACAATGGACTCTCCGATCAGGAATCCGCTGTAGCCTGCTCCCGTGAGACCCTCGATATCATGACGTGTCTTGATGCCGCTCTCGGCAAGCGACAGCCGATCCGGAGGGACCCTCCCACTCAGTGCGTGCGCCGTGGCCAGATCGGTCTTCAGCGTTTTCAAGTTCCTGCTGTTCACCCCGAGTATCGCATCCTCCAATCTCAGCGCACGCTCCAGCTCTTCTTCATTGTGCGACTCCGCCAGCACATCCAGCCCCAGCTCGCGCGCCGTATCGTAGAGATCCCGCATCAAGCCATCCTCGAGTGCCGCCACAATCAGCAAAACCACGTCGGCGCCCCATGCCGCCGCTTCGAGTACCTGGTACGGGTCGCACATGAAATCTTTCCGCAATACCGGCAACGATACCGCCGCGCGCACTGCCGCCAAGTGATCCGCACTGCCCAAAAAGTGCTTCGGCTCCGTCAGCACGGATATCCCGCAGGCCCCATTGGCCTCATAGATTCCCGCCATGGCGCCGGGATCATAATCAGGCCGCAACAGCCCCGCCGACGGACTCGCCTTCTTCACTTCAGCAACAATCGATGTCCCCTCGCGCCCAAGCGCCTCCTCCAGGCTGTGATGCACCCGCCCAGCCGCCCGCTCACGCAGCGCCTCCACAGACACCTCACGCCGAGCAACGTCAACCGCCGCCCGCCGCTCACCCATTATCTGCTGCAGAATATCCATCTTACTCCCACGGCACGAAGCGCCCCAACCTAACCCAGCGCAGGCCGGGGTGAGGGGTTCGCCGGCCGTCATCTTCGTGTCATCAGCGGAGGTCTGGGTGATGGCTATGCAGGCCTTGATTGCGGTATCCCGCAATCCCCAGCCAAATAGCCATCACCCAGGCCGTAGCCTCTCCAGCCAAGAACCCCTCATCACGGCCGGCGCGATTCTACAGGTTGGTCACTTCCACCAACATCTCCAGCGCCTTCAGCGCACCACCGCTATCAATCGATTCCTGCGCCTTCACAAAACCCTCTTTCAGGTTGGCGGCCTTGCCGCCTGCCACGATCGCGGCCCCGGCGTTGAGACAGACGATATCACGCGGTGCCCCCGCCTTACCCTCGAGAATGCTGCGCGTGATGGCCGCGTTGGTCTCGGCGTCGCCACCTGCGAGGTCCGCCGGATCGGCATAGTCTTCGAGAAGTTCGAGTGGATCGAAATCGTACGTCTTCACCTGTCCATCCACCAGTTCGCTGACACGTGTGCTGGTGGTCGTCGTCATCTCGTCCATCCCGTCATGACCATGCACAATGAACGCGCGCTTGCTGCCCAACAGGCGCAAAACATGGGCGAACGGCTCCGTCAGTTCCGGGGAGAACACGCCGATAATCTGGCATTTCGCGCCCGCCGGATTAGTCAGCGGTCCCAGCATGTTGAAAATCGTCCGCACGCCCATCTCCTTGCGTGGCGGCATGGCATACTTCATGGCCGGGTGCAGTCCCGGGGCAAAGAGGAACCCGATTCCCGCCTCGCGAATGGCCTCTTCTTCGACCTCCGGCGGCACATCCAGGTTCACGCCCAGCGCGGCCAGCACGTCCGCCGATCCACACTTGCTGCTGATAGCACGGTTACCGTGCTTGGCCACCGGCACACCCGCACCCGCCACGACCAATGCCGAGGTGGTGGAGATGTTGAACGTGTCGCAGCTGTCCCCACCGGTACCACAGGTATCCACCACGGGCAGGCCGCCCGGATCGACCAAGACCGCATGCTGCCGCATCGATGCCGCGCCACCGGCGATCTCATCAACTGTCTCGCCCTTCATACGCAGCGCCACAATGAAGCCGGCAATCTGTGACGGTGTCGCGTCGCCTGACATAATAATGTCGAACGCCTCCGTCATCTCCCCCTGTGTCAAATCCTGCTTCTCAATTACTTTTGCCAAGTACTGTTTCATTTGCGTCTTCCCTTTCTACTACCTACAAAGAGCTTCTCTTTTTTGACAGGATCTACTGGATCTACTGGATGGGAGGCAGCCTTCGGCTGCCGAGGAGTTACTCAGTCGAACACCCGAGGAGCGTCGATGACACCGGTTAATCCAAGGTGCTGTTGCTCTCATCGAGCGAGCTTCGCTCGCTCGCAATCCCGCTAATCCTGTTGATCCTGTCAAAAAGAACTCCCCTTAACTGTCACACCTCAAAATCGAACACCATCGGCAGGTGGTCCGAGAACGTCACGGCGGGCACCTGCAAGCCGCGCGGCTCAATGCCTTCGCTGTATAGCACGAAATCCAACTGACGTTTGGGCGCCCAGCTCGGGAAGGTCGGGTAGCCTGCGCTGTTTGCGTTGGTCAAGCCCGTGGCCGCCTGGAACAGGTCCATCTCTTTCGGACCCCATAGCGCGTTGAAATCGCCGGCCACGATGTAGGGCTTCTCCGTATTCTTGACGAGATCGTACAGTTCACCAAGCTGGTGATGGCGCTGCCGGAACTTGAGCGCGAGATGAACCAGGTAGATCACCACGTTTTCCAGTTCCAGCTCGATCACCAGCCGCTTCATGCCATGCTCAAAGTAGTGAAACGTCTCGTTCTGACTCGTGTTCCGCGAGATGAGGGCGTTGCCCTGCTTGTTCAGCACGGGGATGAGATCGGCCATACGCGAGGTGTACTTGCTGCGGTAGCAATGGTAGTGCCCCAGAGCCTCGGCAATCTGGCTGGCCTGGTTCTGCTTGCTGGACCGGTACGATCCGGCATCCACTTCGATCAGACCGACAATGTCCGGGTCAAGCGGCTTGATGAACCCGATCAGGTCGGCCAGATTCTGATGCGTACGGCCCAAATAGCCGCTGATCGGCAGCCGCCGCACCTTCCCGCCTGTACCGTACCTGATATTATAGAGAAGTAATCTCATAGCAACGGGGCCCTCTTGCCGCCACCGGCCTTGCGCCGGTGGAGCAACGACCGTGGCAGAGCCAGATAGTCCCTATCCAGCACATCGCGCCCGGATAGCGCGAGTCCCGAGTGCAGCACTCCCTCGCTCTCCCCGGGCGCAATTGACTTCAAAATTTGCAGCGTCTTCTCCTTGTCTCCGGCACCACCGGCACCAACCTTCGCCAAGGCTTCGGCTGGCAAGCAAGGCCGGTGGAGGCCACCTCGTCCCCGACCTACGACGTCTCCTCCTTGACCATTTCCAGGAAGTTCCTGAGCAGCCGCTTGCCGCTCGGCGTCAGGACCGATTCCGGATGGAACTGGATGCCGTAGGTCGGGTGTTCCTTGTGCGACACACCCATGATCTCGCCGTCGTCGCTGCGGGACACAATCTCCAGACACTCGGGCATAGACGCTTCGATGATGGATAGCGAGTGGTAGCGCCCGGCGGCAAAGGGACTGCGCATGCCCTTGTAGAGGCGCGATCCATCATGCTCAACCATCGAGGTCTTGCCGTGCATAATCCGCTGCGCACCCGCCACTGTTCCTCCGAAGGCCACGCCGATACTCTGGTGGCCCAGGCAGACCCCCAGGAGGGGGACGCGGCCCGAGAATGCCTTGATGAGATCAACAGATACGCCCGCCTCTTTGGGCGTACAAGGTCCAGGAGAGATGACGATCCCTTCCGGGTTCAAAGCCTCCACACCGGCCACATCAATATCGTCGTTGCGGAACACCTTCAGGTCCCCGCCCTGGCTGGACATGATCTGGACCAGGTTATAGGTAAACGAATCGTAGTTATCAATCAGGACAATCATTTCTCTCTTGCTCCCACAGTCGCTACACAATCACCTAACCAACCACAGTGATCAGTGGCCAGTGATCAGTAATCAGTGACACCCTTCCCCACTGATCACTGACTACTGATTACTGATCACTCTGGCTATTTCTCGCACAGTTTCTCGACATCCTCCGCCCCGCCATTCACTCGTCTCCAGACTCAGCACCCAGTTCCAGTCCACGCGCCGCCAGCTCCACTGCTTTCTGCATGCCACGCGCCTTGTGGCAGGTCTCCTCGTACTCCTTGGTCGGGTCCGAATCATACACGATCCCCGCACCCGCCTGCACCGCTACCTGGCCTTTGTGCATATCCAGCGTCCGGATCGTAATAGCCAGGTCCATGTTGCCACTGTAGCTCACATACCCGACCGCTCCACCGTAAGCCCCACGCGGATCCAGCTCAAGCTCGTGGATGATCTCCATGGCCCGGATCTTCGGCGCACCACTCAGCGTCCCGGCGGGAAACGCAGCCGCCATGACATCCAGGGCATCGAACTCCTTGCGCAATACGCCTTCCACGTGCGACACGAGATGCATGACGTGGCTGTAGCGCTCGATGACCATGTATTCGGTGACCTGTACGCTGCCCGATTCGGCTACCCGTCCCAAATCATTGCGTCCCAAGTCTACCAGCATGACGTGTTCGGCTTTCTCCTTTTCGTCCGAAAGCAGATCATCCGCCAGTTGTCGGTCCTCCTGTTCCGTCTTACCGCGCGGACGGGTGCCGGCAATCGGCCGTAGTTCCACGTGGTTACCGGTCAAACGCACCATCACCTCCGGCGACGACCCGACCAGGGTCTGGTCACCAATCTTCAGCAGAAAGGTATAGGGTGAAGGATTCAGAAGTCGCAGGGCGCGATAGACCTGGAGTGGCGGCACGCTGCTACGCGCCGCGAAGCGCTGGCTCAGCACGACCTGGATAATGTCTCCAGCCACGATGTACTCCTTGGCCCGCTCAACAATCCTCTCGAAGTCAGCCTGCTCCATGTTCGATTCGAACGGCACCACGGGATGCCGCCCTGCCGGAGGCGCTCCCGGCGGCCAGGCCAGCATCCGGGCGATATCGTCAATCCTGGCTATCGTATCCGCGTAGACGCGCTTGGCCCGCTCCGCGCCCTCCGCGCCCTGCCCTCGCACACCGGGCCGTGCACAGCAGACGATCTTCATCGTGTGGCGCACCCGGTCAAAGACAATCAACTGGTCGGCTTTGAGAAAACGACTGCGCGCCACCACGGCGTCATGCCCCGCCTTGGGTTCAGGCATACGCTCAAACTCACCGATCGCTTCATAGCCCACAAACCCTACGGCACCGCCGAAGAAGCGGGGCAGCCCGGGCATCTCGGGTACGCGGATGTCTTTGAACGTATCGCGCAGTTGTTCCAGCCCGCCGTTTGGGCCGCCGGCATGGTCGACCTCGAACAGCAACTCCGGATCTACACCCACGAACGAGTAGCGGCCCCAGGTCTCGCCACCCTCCATACTCTCAAGCAGGAATGCATTGGCTCGATCGGAGAAGCGCTGCAATACCGATACCGGCGTTTCCAGGTCGGCCAGGATCTCCCGGTACACCGGGATGACGTCATACTCATCCGCCATCCGCACAAAATCATTCTCATTTGGAACATTCATAATCGCGCAGATATACCCCACCCCATGGTCCGGGTCAAGGGAAAACGTTTCTATTTATAGAAACATCCTGATGTCGTTCATGAGGCGAGGGGTCAGGCCAATGCAGGGACAGATTGCGACACGACTGACACCTATTACCAATCAGCCCGCTGCCAGACGGCCTGATGGGCCGAGAAGGCGAAGGTGTGTTCGGTGTAAAGTTGAAGCTGGTTGAGACGCATGCCGGCCAACCGGTCGATCAGCTGTTTGCAGGTCGCCATGGTAGGTACCTTGCAGCGGCTTACATCCAGCATCACGCCACGCGCGGGGAAGTCGGGCGCATCGCTGATGGTCAGGGCCGGGGGCGTCGCCCCAAACTGCTCGATCAATTGCGTGACGGCCAGCATGCCATAGAAGGCCCCTGCTTCCCCGCCGGCAGCCAACAGACGCTTCGCCTCGCTGAGCGTCAGCTCGAAACCCTGCTCCGGGCGCTTCTTCGCACCGAGACGGATCTCCAGCAACACTTCGCCCGACTGCGGCGCGGCAGCGGCCACGCGAATCTGCCGGTTGAGCGCCTTGCCAATGGTCGCCGCGCTCTCCAGTACACGCTCACGCAGGCGACGGCTACAGCCTTTGGGCAGCACGATCCAGCCGGCCCGGGTCAGGTCGAGCCGACCCTTCTTCAGCGAGAAGGAACGCGGGGCAGGAAAGAGGTCCAAGGTCATGATCGGTTCTCCTTGTTGAGTAGCGTCAACTCATCACGTAGTGGTTGCAGGCGGGTGTCCAGGTATTCGTTGATCCATATCTCGGAGATCAGTCCGGCAAAGGCGGCGCGTGTTTCCTCGGCTACTGCTTCGGCTTGCTCCACCAGCTCGCCCAGTCGGGTCAAAGCATGTAGTCCCAGTTTGGGGTTGCCGGCACTGGTGCGCAGCGGCTGGGCCTTGGCCAGCACCATAACCTGTCGCGCGTGCTGCACCTTCTCCCATCCCTCGCGCCGCAGCGCGGCCAGCTTCTCCATCGCCTGACGACAGGCGTCGAAACGATCCTTCTCCCCCACCCCGGCCAGTGCCGCGACGCATGTTGCGACACCTCCGGCAGGCAGCTCTCCCTCGTGCAGAATCACCGCAACACTCAGCAGGGCATCCAGACTGGAATCGATGGGATTGCACTGCACGGTGTCGACCGCATAGCGACTCCAGGCCGTGGCCACCACACCCACGAAGTCATATTCACGCGCCACCGCCACCCAGGCCAGCGCATTCTCAACATGCAGCGCCACATCCGGAATGTCCGCATCGTAGCCTTCGGCGCCTTTGTAGGCGGCACCGCCCCAGAGGGTGAAACCGTGTTCACTGAAACGCTCGATGATCGCGCGATTACAGTGTGCACCGGCCGCGGCCGGGTCCCCGCCATACACCCACGGCATCAGGTCGCACTTGGCGGCCAGCGCGCGCAGCGCCGCGCTATCCCAGTCGATCATCATGTCGTGCCAGAGGATCGGGCGGATATCGCGTGCCTTGAGATTGTCCAGGATCGGCTCAACATGATGGAGGTAGAGGGCCCCTTTGCCGTGCTCCTCCACGTAGGCCCGGGTCTCCGGATTCTGACCAAAGGTACGCGCCTCGTCGCCGCCGAGGTGAAAGTGCTTCACACCAGGCATGAGGGTGAGCACATCATCGACCATGCCCTGAATCAGGTCGCGCGCGCCGGGAGCCAGCGGGTTGAGTCCGGCCTCGAAGTCGGGAATCTCGCGCAGCTTCTCATAGCCGGGGACGCTGAGCGGAGTCTCCATGTGCCCCAGGCACTGAACCAGCGGAATCAGTTCAAGTCCCAGCGCCGCCGCCTTCTCACAGAAGGCGGTCACCTCCGCCGCCGTGTAGGCCGTCGGACTGCGGAAGCGCTCATCCACCGTCCAGGGAAAGCTGTCCTCCCACTCCACCAGCACGACGTTGTAGCGGGCGGCAGCGAACAGATCGAGTAGCGAGAGCAGTCGCTCGGCGGTGGGAGGCACCCCTTTCAGGTCCAGATGAACCCCACGCTGCGGGATGGCGGGGGTGGCGGCGGGGAAGAGCGTATCAAAGGGCATGTGAGTATCTCCTTTTGGTCAACATTGATTGCGCCATGGTGCAGAATCCCGGGACCGATTGCAACATACTCTGGTGACGAGAATGGTTGATGCAGAGCACCAACAAGGCTATCCCCACTTTTCTAGATCAGCACTCTGGGAACGCCTGTAAACAGAGGTCCATCTTTTTTCAGGATCAGGAATAGCCAACGGGCTGAGTTGAAGGAGGAGATGCCTCGACTTCGCTCGGCATGACAGAGAACGTTAACAAACTGTCATCCCGAGCTTGCCGAGGGATCTCCTACTACAACGGATGGGCCAAACTGGGACAAGTCCACAAAGCACCAGGGATTGACAGCCACAGCATCCCCTTCTACCATTCAACTTTCACCTCCTCTTTTGCCAGCGACAGATTGAAAGAGCTGGGACGACAACAGAAGTGAGCAACCAGCATGAGCAAACCCAACATCGTATTCTTCTTCACCGACGACCAGCGTTTCGACACGATTCATGCGCTGGGGAATGACGCCATCCGAACACCCAACATCGATCGGCTGGTCGAGCGCGGCACGGCCTTTACGCACGCACACATTCCTTCCGGCACCTCCGGCGCCGTCTGCATGCCGAGCCGCGCCATGCTGCATTCGGGGCGCAGTCTCTTTCACATCGACCGCTGCGGACAGCAGATCCCGGAGGAGCACACCACGCTCGGGCAGGCCCTGCAGGGCAACGGCTATCGCACGTTTGGGACCGGCAAGTGGCACAACGGCAGACCCGCCTTCAATCGCAGTTTCAGCGACGGCGCCGAGATCATGTTCGGCGGCATGGCCGATCACTGGAATGTGCCGGTCTACCACTACGATCCGAGCGGAGAGTACAGTACCCAACTCCCCTACTGCGTTGACGAGTTCACCACGAAGCAGACCAGAAACCGCGGCGCCGACCACATCAACTCGGGCGTTCACTCCAGCGAGATGGTCTGCAACGCCGGGATCGACTTTATCCGCAAGCAGGATGGCCCTTCGACTGGCTCAGGGCAGGCGAAGCAGCCCTTCTTCGCGTACATCTCCTTCCTGGCGCCGCACGATCCCCGCATCATGCCGGAAAGGTTCCACGGCATGTACAATCCGGATGATGTCGAACTGCCGCCCAACTTCACCGGCGGCCATCCCTTCGACAACGGCGCACTGCGCATACGGGACGAGGAACTGGCCGCCTTCCCCCGCACGCCCGAAGAGACGCGCGAGCATATTGCCGACTACTACGCCATGATCACGCACCTGGACCATGAACTGGGACGTGTAATGCAGGCGCTTGAAGAGCAGGGCATTCTGGACAACACCATCATCGTCTTTGCCGGTGACAACGGTTTGGCCGTGGGTCAGCACGGTCTCTTCGGCAAGCAGAACTGTTATGAACACAGCGTGCGGGTGCCGCTGATCTTTGCCGGGCCCGGGATTCCGGAGGGCCACAAGACGGATGCCTACGCCTACCTGTTCGATATCTTCCCCACCCTCTGCGGCCTGACCGGAACACCGGTACCCGAGAGTGTTGAAGGGAAAGATCTCATTCCATGCATGGAGAGCGATGCGCCGCTGCGTGACACGCTCTACTTCGCCTACACCGGCTGCCAGCGCGCCGTCAAAGACCATCGGCACAAGCTGATCGAGTATGCGGTGGAGGGACGCGATCGCCAGACCCAGCTCTTCGATCTCGTCAACGACCCCTGGGAGCTGACCAACCTGGCCGACAACCCGAACCACGCCGACACGATAGACCGGCTACGCAAAGAACTCTTCCGCCTGCGTGATGAATGGGACGACCAGACCCACGAGCTAGGGCAAACCTTCTGGTCGCGCTACTAGTCTGAGTCCATCCGAAAAGGGTTGGCCTCTGCGGAAGGGCAAGAGACAGGAGGTAGGGCGTGGCGCTCCGCCGCCCGCGCCGCCCTGCCCTCACCCAGGTCAAAGTGCGTCACGAGGTTCTCAACTCACAACCCTACTTGTAGCGCGGATCGAAAGCGTTGCGCACGCCGTCGCCCACAAAGGTCAACAGAACCATCAAGCTGGTCAGGGTTAAGAACGTCGGCACCATGATCCACCAGGCATCGAGATGCTCCTGTCCCTGCGAGAGCAGCTCCCCGAGGCTGGGCGCCGGGTAGCGAATACCAAACCCGAGAAAGTCCAACCCGACCAGGGCCAGGATGGAGGACGAGATGGAAAAAGGCAGGAAGGTCACAATCGGGGTCAGCGAGTTGGGCAGGATGTGCCGGAACATCACGCGCACGCTCGATACGCCGAGCGACTTGGCCGCCTTGACATAGTCGAGGTTGCGCGCCGCCAGGAACTGCGCACGCATGTGCGCCGCCATGCCCATCCACGAGGTCAGGTTCATGATCACGAACAGCATCAGCAAATGGCCGAGCTCGGTCGACTCACCCCGGCGCGACAGAAAGTCGCTCAGAATCATCAACAGCAGCAGGCGCGGGATGGCGCCCCAGATCTCGGTCAAACGCTGTCCCAGCAGATCAACCAGGCCGCCAAAGAAGCCCTGGATAGCGCCCAGAACACAGCCGATCACCGTCGAGGTAATCGCCAGGGCCAAACCGAAGAGCAACGACAGGCGAAACCCGTAGACCAGGCGGGCCAGCACATCCTTACCGTAACTGTCGGTGCCCAGCAGGTGCCGCTCCACCCGCGCACCCGGCAGGCGCACCCCACCCTCTTCGCGACTGAACGGACTGGCCAGGCGCTGACGCTCAAGCTGCTTACTGCTGTAGAAGGACTTGTATGAATGCGGGATCGGCGGCCAGAGCGCCCAGAACTTGCGCGGCACGGCTGTGGTGACACCGGATTCAGGCTTCGCACCATCGGCGCGACCAGACCCGTCGCCAAAGATCAGCGCTGTCACCGGCTCGGCCTTACGTCCGGCGATGAAGTCATCGAACATCTCCGCCTTGTAGCTGACCACCGGGATCTCGTCGTCGCCACCCAGGTCCTTGTAGGTGTAATCGCAGAACACGGGGAAGAACCACTGCCCGTCCACACGCATCACAATCGGGCGGTTGTTGAAGAGCAGCTCAGCCGGCAGCGTGAGCAGAAAGAGGACCGTAAGGATTCGCAGGCTGTTGTAGGCGCGCCGGTTCTTCTTGAACTTGCGTACCCGGTCCAGGAATTCAGGGCTTAACGACATGATCAGCTCTTCTTCCCTTCAAAGCTGATGCGCGGGTCGACAATCACGTAGCCGATATCGGAGAGCAATCGGCAGGTCAGCCCGATAAAGGTGAAGATGAACATGTTGCTGATGATGAGCGGATAGTCGCGCTCGACCAGCGCCGTGAAGCTCAGCAGCCCCAGCCCGTCCAGCGAGAAGATCTTCTCGATCAGGAGCGACCCGGCGAAGAACATCATAACGAAACGCGCCGGGAACCCGGTCACCAGCGGAATGAGCGAGTTACGCAGCACATGCTTGAGCAGCACCTTGCGCTGCGAGAGGCCCCGCGCACGCGCCGCCACAGCATAGAGCTGATGAAACTGCTCCAGGACACTGTTCTTGGTCAGCATGGTCAGACCCGCAAAGCTCGATATGGTCAGACAGATCACCGGCGCAATCATGTGGTGGACATTGTCCCAGAACTTGCCCATTGGCGTCAGCGTATTGTAGATCTCCGGCGGCGACTGAATCCCGCGCAATGGGATCAGGCTCACCCACGAATCGGCACTGGGACCAAACGCCTTGATCAGGAACACCGCCAACACAAACCCGGGGATCCCGTAGCCCACCAGCACCAGGACGCTGGTGGCGGTGTCGAACACCGTTCCGTTGCGAACCGCCTTGGTGACCCCGAGCAGGATGCAGAGGGTGTAGGTGATGACAAACGACGATACACCCAGGCGCATGGAGATCCGCAGCCGCTCCCGGATCAGCTCATAGCACTTCTTGTTCTTGGTAATGGAGGTCGGAAACTTGAACAGGAAGAGGCCATGCCAGTTCTCGCCATTCGTGAGGGCCGCCCAGGCGCTCTCTTGCAGGTAGACCTCGTCGCGCGTCTCCCGCACCCTGACACGATCGCCGTTGGAGAGATACTCGAGCTCCCAGAACGACTCAGGCTTCACGCGTGAAGGAACCACCGTCAACTGCTGCGTGCCATTGACCTGGCGTCCCGTTTGCGGATTGAACTGGATGCTTCTGTCCAGCGTACTGACAAGGCGACCGGCCTCCTTATCGAACGTCAGCTGGCTGCTCTCGCCGTTCGTCTGGCACGCATTGATGAACACGTAGTACGCATCGCCTGCGCGATGCACCCACAGGGAGTCGCCGCGAAATGACAGCTTGCGGGCCGCACCGGGTTCGACCTCTTTGGATGACACCATCGAGTCGGGGCCATACCAGAGCAGCATGCGAAGATAGCGTTCCAGGACATCGTGGTTCAGCCCAAGCTTACGCTTGATCTGCATTCGCATCTGCGGATCGATCGCCACCGTGCCCGTGCTGTCTTCATCCCCGAAGTTGGCCATGTCACCCCCCTCGGCCTGGTTGGCCTGATCGACGATCATCGTCTCGACCTGGTCAAGCGGGCCGCCGGGAACAAATTCCGACACGGCAAAGAAGACGGTGATTACGCCTATCCCCGTCGGGATCATCAGCAGAAATCGCTTTAGTATATATGACCACATAGAAACACCCAGTTACCCGAATACCCAAGGAAGTCAGAATGCTAAGTGCTGAACGGGATGCCTCTGTTCAGCTATCACTCCCTAAACTCCACTGCCTCGCCCCTCTTGCGCGCCTCCTGGATCGCCTTGTAGCGTTCCTCGTCAAACCACCAGTACCACCAGATGTTGTAATGGGTCCACAGGCCGGTGGCATAGGTCTCGGGCCGGCGCAGGTAGTCCCAGTAGACCCCGTGATCCTGGGTCGGCCAGTAGCGGGGGATCACGTACCAGTTGCTGCACATGATCCGGTCGAACACTTTCGCATAGGTCTCCAGGGCGGTGCGATCCGTCGACCGGCTCATGATATCGAGCACTTCGTCAACCGCAGGATTCTTCAGCCCCAGCCAGTTCCTCGAACCTTTGATATCGGCCTCTGATGAGATGAAATGACGGGCCAACTCACGGCCCGGCGCCTTGCGACCGTCATACCACCCCCCCATGCAATCGTAGGCAAAATTGCGCACCCGGCTCTGCCGCTCCAATCCCGACAGCGTCGTGATGTTCGCGTCAATACCGGCCATCTTGCATACCTCGGTGTAGTGGAACATATCGGGGCCGCCGACGAATATCTCGAACGACAGCTTGCGCCCGGCCTTCATGCGGACTTTCTCCTCGGCATTCCAGCGCCACCCCAGCTCATCCAGCCGCTTGCAGGCCGCGTGCACACGGGTCTCGATCGGCAGCAGCTTTCCATCAGCATCCGTCCCGATCTGGTAGGGGCCCCGGGCCAGTGCGCTGTCGGGGACGTGGATGAGCTGTTCGGTATTATGCCTGGCGGCCAGATCTTCGAGAATGTCCCGGATCCGCCCGGTCGCCGGCCCGGGCGCCGCACGCAATTGCGGCTGATTATGGAAGTAGCTCACCAAGCGGAACGACTCGCCATAGGCGAAGTTGCGATTCACGTAATCGAAGTCGTACAGAGAACAGAGGATCTTGCGCATTTCGATATCCTGAAACAGTGGCCGGCGCAGATTGAAGGTCACGCACTTCATCGCAGTCGGGCGGGTGATCGGAAAATACTCGCGTTTCAGATAGCCCTTGCGCAAAGCCTCGCCGTCAAGCCCGTGCAGCACATCCGGCTGCCAGTGGCACTTGTAATCTACAAGCCCGCTCTTCAGCGCTTCAACCTGGGAAAACACGTCGAAGAAGACCTGGTACTCGATCTCCTGCCAGTTCATATAGCCCTTGCAGTACGGCAGCTCCTTGCCCCAGTAGTCATCACGCCGCTCATAGACGACACGCTCGCCCATGACATGACTCTTAACGCGATAGGGGCCGCTGCCAACCGGGTACGACTCGCGAAAGTCCTCGCCCAGGTTCACGCCCGCCTTGCCGTAGACATGCTTGGGGAAGATCACCACGCGACAGACATAGACCGGCAGGCTCCGTGTGAAGTGCTTGAAGTCTACCCGCACCGTGAGTTCGTCGACCTCCACCATCTGCTCCACATGCTTCAAGTGTAAACGTAGGGCCGGATTCACATCCGGATCATGCAGCAGCTCATAGGAGAAGATCACATCCTCAGCCCGTACCGGATGGCCATCTGAGAAACGCGCCTCGGGGCGTAGCCGAATGGTCAGCGAACTGTTGTCGTCCGCCAGTTCGAAAGACTCCGCCAGCAGCCCGTACAGCGAATAGGCCTCATCGTCGTCCCAGGACTTGATGGCCAGCGCTTCAAAGCAGTGGTGCTCAAGCTCTTGAACGGTGCCACCCGTCAAGCCAAACGGCATGATCTTCGAGAATCCGCGCCCGATACAGCGCAGCCGCCCCCCAATCGGGGCATCCGGATTGAGGTACTCAAACGGCTCGCCGGGCTTGTACTTCAGTCCCTCCGGTCCAAAGACGGAGACCCCGTGCCAGCGTTCGGCACCATCCGCGCCTGTGCCAGCCAACAGCAGCACACCACACCAGGCAACGCGTAGCCGGCACCACTTCATCGACCTGCACAACATGGACATCTGACCACAACCCTGAATCAGCTCACTGGGGGAGCGGAAGAGACACTATCACTACGAGACCGGTGTTCTTACACCAGCATGCTCACACCGTCGAGCTTCCTCTTCCCGTCTTTGTCGGGTGCGAGCAAGCAGGTCGCAGATGCGCCCCGTCTGCTTGCAGGCGCAAACGGGTGCTTTCGCGGAGTTGGGGATATCGGCTATGATGCAGAGCATTCACATCAACAGGTTTCAGAAAGATGACAAGCAGGGAAAGCGCAGCCATTATGAGTACAGTGACCATCGCCAACTGCCCCGTAACACTCGAGCACGACAATCCGGAGATGGAGGTCAGCCTGACCCCACGCCAGGGCGAGGCGCCCGGGATCGACTACATCGACGTCGTCCTCACCGCCAAGGAGCCGACGCGTCCCAACTCGATCACGCTCAGGTGGGACTACAAGAGCATCGACGTCCACCAGCGCACATGCACCGAACAGCGTCCCAACCTGGGCGGCTGCGGGCGGGCGCGCACGCGCAGCAGCGCTGCACGCGGTGCTCCCGTGTGGTGCATGCACAACTATGCCGGTGATAACCGGACAACCATCGCCGTGGCCGACGCCATCAACACCTGCGAGATCAGCGCCGTGCACCAGGAGGAGACCGCTATTCTGATCTGCCGGATCGAGCTCCTCATCGATCCCGTCCCGCCGCTGACCGAGTACACCACCACCATCCGCATCGATACCCGTGATCAGAAGTACTGGCACGCCATGCAGGACGTGTCCGACTGGTGGGCCGCCATGCCCGAGTATGCCCCTGCCCCGGTCCCTGAGACCGCGCGCCTGCCCTTCTACTCGACGTGGTACAGCTATCACCTGGGCATCACGCCCGACGCCATCGAGGAGGAATGTAAGCTAGCGAAGGCGCTCGGGATGGAAGCGGTCATCGTCGACGACGGCTGGCAGACCGATGATATGAACCGCGGCTACTCCTACTGTGGTGACTGGGAGGCGGCGGCGAGCAAGTTCCCGGACTTCCGGGCGCATGTGGACCGCGTCCACGCGATCGGCATGAAATACCTGCTCTGGTTCAGCGTTCCGTTCATGGGCGTCAACGCCAAGAACTACGAGCGTTTCAAGGACAAGTTCCTCACTCTTCCTGAGAACCATCCCGACAAGAAGTGGTTCACGCTCGATCCGCGCTTTCCCGAGGTGCGCGAGTATTTGATCGGGGTCTACGAGCGCTGTATCCATGAGTTCGATCTGGATGGCTTCAAGCTCGACTTCATCGACTGCTTCGGGACCACCGAAGAGACCAAGGACGCCTTCGGTGACGGCCGCGATTACCAGTCGGTACCCGAGGCCGCGGATCGGCTCATGAGCGATGTCATCACACGCCTGAAAGCGATTAAGCCGGATATCATGATCGAGTTCCGCCAGGGCTATATTGGTCCGGCCATGCGCAAGTACGGCAACATCTTCCGCGTCGGCGACGAACCCAACAACGCCGGCGGCAACCGTATCGGCTCCATGCTGCTACGGGCGCTCAGCGGCAACACGGCGGTCCACTCCGACATGGTCATGTGGCACTACGAGGACACGGTGGAGAGTGCCGCCCAGCAGCTCATCCACGCGCTCTTTACGGTGCCGCAGATCTCGGTGCGGCTCGACGAGGTACCCGCCAGTCACGTGGCCATGATTCGCCGCTACTGCGCGTTCTGGCGCGAACACCGCGACGTGCTTCTGGATGGCGAGATCGCGCCGCTGCAGCCGCAGTTCGCCTACCCGGTCGTGATCAGCGAGACGGATACCAAGGTGGCCGCGGCGGCGTATGCGAACGGCTTTGTGCCGCTGCCGCCGATCGCCGGCCGCACGCTCATCCTGGTCAACGGAACCCTCGAGCAGCGCGTGGCGATCGAGTTGCCGGACCCCCTCGGCACGCGCCGGGTGCAGGTATGGGATTGCACCGGCGAGTGCGTGAGTGATGAGGAACAGGACCTGGCCGCCGGACTGCACGCCATCGCGATCCCCGCGGCGGGAACGGCGGTGATCAGCCAGGAGTAGAGCCTAACTCGTTCCCTGCCGCCGCTTGGCGCGGTAGGCGGAGGGCGACATGCCTTCTTCGCGGACGAAGGTTTCGTAGAGCACGCGTGAGCTGTTGAAGCCGGAGTCCTGGGCGAGCAGTTTGATCGGCTCGGTGCTCTCGGTCAGGCGGCGTTTGAGGCGATCGATCCGGCAGCGCGTGATCTCCTGCATCACCGTGCGGTCGAGCACATCACGGAAGCGTCGCTCCAGGGTACGGCGCGTCGTGGAGATCTCGCGCGCCACATCGCTGACCTTGATCGCTTCATGGGTGTGCTCGAGAATGAAGCGCATGGCGGATGCGACGAGCGGATCCTTGGCAGCCACGGCATCGGTTGAATGGCGCGCCAGCAGTCCGCGCGGCTCCAGGTGCAGGATCTCACGTCCGCGCGCCTTCGCCTCACCGGCCAGGAGGCGATCCAGAAGGGCTGCGGCTTCATAGCCCACGCGGCGATAGCCCATATCAATGGCGGTCAGCGAGGGACTCGAGAGCAGGCAGAAGTTCGGTTCGTTATCGGCACAGATCAGCCCCAGGTCGTGCGGTACGTTCAAGTCCAACTCCGGCGCGATGTCGGCAATGGTGCGGCACAACAGGTCGCTCGGAACGAAGAGCCCCAGCGGCTTGGGCTGCTCCGCCAGCCACTCCCGGATACGACGGCTCCAGTGCTGCCACACGCTGGCGGTGGCATCCACCACCCGTGGGGCAACAAACCGGACACAGCTGAACCCGCGCGCCTCAACATACGAAGCATAGCCGAGCGCATCCCCGTTCAGCAGCGTCGCATCGCACATCTCGGCCTGGGACATGTTGCGACGGTTCACCACATATCCGAAGTGCTCGAACCCGCGGGAGACGAGGTGCTGCCCGGCCATGCGACCGGCCTTGGCGAAGTCAGGGAAGACGCAGTTGACTGGAACCCTCACGCGCGAATTGCGCAGAACATCCACAACCGGCAGTCCCAGGCTATTTGCATGCGCCACCAGCTCCGGCGTGGCTTGCGCCAGGATGCCGTCATACGCCACGGTCTCCGGCGTCGCTGCCTCCAGGTCCGCGGCCGCAAAGGGCGCGAGGACACACTCAAACCCGGGATGCTCCCGGCTATACTGTCGCACGCCGCGATAGAGCTGTTGGTCTTCCGCATGCAGATGCTGCGCATTGACCGCCACACCTATACGTCTGGACTTGGACATGGGCCTATCCATACTCCAATTCGATTCACTCCACAAACAGATATACCGTGGCATGCGTTGACAGTGCGGGGGAGACGAAAGAGACGACCTCGCCGTAGGTCAGGCTTGACTCCGCAAAGACGAGCAGCACCGCGGGCAGCGAGCGTCGCCCGGTCGCCTGCCGTTCTTTCGCATCCTTATCCAGTATCGCGCGCATGTCGCCGGGGCCGGCCAGCGCAGACGCCTTGCGCGTGAAGGTGGGGGTCGTGCTAGTGTCGCTCCAGACCGCCGTATGCAGCACCAGCTCGCCCGTGAGCGCGCCCCCCTTGCGGGCCAGGCGCAGCTCCCATGGCTGGGTGGGACGACCCTCGGGTTTAAACCATCGCTTGTCCGGCACAAACGCGCGGTAATAGAGTTCACCGGCCGCGGGCGGCTTGATGCGGACCATCCCCATGGTCTCCACCACCGCCATCAACGTGCAGACCTTGCCGATATAAGGGACGGGCAGCGTGTCGGCGAACGCGAGGTCGACACTGATCGCAGCGTCCTCCTTGCCCAAGACCACCAACCGCTCCAGCATCGCGGACATCGAGGGCTCCGCATGCAACACATCCCCTTCCGCTTCGAGCAGACGACAGGCGACCTGGTTGGAGGCCGTGACGCTGTCGAGCGAGAGCACCAGCTCGCGGACGGGCGGCTGGCCATCCGGATCGGCCGGGGTCATCACAATCGTGACCAGCTCCCCGCCCCGGGCAGCATACTCCGGATTGACCACCTGGTTGCCGTAGACCTCGCCCTTGTTC
The DNA here is from genome assembly GCA_030745755.1 of Kiritimatiellia bacterium. Taxonomy (GTDB): domain Bacteria; phylum Verrucomicrobiota; class Kiritimatiellia; order UBA8416; family JABMPJ01; genus JABMPJ01. The sequence continues at coordinate 135,341 of JASLOA010000034.1, read as the reverse complement.
GCCGCGCGCGGCACATCCAGCACGGCCGCGGGCTCGTTATAGACCGAAGCTACTGAGCGCGGGTCATACACATCGGCCGCATACCGGGGTTTGCTCTGCCCCTCCTGCAGCGGCACTATGATCGACCCCGCGAAGACAAAGCCCTCCTCGGGCAGTGTCGTCCCGGTCTCATTGTCCAGAATCATCCGCTCAATCGGGAAGGCATCGCCGTCACCGCTCTGAACCATCAGGTTCACGCGATCGCCATCCGACCAGAGACGCGGCAGGATCGGATTGTGCGGTGTGCCCGGTTCCAGACCGATGAACTCCAGGGCGCGGTGCACATCACTCGGCTTGGCAAAGGACCACAGCAGTGCTTCGTAGCCATGGCTGCTGCCCTGGCCGATCAGCAGGAATTCGGCGAGTTCCCCCTCGTTCAACCCCGTACTCTCCGCCAGCACCTCAACCGTGCATGCCTTGCGGTCGGCCACGAGTCCGGGCAACACGAGGCGGTCCGGGTCGCCCTTGTGGGCCTTGAGATTGGCCTCGTACTGCTTCGTGGCTTCCGGTGCCCCGGTAGGCTGCGGCCCGTAGGTGTCGAAATCGTCCTGGGCACAGAGCGCCCCCACGAGCAAGCAGCCACACGCCACACCCGTCAGCTTACGGAGTCCATTGATGAATGATTCTGTCATATCCACTGAAGCCTCACATTTCCACAGCCACACCGCAGAACCGAGGCCGGGGTGATTCCGAGGTCGGCTCTGCCGGCACCACGAGAAGGGAATCTTCAACATTCCATACAGTCGAAATAGCCGCTTCTATCCGTACAGGCGTCTGGTACAGTGCCGCACTCAGTACGGATTTGCAAGATAGACCCAGTCAGGAGTATCCCTGTTCTTCGGAGTTAGGACCCAGAGAGTCCTACAAACATTGACATTTCGTGAGTGAGCAAGTCAAACAGGGCTGTGCCGTCCAGCCATGTCAGAGATGCTTCGACTTCGCTCAGCATGACAACGAAGCTTTGGAAACTGTCATCCCGAGCGAAGTCGAGGGATCTCCTATGCGTCTCTGGCGTGAAAGGTGGGGAATGTCCACTGAACCTTGGACCTTGCACCTTTTCAGCGGAGCTGACTAGTATTAGCTGCTTACGGGATGGCTGTGCAGGGCGCGTCACCCACAATCGGCGGCAGTCGCGCCGCCCAACGAAGGAAGACAGGCATGTATCTTACCGGATTTGCAGACGAGGCCTCGCCCAGTATTGATGGACAGATCAAGGCCACGCTGGCACTGGGCTGGCAGAATATCGAATCCCGCAACATCGACGGCAAGAACATTCACGATATGGATGATGCGGCCTTCGATGTCGTCGCAGGCAAGCTGGAGGATGCGGGGGTACACATCAACTGCTTTGGGTCTGCCATTGCGAACTGGGGCAAGCCGGTCGATAAGCCCTACGACGATTCGCTCGCCGAGGTCAAACGTGCCATTCCGCGCATGCAGCGTCTCGGCACGGAGATGGTGCGTCTCATGAGTTTTGCTGTGCTCCGCGACCGGGGCCCGGACGACCAGATGTTCGAGGAGCGCGTGAAGCGATTGAAGGAGATCGTCCCCATGTTTACCGATGCCGGGATTCTGCCCGTGCACGAGAACTGCATGAACTACGGCGGCATGGGGTGCGACTACACGCTGCGCCTGCTGGATGCCGTGCCGGGCATGCCGCTGGTCTTCGATACCGGCAACCCGCCGTTTACGAAGGACTACGCCAAGGGCGAACCCTATCCCCGCCAGTCCACCTGGGAGTTCTACAGGAACGTTCGTGACCATATTGCCTACGTGCATATTAAGGACGCCATGTTTATTGAGGACAAGGGCGACGCGATCTTCCCGGAAGCCACGTTTACGTACCCCGGTGAAGGGGATGGTGATGTCGTCAGGGTGGTCGAAGACCTTGTTGCGACCGGCTACGACGGCGGCTTCTCCATGGAGCCGCACATGAAAGTCGTCTTTCACGAAGAGGACGGCGGCACGGCTGACGACGCCCGCATCGAGAACTACGTCGAGTATGGGCGCCGCTTCGAGGCCCTCCTCGCCGCCGCCACCGCGGCGGCAGGACAGGGCGCCGCTGGCAAGAGATAAACCAAATGGCTGACAAGCAACAACCTCGCCCACCGCACACTATGAAGCAGGATAGTGAGAACAACGAGTCCAGCGAGAACAAGACGGTTCGCATCCAGGTGCCCCCCCAGGCGGTCGGCGGCGCTGAATCGTCCTCTGCTTCCGGCCCCGGCAGCCTGAGATCGCAGTATGACATCGTGGGGCGCATCGGTAGCGGCGGCATGGGGGTTGTCTACCTCGCCCGCGACCGGCACCTCGGCCGCTTTGTCGCCATCAAGCGTCTCAATGCCGCCAGTCTGACCACCAGTGCCATGAAGGATCGCTTCATGCATGAAGCCCGCGCGGTGGCGTCGCTGAATCATATCCATATCGTGCACATCTATACGCTCGGTGAGGATCATGAAGGGCCCTACATTGTGATGGAGTATGTGGGTGGGCCCAAGGAGGCCGACACGCCCAATGGGCCTCCTCCCGCCCTGACCCTGGCCGACCGCGTGCGCCGCGACGGTCCTCTGCCGCTCGATGCGGCCCTCGAATTGCTGATCAAGCTGTGCGGCGCCATCGAGTATGCACATACCAGCCACGTGATTCATCGCGACCTCAAGCCGACCAACGTGCTGCTCGACGAGAGTGGTGAGCCCAAGATCGCCGACTTCGGCCTGGCGCGTATGCGTAAGCGCGATACGAAGCCCCTGACCCTGCCCGGTGAACAGATGCTCTCGCTCGGCTATGGGGCCCCCGAACAGGAATCCGATGCCAGCCAGACCGACGAACGGGCTGACGTCTATGGCCTCGGCGCCCTGCTCTATTTCTGCATCACCGGTGAGAACCCGCGCTACTTCCGCCCGCACGATCTGCCCGAGGTGCTGCGCATGCCGATTGTCAAAGCGCTCGAAACCGACCGGGAACAGCGCTGGGCCGACGTCACGGAGTTCCATGCCGCCCTGGCCCAGACGCGTGCCCCCAGCGACACCAAGCTCTCCACCGCCAAGACCACCTGGCGCTGCAAGTGGTGCGACACGATCAATCCGATTGCGATCCGCTACTGCGGCAAGTGCGGCTGGGATGGAGGAACCTTCTGCTCCGAATGCAGGTCCGAGTCACGCTTCGGCGTGCTCTACTGCGGCGTGTGCGGTGCCGATGCCAAGGCCTATGAAAATGCTGAGCATGTCTTGCGTGCCATGACCGAACACATGCAGCGTCGCGATTTCGCACTGGTGGAGCAGGAGGGCAACCACATTAAAGGCTTCTCACCACAGGGCGCAAACGGACGTGAGCTACTCGATGACCTTCGCCGACTGCTTGACCAGGCTACAGAGGCGCGCAAGCGCCGCGAGTTTCTGCGCAACGAGATCAAGCGCGAGTTCGATTCCGGCGGCTACAACCAGGCCGCGGCCTATATCGAGGAGTACAACGCTCTCGCGTTTGACGATGCCTTCGCCGAGGTCGAAAGCGAACTCGAGCCGCTGCAGTACGAGCGCGACCTTAAAGCCGTGCGCACTGCCGTGCGCGACAGGGAGTGGCTCTATGCCCGCAACCTGGCCCAGACCCTGCAGGCCTCACATCCCACGCCGGAGGCCAAACAGCTCTGCACACGTATCACCCGGCGCCTGCGCGTGAGGCGCAGCATCCACGTGGCCGGCATCCTACTCGTGCTCTTCTTCGTCTACCTTTTGAGCGGCGCGCCCGCCTACCGCTTCTGTCGCCGCCCCGCGGCCGGTCTCTTCCACACCCTCTATCGTCCCCTCTCCTGGACCCGCGACGCCACGCTTCTCCAAGCCCCCCTCGACACCTACGCCCGCCTCTTTGAAGCTGAAACCATGTTCACCCGTTAGCCGCCCCTATTTCGCGTCTAACGCAATCCATGTTTCCTGATCAGTCGCTGCAGATAGGCCCGTTCAATGCCGGCCTGCCGCGCCGCTTGCGATACGTTGCCGTCGCATCGCCTCAGCAGGTCGGTAATGTACTGCACCTCGAACTCCCGCACGACCTCCTGCTTGACCTGCTTGAAGGGACGATCCGTGCTGAAGGTCGGGGCGGCATCGTGGCGCGGTTGGCGCGACCGACCCAGGTAGAGAAAGGCCGATAGATCGATGGGGCGCTCCGTTCCATGGGAGGCCATCTCCACCAGGTTGCGCAGCTCGCGCACGTTGCCCGGCCAGTCGTGATTCTGCAACGCCTTCGTGGCGGTTTCCAGGTTGACCACCTCTGTCCCCGCCTCGTTGCCCAGGAAGTCCGCCAGGAAGGCCTCCGTCAGCATCGCGATGTCATCCTTGCGCTTGCGCAGGGGCGGCAGCTCGATGTGAATCACCGAGAGACGGAAATAGAGATCCTCCCTGAAGTTGCCCGCGTTCACTTCGTTCTGCAGCTTCTTGTTCGTGGCCGAGATAATGCGCACATCAATCTTACGGACCGTGTTGCTCCCCACGCGCTTGACCTCCCGCTTCTCCAGTACACGCAGTAGCTTGGGCTGCAACTCCGGTGCGAGGTCCCCGATCTCATCCAGGAACACCGTGCCGCCATCGGCCTCCTCAAAGGCACCCACGCGGTCGGTGATCGCGCCGGTGAACGCCCCCTTGGAGTGCCCGAACAGCTCGCTTGCCACCAGGTCGTTGGCCAGCGAGGCACAGTCGATCACCACAAACGGCTTGTCACAACGGCCGCTGTGCCGGTGAATCTCCTCCGCCAGAACCTCCTTGCCGGTTCCCGTCTCCCCGTTGATCATGACGGTGGAGTCACTCGTCGCGAAGCGCTCCGCCACATGAAAGACGTGCCGCATCGCCACGCTCCTGCCCAGCAGGCGACCAAACGACTCCTTCTCGCTGAGCCGAAACTCCATCGTCTCCTGCATCGGACAGAAGACCAGTCGGCTGTTCCCCAATTGAAACTCGGTGCCTTCATCAAGGAACGCCGACTTGATGCGCACGCCCTGCACATACGTCCCGTTCGTACTGCCGAGGTCGCGAATGCTGTACCCCTCCGGCGACAACTGAATTTCGCAATGCCGCCGCGAGATCGTCGAGTCATCCAGCATCAGGTCGTTGCTGCTCCCCGAACCGATCGTGAAGGTATCGCTGCTGACCACGAACTCCTGCGCCTGAAGCGGCCCGCTTACCGCCAGCAGCTTGCATTTCGGCACCAGGATCCGGTTGCCATCCTCCATCCGCGACATAATGAGTGTCGGACTCGCCACCCGATCACTATCCATTCGATCCGCCATATCCCTACCCACCTTCCTGGAGTGCATACAAGAATGCACAGGGGTAGCATAGGGGTGGATACCGCAGTATGCAAGCGGATGTTGTGGGGGTTGACGGCTACTTCTTCCTGGTAGGTTCAGGGCACAAGTGTGCGCTGAAGTGTCGAAGAGGGAGAACGATTAAGGAAACGGTCCCCTTGATCCTTCCCCTAATCGCTTTCCCCCCAATCCCAAACTAACCCAGGCGGAGGGGAGGGGGAGCCCTTTCGGAGGCCTATTATCGCGAAGCGATACTCCAGCCCCGGAAGGGCTCCCCCTCCCCGGAGCTCACGCGGCGCAGACAGCGGGCATGCCGGGATCAATCTGGGGCAGTTGCCCCTGCAGTCGGTTGCGGAGCTGATTCAGGCCTTGCATGCAGACCTGCCGGCAGCGCTCGCTTGAGATATTGTACCGGCTTGCCATCTCACGCAGGGTGGGGCTTCCATCGGTAAGATAGAGCAGTGACAGCATACTCTGGGTACGCGGAGGGAGCGCCTCCATCTCTGAGCAGAGAAAATCACGCAGATCCTTGCAGCCGGTCTCATGGGCTGGACAGGCCGCCGCCTCGTTGGGGATGAAGTCGTGCCAGCCGCCTCCCTCTGTATCCTGTGCCGCCAGATCCTCAAGCATACACGTACCGCTCTGCGCGCCCTGCTTCAGCAGTCCCGCGACTTCGCTACTGACATCCAGGGTCCGACCCAGCATCTCATCGGAGAGATCGCCGCCATGTTCTTCACGCAGCTCCTTCATCTCGCTCCAGTAGCCGAAGTGGTGCTCCGGAATGTGGATGAAGCGACTCCGCTTCACGGCGCGATGCATCTGACTTTGAATGCATTTGCACGCATACGTGCTGAAGCGGATGCCTCCACCCCTCTGACTGTCGTGATTCGCATTGAATCGCTCCGCGGCCTTCATCAGGCCAACGTTCCCCTCCGCAATCAGATCCATCCGCGTGATGCGTACCGCCGGCGAAGCAAGATAGCCCTCGAAACGCTTCAGACAGTGCACCACCAGGCGTAGATTCGCGTGGATAAGCTCGTTGATCGCCGCTTCGCGCTGCTCCTCATTGCTCCCGTCCTGTATCACGTGCGAGAGCTCGGCTTCACGCGCCGGCGAGATACGGGGATACTGTGATATGTCTTCCAGGTAACGTTCAAACGCATTGCGAGCCTGCAGCATGTGACGAGCCTCCTTGTGCGACCATTGATACCAGAACAGCTTTTTCAGACGCCCACTCCTAATAGCCGGAAGCGTGCCAATTGACGTCGAAAAGACTCAAAAGCATTTGTAATCATGTGACACACAACATGATACAGATGATGGCTCCAATCTTCCCCATTATGCCGTTCGCCTGAGAGTGCATACAGAAAGGCGCATATACCCCCTTATATGCATACTTGTGTATGCATCCCGACTGGGAGCAAGCACAATCATCCCGCTTGCTCCCGGCGCAAAAAGCGGTACAATCCCTTGTTCATGTTTCTCGGGTACTCGATGTGTCGTTCGAGTGGCGACTGGTAGTGAGGTTGAGCTATGGCGAAAAAGCGCCCTGTGTCCAAGAAGAAGGCCGTCAAGAAGAAGCAAGTCAAGAAGGATGCATGGTTTCTGAAGATCGACGAGGACTCGATCTTTGGTCCCGTGCCCTTGGATGACCTGCGCGGATGGGCGGAGCAGGGACGCGTAGCGCCCGGCAACGAGGTGTCGCCTGACCGCGAAGCATGGTCGCCCGCAGAAGCCATCCCCGAGCTCAAGATGCAATGGATGGTCGAGGTGGTTGATGGCGAGCCCTACGGTCCGCTCAACATCCTGGCCCTGGCCGACCTGCTCGAGGACGGCACGGTGCGCCTGGGCGCCGGTCTTTCCAATCGCGACACGGGTGAGGCAGCGACGGTGCGCGAGAAGCTACCCGAGATCATTCCGTCTCTTGCCGTCGAGCCCCCTGCCCCACAGGTCGATACCACCGCGCTGGATGCCGCCGAGAAGGAGCGCGAGAAGCTGGCCAAGGATCTGGCGGTCACACGCGACCAGCACACCGAACAGATGAAGGCGCTTCAAGCCAAGATCACGGAGCTGGAAAAGGCCGCGGCCAAGGCCCGATCGGAGCTGGAATCGGTTCGCTCCTCGGCCACGAAAGATGGCAAGGCCCTCGAAGCGCAACTTGATACTCGCGTCAAGGACACCGAAGGCGCACTGAAGAAGGCACAGGACGAGCTGGCGAGGCAGCAGGCGGCACAGACAGAGCGCGAGGAAGCGCATGCCGCCCGCGAGAAGGAGTTGCAGGACCAGGTAGAGGCGCTGCGGCGCGAGGCCGATGATGCGGCCCAGCAGGTAGAGGCGCTCTCCCGCGAAATCGAAGAAGAACGCACACGGCACGCCACCGTCAAGACCCAGATCAGCCAGCAGGAAGGTGACCTATCTGAACGCATTGAGTCGCTGCGCCAGGAGGCGGCCCGCAATGCGGGCGCACTGGAAACCGCGCGCGGCCAGCTTGAGAAGGCCCGTCACCAGTGCCGCACGCTTGAGTCCGGCAGTCATGACCGCCAGAAGGAACTGACCGATCGTATTGCCGCGCTGACGGCGCAGGCGGCAGCGGATACCGACAAGATGGAAGCGGCCGAGAACGCACTCGCTGCGGCCGAAGAAGCGCGCGAACAGGCGGGAGCCGAAGCGCGAGGGCAAATCGAACAGCTACAGACCCAGCTGACGGCCCTGCAGGAATCGAGCAACGTCACGGCATCTGAACTGGAAGAAGCGCGCCAGACCGTCGCCGACCGACAAGCGCGCATGGAAGCGCTCAGCACAGAATCCCAGCAACGTGAAGAGGGCTTGCAGACACGCATATCCGAGCTCGAGGCGCAGAGCCAGACGCAGGAGGCACAGATCGCTGAAGCCGCGGCTGCGCTCGAAGCCCGTGAGCGTGACGCGGCTCAGCTGCATGCGCACAGCCAGTCGCGTGAAGAGGAGCTGAAGTCACATATTGGAGGCCTGCAGTCAAAGACCGATGAGCATGCCTCCGAGCTGGAGCGCACACGCCGGGAACTGGAAGCGGCGCAGGAAGGGGCCGCGAAGCAGGAACATCAGCTTCAGAACGATATTAACGGCCTGCAGCACGATATTGAACAGCTCAAGAGCGCACTCGCCGCCGAGCAGGAGGCCCTCGAAGCGGCCACGACGGAAGCGGAAGCCAAGCTGGCACAGGCGAACGAAGCCGCCCGTAACCAACTCCAGAGCAAGGAAGCCGAACTTGGACGTGCTGAAGCCGCGCATGTGGAGGAACTCAACGCTGCCGTCCAGCGCCAGACCGAACTCGAGGCCCAGGTCCACGAACTCGACGAAGCACTGACCGCCAAGACCCGCGAGCTGCAGTCGGCACGCAGTCATCTGGACGCCAAGCATGCCGATCTCACACAGACCGAAGCCGAGCATGCGGCCCAGAGCGAGGCCGCCCAGCAGCGTGAGACGGAACTGCAAGCCCAGGTAGGCGAACTGAGCGAGACACTGCAGACACGCAGCGGTGAACTCGAATCCGTGCGCACTGACCTTCAGAGCAAGGAGCACGATCTCTCGCTCACCGCCCATGCCCTGACCGAACAGGCAGAGGGTGCGAAGCAGCGTCAGGACGCGCTCCAGGCCCGGGTGGACGAGCTGAATGAAAGCCTGACAGCCCGAACCCACGATCTCGAGCAACTTCAGCAGTCGCTCGAAGCCGGGCGGCGGCAGGCGGCCGAGGCGGCCGAAGCGGCCGAAGCGACGCAGGCCGCCCTGACCGAAGAGGTCGCTGCCGGGCAGAACGCACTGAACGCTGCGCAAGGCGAGATGGCGCAGCACCAGGCCGCTGCGGCCGCGGCCGCGGAGCAGGCTGCAGAGCAAGCCGGCGCGCTGAGCGAACAGATCCAAGCACTGACGTCTGAGTTGGACAGCACACGCAACGAGCTACAGCGCACCGGGCTTAACTTGCAGGCCGAGCAGAGCCGCGCCGACAATCTTAAGGGCCAGGCCCAGGCCCGCCAGGCCGAGATGCAGGCGCAGATTGATTCCGTATCCGGCGAGCAGCAGGCAACGGCCAGCCAGCTCGCCGAAACGGAAGCCGCGTTGGCCCGCGAGATCACCCGTGCCGAGAACCTCGTGCAACAGGGGCGTATTCGTGAAGAGAGCGTCCGTACAGAGATCGAACGCCTTCGCGCGCATGCCGCCCGACTCGACACCGAACTGACTGCTGCAACGTCCGAGCTGGACGCCGAACGCGGCGCCCACACGGATACGCGAGAGACCGCTGCGCAGCGCGAATCCGAGCTGACAGCAGAAGTGGCGCGGCGCCAGGAAGAGGGCGCGAACCAGGCCCGCACCATCGAGACACTGCAGGGCGAGCTGGAAACGATTCGCCAACAGGCAAGCGAGGCCGAGGCCGCCAGCGTGGCCCGGCTCGAACAGCTCACACAGGAGCGGGACACCGTACGCGCCAACCTGGACCACACCACCACGTTGTTGCAGCAGACCCAGGCGGAACTGAAGGATGCGCGCGAACGCGGCGATGCCCTCCAGGAAGCCAACACGACCATGGAGGTGGAACAGCGCGAGCATACTGAGCGCATGAAACAGCTCCTGGTTGAGGAGACGGCCAACGTACAGTCCGAGCTGGACAGCCAACGTCGCTTCTTTGAGTCGCTGCGCGAAGCGCACACGGCCAAGGAATTGCTCTTCAACGAGCGCGTCCTCAGACTCGAGGAGTTGCTCGGCGAGGATCTGGAGCCGCAGCGCAAGGTTTTCGAAGAGCGCAAGCTGGCCAGTGAGCGCATCAGAACCGTTGAAGAAGAGCTCGAATCACTCCGTTTTACACGCGACAGCGAGATCGACGAGTACGAGGCCCGCATCAACAAGCTGCGTGATGAGTTGCATGAGGCCATGACCGAGCGCGAGACCATCGTTGAGCGCGCCGACCATGCCGAGGAGGAGCTGGCCCAACAGAATGCGACCATCGATGAGTTGAAGAGTCGGGCCCAGCGGTCCGAGGGCGAGCTGGCGCAACGGGTTGACCAGCTCCAGGACGAGCTGCGCGAGATGACGCGCAAGCTGGGCGACACCCAGCTGCAACTCGAAGAGGCCCTCAAGCGCAAAGAGGATGCCGAGGCCGATGTGATCCAGAAGCAGGAAGAGCTGAACCAGCAGATTGCACTCTACGAGGACTACACCACCAGTACGGGCAGTCGCGAAGCGGAATTGGCACAGCGCATCGATGAACTGCAGACCGAGAATGCCGGCATGACCGGGCGGCTCGAGCAACTCGAGTGGGACATCACGCAGAACGAGGAGTCGTTCAGTACCGAGCGCGAATCGCTGCAGAGCGACAAGGCCTTCATGGAGCAGCAGCTCGAAGTGACCTCCGCCAACCTAACCGAAGCTGCCGATGCACTGGCGGAATCGCAAGCCGAGTTGGCCAGCGTGACCGACCTTCTGGCCGAACGCACACTCAAGTGCGAGCAGTATGAACAGGGCTCCGACCAGCAGGTCGCGACCTTGCAGGCTGAGCTGGAAGCCGCACGCGCCGAGACAGCGGGCCAGATTGCCGCGCTCGAAGAGCAGCGTCAACACCGTGAGAACGAAGAGAGCGAAGCACGCGAGCGCGAGATTCAGCTCAAGCATCGTGTCGAGCAGCTCAAGCAGAAGATGGAACGTGGCGAGGACGCTGTAGCCCAGGCCCAGCAGGACGCGGATCGACACAAGAGTGCGATGGAGGAGCTGCGCCGTCAGGTTGAGCAGGGCGAACTCGAAGTGCAGCAGCGTACAGAGGACTCCGGACGCCAGGTGCAGGAGCTCCTCACACAGCTTGAGGAGACCACGACCAGGCTGGACGAGACCAACAGTACGCTAGGCAACAAGGACCAGGAGATTGCCGAGCTACGCAAACTGCTTGATGCCACAACCCAGGACACTGAGGTCCGCGAGTCAGAGCTGCAGCAGGCCCTGACCGACATTCAACAGCGTCACGAAGCGTTGCAGGGCGAGTTGGCCCAGGCCGAGCGTGTCACGACGCAGGACAAGACCCGTCTGCAACAGCGCGAGGAGGAGCTGGAGCGGCACCGCAAGAACGTGCAGGACGAGCAGCGCCTGCGCCGCACGCGTGAGCAGGAGATCAGTCGTCTGAAGGAGATGCTGGAAGAGGCCCAGTCGAGTAGCAGCGAAAGGGACGTACTGGTCCAGACCAGCAACGAAGAACTGGCCCAGACCCGCGAGCAGATCCAGACCTTGCAGCAAGACCTGGACCGCAGCCAGGACGTCCTGCGCGAGACCGAGGCGCGCTGCGAGGACATCGCAACCGAGCTGGAGCAGGAGAAAGCCTTGCACGAGGCCTCGCGCGGCCAGCTCACGACCGAGCAGGGCGAACTGGCACAGCTTCTCGAATCGACCCAGGAAGAGAACCGCGGCCTATCAGCCCAGCTGGCCGAAGCGCTGCAGGATATCGAGCAGCAACGCCTTATGCGCGAGGACGATCGCGCCCGGGCCGAGCAGCACAGCGAAGATCTGCAGATGCAGATTGAGCGCCTGCAACAAGAACAACAGGTGCTCAGCGACGAGGTGGAGAAAGCCGCCAACGACATGGAGCAGTTCAAGATCCTGCACGAGGACGAGCAGGAGCGCAGCCGCACCCGTGCCGAGGACATGCAGCAGCAGGTCGAACAGCTACAGCAGGAGCGCGAAGCGGCCGGCGTCCGCCTGCAGCAGCAGAAGAAGTTCTATGACGAGGAGCGCGACCAGCGCCGCCGCAAGGAGCTTGAACTCCTGCAACTGAAGAAGAAGATCCAGGATATGGCAGGCCAGCTGAGACAGCGCGAACAGATAGCTGTGCAGCACAAGAAAGCCGCCGAGGACGATGCGGCCCGGGCGCGCCACAAGGAACAGGTCCTGTCGCGCCGTATCGAGCAGTTGCAGCGCGACTGGCGCTCGGTCAGCGCCAAGCTGGAGCAGGCGCAGCGCGAGCTGGCGGCCCAGAAGAAGCTCTACCAATCGGAGCAAGCGGGCAACTACAAGACACGCCAGGCGCGTGTGCGGCGCAACCTGATCTCCGAGCAGACCGAGGAGCTGAAGCGCATCGTCGACAACGAGGAACCGGAGGTCGAAGAAGCGCCGCCCACGCCGCTGGCGGAGCTGGAGGCGCGCGCACAGCAGGAAATTGAAGAGTGGCAGAAGGGCAACGGTGATGACGAGATGCCGGAAGATGATAATGGCGGAAATACCCCCCGTCCCAAGCCGCCGACGCGGCCCTTCCGGACAACGCCCTGGATGAAACTGAAGTAGAGCAAGGCCATGCCCGACGAGCCAGAGGTCATCGAGATCAAGCCGCCGCAAGTGTTGCGGGAACAGGTGCGCCGTGAACACGACGCGGCCCTGGCGCCGCGTTCCCCGTTTGGCGGTCTGCCGATAGATGTTGACCGCGCACAGCTTGCGGACCTTTTGAAACCCGAGACACTGCGCCGTAATGCCGACTCACTCCCCGTTCTGGCTGCCTTCCAGGAGTTTCTCGACGTGGAGCGCCGCCGTACCCGGGCGCGGATGCTGGCCCTGACATTCCTTTTCCTGGTCGTGCTCCTGACGGTGGGTGGTGTCGCCGGACTGGTTGGTCTGACCTACTTCCGCAGAACGCACGAACAGACACAGGCCATGCAGGCCGGGCTCAATGACCTGCGCTCCCAGGTGGGGGCAGGTTACGGCGGCACCGTCACCACGCTCTCCAATCTCGCGTCCCGGGCCAGCGTGATTGAAACAGCTTTCGACCGAGAAATAGCCGCACTGGCCATCGAGCGGGACGGGCTGTTGGTTCAGCTAAGCGGCATGAACACGAACCTGGCGGGACTGTACGGCACCATCGCGACGCTTCGCGTCGAGAACGCACAGTTCAACAACCGGATGGAACGCCGTGCGGCTGAATGGCAGATGATGACCAGCCAGGTTGATCGGGTTATGGCCCTGCTGACGCAGGCGCCCGCCCCGGCACCACCAGTCGTTGCCGTCACTCCGCCGTCGCCAGGAAGTCCATCACCGGCGGTGGCGCTCTCCCCTGCCCCGCCGGCTCGCGAGACCCTGATCCTGGCCATCATCCCGAAGAACGAGGCACGTGCCGTGGAGTGGCGGATTCCGTTACCGGCTACTCAGGAATAAAGAGCTTCTGTCCCGCGCGGATGGCATTGGCGTTCTTCAGCCCATTGGCGCGCACAAGCGCGTTCAGCGTCACACCATAGGCCGAGGCAATTTCCGAGAGGGTCTCGCCAGGTCTGACCACGTGCTCACGCCCGTACTCCGAGCCCGTTGGGGCATGGCTTTTCATCAGCGTGGCCATCTTGCGGCTGAGCTCCGCCACAATCTGCTTATGCATGGCGTCGATGGCCGCGTCCCGCTCACGAACGCGACGTTCGAGCTGATCCAGCCGATCGGCCAGTTCCTTGTCGCCCTCGTTCTGATCGCGGCGACCCCGTTCAATGTCGGCATATATCTGCTCGAAGCCGGACGAGGCGCTGCCTGTTTCCTGCTTAAGCCGATACACTTCCGCTTTCAGAGATTCGACATCCTGCACCTGACGCGTCTGTTCCGAGCGTCGCTCCTGCGTGGTGACGCATCCCGCGCCCACCACAATAGCCATCAACATTGCTGCATGCGTCTTCATTCCGGCACCATAGCAGCCGGTTGCTCGCCACTCAATCCTCTTTACTACTTGCCCCCCACATAGGCTGTCGTTCATACTGCAGCACTTTCGCAAAGGGAAAGGAAACGACCATGGCTTGGTTTAGGAAGTCGGGACGCAAGAGAGTCGAGACGGCGGACAGTGATCTCTGGACGATCTGCCCCTCCTGCAGCGCCCATATCTATAAGCAGGAATGGGAAGACGGACTGAAGGTCTGCCCCAAGTGCAACTACCACGCGCGGATCGGCTGCACGGAACGTCGCGACCTCATTATCGACAAGGGAACGTGGCGTGAATATGCCGCGCATGTCACCACGTCGGATCCTCTCGATTTCTCGGATGCCAAGGGGCCCTACAAGGAGAAGGCCGCCGCAGCCAAGGCCAAGACCGGGCTCAAGGAGTCGGTCCTCACAGGCGACGGCAAGATCGGCGGTATTCCGGTCAGCATGGCCATCATGGATTTCCGTTTTCTGGGCGGAAGTCTATCGGGCGGATGCGGCGAGAAGATCACGCTGACAGCCGAGCACGCAGGTCGTCACCGTTGGCCCTTCATCATCTTCTCGGCATCCGGTGGTGCGCGCATGCACGAGGGAATCGTCTCGCTCATGCAGATGGCCAAGACCTGCGCCGCGATTGCCCGCCTGAACGACCTGGGCGTGCCCTTCATCTCAGTCCTCACCGACCCCACAACCGGTGGAGTATCGGCCAGCTACGCCATGATGGGCGACATCAATATCGCGGAGCCCAGAGCCCTGATCGGCTTTGCCGGGCGTCGCGTCATTGAGCAGACTATCAAGCAGAAGCTACCGGACGACTTCCAGACCGCCGAGTACCTCTTGGAGCACGGGTTTGTTGATCACATTGTCAGTCGCAAGGACATGAAGGAGTTCCTGCACCGCGTCTTGCAGTACGGCAAACGACGCTAGCCGACATCACGCGAGTCGCCGGGGCGACTCGCGAACGTGGCACGGGAGACAGTGATGCGCAGGGAGTATGTTGAGGTAGACATCGATGAGGTGACACTCAAGGAGCCCATCCGCAAAGACGTTGGCGAGGTCAGCATGTTGACCAGGTCCGTATCGAAAGTGGGACTCCTGACGCCGATTCTGATCGACCGCAACAACATCGTGATTACGGGGGCACGCCGCCTGGCCGCCTGCCGCCAGGCCGGCATCAGGCAACTTCCGGCCATGCGACTTGATATTGAGTATGACAGTTTGACGGCGCTTGACATCCAGGTGGACATGAACCTCTGCCGGCAGCCGCTGACGAGTGAGGAAGTAGAAAGACTGATCGGTAAGAAACGGCTTACCGCGAGCAGACAGAGTGCTGCCGCACAGGGCGGCGTGTTGTCCCGCATCAGGCAACTGTTCGGGAACGACTGACGGAGGAAACCAGATGGCATTGGATTTTGAAAAACCATTGGAAGAGATCGAGTCGCGCATTGCCGAACTGAGGAGGCTCAACGAGAAGTCGGACGCTGACTTTGACACTGAGATCGCCGCCCTGGAGAAGAAACTCCGGAGCACCAGCAAACGCGTCTACTCCAGGATTGGCTCGTGGGAAACGGTCCAGATTGCGCGCCATGCTGAGCGCCCGCTGCTGCGTGACTATATCGCCGGGCTCTGCAGCGAGTTCCTTGAGCTGCACGGTGATCGCTGTTTTGGCGACGACCAGGGAATCATCGGCGGATTTGCCACGCTGCGTCAGCATCGCGTCATGATCATTGGACACCAGAAGGGCAAGACCGTTGAGGAGAAGATCAAGGCCAACTTCGGAATGGCCAGCCCGGACGGCTATCGCAAAGCCATGCGACTGATGAACCTGGCGGCGAAGTACAAGCTCCCCATCGTCAGCTTCATCGACACCCCCGGCGCCTACCCGGGCCTGGAGGCCGAGGCACGCGGTCAGGCCGAAGCCATCGCACGCAACCTCACCGAGATGTCTAAACTTCCCGTACCGGTCATCGTGGTCGTCACAGGTGAAGGCGGCAGTGGCGGAGCCATCGGAATCGGCGTGGGCAATGTTGTGCTGATGTTGTCCAATGCCGTGTACTCGGTGATTTCGCCTGAAGGCTGTGCCGCCATTCTCTGGCGCGACAAGGAGAAGGCACCGGAGGCAGCCGCGGCGCTCAAGATCACGGCCGAGGACCTGACCAAGCTCGGCATCGTCGATGAGATCATCCCCGAGCCCACGGGCGGTGCACACCGCAACGCGGAAGGTACGATTGAGACGGTTGGCGACACGATTGTTAAGCACCTGCGGCGACTCAAGAGGATGTCGGCCAGGCGCCTGATCGATCAGCGCTACGACAAGTACTCGAAGATCGGACGTTTCAAGAAGAAATAGAGGGTCATACCATGCCAAAGAAGACAGCAAAGAAGAAGACGTCAACAGCGACCAGGAAGACCAAGAAGGCCACAGCCAAGAAAGCTCCGGCCCGGAAAGTCGTCGGCAAGAAGCCCTCCTCCGCTAAAGCTACGCAGGGCAAGAAAAAGGCAGCCGCCAAAAAGGCTGCGCCTCGCAAGGCCACCAAAAAAGCTCCCGCCAAGCGCGCACGCGTGACAGCCAAGGTTGTTACACCGCCGAAGAAGACCGAGCGGACGACGCTCCGCATCACTGACACAACGCTGCGTGATGCACACCAGTCGCTCTGGGCCACGCGGATGCGCACCAAGGACATGCTGCCCATTCTCGATGTGATTGATAACGCGGGCTACTACTCACTCGAAGTGTGGGGCGGGGCCACGTTTGATGTCTGCCTTCGCTTCCTGCGCGAGAACCCGTGGGAGCGCCTCCGCCAACTGAAGAAGGTCTGCAAGAAGACCCCCCTGCAGATGCTTTTGCGCGGACAGAATATCCTCGGCTATCGCCACTACCCGGACGATCTGTTGGATCGGTTTGTCGCGCTGGCCTGCAAGAACGGTGTCGATATCTTCCGTATCTTCGATGCGCTCA
The DNA here is from genome assembly GCA_030745755.1 of Kiritimatiellia bacterium. Classification (GTDB taxonomy): domain Bacteria; phylum Verrucomicrobiota; class Kiritimatiellia; order UBA8416; family JABMPJ01; genus JABMPJ01. The sequence continues at coordinate 118,377 of JASLOA010000034.1, read as the reverse complement.
ACGATAACCGCAACCTGGAACAGGCTATCGCCGCCGTTAACAAGTACGGCGGCCATGCCCAGGGCACCCTCTCCTACACGATCAGCCCGGTACACACCGTCAAGGAGTACGTCCGGATTGCGAAGGAGCAGGTACAGATGGGGATCGACTCGCTGGTCATCAAGGACATGGCCGGCATCCTGACCCCGATGATGTCCGAGCGTCTCGTCTCGGCTCTCGCCAGGGAGATATCCGTACCCATCCAGATTCACAGCCACATGACCAGCGGCATGGCCATCTCGACCTACGTTGAGGGTGTGCGTGCCGGCGCCGGGGCCATCGACTGCGCCATCTCGGTTATGTCGGGCTTTTCATCGCAGCCCCCGGTCGAGACGATGCTCTCCATCTTCGATGAGACTCCCTACAACGCCAATGTTGATCGTGATGCGCTACGCAAGATCTGCAAGCACTTCACCGAGCTGGCGCCCAAGCGCATGCTCAGCCATCATCCGCTGAACATCATCGACCCCGAGATCCTGATCCATCACATCCCGGGCGGCATGATCTCGAATCTGCGCTCGCAGCTTGAGCAGCAGGATGCGCTCGACCGCCTGCCCGAGGTGCTCGAAGAGTTGCCGCGTGCACGTGCGGACCTGGGCTATCCGCCTCTCGTCACTCCCACGAGCCAGATCGTAGGTGTGCAGTCGGTTATGAATGTGCTGGCTGGTGAGCGTTTCTCGATGGTTCCCCAGGAAACCAAGAACTACGTCAAAGGTCTGTATGGACGCTCCCCCGCACCTATCAATCCTTCGGTTAAGAAGAAGATCCTTGGCGGTGACAAGGTCATCACCAGCCGTCCCGCGGACGGAATGGCGCCTATGCTTCCCGAAGCCACGCTCGAGGTGGATCCGGAGCTGATCAAGGGCGAAGAGGATATCATCTCCTACTGCCTGTTCCCGGAACCCGCGCTTGAGTTCTTCAGGTGGCGTAACATGATTCCCGAGGATCGCCCCGCGATTCCGGCCGATCTCGAACGCCGCAAGCAGGATGCTGAGGCCGAGACCCCGGCACCGGCACCCACACAGCCGACGAAGGCCTTCCTGTCGCATGCCGACTACACGGAGCTGAACGGCTTGATGGATAAGGTGCATAGCCTCGGGCTGAACGAACTGACCATCCGCCGCAATGATCTTGCGCTGAGCCTTAAGAGTGAAGGCATGACACAGGGCGAAGTTCCCGTTCCTGTCGCCACCGAGGCGCCGGCGCCGACGGCTGAGCCGGAACCGGCAGCAGCACCCGAAGCAGCGGCGGAAGAAGCAGTCATTGCAGATGGCCCGACGATCGACGCGCCGCTGAACGGAACCTTCTACCGCTCGCCGGGTCCGGGCAAGGAAGAGTTCGCCACCGAAGGCGACGAGGTGAAGACGGGCGATCCGGTCTGCATCGTGGAAGCGATGAAGCTCTTCAACCAGATCAAGGCCCCGACGGACTGCAGGATCAAGAAGTTCCTGCTGAAGCACGGCGACGCCGTGAAGAAGGGTCAGCCGGTGGTGAGCATCGAAGAGATGTAATACCAGCTTCTTATTGCTTCTCGGTACAAATCGCCTGTCATTCCGAGCGAAGCGAGGAACCTCAGCCGCAAGCAGAACGTTGAGATCCTTCGCTTCGCTCAGGATGACAGTGTGCTTGGCTTTAAGATGGACACGATGCGGCCCTGCAAACCAGAGGCACCATCGGTTACACCTGTGTAGCCTACCGCTTCGGGCGCTTCTCAAACAGGTCGAGCTGACTGTCTTTCAGCAGTCCGTAGTTCTTGAGAATACGGATGGTCTGGAGCAGGTCTGACTTCTCGTAGTTGCGGTTGATGTCTACACGCCCGATCAGCTCGACCAGCATAGTCTCGAAAGAGAGAACGCCATCGATCCCCTTCTCGTCCAGAAGGGTGATGGCCCGCTCCTTCAGATCACCCGACGCCGGTAATCGAGGAAGGCACAGAATCTTCGCCGGAGGTTGCCCGCCGAGCAGCTTCTGCGCAAAGTTCAGGGCGTCCTCCTCCACAAAACGCAGTATCTCGGGTGCCTGCTCGAACGTGGAAGGGTAGAAGCGTTCGGTGTGCCACCCGCGCACCGCCACAATGGCGCGCGAGATACCCGTCAGATCTTCACGCGTCCAGAGCAGGCCCTCGGGCACGCGCTGTTCTTCGATCCGCGGATTGTGTACGATGAGATCAATCTCCTCCTGCGCCATCTTATGGCGCCCCGGCACCACATGCTTGCGCGGCTGGTTAACCAGGTAACCCAGCCCTTCAAAGTACTCCCGTACGATCCATTCGCTCACAGCGGCCATGCACTCACCCCTCTCTGAAAGCCTGTTCCAGAGCCTCCTCGGACACCTCGCAACCGAAACTCACAGCACCCAGCTTCTGGGCGAGGACAAAGCGCGGCGTTCCGGCCAGCGTCTTCTTGTCGGCCCCCATTGCCTGGCGCAAGGCATCCCAGGGCAGACCCGCGATGTCAGGATGCGCCATCCCCGGCAGTCCCAGTTGCGCCTGCAGCTCACGCACGCGCCGGGCATCCTCGGCGGCCATTCGTTTCTGCGACACAGAGAGGCGCAGCGCGTAGTCTGCGCCCGCCGCCACGGCTTCGCCATGCAGCCAGCGTTCATAGCCCGCCACCGCCTCGATGGCGTGCCCCAGTGTGTGGCCAAAATTCAGGATGGCGCGCACTCCCGACTCCCGTTCATCGACGGAGACCACCTCGGCCTTGATCTCACAGGAGCGGGCCACTACGGAAGCGAGGACGGCATCGTCCCGGTTCAGCAGCGCCTCCCGGTCCCGCTCGAGACGGCCAAACATCTCGGCATCCCATATCAGCCCGTACTTAACCACTTCAGCCAGACCCGATACATACTCACGCGAAGGGAGGCTGTCCAGGCAGGCCAGGTCGGCCACCACCAGGTCGGGCTGATAGAACGCACCCACAAGATTCTTGCCTTGCGGCAGATTGATACCGGTCTTGCCGCCCACAGAACTGTCTACGAGCGCAAGCAAGCTGGTGGGCACCTGAATCAGTCGTACCCCCCGCAGGAAGCTGGCAGCCAGGAACCCAGCCAGATCACCCACCACACCACCACCGAGCGCAACGATGTAGGAGGAACGGTCCAATCCGGCTTCCACGGCTCGTTCGTACAGACCGGCCAGGCAGGCTACGGATTTTGAGTTCTCCCCCGCCGGGACGACTTCGCGTGAGACAGTCCATCCCAATCCGGCCAGGGCGCGCTCACAGCGCTCGCCATACAGCGGATCGACGTTGCTGTCCGAGATAATCAGTCCGCGCTGGTTCTCGGGCAGGCCCGACCAGCCCGACTCCAGCAGCCCGCGTCCAATCCGGATGTCGTAGCTCCGTGACCCCAGTCCGACGTGCAGCGTTTCCATCGTTCCCTACTCCAATTGATCGCCCAGCGCCAGTGCGTGCCCACGCACGTATGCCGCTCCGTCCATCACCTTACCACCTTCGGGCTGGACTTCAAGCAGTCGAATCCCGCCCTGACCGGTGGCCACCACGGGCTGCCCTTCACTGAAAGAGACGACAGCCCCGGGGGATCCCCCCGCCTGAATGGATGCCTGTGCCACGTGCCACAGTTTCAGCCGTTTCCCACCCGGAGTGAAGCAGACGCTCCCGGGCCAGGGGTTGAAGCCCCGCACGCGATTGTGTATCTCCCGCGCCGGCCGGCTCCACACCACTCGACCATCTGCCTTTGCCAGGCGAGGGGCCATCGTCGCCACCTCATCGTCCTGCGGAATGCGGGGCAGGTCTCCGGCTGGCAGCCCTGCCAGTGTTGTTCTCAGCAGGTCGCCACCGGCCGCTCCCAGTCGGTCATGCAGGTCGGCTGCGGTCTCCTCCGGTCCGATCGGAACCGCCCGCTGCAGAATGATGTCGCCGGTGTCCATCCCGGCGTCCATGACCATGGTCGTCACACCCGTTTCAGACTCGCCGTTGGCGATCGCCCACTGGATCGGAGCCGCCCCGCGGTATTTAGGGAGCAGCGAGGTATGCACGTTGATGCAGCCCAGGGGGGGAAGATCCAGCAACGGCTGACGCAGAATCTGGCCGTACGCAACCACCACAATCACATCCGGTTGCAGTGCCGCGAGGGCGTCAACGGCCGCCGTCTCGTTGATTCGTTCGGGTGTATGGACGGCGCTCACTCGCTTTGTGGCGAGCGCCTTGACGGCAGACTCACACACCTTCAAGCTGCGGCCTCGCGGCCGGTCCGGCTGCGTGACAACCGCCACCACGTCGCACATCTCCAGAACCACATCGAGGGAAGGACAGGAGAGTGGTGCTGACCCCATGAACACTGCGCGCACCGGCTCCTCCTTTACTCGCCCAACAGCTCGTTGAGGGCTTTGCGGGTCTTACGCTGCACCGTACGGTGCAGGCTGTGACCACGGGCATCCATGGTCACCACAGCGATAAGGTCGCGCAGATGAAGCTCCCACATTGCCTCAGTCGAGCCAAACTCAGCCAGGAAATGCACCCCATCCACACGTTCGATACAGGCAGCCAGCAGCGCAGCGGCACCGCCAACCGTTTGCAGGTAGACGCAGCCATGGTCCCGACAGGCCAAGCGTGTGGCCTCCCCCATGCCACCTTTGCCCACGATCACGCGCAGCCCCAGCGACTTTATGAGGTCGGCCATGTAGGGTTCCTCGCGAATGGAGGTCGTCGGTCCGGCCGCTCGCACAACCCACTTGCCCCCCTCCTGCATGACCACGGGACCGCAGTGATACATCGCGCCGTCGCGCAGTGAGACCGGGCAGGTGCCGCCCTCGGCCAGGAACTGGTGCAGACGGTCACGCCCCGTGCAGACCCGGCCCGACAGCGAGACCGTGTCGCCCACGCGCAGGCCGCGAGTCTTCTCTTCAGTAAACGGATATTCAATAGCTTTGATCATAATTCAGTACAACCAGCGATGGACACCACCTTCAGGTCCCAACAGAACGCCGCGCCGCCGAAACGCCCAGCACATATAGGATATGCTCACGAAGAACGAGGCCGGCAGCCGGCTCAGCGCTCCAATCTTAACATCCAGAGCCGTCGACTTACCGCCCAATCCCATGGGCCCAATCTCCATGCGCCGGATATCGCGCATGAGGCGCTCCTCGAGGCGGGCCAGCACCTTGACATCCGAACGCTCACCCACCTTGCGCAGGAACTGCTCCTTGGCATGGGCGTACCCCTTGGCACGGTCACCGCCTATACATACGCCAAGCACGCCGGGCGAGCAGCCACGCCCCTGGGCCTGCCAGACGGCATCCAAAACGCAGCGGCGTACCCCCTCCAGGTCGCGACGAGCATCGAGCGAGGACTCGGGCAGGCTGTATTGCCGGCCGACATTCTCGCAACCGCCGCCCTTCATGATCAGGCGCGCGTCCACCGTCTTGCGAGCGCCCTGCAGGAACTCCATTACCGGCGCCGCATGTGCCACGTTGGTGACATAGGACTCACCTGAGACCGAATCGATCGTGTTCTGGCGCAGGACCCCCAGTCGGGTGGCCTTCGAAACAGCATTGCGGGTCAGGGAAGCCAATCCGTTCGTATCGAACCCGGTCGGCACCGTGAAGCGAAACGTGAGCGTGCCCGTATCCTGACAGAGCGGCACGCTGTCGCGCCGCGCCATCGCGGCGTTTTCGAGCATCATGGTGAGAAAGTCGTGGGCACTCGTGCCCTTCTTCTCGCGGCGCAATCCTTTGCGGATGGACTGCTCCACGTCGGCAGGAAGATCCGTAGATGTGCGCCGGATCAGCTCCACAAGATTCTTTTCCCAATGCGCCTTCTTCATCCCCTCCGCGCCTCCAGGTCCGCCACAAGCTCGTCGGGCACGCGCAGCCGGCCAAACCCGATCCCCATCCGGATCTTCGGGTTCACATCGCCGTGAAAATCGCTGCCCCCGCTCATTCCAAGTCCCAACTCCCGCGCCATGTCTCCGTAGGTCTGCTCCATCTCGGGCGTGTGTTCAGAGTAGTACACCTCAAGGCCCTGCAGCCCCATATCCCGAAACTCAGCCAGGGCTTTGCGCAGAGCCTTGTTGCCCAGTCCCAGCGTAACAGGATGCGCCAGCACGGCCACGCCGCCCGCCTGGCGAATCGCGGCGATGCTCTTCTCGGGATCCAACCGAAATCGCTCCGCGTAACCCGGCTTGCCCTTGCCCAGGTAACGGTCAAACGCCTCCTTCTTGTCGGCAACGTGTCCGCGTGCCTGCAGGGCCATGGCAAAATGGGGGCGCCCCACGACATCCTCACCGGCCAGACCCCGAACATCCTCCCAGTCGAGGGTGCAGCCCAGGGCATTGAGCTTCTCCAGGATCTCCTTGTTGCGCGTCTCGCGCCCGTTACGTATCTGCACGAGCGAGCGCTCCAGTTCCTCGTCTGTATGATCCACAAAATATCCAAGGATGTGCATGGTCCCCTTGCTCACCTGGGCACTGATCTCCACCCCCGGGATCCCGCGGACCCCCTCCGTCTCACAGGCCGCGAGACATCGCGCCACGCCATCCATGCCATCGTGGTCGGTCAACGCGATCGCAGTCAGTCCGAATCCACCGGCCAGCCTGGCCAATTCCTCCGGCGTCAGCGTACCGTCCGAGAACGTTGAATGCATGTGCAGGTCGATCATTCGGATGCCCAGTACACAGCACGTGACGTCGGCGTTTCGAAGACCGCCACACGGTGCACCGCACAACGCTTGTCGTTGATCTCCCTGGACAGACTATCGTAAAGGAACTTCGCGATGTTTTCCGAGCTCGGGCTGAGATTCCCAAACGCATCTGTTGCGTTCAGGTCCACATGGTCGATCTCGTCCAGAACACGTCTGACCGCCGCCTTGACCTCCTTGAAGTCAACCAGCAACCCGGAGGCATCGAGTGCTTCGCCGCGGATGTAGACTTCGACATCCCAGTTGTGCCCGTGGAGGGCCGCACAGGAGCCGTCATACTCCATTAAGCGGTGCGCCGCCGAGAAATGGCTTTTGACCGATAGCTCAAACATCGTCGCTATGCCCCCTGCACCTGGTACCCGCCGCCGATGGTTGCAACATCCAGGCCGCCGAAATACCCGGCGATCGCGGTATCGTAGGCCGCCGTGTGCGCGAACGCCTTGCGCGCGAGTTCGAAGCGGCGCTGGAGGCTGATACATCCATCGCGGGCCTGCAGCTCCGCCAGGATTTCGGCATAATCGGCCGGGTCGGTTACAGAGGCAACACGCAGGAAGTTCTTGGCTGACGCGCGCACCATGCAGGGCCCGCCAATATCGATGTTCGTACGTGCCATTTCCGGGGTCACATCCGGCTTGGCCACGGTGTCCTTGAACGGATAGAGATTCACGACCACCATATCAAGGGCCACACCGCCGGTCCGTTCCAAGTCGCGCGCGTGGGCCTCGTTGTATGTCTCGCTGAGCAGCCCGAGGTAGATCTTGAAATCGAGCGTCTTAACCAGGCCGCCCTGCATTTCCGGCTGGCCGGTGTAGGAGGACACAGCCACGAGGTTCTGTGCGGCACGGTCCGGACCGAGGATCGTCTCGATCGCGGCATAGGTCCCGCCCGTCGAATAGATCTTCACATCCGGATTCGCGTCCACGAGACCGGGCACCAGTTGGTCCAGGCCGCTCTTGTCCGACACGCTGGCCAGCACGTGCTTGATCTTCACCGCATCATCAATCTTCTCAACAATATTCAGTGCCATGCCCGCTTCCCTTTCGCGCGTTCGTTGTGTGACTGTCCATCGGCGTGAGGGGCGATGGTAGCTGCAATCCGCACAGCACTTCAAACTTTCTTTTCCCGCGCACCCGCCTTAGGCTATATCCCATGCACATCCTTGCACTGGAACAGTCGACACCCGCAGCAAGCGTTGTGCTACTGCGTGATGGCGAGGTCATCGCCGCGCACGAGTGGCATGAGGCGCGCAAGCGTGATCAGAATCTCTTTGCCTGCCTTCCGCGCCTCCTCGAGACAGGTGAGATATCCATCGAGGAGGTAGACCGAATCGCCGTGGGACTGGGACCGGGATCGTTCTCCGGGGTGCGGATAGCCATTGCCGCTGCCAGCGCCCTCGCCTTGCCCGACAGACGCCCTATTGCCGGCATCGGAAGTGCCGCCGCCCTGGCCTTCGGCACCATGCGGGAGTCGGGGAACTCAAGCGTGGCGGTCGTCGGCGACGCCCGGCGTCAGCGCCTCTGGCTGGCCGCGTATACGCTCCAGCCCGAGACCGGTGCCTTGGAACCACAGGTTGAGCTGTCACTGCTTCCGAGGGAGGAGCTCACTGACCGCCTGCCGGGAGAGTGCCGCGTCGTCACCTCTGAATGGGATCGACTGGAAGACCAGCTCACGCCACTGTCGGGTGACCAGTGGCGTGTGATTCCGGAATCCCGCTATCCTACAGCGACGGACGTGGCTCAGCTGGCCGCTCAACTCCCTGCAGATGAGCTGGTTTCACCACTCGATCCGCCAGACCCACTCTACCTTCATCCAGCCGTCTTCGTGGCTCCGCGTTTCCCTGGCTCCTGACCGGATTTGCTGAGCCGCACCCAACCTGAAACCCCCACAAATCACCGTAAACTGCACATCTTCAGTGGCTTGTGTATAGCGGAGTTATTAACCCCTATTTTCTGCGGCCCTTTTCGGGTTCATCACCCCACAACCCTATCCTCCGCTGCAGGTGGGGGAGCCGAGCTCACCTCCAAGCTTCACATCTGCGCATTGTGAACGCCATAGACTCTAACCTGCTGATTATGAACATGTTACCACTTGGACAACACGCAACAGTGTGCACATTGAGGCACAGATACAGGTTGCACAGGGGCTACGTCTCATAATACGGCAATAAAGGGCGACAGCTTCGCCTGCTCGCGGGCAGCCGAAGTTATTAACAACTTGTGCACATGGGATTTTTCCCCAGGTGACTTGCCAGTCAGCCGTTCCCTTGCTAGAGTTTCCAAGTCGTTTGCACTGATAGTGTTAAATCACGGGAGATGCCCATGAAGGCCACAATAGATGCTGATGCCTGCGTAGGCTGTGGACTGTGTCCGGATGCCTGTCCCGCGGTCTTCGAGATGGAGGGAGACCTGGCTGTTGTCATTGGGGATGAGGTCCCCGCGGGGGAAGAGGATAGCTGCCGTGATGCCGCTGAGCACTGCCCTGTCGACGCGATAGTGCTCGACGAATGAGGGACCCGGCGAACTCTGTCACAGATAGGCTCCGCCAATTCGTGTGTCATCCCGAGGAAACCACCGGCAAGCCGGTTGGCTCGCGGGTATAGACACATACGGGAGAAGAGCCGGTGACGGTCATCCCGAGCTTGCCGAGGGATCTCTGTCTCATGGTAGGGCGGAGATGCCTCGGCTTCGCTCGGCATGACCATTCGTGGCGTTGTGTCACCAGGAGGAGCCCGGAATGACAGCAGCCTACGTATTCCGAAACAACAGTTGAGGTGCAGCACGCTAGATGTCGTAGCAGACATCCATATCGCGGGCTGCCTTGACTTCGTCCGGGCGGCAGACCGGAGCGTTCTTCGGGAGCTGGGCAAACGCATCGGGATTCTGCTCGGCTTCATCCGCGATTTCCAGCATGGCACTGATGAAGGCATCAAGCGTTTCCTTGCTCTCCGTCTCGGTCGGCTCAATCATCATGGCCTCCTTGACGATGAGCGGGAAGTAGACAGTGGGCGGGTGATAGCCTCGATCGATCAGTGCTTTTGCAATGTCAATCGCGTGCACCCCTTTCTCGGCCTGTCGTGAAGCCGACAGCACGCATTCGTGCATGCACGTACGGTCATAGGGCAAGGCGTAACGCTCCTTGAGCGCCTGCATCACGTAATTGGCATTCAGGACGGCGTTCTCGCTGACCTCTACCAGTCCCTCTCCACCCAACAGCTTGATGTAGGCATAGGCGCGCACCAGGATGGAGAAGTTCCCGTAGAACGGCGCAACATACCCGATGCTCTTGGGTTGATCGTAGTCGAGCATGTACGAGTTGTCCTGCCGCTTCTGGATCCGTGAGATGGGCAGGAACGGTACGAGATGCTTCCGCACTCCCACCGGTCCAGCGCCCGGGCCGCCACCGCCGTGCGGCGTGGCGCAGGTCTTGTGGACGTTGACATGCATCACATCGATCCCGGCATCGCCCGGTCGAAACTTGCCCAGGATAGCATTCAGGTTGGCCCCGTCGTAGTAGACCAGGGCATCGCGCGCGTGGGCCAGCTCCACAACTCTCTCGATATCGCTGTTGAAAATGCCAAGCGTATTCGGGTTGGTCAGCATGATCGCTGCCGTTTCGTCATCGATCAGCGCCTCGAGCGCTTCAAGATCCAGTCGGCCCGAGGTGGTGTCCGTAGGCACAGGTACGGTTCGGTAGCCGGTAATCGCGGCACTGGATGGGTTGGTCCCGTGAGCTTCGTCGGGAATCAGGACTGTCTGCCTTCGGTTGCCCTTATCGCGATGATAGGCCGCGATCAACATCATACCTGTCAGTTCGCCATGCGCGCCCGCCAAGGGCTGGAGCGTAAAGGCTTCCATGCCGGTAATCTCGCAAAGCACATGCTCCAGCTCGTAGAGCAGCTGGAGTGCGCCCTGGGTGAGCATCCCGCCGGAACGTAACTGAGGCAGGAACGGGTGGAGCTGCGAGAAGCCTGCCAGACCGGCAATCCGTTCCGAGACCCGCGGGTTGTACTTCATCGTGCAGGACCCGAGTGGGTAGAACCCGGTATCGACACCGAAATTCAGTCGTGAAAGACCGGTGAAATGCCGCACCACATCCAGCTCGGACAGTTCACACAGCTCGGCCGAGCGCTCACGCAGGCACTTCTCCGGTATGGCCTCCGCAAGGGGCACATCGCATCCCGGCAGTCGCACGCCACGGCGTCCAGGAACCGATCTTTCAAATACCACGCTCATGTTACACTTCGATCCGTTCGCTGTGCTCTTCCTCAAAATCCCAATAATGTGCCAGCACTTCCTCGAGCACCTCCGCAAAGTTGCCGATCTCGGCCTTGGTGCGTTTTTCCGTAACCGCTACCAGCAAGTAGTTCTCCATCCCCTGGTAGTACCTCCCAAGCGGTAGCCCTGGCGCAATGCCACGCTCAACCAGTCGACCGGCGATCACTCCGGCGTCGGCGGGCAGACGCACCGTGAACTCGTTGAATGTCGGGTTGGTCTCCATGACACGTACCCCGGGAATGGTCTTGAACCGCGACTTCGCGTACTCGGCCTTGGCATGACACAGCTGCGCGACTTCCCGCATGCCCTCTTTACCCACGAGACTGAGGTACATGTGCGCCCGCAGCGCGCAGAGCGCCTCATTGGTGCAGATGTTCGAGGTGGCCTTCTCGCGCCGGATGTGCTGTTCACGCGCCTGCAGCGTGAGCACGAATGCCTCGCGCCCCTCCCGATCCAGCGTGCGCCCCACAATGCGCCCGGGCATCTTGCGGACCAGTTTCCTGTTCGTAGCCATGAACCCCAGGTAGGGGCCACCAAACGCCAGCGGGTTACCGAGTGACTGTCCCTCGCCTACGGCAATGTCCACGCCTATCTCACCGGGAGGCTTGAGCAGAGCCATGGCCACCGGATAGACCGACTGGATCACGAGACTGCCCCGTTCATGACAACGCGCCACGACATCCTCGTGGTTATCGACCACGCCAAAGAAATTGGGATTCTGTAGAATGACCGCCGCCACATCGTCGCCCACTGTCTGCTCAATCAGCTCACGGTGACAGGCGCCGTGACTTGTAGGAACTTCGGTGAAGTCGATATCCAGGTTGGCCGTATAGGAGTAGAGCATTTTGCGGTAGACAGGATTCACGCCCTCATCCACGACAATGCGAGAGCGCCGAGTCGTGTGCAATGCCATCTGGCAAGCCTCGTAGATCGCTGTTCCCCCATCGTACATTGATGCATTGGCCGCATCCATTCCGGTCAGCCGACAGATATGTGTCTGGTATTCGTAGATGGCCTGCAGTGTGCCCTGCGACAGCTCCGGCTGATAGGGTGTATATGCCGTAAAGAACTCGCCGCGCGATGCGAGAGCGTCAACCGCCGACGGAATGAAATGATCGTAAACACCCCCGCCCAGGAAGACCGTCAGCTGCGCATAGTTGCGTTCGGCAAGCTGCTGAAAATAGGTCAGCACCTCGTGCTCGGATGCTCCCGGCGGCAGCCGGAATGACTTCGGGGCCACACTCGCGGGGATATCGGCGAACAGCTCATCGACCGAGGAGACACCACACGCCCTGAGCATCTCTTCACGCTGTGCGGGAGTGTTGGCGACAAAACTCATAGGCGATCCTTACACCGTCGCGTCGTAGTCAGCAGCGGACATCAAGGCGTCGATATCGCCCGGATTGGACGGCTTGAGCTTGAGGACCCACCCGGCCTCCCAGACATCCTGGTTGATAAGCTCGGGTGAGACTTCGAGGGCCTCATTGACCGCAACCACTTCGCCGCCTACCGGGGCGTAGAGATCGGTTGCGGCCTTGACCGACTCAATCACACCACACTCATCACCGGCCTCCACGACCTGTCCCATGGGCGGCAGTTCCACGAAGGTAATATCGCCCAGCTCCTGCTGAGCGTGGTCACTGATACCGACCACGATTAGATCACCATCCTGTTTGGCCCACTCGTGTGATGTGGCGTACTTCCTATCGTCCTGGCTCATGTTCGATACTCCCTCCTACTTGCTCTGGAAATCAAGAACACTAGTGTCCTGCTTGAGAAGTCCGTGAAGTAAGTAACTGTCATCCCGAGCGAAGCCGAGAGCCTGCCCTGAGCCTGTCGGAGGGAATCTCCTACTCACTGGGCACCAAGGAGATCCCTCGGCAAGCTCGGGATGACATCGTAAACCTGTTTCATCTGCGTATTTGTCAATCACAACCCTAGCGCGGTTTCAGGAAACCTTCAATACGCTTTCGGACCGTACCTTTCTTCCAGAATGGCAACGCCACGACCTGGCCACCCAGCTCGCCGCGCGCCATGCGAACCGTCAGGTCCGTGCCGGGCTCCGTCAACCCAACATCAAGATAGCCGAGTGCAATGGCCCTGCCTACAGAAGGCCCGTAGCTTCCGCTGGTTACGACGCCCACATCGGAACCGGATGCGTCGCACAAGGCATCGCCTGCCCGCGCGGCGCGCCGGCCCTCGAGCTGGATGCCGGCCAGGGCCTGCTTCCGCCTGGCGGCATCACACACCACGTCCGAACCGATGAACGTCTTGTCATCCGCAATCGCCCTTGCAAAGCCGGCCTCCCCAGCGTTGCGTTCAGTCGTCAACTCATGACCGTGAAGCGGCATGCCCGCCTCAAGGCGCAGTGTGTCGCGCGCGCCGAGGCCGGCCGGTTCGGCGCCAAGGGCCATCGCTTCGTTCCAGAACGCGATAGCCTGGTCCGGCGCGGCGTAGAGTTCGACCCCGATCTCCCCCGTGTACCCCGTTCGGCTTAGCAAGACCGGCTCGCCACGGTAAAGGGTCTGAACGAAACGGTAATATTTCAGGCCGCCCAACACGTTGCCGAGAAGGCCCTGTACGATGCGGGGCGCAGCGGGTCCCTGCAGGTCGATCTTGGCGGTATCGGCAGACAGGTTGGTGAACGTCGTGGTGTCGCCCAGGTGCGACTCGATCCACGCGGCATCATCGGCCTGCGTGCCTGCATTGACCACGAGCATGAACCGCTCGGTATCAAGCCGGTAGACCAGCAGATCGTCGATCACTCCGCCGTCAGGACTGCACATGAGTCCGTAGCGACACTGGCCGGACTCGAGCGAGGCCACCGGACAGCTGACAAGCTGGTCCAAGTCAGCCACAGAACCGGCGCCCTCAACAAGGAATTCGCCCATGTGACATGTATCAAAGAGAACAGCCCCCTGGCGGCAGGCCTGGTGCTCGGCCACGATCCCGGAATACTGGATGGGCATCTCGAAGCCGCCAAACGGGCCCATGTGGGCACCCAGGGCCACGTGCACGTCATACAGGCAGGTACGTTGCGACATCGCTCAGCGTCCTTTCTTCCTCTCCCCAAAGACTCGACATAGGCCGGACTTCAGCATACTATCCCCACACTCACAGAGTCCGCAAACAGAATCGCCCAAGCGACTCTCGGAGCGGAAGCACACGGTCTTCGCCATGCAGATTGAGCTGATTGCCATCACGCCAGAGCCCGAGCAGGTCATTGAGTTGGCCGCGCGTACCTGCTACCAGAGCCAGGATCTTCAGGAGCGGGACAGTGCGGGCGTTCTGATTGGCAAGCTTCTGACCATGGGTCATGAGACACCGCTCGAACATGCCTACGCCACCTTCCGCATCTCCGGCTGTTCTCGTGCCATGTCACACCAGCTTGTGCGGCACCGCCTTATGGCGGTCTGCCAGAAAAGCCAGCGCTATGTTACGGAAGAGAACTTCGAGTACGTCACCCCCCTCACCCTTGCGGCGGAGGACCGGGCCGAGTTCGCCGCGGATATGGCGACGATCGGGCGGATGTACGGCAAATGGAAAGCGCGTGGCCTGCGCAACGAAGACGCCCGCTTTGTGCTGCCAAACGCCTGTGCCACCGAGCTGGTAATCTCAGCCAACTTCCGCGAGTTCCGACACATCATCGCTTTGCGTTGTTCGCGCCATGCCCAGTGGGAAATCCGCAGCGCGTGCACCCAAATGCTTAAACAGCTTCATGCCCATGCACCTGCGGTGTTTGGCGATCTCCTTGAGAGTGCAGGGCCGTCATGACATTACCCGTCCACTTGAATACCGATATCATCACACAGGCCGGCACGGATGGGCACCCCATGGTCGGCATGTTGACCTACCGCCTCGAGGGCGATGACCTGATCTTTGCTTCAGCCAACGAAGGTGCCAACGCGGTACTGGGTGTCGACTGCACGGCCTTCGTAGGGAAGACCATCCAGGAGGCCTTCCCACCACTGGCCGATACCGAAATCCCCAAGATGTACCGACGGGCGGCGCAAGATGGCATCCCCTGGTCGACCGAACACATTAACTACGACGACGGAAAGATTAAGGGCGCCTACGAGGTACACGCCTTCCAGACCGCCCCCATGCATATGGCTGTCGTATTCCTCGATATCACCCAGCGTAAAGAGGCCATGCGTGAACGTGAGGAGCTCAACAAACAGATTCAGCATATGCAGAAACTGGAGAGTCTTGGTGTTCTTGCAGGCGGGATTGCACACGACTTCAACAACCTGCTGTGCGGTATCCTGGGCAGTGCCGAGCTCGTGCTCATGGACATGGACGACTCGAGCCCGGCACGCGAAGATCTCGAAACAATCCGCCAGACGTCTCGCAGGGCAAGTGAACTGTGTAAACAGCTCCTGGCCTACTCGGGTAAAGGCCGTTTCGTGGTCGAGCCGCTCAATCTGACGGACATTGTGACCGGCATGAGCAGCCTGCTTCAGCTATCCGTGACCAAGAACGTCGTGCTTCGGTCGGACCTGGCAGCCGACCTGGTGCCTATCGACGCTGACCCCGCACAAATCCAGCAGATCGTTCTGAACCTGATCATCAATGCTTCTGAGGCTATTGACGACAGGAGTGGGGAGGTGTCTCTCACAACCGGCATGCGCGACCTTGACAGTCAGGGAGTCAGTGGCATGCTGCTCGGCGACACCATCGAACCCGGCCCCTATGTCTACCTGGAAGTAGACGATACGGGATGCGGCATGGATGAGGAAACCACCGCACACATGTTTGACCCCTTCTTTTCCACCAAGTTCACGGGGCGCGGGCTTGGTCTCGCAGCCACGCTGGGAATTCTGAAGGGTCACGGCGGCGCCATCGACGTCAAGACGACCCCCGGGAAAGGGTCCACAGTCACCATCTACTTCCCTACCGGAAGCAGACCCGCTCCGACCACCTGTCCACTGCCTTCACCGGACGGTTGGCAGGGCAGCGGCACCGCCCTGCTCGTGGACGACGAGATGACAGTTCGGATCGTCGGAAAACGCATGCTTGAAACGCTGGGCTTCGATGTGTTGACCGCGGAAGATGGCCGCGCCGGGGTGCAGGTCTTTGAAGAGCACGCCGATGACATACAACTCTTGCTTCTGGATATGACCATGCCCCGCCTCAACGGAGCCGATACCTTTCGTCACATACGCGCTCTGAAGCGTGATACTCCGGTCCTCCTCATCAGCGGCTACGACGAGGACGAAGCCATTGCACGCTTCACCGAGAAGGGCCTGGCCGGGTTCGTTCACAAACCCTTCACGATTGCCACATTGCGGGACAGCGTCCGCGCGGCTGTCGAAGGAGGGGGCAGGGACGACAGCTGATCGTCACCGCGGCTCAGGACACACGGTTATTCAACGCGCTCGGGCACGGAAACAGTACGCGGAAGGCTGATCCGTGATCCACCACGCTTTCAACCAGAACCCCGCCCGAGTGGGCGCGTGACACACCCAGGACAACCGAGAGGCCCATGCCCTGACCGCGGATCTTGCTGGAGTAGAACGGGTCACACATACGTGACCGTACCTGTTGCGTAAGTCCGGCTCCATCGTCGGCCACCTCCAGGTAGGCGTACCGCCCCGGCGGGATCTTCTCGTGCAGGATCAGCTTGGATACCGTCTCCGCATCGCACAGCATCATGCCCGTCGAAACCGTCACCGCACCCACGCGGCTCACGATGGCCTCGGATGCATTCTGGACCAACGCTCTCAGAAGCTGCTGAAGCTGGTGGCGATCGCCACAGATCAGCGGCATATCATCATCAAGGCGGTACTCGACCTTCACGCCTTTGAACACGAGGGTCTCAATCGCCTCCCGATTCTCTTCCACCAGTGAACTGAGCTTCACCGGTGCACCATCAAAACGGCAATGCCCGGAGTAGAGGGCTATCTTATTGGTCAACTCGACGGCCTGCGCCGCGGAGGCCTGAATCTGCAATACATTGTCGCGGGTCGGGCTATCGGCAGCCATACTGCTGACAACAATGCTGGCGTTCCCCATGACCGCCGCAATCAGGTTGTTGAAGTCGTGTGCCACGCCCGTGGCCATGGTTCCGAGGCCCTCGATCTTCTCGGCCTGGATCAGGTTTTCATTCAGGCGGCCACGCTCACTCTCGACCTCATTGATATGCGAACGCAACTCCTCGACAATGACGCGCATGCATGCGTTGATCGATTCCACATCGTTGGCAACGGACAAGGCGCCATCCGACACCCTATCCGTCAATTCAGCCCGCACCACGTTTTCAAGCCGGTCGCGCAACGTCTCAACCTGAACCGGCCCCCGCCGCATGAGCAGAAATCCCGCCACCGCAAGCATCAGCACGAACAGCGTGAAGAGCACGATCCAGGCGGGGCCGGCACTCCCGCCCGCATCCTGCGCGTGCGTGAAATACCACATGGCAAGTGCCGGAATAGCAAAAAACAGGAGCAGGCCGATCCCAAACTGCGATCGCAGACTGCGTGAATCAACCGAAAGCCATCGCTGAAAGAGACAACTCATGAAGTCATAATACGCCACTTGGTGCACCCAAGTCAATTGGACCTGATGTTGGACTTGCCCCAATTTCGAGCCTTGGGTCGCATAGGAGATCCCTCGGCTTCGCTCGGGATGACAATTCCTTAACGCTTCAGGTCATGCCGAGCGAAGTCGAGGCATCTCCGCTGCAACATACGCACATGACGCAGTTCTACCTACCGAGCGCCTGGCTAAGGTTAAGAATGGGAAGCAGCACCGACAGGGTAACGAGCAGCACAAAGCCGCCGATCAGCACGATGAGAAGCGGCTCCACGACCACCATCCAGCGTCGCAGAAAGCGGTCCCACGCCTCCTCAAAACGCCGCGCTGCACTGTCGAGTAACCGCTCCAGCTCGCCACTGGCTTCCCCCACCCTGACCCATCCCGGCAATGTCCCGGATAGCGGTCCGATCGCCTGAATGGCGTCCGAAAGACTGGTGCCATGCTCCACTCTGTCGGCGCCGGTCTCAGTATCGGCCTCCACTGACACGCTGCCCGTGGCTCTTCCCGCCAGCATCATGCCTTTTATCGGCGACACGCCCCCGCCAACCAGGATGGCCAGCGTGCGTGCGAAGCGCATATTTACAAGCAAGCGGTAGCCCTGCCCGAACCCGGGGATGCGGAAGAGCGCGCGATCGAACCGGAGTCGCCAGGTCGACCCCCGCCGCAGCAGACGGCGGCACAGCAGCACAGCGACAAACACCAACACCAGCAGGACCGGCCAGCCGCGCGCTATGCCACGCCCCATGCCCAGCATCGCGCGGGTTAACCCCGGCAGGTCCCCCGCGCGGTTGCCGAGTACAGCAGCCGCTCGCGGCAGAAGGAGGCCCAGCATCAGAATGGCCACAACCAGACCGACCGTGAAGACAATGGCCGGATACACCAGGGCGCCCTGGACCCGTTCGCGAACACGGTCCTGCTCCTCCAGAAAGGCGGCACACCGTTCGAGCATTTCGGGCAGTCTGCCCGATGCCTCGCCCGCCTCAACCACGGCCGTCTCAAACACGCCCACCGAGGTGCTGGCCTGCGACAGGGCCTGGGCCAACGAGCGCCCTTCACGAATGCCATCGCGCGTGGCCGCAAGCACGATCCGCACGCCGGTGAGTTCCGGCGACTGGAGCATGATATCAAGCGCCCCCAGCAGGGGCACGCCGGCGCGAAGCAGGGAGCTGAGCTCGCGATAGAAAACGGCCCGCTCCTGTGGTTGCAGGCGCACGCGCCGGCCGGAGCTCGTGATGCGTTCGGCCAGGATCCCACTGGCGGCCAGCTGCTCGCGCGCATGCTTGACACTCAGCCCTTCCGTCAGCCCTCGCACGACCTTCCCGGCTGAGTCAAATCCCTTGTATTCAAAGGTCTTCATGCGGATGCAACGTTCAAGGCTTCATCCAGGCTGGTTTCACCCGCCAGGACTCGATCTACCGCATCGGCCACCAACGGGCGCATCCCGGCCGCCATGGCCAGGGCACGCATTTCGTTGAGTCCGGCGGAACCACGACGAATGGCGTCGCGCAGGTCGCCGTTGACCTGCAACAGCTCGAAGACACCCACACGCCCACTATAGCCTTCGAGACACTGATCACACCCGACCGGTTCCCACACAGGTTTGCCGGCAGCCACGGCGGCGAGCTCCGCGCCCAGCTCGCCGGCACGTGTCTCATCCGCGCTTGCTTCACGCCGACACTGTGGGCAGAGCCGACGAACCAGCCGCTGGGCCATGGCCCCGCGGAGGCAGGACGCGAGCAGATACGGTTCGACCCCCATGTCCACCAGGCGCGAGATTGTTCCAACCGCATCGTTTGTGTGCAAGGTTGTGAAGACCAGGTGACCGGTCAATGAGGCCCGCACCGCGATATCCGCGGTCTCACGGTCGCGCGTCTCGCCTACAAGTACGATATCCGGATCCTGGCGCAGGATATGGCGCAGTCCCTGGGCGAACGTGAGTCCAATCTTCGGTTTCACCTGAATCTGGCCAATATCAGACAGCTGGTACTCGATCGGGTCTTCGATCGTCATGATATTGCGCCGTGAGGCATCGAGCTGGCCGAGCGCCGCATAGAGGGTCGTCGTCTTACCCGCACCGGTTGGACCGCTCACGACAATCATGCCATGCGGGGCAGCAAGGAGTGCCTGTACGCCATCACGCACGGTCGCACTCATGCCCAGGCTGTCCAGCGGCAGGAGGGCCGCTTGTTGGTCGAGCAGGCGCAGCACCACGCGCTCACCTTCGGCGACCGGTACCGTCGAGACGCGCACATCGATCTCGCGTTCTCCAACATGCACCCGCGCCATGCCGTCCTGCGGGAGCCGACGTTCCGCGATATCCATGCGCCCCATCACTTTTAGACGGGAGACCAGGGCATCCTCCAGGTGCTTGGGGGGCGATGCCTGTTCATAAAGATTGCCGTCGACCCGGTAGCGCACCCGCAAGCGCGACTCGAACGGTTCAAAATGGATATCCGATGCTTGCCGTTTCACGGCTTCAAGCAAGATCAGGTTGATCAGCCGCGTCACCGGCGCCTTCTCGGCCTCAGCCAGCAGATCGTTCCCGCCCTGGGCCACGGCGGCAACACTGTCGTCATTGCCCGCCAGTCCGCGCAGGAAATCGTCCGGGGAGTCGTCCCGGCTGTAGTAGCACTGTTCAATGCCACGCAGAATAACGTCACGCGGGGCGGCCACGGTGGTGAGGTCTTCGCCAATAAGAAGCGCCAGGTCTTCCTGGGCCTGGACGTGGTCGACGTCAGCCGTAACGATGCAGGCTTCACCGTCGAGACGAATGGGCAACATGCCATTGCTGCGCGCCCATTCCACCGGGACCTGCGCAATCAGGAGGGGATCAAGACAGGTCTCGGGGATCTGATCGAGGAACCGGATTCCCATCGCCTCTGCACGTTCACTTAGACTCGCCGTTGTCATTCACGCTCCGGCAGCCCCGTTTTCAACTCCCACTCGCGCCGCATCCCCTCCTGGTCGTCCATGGTGTTGACCAGAATAGGCGTCACGAAAATCAGCAGGTTGGTGCGCTGATCAGTCTGGGCACGACTCCGGAACAGCATCCCAATAAGCGGGATCGAGCCCAGGATCGGGACCTTGCGTTTTGTCTCGATCTGGTCCTGGCGGGTGAGTCCGGCAATAACGATGGTGCGGCCGCTGGGGACCGTTACCGTGGTGCTGACCTCGCGGCGTGCAATCGTGGGCGTCAGGCCGGTGTCCTGGATCACCTCGATACTCGGGTTGAGCTCCATGCGCACCTTGTAGCCATCCACCACGTGCGGCGTCAGCTTGAGCTTGATGCCGGCCTCGATGCGCTCGATATTCTGGATCACGTCGCGAGCCGTACCTGAGCCCCCCTCAATGGTCGACTTGAGGATCGGAATCTCGTTAACGATATTGACGAAGGCCTCGCGATTGTCCAGGGCCTCCAGGGATGTCTCGGAAAGCACCTTGAAACGCCCGTCCGTCTTGATCGCGTTAATGTTGATCAGTCCCGGATAGCTCGTGGAAAGGCTGCCGCCTTCCTCGAAGCGGTTGCCGTAGGCCAACCCCACGGTCAGCCCCTGCGGAAAGACCCCTTGCTGGATCGTGTTCAGAACACTGTCGGCACCCGTGGCGAACGTGCTGCCGCCCTGCACGGCCGTATCGCCTCTTGTATCCGGGAGGTCCAGAGCGCCCAGCTCCACACCAAAGGTAAAGTCGTCGCTCACGGTCAGCTCGGCGATCATGACGCTGATGTGTACCTGCGAAGGCACACGGTCGAGCTGCTCGACGAGCTTCACCACCACGTCAAAATCCCCCGGCGTGGCATCGACCAGTAGCGCGTTATTGGCTTCACTGGCTTCAATTGCAATCGGGCTCAATCTTGAAGGGGCCGCTCCTTTCCTGCTGCGCTTTTCCAAGAGGGCGCCGATGCTGGCGGCCGCTTCCTTGGCCGAGATGTACTCGAGAAATATGGCGTTCAAGCGCCCCTGCCCGGATGGTGTATCGACATCAATCTTGCCAATCAGGCCCTTCAGCTCATCCACCTGGACCTGCGTTCCGACGAGCAGGAGGGCATTGGCATGCGTGGCCGCCACAACCAGTGCCACGCGTGATGCCCCGGCCGAACTGCTGGCTACCGAGGGCAGGCGCTGCTGCATGCGTTGTCCGCGCGATTGCCGCTCCATCAGCGCCGCATTCAACTGGTTCGCCACATCATCCGCGCCGGCATGCTGCAGGGTGACCACGTCGGTAATACGTTGCAGGCCGGGTTGATCAATCTCGGAGACAATCTGTTCAATACGGCGGACCATCGAGGCCGTCTCGGAAACGATCAGGTGATTGGTGTCTTCCACCGCCCCAATCCCACCGGCCTTGCCGCCCATGACCTTGGACTCCAGCAGCCTGACCAGGTCGGACGCGCTCACATGCTCCAGCCGGATCACCTTCGTCACGAGACCATGCCCGCTTTCGCCGCCGCCCACGACGGCCCCCATGGGTGTGGGACGGTCGGGCAGGCGCACGACACGATAGAGCGGACCATCTTCCACCACTGAGCAGCCTACCGATTCAAGGATAGACACAAAGAGCGGATAGACCTCGGACTGCGGCACCCGGGGCGATACGACTGTGATCTTGCCCTCCACGCCCTCGCCCAGGACAAACTTGCGGCCGGTAATCTCGCCAACTAGCTTTACGAAGGAGTAGACGTCCACCTGGTCGAAACTGAAGTTAACGTAGGCCTTTCCGTCAGCAGGCGGAGCGGAGACGGCGCGCGACGGGAGACGGCTGGCCATGGCCGAAGCACGTGCAACGGTATCGGTGTCGGCCGCGTGAATCGCCCCAGCCACCAGCAGGCTCACGGCCAGCACGTGCAGCGCCGCGCAACGCGGCTTTGTGTATCCCGCCGTCAATCGCCCGCCTGCCGATTGGCGACCATGCACATCAGCTCGGCTTCTGAAGCCACGGCGTCGCCCACCCGGATCACGGCCTTCATGCGCGCCCGCGTGGGACGCAGGTTCGTGATCTGCACCTCAATGGTCAGCTGGTCGCCGGGCACCACAACACGGCGGAACTTCGCCTTGTCGATGGACATGAAATATGGGGTTACATCCTCGGCGTCGAGCAGCTTAATGAGCAGTACACCGCCCGTCTGTGCCATGGCCTCGAGCTGCAACACACCCGGCATCACCGGGTGCCCCGGGAAATGGCCCTGGAAGAACGGCTCATTCATCGTCACGTTCTTGATGCCCACAACACGCTGCCCGTCGCAATCCAGTTCCGTAACCCGATCGACCAGAAGGAACGGGTAGCGGTGAGGCAACAGTTTCATGATCTGTTCGACACTCAGTTCGGTCATAGCGCTTTCCCTTTCGTCCTGTCCTGCGGTCTCACCAGTCCATCCACATTCCGTGACGTCCTTGAGAAGCCGTTACTTCATATCTGCTTCGGGCTCGACCTCATCGCTCTGCAGCACGTCACCACTGATACCCTCGGCCTCCTTGTCCACCCCGCGCAGATACACTTCCACACGCCGGTTGGCCGGGTTGCCATACTCGGGATCGTTCTCGGCCTTGGGACGGCTGAATCCATACCCCACCGACTCCATGCGATCACCGTTGATACCGGCCACCTGCTCGAGATAGGAAAGTACAGACTGCGCGCGCTGCTTCGACAGGCGCCGATTGTAACGTTCACCCGAGCGCTTCAGCTTGTCGGCGTGGCCCTCGATACGGGCGGAGGAGTCCGGATTGCGCTGCATGACTTTCGCGATGACGTTCAGATCATCGAAATACTCAGGCTTGATGTCGGCCTTATCATAGTCGAACTGAAGGTTGAGCTCGATCAGCACCAGATCGTCTGCCCCGTTCAGAGGATCGGTACCGTCCTCAATAACTTCGTGGCCATCGGCCACGCCGCCGTCATCGGTGTCACGGTCACGCGGATCGGTCTTGTGCTGGTGGACCTCGGCTCCATCCTTGAGGCCGTCGTAGTCCGTGTCGGGATTCAGTGGATCCGTCAGGACCGTCAACACCTCGTCACCGTCACTCAGCTGATCCTTGTCTGTATCAGGATCGTACGGATCGGTGCCCAGCTCCGACTCACGCACGTCGGACAGGCCATCGCCATCGCTATCGAGCGGGCCACCGGTGGCACGCATCACGGGATCGATCCGTGCGCCCCATGTCCACACCACGCTGCCATCGATCTGGCCGTTGGCCTCGGTGTCTTTGCCTGCCAGGAGCAGGCGGCCATCTGCGCGGGCGGCCCATTCGTCGTTGAAATGGTAAATCACGCCGCCACCCAGCCGAAAGGCCGGTTCCGTGGCGCCCTCAGCCATGTCATCTGCGTAGAAGGTCACGCCGCCACCAATCGCGAGGAAAGGATCCAGCCGGTCCCAGCGTGTAAAGTGGAAGATGCCTTCGAGGGCCAGTCCGATCGCGGAGGTGGAATCGACGCCGGCAAAGTCGTTTGCCTCATCCAGGCGTGAGATCTCTGTGCCGGTAGCGAACTCCGTCCGGAAGTTCTCATCAAGCCGCGGAGCCACGAGGACCATGCCCTCCAGCGACCACCACTCAGTCACGTCACGTCCCACGCGCACGTTGAACTGAATGCCGTTCTCGACCTCCTGGTCACCCTCGTACATCAGCAACCCGATACCGGGGGCCACGTACCAGTCCGCCTGGTTATCCGATTCCACCTGCGCACCTGCCAGGGCCGCTACACTCATCACACCGGCCAGGGCCGCTATTAGACGATACTTCATCTTCCCGTCTCCTTATTTATCCGCCTTCACATGATCCACTTCTACAAAACGTCTTCCCACCACTCAGTACCTGTACGTGTCCGGCTTGAAGGGTCCATTCTGCTTGATCCCCAGGTACTTGGCCTGGTTGCGGCTGAGCCGCTCAAGCTTCATGCCCAGCTTGCCGAGATGAACGCGTGCCACGTGTTCATCCAGCAACTTGGGCAGCACGTAGACACCCACGGGATACTGGCCCTGCTTGGTATACAGTTCCATCTGCGCCAGCACCTGGCACGAGAAGCTGTTCGACATCACGAAACTCGGATGGCCCGTAGCACAGCCAAGATTCACCAGGCGTCCCTTGGCCAGCACGAGAATGCTGCGTCCACTCGGGAAGGTTACGAGGTCGACCTGCGGCTTGATCTCCTGCCAGGTGTATTTCTCGATCTTCTCGATCTGGATCTCGCTGTCGAAGTGGCCGATGTTGCTGACCACCGCCATGTGCTTCATGCGGCGCATGTGCCGCTCGGTAATGACATCACAGCAGCCTGTCGTGGTGACAAACAGATCACCAATCCTGCAGGCCTCATCCATGGTCATCACTTCATAGCCTTCCATGGCGGCCTGTAGGGCGCAGATCGGATCAATCTCGGTCACAATCACACGTGCGCCCTGTCCGCGCAGCGACTGGCAGGAGCCCTTGCCCACATCCCCGTAACCGGCCACAACCGCGACCTTGCCCGAGAGCATGAGATCGGTCGCGCGGCAGATGCCGTCTACCAGCGAGTGACGGCAGCCGTAGAGATTGTCGAACTTCGACTTCGTTACCGCATCGTTCACATTGAACGCGGGGAACAGCAGGCGGCCCTTCTCGTGCATCTGGTAGAGACGATGCACGCCCGTGGTGGTCTCCTCCGACACGCCGATGATCTTGGGCGCGATGCGGTGGAAGCGACCCGGGTCACGCTTGATGGCCTTGGCCAGCTGTTTCAACAGCACGGCTTCCTCCTGGCTACCCGGCGTACGCTTGAGGATCGAGGGATCGTCCTCCGCCTCACAACCAAGGTGAACAAAGAGAGTGGCATCGCCACCGTCATCCAGGATCATGTTGGGCCCGCGCCCGTTACCCCAATCGAGGATACGATCAGTGTACTCCCAATACTCTTTGAGCGACTCGCCCTTCTTCGCAAAAACCGGCGTGCCGCTCGCGGCAATCGCGGCAGCCGCGTGGTCCTGCGTCGAGTAGATGTTGCAGCTCGCCCAGCGTACCTTGGCGCCGAGCGCCTCGAGGGTCTGGATCAGGACCGCCGTCTGGATCGTCATGTGGAGCGATCCCGTGATACGCGCGCCCTTCAGCGGTTTCGCGGTGCCATAATCCTCGCGCAGACGCATCAGGCCGGGCATCTCATGCTCAGCCAGGGCAATCTCACGCTGTCCAAAATCCGCCAGTGACAGATCCGCCACTTCTGCATCCAGGACTTTCTTCGTCTTTCTTCTAGCCATCGTTATCCCCAATCATCAATCGGTAGTGTCTACACAGCCTTCTGCAGCGCCTTCACCTTGTCGGTCTTCTCCCAGGTGAACACCTCGAGATCCTTGGCAGTGGTACGACCGAAGTGACCGTAGGCCGAGGTCGGCTCGTAGATCGGACGCAGCAGGTCCAGCGACTTCACGATCTGGGCCGGACGCAATCCAAACACCTTTTCTGCCGCCGTGGCCAGCGCATCGTCAGCCACCGTGCCGGTACCAAAGCTGTTGACGTTGACCGATACCGGGTCCGCAAACCCGATGGCATAGGCCAGCTGCACTTCGCAGCGCTGGGCCAGCTTGGCTGCGACAATGTTCTTGGCGACATAACGTGCCATGTAGGCCGCACTGCGGTCTACCTTGGAGGGATCCTTGCCCGAGAAAGCGCCGCCGCCGTGGCGGCCCATGCCACCGTAGGTGTCGACGATAATCTTGCGTCCCGTCAGACCGCAGTCACCGTGGGGACCGCCCACTACGAAACGACCGGTCGGGTTGATCAGGTAGCGCGTGTTCTTGCGCAGTTTCTCGGGGATGACCTTCTTCACGACCTCTTCAACAATGCCGGTGGTCAGCTTCTTGTGCGACACTTCAGGTGTGTGCTGTGAGGATACGACGATCGTGTCGATGCCCACGGGCTTGCCGTTCTCGTAGACCACCGAGACCTGCGACTTGCCGTCCGGGAGCAGGAAAGGCAACTTGCGGGAGCGGCGCACCTTCGAGAGCTGACGGGTCAGGCGGTTGGCAAACATGATCGGCATCGGCATCAGTTCGCGGGTTTCGTTGCAGGCATAACCAAACATCATGCCCTGGTCCCCGGCGCCCTGTTCCTTATACATCCCTTCGCCCGCGGTGACCCCCTGGGAGATATCGGAGGACTGCCGATCCAGCGAGACGAGTACGGCACAGCTGTCGGCACCGAAGCCGCTGCTCGTGTCCGAATAACCGATTTTGTGCAGCTTCTCACGCACCACGTCAGGATAGCTCACAACGCCCTTGCTCGTGATCTCACCAGCCACCACCACCATGCCGGTGGTTACCATCGTTTCGCACGCCACACGCGAGTGCTTGTCTACTGCAAGGTGCGCATCCAGGATCGCGTCCGAAATACCGTCCGACACCTTGTCCGGGTGTCCCTCTGTCACCGACTCCGATGTAAAAATCAAACGATCGCCCATTTCTTTCCCCTTTGCGTGGTCTGCTATATAAGTTCCAACACTTCCGGCGCCGCTTCGCGTACCATTTCCCGGCAGTGCCGTAACGCTTCTGTTCCCGAACGGCATTGCAACACAGTCTCGGCGAGCTGCCGCGACTGCGCATACGACACACTCCGCACGGCGTCCTTCACCAGTGGAACCGCCTGCGGAGCCACACTTAACTCATCCACACCCATGCCCACGAGCAGGGGAGCCAGGACAGGATCGGCGGCCATCTGGCCGCAGACACCCACCCATATTCCTTTCGCGTGCCCGGCATCCACGGCCATCTTGATCAGCTTCAGCACCGCTGGGTGCGTCGGCTCATACAGATAGGCCACGCGCTCGTTCACTCGATCAACCGCAATCGTATACTGGATCAGGTCATTGGTGCCAAGACTGAAAAAACTGACATGCTCGGCCAACGCATCCGCCGCAAGGGCCGCCGAGGGCACTTCCACCATCACACCGACGTCAATATCTTCCTGGAACGGGACCTTCGCATCGCGCAATTCCCGCTTGGCTTCAGCCAGGAGTTCGTTGGCCTGAAGGACCTCGTCGACATTGCTGATCATGGGATACATCATCTTGACGTTGCCCACCGCACTGGCGCGCAGGATGGCGCGCATCTGGCTCTTGAACTGCTTGGGATACTGCAGCGAAAGACGGATCGAGCGACAGCCCAGGAAGGGATTGGCCTCTTCCTGGCCCAACCCGTCGCGAAAGAACTTGTCTCCGCCCAAATCCAGGGTACGAATAATGACAGGGTCAGGATACAGGGCTATGGTCAGTTTCGTATAGGCCACGGCCTGCTCATCCTCGTCCACCGCCTCGCCACGAAAGATAAAGAGATATTCCGAACGAAACAGCCCCACCCCTTCGGCACCGTGTTGCTTCACCGCGGGCAGTTCATCGGGATGCTCAATGTTCGCGGACAGCGTAATGCGATGTCCGTCACTTGTCTCGGCAGGTTCGTCCAGCAGCTTGTCGAGTCCGCGCTCGATGCTCTTGCGCGCCTCGGCCAGCGCGCCATATTCCGCCAGCTCTTCCGGCGTGGGATTCACAATCAGAACGCCCTTGTTGCCGTCCATCAGCACAACGTCGCCCGTCTGCACACGCTGCGTGATATCACGCAGCGCCACGACGGCCGGAATTTCGAGGGCCCGGGCCATGACCGCTGTATGTGAGGTGGGGCTGCCCAGGTCGGTGGCAAATCCCGAGACAACGTCCTTGCGCAGGGTGGCCGTGTCAGATGGGGCGAGGTCGTTTGCCACCACGATGTGTTTTTGGGTCAGACTGCCAAGCGCCGTATCGATGTCACCTGTCAGGTTACGAATCACCCGCCGGGCCACATCACGGACATCGGCCACGCGCTCACGCAAGTAGTCATCCTTGAGTGCCGCCAGCATGCCGGCATAACTCTCGGCCACTTCACCGACCGCCACTTCAACGTTGCAGCAATCGGCGCGTGTCTTTTTGATGATCTCTTCGACAAACGCACGATCATCCAATACGAGGAGGTGCGCATCGAGAATGCTTGCATTGCGACCACCGGCCTGCTTTTCCAGGTCGGCCTGGATCGATTTAAGCTGTCCGCGCGTTGCGATCAGGGCGTCTTCGAGCCGGGCAATCTCATGATCGATCTGCTCCGGCTGGAGCGTCCGCTCGACCACCGTGACGGCTTGCGAGGTCAGGATAAAGACCGGGCCAATCACGACGCCCGGCGATACGCCGATACCGCGCGCGTGCGACTTGAGCCTGTTGCCTTGTTCTGATTCGCCCATAGTTGCCCCGCAGTGCGGCCAGTGATCAGTTATCAGTTATCAGTGACTGCTGATCACTGAGTACTGATTGCTTTCCCCATCACTTCTCGTCGAAGCCGGTCTCGAAAAGGGCCTGCAGCTCATCCAGCACCTGTTCGGCATCCAGCCCTGTTGCTGATACCGTCAGCTTCGATCCTTTGGAGGCTTCCAGCGTCATCAGCCCCATGATGCTCTTCCCTGAGACGCTGTTGCCATCCTTCTCCACCAGGACATCCACGTCGTACCTTGCGGCAGTTTTGACGAACAGTGCCGCCGGCCGGGCATGGATCCCGTACTGGTTCCGGATTTCGAACACGCGTGTTGATGTATCGTTATCTGCCACGCCTTAACTCACTCGCTACCTGCACGCCCGCGTTGCAGCAAGGCTATCAGGTTCTCGTCCAGTTCCTTCTCGGCATCGTGTCCGAGGATGCGCAGCTTATAATCCAGCGCGGCCGCCTCTACCACGTTTGCGATATCGCGTCCGGGCGCGACGGGGATATGCACCCGCGGAATCTCAACGCCCAGGAAGTCCCGTGACCCATGCGCATAAAGATTGGCACCGCCCAGCTCGCACTCGCCCGGCTTGCAGAGTGTCACGACCAGTTCAAGCCGCTTCTCGCCACGGACGGAGGCCACCCCAAACAGGCTCGGGACATGCACGATACCGACACCCCGGATTTCCATATGGAAACGCGTGACATCCACGGCTGCAGCCAGCACCGAGCCCGCACTGTCCAGGCGCAGCGCCGTGACGTCGTCTGACACCAGTGCGCCGCCGTGCCGAATCAGGGCCAGCGCCGTCTCGCTCTTGCCCATGCCCGGCTTGCCCTCAATCAACACGCCAATGCCCTGGATCTCCAGCATGGTACCCTGCGCCTTGGCGCGCGGAGCCGACAGGTTCTCCATAATAATGGTGGCTGCCGTAATGAGATGCTTGGTGATCATCTTGGAGCGCAGAACCGGGGTCTTGAACTCCTCGGCCAGCTCGATCATCTCTGGAAACGGCCGTTTCGACCGTC
Organism: Kiritimatiellia bacterium; assembly: GCA_030745755.1. Classification (GTDB taxonomy): domain Bacteria; phylum Verrucomicrobiota; class Kiritimatiellia; order UBA8416; family JABMPJ01; genus JABMPJ01. Next base: position 88,615 of record JASLOA010000034.1, on the reverse strand, counting down.
CCATGATCACACAGGGAATCTTCCGCTCGAAGAAGCGGCGCAACCGCACGGTTCGCTCCTCCACCTCCAGCGAGCTAAGATAGGCGTACTCCGCCATGCCCAGCACCTGGATACGGTGCTCGGCAAAGTGCTTGAAGAAACCTGTCAGCGCCAGGCCGGGTCGGTGGATCGCCACCTCCGGAATGCGGCGCTTGAGCCCGGCCTCACCCGCTACCAATTCCATATTCAGATCACGCCCGCCGACATCAAGAAAGATGCCGACGCTGACCGATGTCCGCTTCGCGGTCTTACTGCCTGATTTACTCACACTACTTCTCCGCGTTCCTTTTTGGATTCCTCGTACTTCATCGCCGAATGGTGATCCTTGACCTTGTCCATCAGGCGCCGATATTGCCGTTCCACCTTGTCAATCGCACCATCGATGGCCGCGCGCATGTTATCGAGCGCCTCCGTGCCTTCAATGCGCACGTGATGCCCCGCCTGCGTGACCACCTCCGCTTTGAACAGGTGCTTCTCGTGATCTAGAATCACATGAACATGCTCGCAACTCGGAAAAGCGGCCACAAGCTCCGCCGCCTTGTTCTCGGCATACTGCTGGATATCATCTTTGCCCTGCATGTGACGTGTGGTGACCTCGATGGACATGGTGAACCCTCCTTACATCTTGAACTTATCACCCAGATACAGTTTTCGACTCATTTCATCATTGATCAGAAAATCGCTCGCCCCGTCTCTCAGGACCTTCCCATCGTATAGCAAGTAGGCGCGATCCACAACCGCCAGTGTTTCCCGCACGTTGTGATCCGTAATCAACAGCCCCAGCCCCCGGTCGCGCAGCCCTCTGACGATCTCCTGTATGTCGCTCACCGCCAGCGGGTCCACCCCGCTGAACGGTTCATCCAGCATCAGCATCTTCGGATCACGCACCAGCGAGCGTGCAATCTCCAACTTACGGCGCTCGCCGCCACTGAGCGTGTAGGCCCGCTGCTTGGCCACCTTGGTCAATCCCAGGTCGGCCAGCAGCTCGGCCGCGCGTTCTTCGCGTGCGTCGGCATCCATGTCCAACGTCTCAAGGATGGCACCGACATTCTGTTCCACCGTCAACTTGCGAAAGACAGACGGCTCCTGTGCCAGGTAGCCTACACCCAGCCGTGCCCGCTGATAGACCGGCGCCTGCGTGACGTCGTGACCGTCAAAGACGATCGAGCCGCCATCAGCACGTACCAGGCCGACCACTGTATAAAACGTGGTCGTCTTGCCCGCACCGTTGGGCCCAAGCAGCCCAACAATTTCGCCGCGTCGAACTTCGAGATCAACCCCCTTGACGACAGGTCGGCCCCGATAGCTTTTCTCAATTCCTGAAGCCTTTAACAGCATATTTCCTTCACTGCAGAGCATAGACGCCCCGGCTCGCTGTGGCAAGCCCTACTCAGGCAGCAGTTCTCACTATGGAGGCACTCCTCCCTTGTCTGATCTGTCATTCCGAGCGAAGTCGAGGAATCTCCAGTGTTTTCGATGATCAGGAGATCCCTCGGCAAGCTCGGGATGACAGAACGGCTTGAACTGCTGCCATAATGAGAACTGCTGCTACTCAGGGGTGGGTGAGTCCTTCTTGACGGATTCTTCCTCCTTGGGAGACACCACCAGGTGCCCCGGCTCACTCACCATGCGATCCGTATCGGTCCAGATGTGAATCACCCGGCCTTCAACACGATCATTCCCCTGCACCACCTTTGCATCCCCGGTCAGGATCACCTCGTTCCTGTCCATCAGGAAAATTGCTTTGCGACAGTCGGCCCGACGCCCCGGCTGAATGATGACCACACGCCCGATTGCCGTCACCGACTCAATCTCGTCGTTGGGAGCAAAGATCACGGTCATCTTGTCGGACCACATCTTGAGATCCTTGTCCCGTACCAGGACGTTCCCGGTGAACACCGCAATCGCACGCGGATAGTCATACTCGAGCCGGTCACTCGTGATAATGGTCTGGTTGGTCGTGGCCGGCAACGCGTTCGTGGACACGGGCTCCTGCCCGCAGGCCATGCCCGCCAGGCATACGAAGCTCAAAAGGACACTCCGCTTCATTCCGCATCCTCCCTGTGGGCTGATTCCGACGAGGGCATCTCCCGCTTGCCGCGACGCCCGGGCAACACCTTTCCCAGACCGGCATTGCCCTTCAGAACCACGCGGACATCCGAGTAGAGCCGGAGTTTCTGTTCGCTTGCCTTCCATTCCATACCCACCCCGGTGATTTCCATGTCGCCGCGATCCATACGCACCGGACCGTCCGAATCAAGCCGCCCCGTGGTACGGTTATACCAGCATGTGTCCGCCTCCATGATCATCGCCAGACTGCCGTCGCGCTCGAATGACTCAATCAGAACTTCGGAGGCCTCCATTTCGCCACTGCCCTCCGGCACGCTCGCACGCGCCGCCGAGAACTGCATCTTCACACTGCCATCCTCAAAAAGCTCCATGGGAATCCGCATCCCCTTGATCGGAAGCTTCGCCTCCCCTGCCAAGCTCCCCACCGCCACAAAACAAACCAAACAGAATACTTCCGCAATTCTACACCGAGTCCGCCCGCCAGGGCGGCTTGGTGTGTGAAACATGCAATGAATTCGGGTTAAGCCAGAAGAAGCGGCAAGCTTGCGCCAGATGTCGGTTTTCTCGGAGGATTCGCAGGACTCGTGTCCGCGAAGCCTCCGAAAAACCGGCAGATGGCGTGAGATCGCCGCTTCTTCTGGCGCCGAATTCATTGCATAGACTCCATCAACAGCCCCAACACTAATCATTCACGACCCCATCAACTGCTCTCAACTGTCTCCATATAGACTTCAGATCCTTCAGGACCAAAGCATTCGCACCATCGCAGAGCGCCTTGTCGGGGTCTACATAGGTCTCGATAAACACGGCATCACAACCTGTCGCCACAGCCGCTCGCGCCAGCAGGGGAGCCCACTCACGATCACCGATCGACCGGTCACCGCCCCCACCCGGCCGCTGCACGCTGTGCGTAGCATCAAAAATCACCGGGTAACCCAACCCACGCATGATCGGCAGGCTCCGCATATCGGCCACGAGATTGTTGTACCCAAAACTTGTGCCCCGCTCCGTAAGCATGATGCGACGTCCGCCTCCGCTCTCAACCTTGGCAATCGCGTTGGCCATCTCCTCGGGCGACATAAACTGGCCCTTCTTCACATTGACCACCTTGCGGGTCCGGCCTGCCGCCACCAGAAGATCGGTCTGCCGCGCCAGAAAGGCAGGAATCTGGATCACATCGACCACCCTCGCGGCGGCGGCTACCTCCGCCACCGAGTGAACATCGGTCAGAACAGGAACATCCAGAGCCTCCTTCACTTCTGCCAGGATCGCCAGCCCTTCCTCGATTCCCGGACCGCGAAAAGCGCGTACTGAGGAGCGATTGGCCTTGTCGTAGGAGGCCTTGAAGATGAAGGGGATCTGCTCGCGTTTTGACAGTCGCACCAGCCGGCGCGCCACATCAAGACACGCCTCACGGCGCTCAATCACGCACGGTCCCGCTATCAGCACCAACGGATGCCGTCCGCCAACCTTGACACCACCAACAGAAACCGTCTTAACCTTCACACCTGTTCCTCGCAGCTATCCATACCCTCATCTCAGAACTCCATCCGAGCGTACTTTCAAACCGCCCCCGCCGCAATGAATATCCGCTTCAACCTTGGACCTTGAAGCAAAGCGACCAATACGCCATCATGTCATTTATGAGAACGGGTATTGCACTACTGATGATCGCGGGTCTTGGAGTCGGATGCGGAAAGTCGGCACCACCCGGGGACAAGGCGAAGCCGGCCCCGTCTACCGCCCAGACACTCATCGAGGGCGTCACGGGGCGAACCGCTGTGAACGCTGGACAGAAAGCCAAGGCCGACATTACCCGCATCAGCGAGCAACACAACCGGGACCTGGACGCTGTCATGGAGTAGGCACGACGAACCGAGGGATCAACTATGGCCGATGTTGAAGTCAAGTGTGAGCAATGCGGCGCCCCTGTCGTATTGTCAGAGTATGCCGCAATAAACACGATCAGCTGCCGCTCCTGCGGCTCGGCCCTGAAGGCCGTGCCGACCTCTCCCACCGACAGCGTAAGCGAACGCCTCAAGCTGAAGCAGCGCGAAGCCGCCGATGAATCGGAAGAAGACAGCGACGCGGCGACCGGAGACGAAGAGGAAAGCACATGGCGGTTTGATCGCTATATCGAGAAGAGCCGCGGCAACATCAAGACCGAGACCAAGCAGAGCGGCGTCATCTGGAGCTGGCTCTGCTTCATTGTGATCGCGGCGCTCATGGCCTCCATCCGCTTTCTCTATATCATGCCCCCTGACTACCTCGCTATGCTCCAGCTCTACGGACCCTACATCGCCCTCATGATGCACATTGTCATCATACTGATGGCCTTCAAGGATACCGTCTTCCAGGGCATCCTCTGCCTGCTGATTCCGGGATACTCCTTCTTCTACCTCTTCCTGGTATCAGACAACTTCTGGGCGCGGGCCCTGATGGGCGGCCTGTTGGTCGGCATCGGATTTGATAGCGCCCTCTTCTATAAGGACGTCGCTGCAGACGTCTACCGCACAGTCTCCGACTACATCGCGTCGGGCGGTTGATGCCTACCGGCCTGTTGGGCAAATAGCAGAGACGCCTTCGGCGAGATGCTTCGGCAGGCTCAGCATGACAGTTTCTCAGGAAACTCATGAACAACAGCACGGTCATCCCGAGCGAAGTCGAGGGATCTCCTTTTGGGCAACATGCCGTTCCGGGAAGAGAAAGCAACAGGATCAGAGTCGTCCCTCGATCCATGTTACGATCTCGGCGGCGATTTCAGATTTGGGTGCCGTTTCGATGTGGCGGGTGGTTCCATTCTGATCGATAAAGGTCACGGCGTTGGTATCCACTTCAAAGCCTGCATCGGGACGGCTGACATCATTGGCCACAATCATGTCCAGGCTCTTGGCGGCCAGTTTGCGCGTTGCTTCGGCTTCCGGATCACCCGTCTCGGCTGCAAATCCCACGAAGATCCGCTCACCCTTCCGGTGGCTGATCGACTGCAGAATGTCTGTCGTACGCTCAAGCTGCAGGCCCAGGGGGCCCTCCCCTTTCTTCAGCTTACGGCTGCCCACAACCGCCGGTCGCCAGTCGGCCACGGCTGCCGCCATGACCAGTGCATGGCACCACGCCACATGTTCCGTTACCGCATCACACATCTCCCCGGCCGACACGACGTCAATACGTTCGACACCTGTCGGCGTTTCCAGCGTCACGGGTCCGGCAACCAGCCGGACGGCGTGCCCGGCCTCGGCCGCTTTGGCCGCAACGGCAAACCCCATCCGCCCCGAAGAACGATTGCTCAGGAATCGTACCGGGTCGATCGCCTCACGTGTGGGACCGGCTGTCACCAACATGTTCATGAAGACAGCCTAGCAGATTGCATATCGGCGCACAAACATGTAGGGTCCCCGCATGAATATTGAGACCATAGTGGTTGGCGAATTCGCGGTGAACTGCTTTGTCTGCACGGGCACGGACTCCCAGGCGCTGGTGGTTGATCCGGGCGAGGATGCGGATGTGGTGATCGCACACCTGCGCGAACGCGGTCTGACTGTAGCGGCCTACCTCATGACGCATGGTCACTGCGACCATATCTCCGCCCTGGCCACTGTTCACGATGCATTCCCCGCGCCCGTCGCGATGCACCCGTCCGACTGGAACTGGGCCTTCACGGCTACCAATACCCTCCCCCCCTTCTTCTGCACGGCCCCGCGGGACCCCGGCAGTGAGCGCGTCGATTTCGCCGAGGGGAATCGCTACACTTACGCGGGATTGACCTTTGCTGTCATCGCAACGCCCGGCCATACCCCGGGCGGTGTTTGCATTCACTTTGAAGCGGATGATACGCTCATCACCGGCGATACGCTCTTTGCCGGCTCAGTGGGTCGCACCGATCTGCCCGGCGGGGACAGTCGTACGCTCAGCGCTTCGTTACAGAAGCTCAGGGCGCTGCCGGAGCAGACGACGATTCTCCCGGGGCATGGTCCCGCCAGCACGATTGGACAGGAGAAGCGGACGAATTTTTTCATGCAGGGGGATTAGGGGGAAGACACCCAACACCCATTCCAAGGGGCGTTGAGTGCCGAAGCAGGATTTGGAGTGCGGCGGCTTGACGCCGCTCTTGAAAGCGCTGTCGAGCCAGCGCACTCCAAAGCGCTTCGCGCAGGGAAAGCTGGGAAGCCAGGAGCCAGAAAGCTATGAGTGAAGTACTTGAAATAAACGCGCCCGGGATTGATGCGGGCGCTATCGTCGAAGAGATTCGCGCCACGGTTGAACGCAAGCGGGCGGAAGGCGCCTACGCCGACCCGCGCGTCGCCCGTGCCGAGAGGTCGAACCTGGCCAACCTGCAGAATGACGACGACTTTTTTGATTTCTACATGTCCTGCCTACGCCAGGCCTTTGTAGTGGATATCAACGACTTCGCGATCATCGAGCGGCGCGCGCGCTTTGGCAAACTCCTCGTTTCACTCAAGAAGACCATCTGGGGCCTGCTGAAGTTCTATACGTATCGCCTTTGGACCCAGCAAAACCAGATCAACGGCCTGCTGCTCTCTGCCCTGGAGAGCGCCGAACAGAAACACCGCAAGCGTGTTCAGGAACTGGAGAAGCGCATTGCCGCCCTCGAGAGTGAGCGGCACTGATGGGTAAGGCCCAACACATCGCCTTCGTCGTGCCTCGCCTGGCGGATGGATCCGTCGTGGGAGGCGCAGAGACACTGCTGCGCAACCTGGCCGAGCGCGCGGCCGGCCATGGACGTCGCGTCACCGTCCTTACCACCTGCGCCACCAGCCATTACACATGGGCCAATGAGTTGCCACCGGGACGACGCGCCGTGGGTGATATCGAGGTGGAGTTCTTCCCTGTGGATGGCGACCGCAATATCGAGACCTTTCTCGCCATACAGGATCGGATCAGTGCCGGTGCCAAGGTGTCTGCGGATGACGAACAGGCATGGCTATGCAACAGCGTCAACAGTCGTGCCCTCTGCGCACACCTGGCGGAAGCCGGCGACCAATACGATGTCATTGTCACGGGGCCCTATCTTTTCGGCCTGGTCTATCACGCGGCCAAGGTGCGCCCACACAAGACGCTGCTTGTGCCCTGCCTGCACGATGAGCCCTTCGCCCAACTCAAGGCATTCCGGGAGATGTTCTCTGCAGTCCGCGGCTGCATGTTCAACACCGAACCGGAGCGGCGTCTTGCCGAGCGCCTTTACGGGCCGCCTCCTGCCGGCCAGGTTGCAGCGGTGGTGGGGATGGGGCTGGACGATTTCACGGTCGATGCGTCGGCCTTTGCCGCACGTCACGGCATCAGCAGTCCCTACCTGGTCTACTCGGGACGGCGCGAACCGCTCAAGGGAACGCCCATCCTGATCGACTACCTGGAGGCTTTCCGTGCCCGCAACGATGTGGATCTCAAGCTGGTTCTGACCGGCAGCGGAGAGTTTCCGCTGCCGCCTTCGCTGGTGGACCATATCATTGACGTGGGGTTTGTCAGCGCGACCGAGAAGCTCGAAGCCATGGCCGGCGCCCTCGCCTTCTGTCACCCCTCCGTCAACGAGAGCCTGGGGATCGTCTTGCTCGAAGCATGGCTGGCCGGGACGCCCGGTATTGTGCATGCCAAGGGTGAGGTGCTGCGCTACCAGTGTGAATCGAGCAACGGGGGACTCTGGTTCAAGACCTATCCCGAGTTTGAGGAGGCCGTGCTCCTCCTGCTCAACAACCCGGATGCGCACCATGCGCTGGGACAGGCCGGGCGGGAGTACGTGCTGAGAGAGTATTCGTGGGTCTCGGTTGAGAAGCGACTGATCGACTCTCTGGATCGCGCGGGCGAGACAGCGCAGGGCCAAGACGGATAAGACGCCTTGCCCACGAGGAGATCCCTCGACTTCGCTCGGGATGACAATCTCGACATCACCGAGGCTTCGGAGGGCTTGTCATGCTGAGCTTGCCGAAGCATCTCCTCAAGACAATCTCGATGCTATGGGCAGCAGCCCGGAGAAGCGTCTACTCCCCGCCGGCGGAATCTTCCCCGCCCACTCCCATCAGCTCTGCCAGGCCATCGACAGCACTCTGAATCTCGGCCTGGGCCTGCTGAATTCTGGAAATGCGTTCAAGCACCTCTGGTGAGCCCTCTGTTGCGGCATCGCGCTCTACCTTGAGCTCTGCGCAACGCGCCTTCAGGATCTCCAGGTCCTCCGCCAGTCCCCTCGCCCGAGCTTCGCTCTGCGCCAAAGAGTTGCGCAGGTTGATGATACGGACCTCCTGGTCCTGGGGGGAGCTGTCCAGATCATCCAGCTCCATTCCGTCCGGAATAGGCACACTGGCCTCTTCACCACAGTCGGTACAGGTGATGTTCAGCCCGGCGCCGCGATAGTCGATGCACAGACTCTTGCCGCAGTGGGGACAGTCGAAGACAATATCCGTTTCCTGGATCTCGTCGGTTTCTTTGATGATTTCGTCAGCCATACCATCCGACCCTTCACCTGCGACTCTATCCTGAAACGGCAGACGGTTCAAGGTTGAACCTTGTACCCGATAGCACAGACGATCAGACGCCGCCTGGTTACGCCTTGGTGACTTTCCCGTTCTTGATACAGGACGCGCAAACACGGCGACGCTTGACGCCCCCGTTTTCCATCACGCGGACACTGTGCAAGTTCGGGAGAAAGCGACGCTTTGTCACACCGGTCGTATGCAGGCCGATTCCGCCCTTTTTCTTGGGCATTCCGTGGCGAACGATGGTTGTACCCGACTTGGGGCCTTTCCCACAGATCTCACATACTTTAGCCATGTTCTTAACCTCTCCTGGTTCTCAAATGCAAGCGGGGGAGTATAGACCGCCTTTTCGCCAATTCAAGCGAAAAGGAACAGGTCAGCTCGAAACGCATACGCCGCTGCGCCGACTCGAATCAGCTCGTATGCTGATACGTGCCGTCGTCCATCTTCTTCCAGCGGTGATCGAGATTGGCCTGGGACACCTTCTCCAGCTCCGCCAACACGGCCTTCACACTGAATCCCTCACTGCGAGCAGCCAACAGCAACGAGAAGATGCTATCAGCCAACGGTCTTACATTGCCGGGACTGTACTTCGCCTCGTTGAGCTTCTGTTCAACCTTCTTCCACTCCATCTCGATGTCTGTCCGCTCAAACACCTCGTGCAGCTTCTCAACACTCGCTTCCAGCAGTTCAACATCCATCTCGTCTCCCGACATTCAGATCCACATCAACAATGACCAGCGCCATCCTACTCAACCTGTACCCGCCCCGCAACTCAATCATGCAGTGGAGTATCCCCAGTTTTCTAAGCCAATGCTCTGCAAACACCCGATAACAAAGGTCCGTTCTCATTCAGGATCTGGAACAACCAACGAGCCAACTCGAAGGCTGAGATGCCTCGGCTTCGCTCGGCATGACCAGAAACCTTAGGAAACTGTCATCCCGAGCGAAGTCGAGGGATCTCCTATGAGCCAATGGCGCGAAAATTGGGTAAACTCCTCAATCATGCACAGCAGACCAACGGTAGATCTCTTTCGCATGTGCAGGCCCTTGGGGGACAGGCTCTATCTAGCCGGCTGAGGGACCAAGATCCTTCAGTATCAGCTGCAATGCGCCGTGGCCGCGATAGGTGTCCTCGGCGATCTCGAAAACGATATCGATGGGGCCTTCCGGCAGCTCGCAGGGGCCCAGCCCGAACCCGATCGCGTCAAGCTGTGTACCCCCGGCCGCCAGCAGCAGCTTCAGGTGCGCGCCCTCCTTGCCGACCCGGCGTGGCTGACCAGCCACCTGCACGTGTCGCGCGCCCCAGACCGGCTTGGGGTTGCCCATTCCACACGGTTTCAAGCGCAACGATTGCTCATAGAGGTCCCGATCCACCTCACCCAACGAGATCCAGGCATCCACGCGCTGGGCCGGACGCAGATCAGTGCCCTTGAGCTGGGCGGCGCACAGATCATTAACGCGCTCACGAAACGCGTCCACATTGTCTGCCTGAATATTCAACCCCGCTGCCATCGCATGGCCGCCATGTGTCTCAAGCAAGTCCTCGCAGGCATCCAGCATGTCGACGAGATTCAGCCCCTCAATGCTCCGACCTGAGCCGCGGCCGTTTCCTTCTTCGTCGATCCCAATCACAATCGCCGGGCGTTGATACTTCCTGACGAGCCGCGACGCCACAATGCCTATCGTGCCCACGTGCCAGCCCTCGGCTGCCGCGACCACGCCGAATACCACCTCAGGATCGAACCGCTCATCAATCTGCGCTTCGGCCGCGATGCGAATCTCGTCCTCAATCTCGCGTCGCTCCTTGTTGGTGTCATCCAACTCGGCCGCCAGTGTCCGGCAGACGTCCGCGTTATCCGACACCAGCAAATCGAGGGCCGTGTGACCGGAGGCCAGCCGACCGGCCGCATTGATGCGCGGTCCCAGTACGAAACCGATATGGTAGGCATCGACGTCGCCACGGACCTTTGCGACATCCTTTAGCGCCTGTACACCCAGACGCGATGTGCTCGTGAGTCGTGCCAGACCATGCCGCACCAGGATCCGATTCTCGCCCTTGAGCTGAGCTACGTCCGCCACGGTTCCCAGCGCCACAAGATCGAGCCAGTCGCGCAGGTCGACTCCTTCCGCCGCCTCAGGCAGATCGATGCGCGCCTGCTTGATCAGGGCATGGCACAGTTTGAATGCCACCCCCACCCCGGCCAGCATCCGAATCGACTCCGATTCCGAGAGCATGGGATTGATCAGAGCCAGCGGCTTGGCGACCTCTTCAGCCGGCTCATGGTGATCGGTAACAATGACATCAACATCCGCCTCCGCCGCAACCACAACCGAGTCCGCCGAGTTCGTTCCGCAATCCACTGTTATGATGACCGACGGCTTGTGCTGCTCAATACAGCGCTGCAGAGCGCCCTCTGTCAGTCCGTATCCATCCTCGAAACGGCTGGGGAGAAACCCCACCACATCCCCGCCCATGCGGGTCAGCACGGTGCTCAGCAATGCCGTCGAGGTGACCCCATCGACGTCATAGTCGCCAAATACGACAATACGCTCCCGATCGCGCAGCGCCCGGATCAGCCGCTCAACTGCCACGGCCATATCCGGCAACAGGAACGGATCCCCCACCTCACTCAACCGGGGCGACAGGAAAGAATCCGCCGCTTCAGGGGTGTTATACCCGCGACTGACCAGTATGCGTGCAAGCGGAAGAGGAAGCTCGAGTTCAGAGGAGAGAGAGGAAGCCGCTGACTCGTCGACGGGGACATCGATCCAGCGTTTGAGGGGGGGAGATGGGTTCAAGGTTCTGCGTTCATCGTTCACGGTTCTGACTTCTGTCATCCCGAGCTTGCCGAGGGATCTCCTTCGTGGCAACTACGCCGGTCTTGCCAATTGCTCACCGGCGCTGGTTCCAACCCAAGCACCGTGACCGCCAAGTCCGCCCACTTCGGATTCTTGCTGTTGATCAGCGCCTCTTTCTTCGCCCGCGACCATCCCTTAAGTTTCTTCTCGCGGGCAATGGCATCCCGCACATCGTTGTACTGTTCGTAGTAGACCAGCCGGGTCGTGTTGTAGCGTTTGCTGAAGCCCGCGATCTCGCCTCGCCGATGCTCGGAGATGCGCCGCACCAGGCTGTTCGTCATTCCAATATACAGCGTCGTTCGTCCTTGGTTCGTGACCGCGTATACGAAGTACTCCTTCATGTCACTACTTCGTCCTGCGAGGAGATCCCTCGGCAAGCTCGGGATGACAGCGTGCTATGGACTCATCCCCCATCCCACAACTGCCTTTCTACAATGCTCAAGCCACTGTCATTCTGAGCGTAGCAGCCTGTCCGCCTCTGGAGGAAAGCGGAGCCGAAGCATCTCAGCGCAGCCTCTGGCAGAGATCCCTCGGCAAGCTCGGGATGACACAACTCCATGACCAGAACCTTGAAACGCAAAGCCATTACTGAGTCTTCGAGAAGTCAGGCTTGCGGCCCTTGTACCAGGCCAACACGACCGGCGTCGCCACAAAGATCGACGAGTAGGTACCCACCAGCACACCGATGCAGAGCGCCATCGCGAAATCATTGATGGCGCCACCACCAATGACCAGCAGGACGACTACGGCGATCAGCGTCGTCAGCGACGTCAGAATCGTACGACTCAGCGTCTGGTTGATACTCAGGTTGCAGATATCCATGAAGTTCTTACCGCGGATCAGCTTCAGATCCTCACGAATCCGGTCAAACACCACGATCGTATCGTTCACCGAGTAACCCACGATTGTCAGCAAGGCCGCCACAATCGGCAGGCTGAGCTGACGCCCAAACAGCGTGTAGAGCCCCACCGTCACCAGCACGTCATGCGCCAATGCCACGATCGCGCCCAAGGCAAACCCGAACTCAAAGCGAATGGAGATGTAGACCACAATGCCGAGTAACGCCAGGATGATCGACCACACGGCACGCTGCTTCAACTCCTTGCCGATCTGGGCGCCCACCTCGTCAATCTGCTGTAGCTCCAGGGCGCCTTCAGCATAGACACTGGCCAATGCCTCCTGGGCAACGTCTACGACCTGTTTGTCGTTTCCAACATCACGTGTCGATGTCTTCACTTGCAGGAATGTATCGCCATCCTGCTCCATCTCTTCCTGGTACTGGATATAGACATCAGCCAGGCCGGCGGCTTCAAGGTCCGTGCGCATCGTCTCTACGGACTGACGTTCATCGACCTTGAAGGTCATTGAGACACCGCCCGTGAAGTCCACACCAAACACCGCGCTCGGTTGCTTCACGCCCTGGCCCACCATAACCGCCCAGGTCGCCACAATCAGGACCACCGAGGCGACGGCCGCAATCTTGCGCTTGGCCACAAAATCGATGCTTGTCTTCCCGACGATTGCCAGCATCTTCAGCGCCTTGACGTCAGCCTTGTTGGCAATCAAGCCGAAGAAGAGCTTCGTCACGACCAGTGCCGTGAACATGCTCGCCATGATGCCCGCGCAGAGCGTTACGGCAAAACCGCGGATCGGGCCTGACCCGAAGATAAAGAGAATGATACCGGTCAGGAGCGTCGTGATGTTCGCATCCATGATCGTAACAAAGGCGCGATCATAACCGGCCGTCACGGCCGTCCAGAACCGCTTACCCGCGCCCTTCTCCTCGCGGATACGCTCAAAGATCAGCACGTTCGCATCCACGGCCATACCGATGGTCAGCAGAATACCGGCAATACCGGGCAGGGTCAGCACCGGTAGCTTGATGGGGCCACCGCCCGCACCCTCGCTCACGAAAATCCCCATGAACCCGGCCGCCACAATCATCCCGAGCGGTAGGAGCAGCATGTTCAGAATAAGGGCGATATTGGCGATCACCCCGCACAGCATGTAGTAGATCAGCATGAAGCCCAGCACGCCGACACCACCAATCATGATGGCGCGCATACCGCTCTGAATGGCGTCCTGCCCCAGGCTGGGCTCCACCGAGCGCTGCTCAACCACACGCACGGGCGCCGGCAGCGAACCGGCATTCAGAATCTGCGAGAGCAGCATCGCTTCACGCTGCGAAAAACTGCCGCTGATCTCGGCGCGCCCGCCATAGATCGCCTCGCGAATCGCCGGAGCCGAATAGAGTGTGCCATCAAGCACAATTGCGAGCTGACGGCTCTGCTGCGGGTTCGGGTTACGCGGACCGCCCGGCGCATAGTCGGCTGTTACGTTGGCGAACAGCTTGCCGCCCTTGCCGTCAAAACGAAGGGTCACGACCGCCTGACCCAGCGGCCCGTAGTCAACACCGGCGCTCTTCAGGTATTCACCCGACAGCTCGCGTCGGCGCTTGACGAAGTAGCCCTTATAGACCGTCTGGTTCTCTACTTCACGCTTCTCGAGCATGAACTCGTAGCCTGAATCGGGCACTTCAAACTGGGCCAGTGCCTCGCGATAAGCGCGATCGCGTTTGCGCTCACCATCGAAGTTGGGATCGGGCTTGAAGAAACTGCCCGACGTGAGCCGAACCAACTGGTAGCCCTCGGGCGCCTTGTTCTCCTCCAACAGGTCCGCCGTGAGCTGATCGTTGTCCTCGTGAACCATGCGGAATTCGAGGAAGGCCACGCTCTCGATCGAACGTAAAGCCTGCTTGCGAGTGGTCTCATCCACGCCCGGAAGCTGGATGATAATGCGGTTGTCCTTGCCCGGATAGATAATCGGCTCGTCAATGCCCAACCCGTCAATACGGTTGCGCATGACTTCCAGCGCACGGCCCTGCGCGCCCAGCAGCGTGCGGTCGGCTTCCTTCTTCAGATCCTCATCGGTGATCGTTGGTGCGCGGAACTTGATTTCCTGCTCAACCAGCTCGCGATCGATCTTCACCACAAAACTCGTGCCGCCCTTCAGGTCCAACCCCAACCGAATTTTCTCTTTCGGCGGCGTAAACACCCACACCGAGAACGACAACAATCCCAAAAGGATCAACCATTTCCACAACGCATTCTTATCCATTACCTCTGCCTATCCTTTGAACTAAACGTCTGCTCTCCCTGATGCTCAAGTGATCAGTAGTCAGTCATCAGTGATCAGTAGTATATCAGGTCCTCACTGATTACTGATCACTGGCTACTGATCACTGGCTATTCCACTTCCTCAGGCTTCTCGCCCTTCTCCAGGATCCTGCTCACCGCACCGCGTGCGACCTCGATCTTCACGCCGTCAGCGATCTTGATGACAAAGACGGCATCTTTCACGTTGGTCACGGTCCCGATGATCCCGCCGCTGAACATAACGCGTTCACCGGTCTTCAGCTCATTGATGAGCTTTTTGCGCTCCTTCTCCTTGCGCTGCTGCGGACGAATCAGCATGAAATAGAAAATCGCAAAGATAAACAGCATCGGAACCATCATCCCGAACGGACTGCCCTGCTGCCCCTCCGCCGGTGCCGCCATCGCTATCAAACCAAGAATATCAATCATGAATCTGTTTCCTCGCCATGTTCGACCGAACCACCATGCGCCTCGTGGCTCAGCCGTTCTTTCACTCGTTTCCTATACCCATCCAAATCACCTGCGCGTATCGCCTCGCGAATCTCGCGCATGAACGCCATGTAGCGGTACAGGTTATGCACCGTCAACAGGCGTACCCCCAGGATCTCACCCACGTTCAACAGGTGCCGCACATAGGCCCTACTGAACCGCCGGCACACCCGGCATTCGCAGCCGACCTCAATCGGCCGCTGATCCTGCTTATACTCCCCGGCCTTCACCGGATAGCGCCCCACGCGCGTAAAGGCCGTCCCATTGCGCGCATACCGCGTCGGCATCACGCAATCGAACATGTCCACGCCATCGGCCACCGCGTCCAGAATCTGGTCCATCCGCCCCACACCCATAAGGTAGCGAGGCCGGTCGACCGGCAGAATCCCCACCGAATCCTCTACGCCCTGTCGCAGCACCACGTCGGGCTCGCCAACGCTCACCCCGCCGATGGCATAGCCGTCAAAGCCAATATCCACCAGCGCCCGTGCACACTGCTCGCGCAGATCGGTGTAGACACCGCCCTGTACAATCCCGAACACCAATTGTCCCGGAGCACGTTCCTGCTCCGAACAAAGAGCCGCCCATGCTATGGACTTCGATACCGATTTACAAGCGTAATCACGGTCACACGGATAGGGCGGGCACTCGTCCAGGACCATCGCAATATCCGATCCCAGCACCCGCTGAATCGCCATCGTTTCCTTCGGTCCCAGGAAGATACGGCTACCGTCGATGTGCGAGTTGAATTCCACCCCGTCATCCCGGATCTTGCGCAGCTTGGCCAGGCTGAAGACCTGGTAGCCGCCGCTATCCGTCAGGATCGGACCCTCCCAGCCCATGAATTTGTGCAGTCCCCCGCAGGCCGCCATGATCTCCATGCCCGGGCGGATATTGAGGTGGTAGGTATTGCCAAGGATAATCTGAACCTCAAGATCGGTCAGCTCCCATGGCGCCATCGTCTTGACCGTCGCCTGGGTCCCCACAGGCATGAACGCAGGCGTCTCGAAAGCGCCATGCGCCGTCCACAGCTTGCCGCAACGCGCCTGCGTCGCGCCATCATTGGCCAAAATCTCAAATGTTCCCGGTAGGCTCATGTCAGGTTTGAGGATTCAAGGTTCATGAGTTCTAGTGTCGTATCTCACAATTGCGTTTGTATAACTCGTGTGTCATCCCGAGCGAAGTCGAGGGATCTCTGCCTCAACATGGGCTGAGATTCCTCGCTTCGCTCGGAATGACAGAACCTTACAGATTTAGAGAGTCCTTTTTGCGAAACACCACACCAGGTTCAGGGCTTCTAACACGGCTGAGGAGCCATCCAACCTTGAGCCTTGAACCGCGAACCTTGAACCCTTCTTCATGCCTGGCGTGCAAGGTCAGCCAGAACCAGCGCGGCCATGGATTCTACGATCGGCACGGCGCGCGGTACGACACAGGGGTCGTGCCGGCCCTCTGTCACTTGCAGGGTCACCGGCTGGCCCGCATAATTCACCGTCTCCTGGGCGCACTTGATCGTCGCAGGCGGCTTGAACGCCGCGCGGAAAACAATCGGCATGCCGTTTGTAATTCCGCCCTGAACGCCGCCACTGTTGTTCGTGGACGTACCCAGGTTGGTGTCATCGCCCGACGTAAACGGATCGTTGTGCTGTGAGCCACGGAGTTGGGATCCGGCGAAGCCGGAACCGATCTCGAACGCCTTGCAGGCAGGAATGGAGAGCATCGCCTGCGCCAGAAGCGCTTCGGCCTTGTCGAAGATAGGCTCCCCCCACCCCGCCGGGACATTCCGGCAGACACAGGTCAGAATACCGCCGATCGAGTCGCCCTCGTCGCGCACTTCACGGATGCGGGCCTCCATCTTGTCGGCCGCGGCATGGTCCGGACAGCGCACGGCACGTGAATCCACATCGGCACGGCTTACCGTGCCGACATCCACTTCCGAGCCGATGGCGCCTACCTGGCTGACCCACGCCACGATATCCACGCCGCAAAGCTGCTGCAGGTACTGCTCTGCCAGTGCCCCGGCTGCCACGCGGGCCGCCGTTTCACGCGCACTGGCGCGACCACCGCCGCTTTTGGCGCGTACGCCGTACTTCTTCAGGTAGGTATAGTCGGCGTGTGAAGGACGCGGAGCATCCAGGGTCTCATCATAGTCACCCGGGCGCTGGTCGGTGTTGCGCACGAGCAGTCCGATCGGCGTTCCGAGCGTCTTGCCGTTCTGCACACCGGAGAGAATCTCGACCGTGTCGGCTTCCATTCGCTGCGTCGTCAGGTCGCTCTGTCCCGGCTTACGCCGGTCCGCCTGAGCCTGGATCGCCTCCAGCGAGATCTCAAGCTGGGCCGGACAGCCATCCACAATGGCGCCAACCCCGACTCCGTGCGATTCCCCGAACGTCGATACCCGAAAAACAGTCCCGAATGAACTACCCATAACAATCCCCCAAACTCAAAGAGGCCCTGAGTATAGGACGACACCCCCGGCAGCACAACGCGGATTTCCTCAGAACTCACCCCCGTTCCGAGCCTTAGGTCGCATAGGAGATCCCTCGGCTTCGCTCCCGCCGTCGCCCGCTGGGCTATGGCGGGCAGGCGGGATGACATTTCTCAGAAAAGGTTCCTGTCATGCCGAGCGCAGCCGAGGCATCTCCGCCAGACCATACGCATATGACCCGGTCGCACTTGCCAGAATGAGATCGAGCCCTGTTTGCGGGCATTCCTGCATCATTGCTCCAGAATACTGGGATATGTCCCCGGATTTCCCTGCTTGAGCGTTCGCTCATGCACCAGTAGAGTGCCGAGTCAATCTGCTGAAAGGATCTACCGCGTGGAGAAGGCCACACTACCGGGCGCAATCAGAGATGCCGCACTTGAGCTGCATCCGGCTGAATCCATTGTTCTGGCGATCAGTTCCGACATCGCCGGTCCCGCGGAGTACGGAACAGAATGGCTGGTGGTGACCGACGCTCATGTCCTCGTCTTCCCACAGGCGGCGACCGAGCCACGCCACGACCTGGCATTTGCGGATATCGAGAGCATCAAGGCGGAAGGCAGCGTGGGAGCCGGTGCCGTGCTCGTCACCACTGCGGCCGGCTCGTACCGCCTGATCGCCTATACCGATGCGCGTTCGGACGATTTCCACAAAACCGTGGACGGGATCCGTGCGCTGAAAGAGGGCGAGGGACTTGAAGCGCACCATACGACATCTGACCGCAAGCGATGCGAACAGTGCGGACGCGCGATCCCCGAGGACATGCGGGCCTGTCCCTACTGTCTGAAACACCACAAGGCGCTCCTGCGCATCTTCTCATTCTCGCGCCCCTACACCTGGCAAATACTGGGGATTTTCGTTATCTCCTCACTCTCCACCGTGGCGGCCCTCCTGGTGCCATACATGAGCAAGCTGTTCATCGATTTTGTCTTTCGGGCAGATTCCACCACAGGTGGATTCCCATACGCGGACTGGCATCTCTGGTGCGTGGGCGCGATCTTCGTAGCCTATGCACTGCAGTCTTTCTTCGCCGGGTGGCAGGAGCGGCTCTCCGGTGTCATCGGCTTCAAGACCGTCTACGATGTACGTTCGGCCATCTATGCGCGCCTCCAGGAGCTATCGCTCACCTTTTTTGATAAGCGCCATACAGGGTCGATCATGGCCCGTGTCAACCAGGACACGGCCGAGCTGCAGCGACTGTTGGTGGACTTCATCCCGATCTCGCTTGAGTCGCTGCTCTCACTCATCGGTGTCGGCATTCTTCTCTTCATCGTGAGCTGGCGGCTCACGCTCTTCGTGATTCTCCCCATAGTGGGTACCATTGCCTTCCTGCGGCTCATCATCCCGATCATACGCGCCATGTTTCACCGCTACTTTCACAGGCGGTCTCGCCTCTCCGCCCTGGTAAACGACTCGCTCTCGGGCATCCGGGTCGTCAAAGCCTTCGGCCAGGAAAACCTGGAGGTAAACAAGTTCCGCCGCACGAGCGAGGTCTACCGTGATTCGGGAATCGACCTGGTCAAGCGCTGGAGCATCTATCATCCTTTCATGCATTTTCTCATCATGTTGGGAGCCGTCCTCGTCTGGCTGGTGGGCGGTCGTCTGGTGTTTCGTGGCGCAGACGCCCCCGGCGGCATGTCAATCGGCGACGTGGTCGCCTACTCCGGCTACCTGATGATGTTCTACCGGCCGGTCTTTATGCTGACGCGCATGTCCCAGATGATCACGAATGCCCTCGCGGCCGCAGAACGTGTCTTTGATATCATCGATACCACTCCCGACATACAGGATGATCCTGATGCCATTGAGATGCCCTCCATTGACGGACACATCGTCCTCGACAACATCACCTTCGGCTACAACAAGCACCAGCCGGTGGTCAAAGGGCTGTCGCTCGATATCGCGGCCAACGAAATGGTCGGTCTTGTGGGCAAGAGTGGCGCAGGCAAGAGCACCTTGATCAACCTGATCAGCCGCCTCTACGACGTGGACAAGGGCGCGATCCGGGTTGACGACATCGACGTGTGCAGGATCCGTCAGAATGATCTACGTCAGCACATCGGCGTAGTGCTCCAGGAGACGTTCTTGTTCAGTGGCACGATCATGGAGAACATCTCCTATGCCAAACCGGATGCCACCAAGGAGGAGGTCATCGCGGCTGCAGCGGCCGCCCACGCGCACGAGTTCATCAGCCGCAAGCCCGATGGCTACGACACACTCGTGGGTGAACGAGGCAGCCATCTCTCGGGCGGCGAAAAACAGCGCATTGCCATTGCACGCGCCATTTTGCGCGACCCGCGCATTCTGATCCTCGATGAAGCGACGTCTTCGGTGGACGTACAGACCGAGGAGAAGATCCAGCAGGCTTTGGCCACTCTTACCAAGGGGCGCACCACGATCGCCATTGCCCACCGCCTTGCCACGCTCCGGAACTGCAACCGTCTCGTCGTTATCGATGAGGGTGAGATCATTGAAACCGGGACACACGCAGAGCTCATGCAGACGGAGGGCCACTTCAGCAAGCTCGTCCAATCGCAGGAGGCGCTCTCCGCGATCGTGGCCGTGGAAGGGTAGACACCATGAACCTGCTTCATCCGGACAACGTGACGTTCTCCCGATCGCCCGAAGGTGAGCTACGTCTGGCGCTACCGGACGGCACCGAGGTCGCACCCGTCGTCTGCCGTCGTCTGTTTCCCCTGACCGACCCCGACCACTATATTTCGGTCCAAAAACCCGGCGACCGCGAGCAGAGCGAGATAGGGATCATTCGGGCGCTGAAGGACCTCCCCGGCGAGCAGCGGCGGATCGTTATTGACGACCTGCAGCACCAGCATTTCCTGCCCGAGATTGTGGCCATCGAAGACATACGCACCCTGCACGGGATGGATGAGTGGCGGGTAGAAACTGACCGTGGCCCGGTATCGTTCTTCGTCAGCGGACGCAAAGAACACATGGCTGTAACCGCCAGCAATATGCTCCTCGTGACGGACATTGAGACGTGCCGCTATCGCATCAGCGACTACACCACCCTCCCTCCTCGCGAACGCCTCCTCGTCGAACGCGTACTGCCATAGTCCGGGCATGTCGGCACGAGGCGCCTCGCCTCAGAGCAGACTCTTCGGCATTCAGGCGCGCCAGTCTTCGTGGAGCTGGGGTAAGACAACCGTGAACGTGGTCCCTTTGCCCTTCTCGGAAGCGATTTCCAGCAGGCCGCCGTGCTCCTCCACGATCTTCTTTGTTACCGGGAGTCCCAGGCCGGTGCCCTTGGACCCTTTCGTGCTGAAGAACACCGTAAAGAGTTTGTTCACGGTTTCCTCGTCCATGCCACAGCCCGTGTCACTCACCACCACCCGCACCTTGCCATCGTCGTCGGGCGCAAGCGTCCCGACCGTGGCCGTCCCGCCATCGGTACAGGCGTCAACCGCATTCGTAACCAGGTTGAGCAGACATCTCCGCATGCCCTTCCCATCTGCCTCGACTTCCGGCAGGTTCGGATCGGGTTTGAAATCCACAGTGACCGACGGTTCGCCCTCTTCGCGCTGGGAGCCGATCTCGCATATATCCTCGCACAGCGCATTCAGGTCCGTCGCCTCGTAGAGAGGCTCACGGGGTTTTGACAACGTCAAGAGGTCCCACACGAGCTCCTCCATGAAGTCATTCTTCTTGCTGACGGCTGTCCACCCCTTGCCTACCAAGTCCATATCTTCCCGCTTCATCCCCAAGTTGACGAGGTAGGAGCCGGTCTTGACCCCCTGCAGGATATTCTTAATGCAATGCGACAGCCCGGCAACGGTCTCCCCGATGGCGGCCATGCGTTCCTTCTCCAGCATCTGCTCGTGCAGCATGGCGTTCTCAATGGCCACCGCGGCCTGCCCGGCCACAGCCTGGCAGAGCGCAAGGTCGCTCTCTGTGAAGGGTCCATCGATCTTGTTGAGAATTTCTATGGCACCCAGGAGACGCTCAGGGGTACGCAGCGGCACACACAGGATGGATCGCGTTTTGAAGCCGCTCTCTTCGTCAGGCTTGGCATACCAGCGGCTATCGTTCGCCACATCGTTGACGATCAGTGGCTCACCGGTTTCAACCACGTGCCCCACGATGCCTTGTCCGGGCTGCATCCGAATGGGTTTCACCCGCTCAGCTTTCTCGCCCTGGGCGACATGGAACAGAAGCTCGCCCGTGTCGTCGTCGACCGTAAAGAGCGAGGAGGCCTCGGCCGCCATCACCTCCTTGGCCACAGACATGACCGACTCCAGCACGGCATCAATCGAGAGGTGTGCATTAATCGTCTGTGCAATATCGATCAGCGCACGGACTTCCTCGGCATGGACAGATACACTCATCAGTTCCCCCCGCATGTGCGTGACAGGCCCTCGCTCCCACTCGTTTCGCACCACGCCGCGTCTCTATGGACATTTTCGGCGTGTAGAGGCCTTGACACACTTGCACCTGTTGAATCTGTCGCAATGCAGCAACCCAAACAAGGAGAATTGGAAGAACGAAGCACGTTCCGTGGCGAAAGAGTGGTGTGCATAGAGACATCGAACGCAACCTTGGCGAACAGCCGGTCGCGCAGATCATTCGTGAGAAGGAGCTGAAGGCTCACGATCTCGTGGCCGCCCTGCAAAGGCCGACACCTCACCCGTAATGTGCAGACCACGATCGTGAACGCCCTGAATGCGGCAACAGGTCAGACATACAGCATGGCCGATCTATTCAACTGTTGATAAGAGGAAAGCGACCTGCGGGTCATCTACCAGGGAGGTAAAGTCATGGGCACATGTGACACAGATGAATGCTGTCCCCGCTTCGAGCCGGAGCCGTGGGAAGGCAAGGAACTGCATTGGGATGAGAAGCTCTTCGTCAAGGATCGCGTGAAGAGCTTCTTGCACATCCCATTGAACTTCGGCGCCGTGATGACACGCAATGTCGAGCCCATCAAAGCCGTCGAAGCGTTCGAAGAGCCACCACTGGTTCTGTCAGACGAAAACTCGCTATGGGGAGCCGACGTCTACATCGCCGCGAGCGACGATGTGCCAGGCGCCAACATGGCAACCATCTCCGGGACATTCCTGACCAAAGTCTTCGAAGGTCCCTACAAGAACATGCGCCAGTGGATCGAGGAGATGAACACCTACGCATCGAGCCAGGGCAAGAAAGCGGAAAAGCTCTACTTCTTCTACACGACCTGTCCGAAATGCGCCAAGAAGTACGGCAAGAACTACCTCGTCATCTTGGCGAAAGTATAGCAGGAAGCGTTGACACCCGTCATCTGGCTTTCCATTCACGGCGGGGCATTGCCCCGCCGTGACAGGAAACAGCTTCTTACCTGAACAGGAACATCGAACCGGCGTTCGCCCCCTGATCAGCCAGGGTGTTCACGGTGATCGTGTTCGAGTTATCGCTCAACGCACCATCCGTGCTGGCAGCGCGCAGGCGATAGTAGTAGGTCGTCTCAGCTGACAAGCCCGAAACTGCCGCGCTTGTGCCGCTAACCGTCTTGTTGGAGTAACCCGTGACATACAGTCCCGGCTGCGTAATGCTGATGTCATCAATCCACAGTTTCTGATCACCCGAAGCCGTGTACCCGTAGTAAACCCCGAAGTGGGAGGCATTAGTGAAGTCGGTGTTGACCGCCGATCCGCCCTGAGCGACCAAGTTGTCGAATCCGCCATCGGTGTCTACTTTGACGGACCACGATCCAGCTGCTGTGCGCTGGACTTCTACGCCAGCCGTTCCAGACGACGTGATCGTCGACTGCCAGTCCAACCCCGTGTCCAGAACCGTTGTACCCGAGCCACCATTGACTTTGTAGATCTTCAGAAGATCATCAGATGTGGTTCCCCAGTTCACGGCGGCAGCATAGCCATGCACGGAACCACTCGGGTGTATTTCAGCCGCGGCAGCATCCGATAGAAGCATAACACCCCAGCAGTTGTTTGCAGAAGGATTGTTCCCATGCTTGAGTTGGAACTGCCATGTTGTCGGCGCAGCCGTGACATCGAGGCCATCGGTTGAGTACGAGATCTGATCCTTCCCGGCAGATCCGTCGTAGACGTGGTGCAGAGAGATGGAACCAGAGATAGCGCCATCGTTGGTCGCTGCGAAGCGATCCGCTGTGCTTTGCGTCCACCCGCTCAGATCTTCATCTTCGAAGTCCGTATCGATCGGACCTTCAAATACGGCCGAAACACTCACATCCAGCCGATACCCATCGTCCGCCCCGGTCACGGCTGCCCAGGATGCGGTGAAGCTGGTGTCATTCGTGGACGTAGCCGCGCTGGCAACGGGGGCATCGAGTCCGAATAGCGTGGTGTTGCTGTAGACGCCCTGTGCCGCATCGCCATCATACTCGTCGTCAGCGTCGGGGGCAAAAACGCGGTAGTAGATCGTCTTGCCTGGCACGTAGTTCGTATCGACGGCGATCAACATCTCGTAGGTATCGCCCCCGATATTTGTCATACCCACCGTGTTGTGCGCACCGTAGATGAACGCATTGTCGTCATATTCCATATAGATAGGGGAACCAAGGCCGCTACCGGCATCCGTGATGTCCATGCGCAGCTTATCATTTATCCAGGTCGGGTTAGCTAACACCGGCGCGTCCGGATCATCGTCGTTGACCTGCAGGAAACCGATCCGCTCGTTCGCACGCCAAGCCTGATCAGCAGTTCCGTAGTCGCGATCATTATCCGGAGCAGAGATCAGGATCGCGTTCTTGCCGGTTGTTCCCTGGTCGTCCTCGGCAACGAGGTGTGCGATCTCCGGCCGCTCGAAGTTGCCGTTATGGATGAACACGCTGTACTCGGCCGTTCCCGAGTTGGTACCGGCGGCGGAGTCACCCGCCGAGTAGGTCACATTTATATTGTCCAGCTCAGACAGGTCCCCCGTGTAATCGGTGCCGATATCGTAGTTCATGTCTTCCAGGAAGTTATCGACGTTGTTGCGGGAGAGCCCACTGGCGTCCCATACCGCGAACTTGAATGCCAGCGTCTTGCCAGAAATGTCCGAGAGCTGCGCGTCGGTGACTGTGTAGATCACATTCGTGCCACTTCCGGAATTCGAAAGCTCACTCCCGTTGTAGTCTACGCGCATCCCCTCAAGCGTGGGCGCGTCGGGATCGTCGTCGCTCACCACGAGGAATCCGTACTGCTGATTCGTCAGAATCGAGCGGTCGTCGTCGCGATCGTCATCCGTATCGATCAACGAGGCGGCTACCAGATTGGTGCCTACACCGCCAACCGCATTGGTCAACAGGTTCTCGATCTGGGAGTCGGTGAAATCGATGAACTTCCAGGCATTAGTCGCCTTGCCAGACTTCGTCCCCTCGAAATCGGTGCTCAGGCCGCTGTCATACTGCGCGTAGTTGTCCGTAATGACCGGTCCGATATCGATGTTCATATCGGTGTCGGCCGACCCACCGGCGCTACGCGCGAGGCCGGAACCCGCATCGATGGCGCCAAAATACAGCTTCAACTCATTGCCACTGCCATTCACGCCCGCGAGTTCGCTATCCGTGATCGTGTAGATCTTGTTGGTGTTGGCTGGGCCGGAGCTGGAGAGCACTGTCCCCCCGAGTGAGGCATGCAGGTATCGTTTAGCAGACTCTTCGGGTGATCCTATCTTCACGATTGTCGGGGCGGCGCTGTCCTGATCGAGCACATTGAGGTAGCCCATTTGGTCGTCTTCGTCATATCTCGCATCCCCGGTGCGGTCATGATCAGCGTCATAGATCGAGCACCGGATCTTGTTCTTCCCCTGAGACCCCTGCAGCATATTCGTATAGAGCTGCGTGATTTCGGCTTTTTGGAAAGCGTTTGTGTGTTCGAACACGCTCCACTTCGCCGTGGCCGAGTTGGTGCCGGCCGATGAACTGCTCGCAACATAGGTTCCGTTAAGGTCCTGTAAGAATCCAGCCATCGTTCCAATGTCGTAGCTCATGTTCGTGCTGGAGCCGCCAGTTCTGCTTCGCTGCAAACCGGATTCCGCATCGTAGGCGGCGAATTTGAATATAAGCTTGTTGTCGCTGCTCAAACTGGCAAGGTCATTATCCGTGACATCGAACTCTTTTGTTCCCAGGCCGTTCCCACGCTCTCGCAGATCATCGGTGTCCAAGAGTATCCGCATGGGACCATACGTGTCCACAGTGCCCGACTCCTTCACGAACTGCGGCGCGGTCGTATCATCGTCCTGCACCGTGATCGTGAAATCGGTGCCGTCGCCAGCTCCGTCTGCCATACCTCCGGACTTGAGATAGTCTTCGTCGTTCGGCGACCCGTTGTCCGTGTACTTGATGTTGTATGACAACGTACCGCCGTAGCTATCGATGGCGGTCGACCAATCGTCACCGGACAGAGCTCCTTCCCAGAACTCGACCGTGTAGGAATCGTCAAAGTCAGTCTCGTTATCATGGTCCGCACCAGAGAGATAGGTCATGGCCGTACCCGACCAATTTCCGGTGTGTCGCAGGGTCAGGACGCTGACATCTTCCTTGAAGGCACGTGCGCGAAGAACGGCTACCTCGTCATCATAGAAACTCGTCGTCGTAGCGTCCTCCCCCTGGCGCGTCACGTAATAGTAGCTCTTACCGTCTACCTGTGTGCTTGGGTCGTGAAAAGCTCCATCTGAATCCCACTGCACATTTCCTGTGTTGGCATCGTAGCCAGAGATTGCCCACGCTTCAAATCTCCAATCCCCAGGATCCCAACTGTTTCGGCCATAGTACGTAAACTTGAAGTTGCTGCTGCTAGAGTTCCGCCCAGGCGCTGGTATGTGGCCCTTAACCCTCCAGTTGTCTCCTTCGCCACAGCTAGAATTTCCAGAACCATCGTTCTCGCCAGCATCTGCAAGGACTCCACTCGTGTTATTCCAAGTCGAGTCATCAAACGTGTATCGAAGGTACGCCTCGGCAATGTGGGAGTAATCATCCGCATACCCCATGTTGAAATAGACTGCGAGACGCGTCCATGGATACACCGTTCCGCTTGGGTCAGGGGATACGGTTGCACCATCGTGTACACAGAACCCAGCCATAGCCGGTGTTCCTGCAGCGATGAGCAACGTAACGAGTACAGTGATGATTACACGTGTTCTTCTCATGGTCATTTCCTTTCCACGATCGTTCCAAGCTATGGAACGATTTCAGGGCAATTTACCCGATGTTCATAATCGAGGTTGCCTCAGAGCGACTGGCCGCGCGTGGCGCGGGAAGCCCGAAGCAGTGCCTTCTGGATGTCAAAGCCATTGGCGCGGAGCTGTTGTCCGCGTAGCAGCCAATGCAAGACGGCTGTCACCTTCCTTTTCGGAAAGGAACACTCACCATGATGTGAAAGAACGCCAGCTTACCCGGCTGTAAACCAATGGATTAATTGAAATGATCTCAAAAGACGGGCTCTGAGTCAATGTTTTACTCTTCCTTGTTTTACTCTTCCTGGACATTCCCCAATTTTCACGCCAGAGACGCATAGGAGATCCCTCGACTCCGCTCGGGATGACAGTTTCCTAAGGTTTCTGGTCATGCCGAGCGAAGCCGAGGCATCTCAGGCCTGGCTTGACGGCAAAGCCCTGTTTCACTTACTCACTCACGAAATCCCAGTCTTTACAGGGCTATCCGCTTCCCAAGGCTTGAAAAGTGGGGATAGTCCTGTTTACTCTTCACGTCACGGCTCGTGACAGCGGTGGCTGCATTTGCTACCATTCCGGCTCAAAACAATCCACTTCATGATGTTGACAGGAGACTATGCACAGAGATATCGAACGCAACCTGGGAGAGCAGCCGATCGCGACGATCATGCTTGAGAAGGAACTGAAGGCTCACGATCTTGTGGAGGCATCGACTGAGCAGATCACACACAAGATGGTGGCGCGTGGCTGCAAAGGCCGCCGCCTGACCCGCAACGTGCAGTTCAAACTCGTGAACGCCCTGAACGCCGCCACAGGTCAGACGTACAGCCTGGCCGACCTGTTCAACTACTGACCGGCGAAACCGGTGTAGAGCATAGGCGCGAGGAGAGAGAGGGCACTCGGTAAGACGGGGTTGGGATGAATACGATCTGGTCCCAGCGATTCTCGCTGGGCTATGATGGGACACCCCTTTGGGGTGTTCCGAAAGGACCCCAAAGGGGTCTAACATCATAGCCAGGGGCGAAACCCCTGGGAATCACCGTCTGCCCGAGATAAAGCTTATCTGAGCGGCATTCGGCACTAGCGGCGCCTTCGTGGACGTCGATGACTGGGGCGCGCTGCGTTGCTGCGATTTCTTGGGCGGCCGCTGCGGCCGCGGCCGAAGTTCTTGGGCGCGGGTAGCGTGGAGTGGAAGGAGTCGTTGCAGTGATAGGCGTGCTCCATCTGGGCCGGCACCGGCTGACCGAGGAGTTTCTCAATGTCGCGCAGGAAGGACCGGTCCTCGGCGCAACAGAACGAGATCGCATCACCATCGGCCCCCGCACGTGCCGTGCGTCCGATGCGGTGTACATAGGTCTCCGCTTCCATCGGCAGATCATAGTTGATCACATGCGTGATATCGTCCACGTCCAGGCCACGTGCGGCGACATCCGTCGCTACCAATACACGAATTCGACCGCTTCTGAAACCGTCCAACGCACGCGTCCGGGCACTCTGACTCTTGTTGCCATGGATGGCCGCACCGCGAATGCCCGCGGCAGCGAGTTTCTCCGTTACCTTGTTGGCGGCGTGCTTCATCTGTGTGAAAACAAGCACCTTGCCGACGCCTTGTTCCTTCAGCAGCGACACCAGTAAGGCGTCCTTGTTTTTCTTGCCGACAAAAAGGACCTTCTGATCAATGCTCTCCACGGCCGGTTTGTCTGGAGTGATTGTGACCCGTACCGGATCACGCACCATGCTATGAGCCAGGGTCACCATCTTGGGCGGCAGGGTGGCCGAGAAGAAAAGCGTCTGGCGATCTGTCGGGACCTTCTGCAGCACGCGCTTGATATCGGGCAGGAACCCCATATCGAGCATACGGTCGACCTCATCCAATATGAAGACCTCGACCTGTTCAAGATGGATGTGGCCCTGTCCCATCAGGTCGAGCAGTCGGCCCGGCGTTGCCACAAGAACATCCACACCACGATTGAGCGCTTTAACCTGTGAGAACTGATTCACACCGCCAAAGACCACCGTGTGACTGATAGACAGGAACCGGCCGTAGGTGCGGATACTCTCACCGATCTGCGCTGCCAGCTCGCGTGTTGGAGCCATGATCAATGCGCGAGGCGTTCCCTTCGCAGGCCGACGCGAACGCGTGGCCAGGCGCTCGAGAAGCGGCAGCGAGAATGCGGCTGTTTTCCCTGTGCCCGTCTGGGCGCTTCCGAGAAGGTCCCGCCCTTCCAGTAGATGCGGAATGCACTGCTCCTGGATGGGCGTCGGGGAGACATACCCTTCTGCCGCCACGGCGCGTTGAATCCGGGGATCAAGGTCTACGAAGACGCCCTCAAGCTGAAGCTGTGAGTCTGATCGTTTGTCGCTCGTACGAGGGCACGATTCCTGAGTCTGTTTCTTCTGCATGGTATTCCTGGTCCGGCATTGTGTTGATCTCTACCCGCCGGACGCGTGGAAAAGAAAGCGCCGCTGATCGCGGCTCGCGCCACGGCAAAGAATCTCCGCGGCGCGGGAGGTGATAACCGAAGCGGCCAATCAATGCAAGCCGCTTATCCGTATACGGTGCGCATCTCCTCCGCGATAATGCGGAGGCCTTCGCGGACGGTGGCTTCGGGCTGCGAGTAGTTGATGCGGATACACTCGTGTCGGTGGGGCCAGTCGTCGCCGAGGCCGTAAAAGAAGTAATGGCCCGGCACGACTAGGACGCCGCGCTTCTTCAGGCGCTCATAGAACTCGCATGAGTCGATCGGCATGTCGCGACACCACAGCCAGAGAAACAGCGCACCTTCGCAGGTGTGCAGGCGCCAGGGCAGGCTCTTGTCGAACGACTCGTCTACCCAGCCGAGCGCCTGGTGTAACCGTTTCTCGTAGAATGGACGTACGATCTCGCGGCTGAGCTTAAGGATACGCCCACTCTCCATGTGCGAGACCACGAGGGCCTGTCCGATATTGCCGCTGGCCAGACTGATGATGGCATTGGCGGATGCGACCGCCTTGATCACCTCTTCCGACGCGATCACGACGCCGGTTCGGGTCCCGGGCAGTCCGAGTTTTGACAGGCTCAGCGTGAGGATGACATGCTCATCCCAGAAGGGCGTGACGTCACCGAAAATGATATTTGGGAACGGGGCGCCGTAAGCACTGTCGATCAGCAGCGGAATACCTCGCTCCTTCGTCATGGCGGCCAGGCGCTGGACTTCTTCATCCGTGAGCACGTTGCCGGTCGGGTTCGTGGGGCGGGATACGCAAACCGCGCCGATGTCGTCCCCGATGACCAGGTTGTCGAAATCGACGTGGTACTTGAACTCGTGATCTCCGATCTCGGTGATCACGGGTTTGCAGGCCACGAACATGTCGTCGCTCAGCCCCTGGTCGGCATAGCCGATATACTCGGGCGCCACCGGGAGGAGGATCTTCTTCTGTGATCCATCTTCACACTGGCCGGCCAGCATGTTGAGGAGCATGAAATAGGCGTTCTGACTGCTGTTGGTGACAGCCACATTCTCCGGCCCAATCTCCCAACCGTACTGATCGCGAAAGAGCTTGGCCACCGCGGCGAGGAAGCGCGTATTCCCTTGTGGCGTATCATAGTGACACATGATGCGGTCGAACCGATCGGCATCCTCCAGCAGCGCAGCCATATCCTGCCGCCAGACCTCCTGCACCGCAGGAATGCCGGCTGGGTTGCCCCCGCCCAGCATCAGCATGTCAGCCTGCCCGGCCATCGCACGGCCCAGGTCATCCATCAACTCCCCAATCCCCGAGTGGGATGCCATTCGCTTGCCAAATTCAGACCACATGCCTGGTACCTCTCGCTAACTTCAGAAACCGCCTCATCATGGACGCACAGAAGAAGCTACTTCTTCTTACGCTGGATCGCAAGCGAGCGCTCCAGAGTTTCCGCGTGGAACTGCCTCAAAGCTCTCAGGGCCTCCGGCCTCACAACAATGGACGGACGTGCGCTACGGAGAACGCCCAAGGCATCCTCAACCGTCTCGCACAGGCCGGCGGCCATGAGATAGGCACCCACCACTGTTGCCGTCCGAGAGTATCCTACCTTGCAATGGACATAGACAGTGTCGCCTTCCGCTATTCTGCCGTGCATGAAATCAACGGCCTCACGGAGCTGCGATGGGGTCGGCGCCGTCAGGTCCAGGATGGGGCAGTTCCGGTATTGCAACTCACGGAGGGCGGCAGATTCGGAGAACTCGCAGGTCAGATCGAGAACAGCCCCCACTCCTTCTCGAATTAGCTCCTCGGATTCGCTCTCCGAAAGCAATCGCCCGATCAATACCCCATCCACAACGTGGTCCCACGGACGGCAATGCCGTCGATAATGCAACCAGGAGAGATGTTGCGCAAAGCGCGTGGGCGCGAGAAGCAGCCGGGTGCGTAAGGGCAAGCGGCCGCCCTGCTTCGCATAGATCGCCGGCCCGCCGCCCAAGTAACCCCACACGACAATCGCCATGGCGGCTGCGGGCCACAACAGAGGCGCAGACCACGGCCACCCGCAACGTATCTGTCGACCCATTCTTTGAACACAGCACGATAAGCACGATCGTAGTCCATCCCACTCTCGTTGTGACCGCCGGCCAGCTCGACAAACTGCTTCGGTTCATTGGCGGCTTCGAAGAGGCGCTTGCCGTAGGCGAAGGGGATGGTAGCGTCATCGGGGCCATGCGCAATCAGTACGGGACACGGCACAGACGGGATGGCTGTTTCGTTGTCGTAGGGATGCCGGGAAAGGAGGCGGACCGGCAGGTAAGGAAACATGCGCTGTCCCATATCCATCGTGGATGTAAAACTCGACTCCACCACAAGCATGCCCGGCGTGTGTCGCGCTGCCAGGCCCACGGCCACGGCGCCTCCAAGCGAGCGCCCGAAGATTATGATGCGATCGGGTGTAATGCCCATATCCCCCGTGAGATACTCCCACGCGGCGACTGAATCGAGGATCGTGCCCTTCTCGCTCGGCTTACCGGTGCTCTGGCCATAGCCGTGGTAGTCGATGATCAGCACGTTGAGGCCAAGATCGTGAAACGTCTGAATCGAGCCCAGTCGTCCGGCGATATTGCCGGCATTGCCATGAAAGAAGAGGAGCACAGGTGCATCCGCCTCACTCGGGGCCGGCACATACCATCCGGTCACTGTCTCGCCGTCAGCGGTCGTGAGGGACACATCACGGAAGGCAAGGTTGATGTCGGAGGGATTGAGATCAACGGTCTTCTCGGGATAGTAGATGTAACTGGCCTGCCGAAGATAGACCAACAGCATCAGCCCGACGTAAACGCCGACGACTATCCGAACCACGACCAACAGCAGTTCCATCGCTCTCGACCTCCTGTGCTGTCCTGACGCATCACGTTTCATCGTTACACCGCACACATTTCAGTAGCATCGCTATGCAGGGCAGTGCGACCCCCTATTTGCACACCGTAGCGACGTTAGAACAGCTCGGCCTCAGCCTCCGGTTCGGGGGCAGAGGCCGGTGGCTCTTCCTCGAACGGGACGGCTTCTACTTCGCCGCTGTCCTTCTTCACGAGGATCTCGATCTTGCGTTCCACCTCGTCGAGCTTCTTTGAGCAGAAGCCGATCAGCTTCTGGCCTTCCTCGAAGCGCTTGATCATGTCTTCAAGACTCAGATCGCCGCCTTCCATCTCCGAGACCACCGCTTCGAGTCGCTCCATTGATTTCTCAAAGCCCTGGGGTTGCTTCGTCTTCTCAGCTGCCATTGCCTGCCTCCTTATCAATCTCGTCGACCACAGACACCACGGCGCCCTTACCAAAGCGCGTGGTCAGGCGGTCGCCTTTCTCCACATCATCCACATTCTGCAAGACCCGCCCCTGTGCGTCCGTGGTCATGCTGTAGCCACGGTCCAGGACGGCCAACGGACTCAGCATGCGCAATTGCGAGCTGAACCGGTCGAGTGTCGCCCGCGTCCGCTCGGAACGCATGACGATCGCGTGCTGCAGCGCCGTTCCCGCATTCTGCAATCGCTGGCGGCCCTGCGTGAGCTGTCCGGACATGGCATGGCCCATCCTAATTTCCACGCTGTCGAGCCGCTGCATGTGCTGCCGCACGAGATTGCGCGGCTCCCGAAACACATAGCTCTGCTGTGCCGCACTCAAGCGGTGCCTGGCCCGCAGAACCGATTCGCGCAGACGCGTGGTCAGCGTTTCCTGCAGCACGTTCAGCCGCTCGGTAAACTCATCCTTGCGCCCCACCACGAGCTCGGCCGCGGCCGAGGGGGTCGGCGCGCGCAGGTCGGCCACGAAATCGCTGATCGTAAAATCAATCTCGTGACCTACGGCCGAAATGACGGGAATGCGCGATGCCGCGATCGCCCGTGCCACGATCTCCTCGTTGAAGCACCACAGATCCTCCAGGCTTCCCCCACCCCGGCCCACGATAAGGACGTCCAGTCCGCCCTGCTGATTGAGCTGCTCGATCCCTGATGCCACCTGTTGCGCCGCACCGGGGCCCTGCACCATGGCGGGGGCCAGGACCAGGTGAATGTTGGGGAACCGCCGCGAGATGACGTTCAGGATATCGCGAATCGCCGCACCGGTCGGTGACGTCACCACGCCCACATGTTGTGGTAGAAGCGGCAACGCCTGTTTGCGCTCAGCCGCGAAGAGACCCTCCGCATTCAAGCGTTTCTTGAGTTCCTCAAACTTCGCCTGCAGGGCCCCCACGCCGCTCTCCTCCAGTCGCCTGACGATGACCTGGTAGCTACCGGAGCGTTCATAGACCGATACATCGCCCTGGGCGCGGACCTGCAGACCATCCTTTAGCTGAAAGGCCAGGTTGCGCTGGTTGCCACGGAAGAGCACGGCAGAGATCTGGGCGTTCGCATCCTTGATCGTGAAGTAGTAATGACCGGAAGCCGGGCGGCGCACATTGGAGATTTCGCCCTCGACCCAGACCGAGCCCACTGATCGCTCAAGCGTCTGCTTGATCATGCGGGTCAGGGCCGTAACGCTCAGTACGTTGGCCTGCTTTGCACCTGTCGTTGCTGCCGTTGTCACGACTCTATTGACTCCCGGATGCGTTTGATGGACCTGGCGCGCCCCGTCTTGTCGTCCACGTTAATCACAGCGCCTTCCAGCACGATGTCGCGCTTGGCAATCTTGAAAGACTCACGCATGCCGGTCGTGAACATCCGGACCACCGAATCCAGCTCCCGTCCCAGCGCGGAGTCACGCGGGCCGGTCATACCGAGATCGGTCAAGTAGGCCGTGCCCCCCGGCAGCACACGTTCATCGCTCGTCTGCACATGGGTGTGTGTGCCCACACAGGCCGTGACGCGTCCATCCAGGTAGCGCCCCATCACGATCTTCTCCGAGGTCGCCTCGGCATGCATATCGACCAAACGGATGCGAGCCAGGTTGGCGCCCTTGCTCAAGATGGCGTCGGCAGCCCGGAACGGGCAGTCATATGGATTCATGAAGACTCTGCCCACGAGCGAGATCACTGAGAGCGGTCCCGCGGCAGTCTCGACGGTAACCACCCCATGCCCCGGACAGCCGGGCGCAAAGTTGGCGGGACGAACCAGGCGGGGTTCCCGGTCGAAGTAGGACCACGATTCTTTCTGGTCCCACGTATGGTCACCCATGGTCAAGACATCGGCCCCGGCCGCGAAGAGTTCTTCGCCCACGGCTGACGTGATACCTTTCCCACCGGCCGCGTTCTCCGCATTGGCCACGATGGCATCCACGGCTCCGGTCGCCTTCATGCGACCCGCCACACGTGAAAACGCCAGCCGGCCCGGCGACCCCACAATATCCCCTACCACCAGAAGTTTCATGCTACCTCGCGTATTCCACGCAACGCGTCTCACGGACCACGGTTACGCGAATCTGGCCCGGATACTGAAGATCGCTCTCAATCTTCTTGCTGACGTTGCGTGCCAGCACCATGGCATCATTGTCGTCGATCGCGTCGGGCTGAACCAGGACACGCACTTCACGCCCGGCCTGGATCGCGTAGCTCTTGGTCACACCTTCAAACCCGTTGGCAATCTGTTCCAGGTTCTCAAGACGCTTGAGGTAGATCTCGGTCGTTTCCGAACGTGCCCCCAGGCGCGAGCTGGAAATGGCGTCCCCGGCAGCGGCAAGGAACGCGTAGATGCTCTCCGCCTCCACGTCGTCATGATGAGCTGCCACAGCGTTGACCACCACGGGAGCTTCGTTGTGACGTTTCAGCAGATCCGCGCCAATCAGCGCGTGCCCGCCCTCGACCTCGTGGTCGAGTGCTTTGCCGATATCATGGAAGAGCCCAATGCGCCTTGCCAACGAGACATCCAGGTCCATTTCCCCTGCCATCATCCCCATTAGTCGCGCCACCTCAATCGAGTGACGTAGTACATTCTGACTGTAGCTGGTGCGATACTGTAGACGCCCCAAACGCCGCAACAGCTCCGGCTCGACGTTCTGAACGTCGGCTTCGAAGGCCGCTTCTTCCCCGTATTTGCGGATAGTGTCTTCCATCTCTTCGCGCACCTTCTCGACGATCTCTTCGATGCGGGCCGGATGAATACGGCCATCCGCCACCAATATCTCAAGGGACTGACGTGCCACTTCGCGGCGCAGCGGATCAAACCCGGAGATCACCACCGCCTCAGGGGTATCGTCGATCAGAAGGTTGACACCGGTGACCGATTCAAGGGTCCTGATATTGCGCCCGTCACGTCCTATGATCCGCCCCTTCATATCGTCGCTCGGAAGCTGCACGATACTGGTTGTTATGGCGGACGCGTGGCTCGCACCATAGCGCTGAATGGCCA
The DNA here is from genome assembly GCA_030745755.1 of Kiritimatiellia bacterium. Lineage (GTDB taxonomy): Bacteria > Verrucomicrobiota > Kiritimatiellia > UBA8416 > JABMPJ01 > JABMPJ01. Next base: position 53,124 of record JASLOA010000034.1, on the reverse strand, counting down.
TGGCCACGATGCGCTTCGCTTCGGCTTCGGCTGTTTCCTTGGCCGTCTCCTGCAAACGTCGAATCAGCCCGCCGGTCTCGTTGTGGGCCTCCTGCTCAACCCTTTCCAGCAAGGACTGCTTCGCTTCATCACGGGTCATCCCCGCCACGCGCTGCAATTTCTGCATTTCTTCCTCGATCAAGGCCTTCGCTTTCGCATCGCGGGCTTCCACCTGCTTGATACGCTCTTCCACTTCCGCACTCCGCGAATCCGTCTGGTGCTCCTTCTTCTCCACCAGGGCCATCTTGCGGTCGAGGTTTGTCTCCCGCTGCGAGACACGTTCTTCAATCGTCTCCAGCTCTTTGCGCCGCTTCTTGGTTGATTTTTCGAACTCCTCGCGTGCCTTCAGCACTTCCGCCTTGGCATGAATCTGCCCCTCTTTACGAATGGCCTCGGCCTCACGTTCTGCCTCTGTCATAGACACTTCGGCCCGTTTCTCCACCGCATCTGCCTTCAGCTTCCCGAGTACATGCCGCACCAGGTACCCCACGGCCAAGCCACCCAGGGCAGCCACCAATCCGATAATCACGTTCATGGAATGTCATCCTTCCGTCTTGTTCAGTTACTAATCTTGCACGTTCTCAATAAATCCCAACAGAGAGTCTGTCATTCCGAGCGAAGCCGAGAGCCTGTGCTGAGCTTGCCGAAGTCAATCTCCAGCGTATTCGATAATGTGGAGATCCCTCGACAAGCTCGGGATGACACTCACTCCGTATCTCAGAACCTTTTTGAGCACTTACCTAATCTTCCATCTACTTCAGCTTCCCAATAATCAGCCGGAAACAGGTCGGGGCCGAATGGTGTGGGTCGGCGTCACCACCAGGTCCATCGCCACGTCATGCGCATCATGCGGGACTTCATCAAACACCTGGAAATCGAATGCGACACCGACCTTCGAGGCGGTCATCTCAGCCAGCATACGATCATAGTGCCCGCCCCCGTGACCGAGCCGGCGGCAGGCTTGGTCGAACGCCACCCCCGGTACGACGATGCACTCGATAGAAGCGGGGTCCGCCCAGACCGGGTCCTCCGGCTCGCGCAGACCGAACGGGGCGTCCATGTACTGCGTTGAGGACGACACGATGGCCATGCTGTAGCCGCCCCGTGCAGGGTCAAAGGCCGGAACGCAGATCCCGCGGCCCGAGTTCGCCAGCATCTCCTCGCACTCCGCCATTTCCACCTCGCCGGGCAGCGGCATGTAAAGCCCCACCAGCGCCGCGGCCCGCATGGCAGGCAGCGCCATCAACCGTTCCTGTAACCTGGTGCTCTGCTCGGCGCGCCAGGCCGGGTCCAGTCCATCACGACGGCCACGTACCATCTGTCGCACATCATCCTTTGTCATCGGATCGCTCATGCTGAGGTCCTCTGTTCTTCACGCAAGGAGCGCCAATACGCCATTCGTCTGCCGATAATCTCCTCATACCCCTCATCCGAGGGACAATAGTACTGCCGGTCCGACCCCATGTACTGCTGGTCGGTAAAATGGCCTTTGAAATCGTGAGGATAGACGTACTCGTCCCCCTCCTTGCCGTCCACGGAATCGATCTTCACGTTGCGCAGATGCCTTGGCACCGCCTGCGTGCGGCCCTCCGCCACATCCTTCATGGCTTCATCCACGGCCACGTAGGCGGCGTTGCTCTTGGGTGCCGTGGCGAGGTAGGTCGTGGCCTGGCTCAGGATGATGCGGGCTTCCGGCATGCCGACAAAGTCAGCCGCCTGCATGGCCGATACCGCTACATTGAGCCCGCGCGGATCGGCATTGCCGATATCCTCCGAGGCCAGGATCACGAGTCGGCGCGCCACAAAGCGTGGGTCCTCTCCGGCATAAAGCATCTTGGCAAGCCAGTAGACCGCGGCGTCCGGATCGGACCCGCGCACGCTCTTGATGAATGCCGAGATGGTATCGTAGTGGCCTTCTTCGTCGCGGTCGTAGACCACTGCCTTGCGTTGAATCGAATCCTCGGCCACTTCGCGCGTGATCTGAATGACCTCATCATCACCCGCGGCCGTGGTCAGAACGGCGACCTCCAGCGCGTTCAGCGCGCGCCGGGCGTCGCCTTCACACACCACGGCGAGGTGCGTCAAGGCCTCGTCATCGGCCACGGCACCGCTTGAGGACAGCCCTCGCTCCTCGGCCAGGGCACGTCGCAGCAGTGCCACGATGGCATCAGTCGACAGCGGATCCAGCTCGAAGATCAGCGACCGTGATGTGAGCGGGCTGTTGATGAAGAACTGTGGATTGTGCGTCGTAGCACCGATCAGCGTAATCGTACCATCTTCCACATGTGGCAGGAGTGTATCCTGCTGCGACTTGTTGAAGCGGTGGATCTCGTCGATAAACAGGATGGTCTCGACACCGTCATGCCGCCGGTGATGGGCGGCCAGCTCGAACAGGCCGCGCAACACGCTCACGTTGGCGGTGACGCCACTGGCCCGCTCGAAATGACGACTGGTGACGCGCGCTATGACCTCGGCAATAGAGGTCTTGCCGCATCCCGGGGGTCCATAAAGGATGATGCTACTCAGGCGGTCGGCCTCGATCGCGCGACGCAACAGGCGCCCTTCGCCGAGAATCCGCTCCTGGCCCACCACTTCATCCAGCGACCGCGGCCGCATGCGGCTGGCCAGCGGTTCACGCGAGGGGTCCGGCGCCTTCGGTTTGTCCTCAAACAGGTCCATATCCGTTTCCACGGGGCAGAAAAATACCCCACCATAATCGTAAGGGCGTTAATCTCTTAAACCTCGCATTCGAGGTGGGTGCTCTAGTCGTCGCTTCCGGGATTCTTGCGAATCCGCTCCACGCCGTATTCAAGCTCCCTAATACAATAGAAGGTTAGAGATTTTTGCCTGTTAGCGAACAAGGCAGGGTATTTCAAATACCTTATGTCAATGTGGACTCTGTCTGTCGGCTCACCGTCCTCTTTTAGTGACTAACTGAATCCTTGGTCTCATAGATGGCTTCCTACCCGAAAGTCCCATCTTCATTCGCATCATCCGCGCTGTCGGTCTACCATCTCAACGTCTGACCTCGCGCGGTCCGGTACCAGAATAACATGGGTCTGGTGCCCCTGGCATTGTTCGCAAAAACTCTCTCGGACTAACGCTCCCTGATTTCGGCTTTCAGCTCCTGTCTCAAGCGATCCATGATCGCGACATGCAAGCGGTTCGTCTCTTCATCCGTCAGCGTCCGTTCCGCCGACCGGTAGGTCAAGGAGTAGGCCATACTTTTGCGCCCCTCCCCAATCTCTTCACTTCTGAATATATCGAACAAGTCAACCCCTGTCAACTCCATAGGCGCATCAGATTCAATGACCTGCACAATGTCTCCGTGACGCACCGATTCATCCACAAGCAAGGCCAGGTCGCGGGCTACAGAGGGGTATACCGGGATTGCTTTAAATCCCTGCACATCATGGGTTTGCGACAGGATTGCGTCCAGCTTGAGCTCGGCCATCGCAACGGGAACCTGTATCCGCCATTGGTGGCGGATGGGGGCCACAAGAAGCCCCAGAATCCCAACTTTCTCTTCACCTGCAAAAAGGGCTGCACACCACCCCGGCTCAAAGGCCGGGTGCGTGTCCGGCTGTAGCTCCAGTGCGGGCGCATTCTGCACCCGTACGAGCTCTTCCAACAGCCCTTTGATGCGCAGGAACGTCCCTTCGGGCGAGGTGTCCGCGGCACCGTCGCCCCACCCTTGCGGCTGCCCCATCAGGCCGATTGAAAGGTGGTCTTCTTCTTGAATTCCATCCCCCGCGCGATAGAAGACGCTACCGATTTCGAAGCAAGCCGCGTTCAGCTCCTGGTGGGCTGCATTATGCCCCAGCGACTCGGCCATCTGCGGTATCAGCGAGTCGCGCATGATGCCATGATCGGCACTTACCGGATCCAGCAGCGCCACGCGCCGATCATCCGCGTCCTTGCCGAAGCGGTCGACCAACTGCTCGGAGAGAAAGCTGTAATTCATAATCTCGGAGAGCCCAAGCCCTACCAGGTGATCGCGACAAGCCACGACGGCGCGCGGACGGGCGTCATCAGCGTCCACCACGACGCGCCCCATAGGCGCCGCCGCCGGCACTTCATCGAGTCCGTGCATACGGGCGATCTCTTCGAAGATGTCGGCCTCTATCTTCAGGTCGGGCCGGAACGAGGGGGGCAGCACACTGACCGTCTCATCGTTCGATTCCGCCACGGGAATCTGCAGCCTGGCGAGGATGGCGAGCACCTCGTCGCGTGAGAACGATACGCCCAATAGTGATTCCAGCCGGCCCAGGCGACAGACAATGGGCGCCTGCCCGGCCGCTTCCCCGCAGACATCGATTACACCGGCAGCCAGCGTAGCACCGCAGTGCTCACCCATGAGCGCCGCCGCACGGCGGCTGGCCCATTCTACGGTCGCGCGGTCCACGGTGCGCTCAAAACGGTGCGATGACTCGGTCGATAGCCCCAGCGCCACGGATGTGCGGTGCGTCAGGGCCGGATCGAACGTAGCGCTCTCCAGCAGCACGGTCTGCGTGGCGTCACTGATCTCACTGCCCGCGCCCCCCATGATGCCGGCAACGGCGACGGGACGCTCAGCGTCGGCAATCACGAGCATCTCCGGAGTCAACCTGCGCTCCTCATCATCCAGGGTCGCCATCTGCTCCCCTTCCGCGGCGCGGCGAACAACGATACGGCTCTCCTTCAGCATGGCAAAATCGAAGGCGTGAAGCGGATGGCCACACTCCAGCATGACGTAGTTGGTGATATCCACCACGTTGTTGATCGGGCGCACCCCACAGCACGCCAGGCGCCTGCGCATCCACATGGGACTCGGCTTCAGCTCGGCATCGGTCAGCACGCGCGCCGTGTAGCGCGGACAGTCGGCCGCATCCTGCACCTCGACACGGGTCCACTCTTCGACCGGCTTGCCTGTCTCTTCAAGCGCAGGCTCGGGGATTTTCAGATCCAGCCCGTACAGGGCCGCCACCTCGCGAGCCATGCCGATCACACACAGGCAGTCAGGACGGTTCCAGGTCACTTCGAGCTCAAGAACCGTCTCAACACCGCCCATTACATCAAGAAGCGGCGTGCCCGCCGCTGCATCTGCGGGCAGAATCATGATCCCGGCGTGGTCGGCCGACAGCCCAAGCTCATCCTCGGCGCAGAGCATGCCCTGCGACACCTCGCCACGCAGCTTGGCTTCCTTGATGGTCATACCGTCGGGCAGCGTGGCACCCACGGGCGCGAGAGCGACCTTGTCGCCCGCATCGAAGTTGTCGGCCCCGCATACCACGGGCAGCTCGTTGGAGCCATCGGAGACGCGACAAAGGCGCAAGCGGTCAGCCTTGGGGTGCTTCTCCCACGCCAGCACTTCCCCCACGATGATGGATTCGCATCCGGCGCCCACGTGCTCGATGCCTTCCACCTCGGTGCCCGAGAACGTCAGCTTCTCGGCAATCTCCTCAGCCGAGGCATCCACATCCACATATTCTCGTAACCAACTTAACGGTAGTTTCATTTCTCAGCTCCTGAAGATGTTCGCCACGGATGGAGTCTCCGGCCGTCTTCGACTAGTCCCAGCGATTCTCGCTGGGCTATGATGTCCGACCCCGTTGGGGTCGCTCGTTCCCGCACCCCAAAGGGGTGCCACGTCATAGCCCAGGCAGGATGCCTGGGTTCATGTCCTTCGTGTCCTTTGTTCCCTTCGTGATTACTCTAGAACTGCCTCAAAAACCTCATATCGTTCTCGTACAACAGCCGAATATCCGGGATGCCGTAGCGGATCATCGCGATGCGTTCGATACCCATGCCGAAAGCATAGCCGGTCGTGGTCTCCGGGTCGTAGCCCACTTTCTCGAATACGCGTGGATCCACCATGCCGGCACCGGCAATCTCGATCCAGCCGCTCCCCTTGCAGACCCGGCACCCACTGCCGCTGCAGACATGACAGGAGAAGTCGCACTCCACGCTGGGCTCCGTGAACGGGAAGAAATGGGGACGAAAACGCACCGCCACGTCGGGCCCCATCATCTCATGAGCGAAATAGGCCAGCGTCCCTTTCAGGTCGGCCAACGACACCTGGCTATCGACATAGAGACCTTCGATCTGGTGGAAGTTGGCGCTGTGCGTCGCATCGGTGGTGTCGCGGCGGTAACAGCGCCCCGGCGTTACAATGCGCACGGGGGGGGTGCGCGACTCCATCACCCGAATCTGCACGGGCGAGGTCTGCGTACGCAGCAGCTTGCCGTCATCCAGCCAGAACGTATCCTGCCGATCCATCGAGGGATGATACCCCGGCGTATTCAGCGCCTCGAAGTTGTGATAGGGGGTTTCGACGTCGGGCCCCTCGGCCACGGTGAACCCCATGCGCCCGAAAATCGCGACGGCCTCTTCTATGACAGCAGAGATGGGATGACGTGTGCCGCGGCGCGGGCCGCGTCCGGGTAGCGTATAGTCGAAGGTAGCGGACTCAGCCGCGCCCTTGCCGTCGCCCGACAGCTCCTCGCGCCTGCTCTCAAGAAGCTCAGCCAGCTCCTTCTTGAACGTGTTGGCCAACCGTCCGACCTCGGCCTTTTCCTCCGGTGCTACGGTCTTGAGCTCTTTCATGACCTGGGGCATCAGCCCCTTGCGCCCGAGATAGGTGATGCGCACTGCCTCAACGGCATCCGCCGTCTGAGCTGCGCCTGCTTCTTCCAGCCCTTCGGCTACTGTCTTCTTCAGTGTCTCAAGATCCACTTTTCATCTCCCAAGTAGTCGTAACCGCGAAGATCAGGGGGCGTCCTTCCTTCTTCTACTGATCCCAGCGATTCTCGCTGGGCTATGATGTATGACCCCTTTGGGGTCGACCTTTCCCGAGTCGTTCCTTCCCGCACCCCAACGGGGTGCTCCATCATAGCCCAGGCAGGATGCCTGGGTTCAAGCCCCCTCACATCAGCTCCCCATGTCTGCCAAAAAAAAACGGCCATCCCGAGAGATGGCCGCTTAAAGGTTGTCTGGCTCGTTAGGCCAGGCCACCACGGGCCTGCTCAACGATCGTGCTAAAGCCTTCAGGATCATGAATGGCGATCTCGGAAAGCATCTTGCGGTTGAGCGCGATTTTCTGCTTGGTCAGACCTTCGATCAGGCGGCTATAGGAAATACCGTTCTGACGACAGGCAGCGGACACACGCGCAATCCACAGTTGGCGGTAGGTGCGCTTGCGATCCTTGCGGTGCGTGGTGGACATGCGCATGGCGCGATCCACGGCCTCGGTGGCCTGGCGGAACAGCTTACTGCGTGATCCGCGAAATCCCTTAGCCTGCTCGAGGCGACGGCGACGGCGGCGGCGTGAAGCCGGTGCATTGGTTGCTCTTGGCATCTTCTTCTCCTGAAATCTATCTAAGCCAGCATGCCTTCAACACGCTTGGTCTCGGTTTTGCTCAACGTCTCACCTTTGCGCAGTGAGCGTTTGCGTTTGCGGCTCTTGCCAGCCAGCAGATGGCCGGAACCCGCCTTGTGATACTTCAACTTACCGGTTGCGGTCTTCTTGAAACGCTTAGCGGCCGCCTTATTTGTCTTTTTCTTCGGCATTCGTGATTGTCCTTACTGCCTGAACCCAAGCGGTCGGCATACAGTTTTCCCCTGTGGAAAGCACGAGAAGCTATCGAAAAGGCAGTGCCGCGTCCAGTCCTTTTTTCGAAGAATCACTCCGGATTCTTCGGAAGGGTGGACTGCGTTCCCTTGGGAGTCTTGCCTTTTTGCCCCTTGGTGGTCTTGACACCGAGCATCGCCACAATGCTGCGCCCCATGAGCCTGGGCGCCATATCGATGACACTGATGTCGACACATTCCTTGATCACACGCTGAACGACCTCGAACCCCAGCTCCCGGTGCGCATTCTCACGACCGCGGAATTGCAGGCTCAGCTTCACCTTGTGGCCCTTCTCCAAGAACCCCTTGGCTTTGTTCAGCTTCGTCTGGAAGTCGTGCTCGCCCACGTTGGCGTGGAACTTAACTTCCTTCATGCTTTTATTGGACTGTGTCTTGCGTGCCTTCTTCTGCCGCATACTCTCTTCGTACCGGAACTTACCGAAATCCATGATTCGGCACACCGGCGGATCTGCATTCGGCGAGATCTCAACCAGGTCCAACCCCTGATCGATCGCCAGCTTCATGGCCTGCCGGGTTTCCATGACTCCAAGCATGTCACCATTGGACGCCACACAACGCACCCGGGGGACCCTGATGCGATGGTTGCTTCTCACAAATGAACGAATAACTACCTCCTTGTTCTGTTTACTGTTGTCCGGCCTTACGTTCCTCGTTAAGGCTCGCGATCAAATCATCCAACGGCACGGCGCCGGTGTCGCCTTCCTTACGGTGGCGCACGGCGACCGTCCCCGCTTCCATCTCCTTGGGACCTACGATCACCATGTAGGGGATCTTCTCGTTCTGGGCCCGGCGGATCTTGGCGCCCATACGCTCGGACTTCTCGTCCAGGGAAACCCGAAAATCCTCGGCGCGCAGTCGGTCATGCACCTCCCGGGCATAGGCCAGTTCTTTCTCGGTCAACGGAATAACCCGCACCTGCTCCGGCGCCAGCCAGAGCGGGAAGGCCCCGCCGTAATGCTCCACCAGTATGCCGAAGAACCGCTCGAGACTGCCCAGCAGCGCACGATGCACCATGTAGGGCCGATGCTCGGCTCCATCGTCGCCCACATAGGTCAGGTCAAACCGTTCCGGCAGGTTGAAATCGAATTGGATAGTCGAGAGCTGCCACTCACGTCCGATCGCATCCTTGATCTTGAGATCGATCTTGGGGCCATAGAACGCCCCGCCACCGTCATCCGTCTCGTAGGCAATCCCTTCGGCCTTGAGCGCCTCCTCCAGCGATTCCGTTGCCGCCGTCCAACGCGCCTCTTCGCCGACCGCCTTGGCGGGCCGCGTGGCGAGATAGGCTGAGACATCGCTGAACCCGAAAGCGCCTAGAATACGGAGCGCGAAGCGCACGGTGTAGGCCACCTCGTCCTTCATCTGCTCCGCCGTACAGAAGATGTGCGCATCGTCCTGCGTGAAGCCGCGCACGCGCAGCAGACCGTGCAGGACCCCGCTCTTCTCATAGCGATAAACCGTACCCAGCTCAGCCATGCGCATCGGCAGTTCACGATACGAGCGTTTCTGCGTCTTGTAGATCTGGATATGGAACGGGCAGTTCATCGGCCTGACGTAGTAGTCGCTGCCGTCGATATCCATCGGCGCATACATGTTCTCGCCGTAGAACTCCAGGTGCCCCGAACGCTCCCACAGGATGCTGCGTCCGATATGCGGGGTGTAGACCAGCTCGTAGCCACCGCGATAGTGCTCGCGGCGCCAGAAATCCTCGATGGCAGAGCGGATGCGTGCGCCCTTGGCATGCCAATGCGTGAGGCCCGGGCCAACGTCCTCGCTGGTGCTGAAGAGATCCAGCTCCTTGCCCAGCTTGCGGTGATCGCGTTTGGCGGCTTCTTCGATCTGCTTCAGGATGGCCCGAATCGCCTTGGGCGACTCTGCCGCGATTCCGTAGACGCGCTGCAGCATCGGATTGGTCTCAATGCCGTGGAAGTAGGAACCCGCCACCGAGGTCAGCTTGAAAGCCCGGACGTCACCGGTGGTCTCAACATGCGGTCCCCGACAGAGGTCCATGAAGTCGCCGCACTTATAGAAGGTAATAGCCTCACCTTCCGGAATGGCGGCCAGGCGCTCGAGTTTGAAGGTCTGATCCCGCTCACTAAGCCACTTCTCGGCTTCTTCGCGCGACATCTCGAGCTGCTCGAAAGGGAGTTTCTCCGCAACGATTTTGGCCATCTCGGCCTCAATAGCCGAAAAGTCCTCGGGAGAGAGCCGATCGGAAAGATCGAAATCGTAGTAGAATCCGTCGCCTGTGGCGGGGCCGATATCCAGCTTCACCCCGTCATACAAACGACACACAGCCGCCGCCATCACATGCGCCGCACTATGGCGCATCTTCTCAATGTCCAAGATTCGACCTCCCCGATTCGCTACGATCAACAATTAATCACAGAGTGTAGGCTACACGCGGCCAGCAGTCTAGCGTTTTGGTGACACAAGCAATGAGCCGCCGGCCCGCACGGGGCACTACAGACTGTTTCCTCAAAACCGCCCCCGGTGTGGAACGTTGACCTTGTATTCGCGGGCGGTGTCGCGGATGTCGCGGAGGGTATCGGGGTCCTGGCGGCGGGCATACTGGCCTATGAGGTGGTAGACTTTCTGTTTGGCCCACTCACTGCGCAGCGTCTTGTCGCCACTGCCGACACCTTCAGCCAGCGGGACATCGAAGAGCATATCGGACTTGGCGGTGCTGCCTTCCCCAACAGCCTGAAACGTCACGCGCTCTTCACCGCGTGGGTAGCGCCCGTACAGCACCAGTGGCCGATCAAGGTAGAGGTTGCTGGTTTGGACCGGGTAGACCTCACACTTTGCTCCGACAGGAAACCGGAAATCAACGTTGGCGAGCACGGGGCGACTGATCTTATCCATCGCATCACGAATGGAGCCGGGAATGCTCCAACGCCCACTGCCCAGCGGGATGACTTCGCCGCGATTGCTGTAGCTCAGGAGGTCAAGCAGGTACTCGTCAGCCGTTTGCACGGTGCCGATTGTGTAGATCGACAGCATACCGTCATTCATCTGGCTGAACTCGCCAATGATACCGGAGCTTCCGGTCTGCCCGGCTGTCGCCAGCCCGTCGGTTACGATCAGCACGACGATCGGCCTACCGGCTTCACGTGGCAGCGCCACCAGCTCACGAATGGAGTTAAGGATATCTGTGTTGCCCCCGGGACGCATGCCCTTGATGAACTCACGCGCCTTGGCGACATTCGATGCCTCGTTGTCCACCAGTGCCCCGAAACAACGATCTGCCTTCTGCCGAAACGCGATAATCTCAAAACGGTCATCGTCGCCGAGGAACTCCAGGCAAGCATTGATGCCTTGCCTGCAGAAGAAGAGCCGCTGCTCCGCCATACTTGCGGAACAGTCCTGCATGAGAATCACGTCCTTGGGCATAACCGGGAGCACATCGGGGCCGAGCCCGGTGATCTCAACTTTGAAGTAGCCATATCTCCGGTCCCAGCGGCTTTCGTACGTGGTCGCCTGCGCCGCCAGCACCCGCTCGATAGGCTTCAACGGGGTAATCTCTTCCAGCGTCTCTTTGAACAGCTCGGTCCCCTCCTCCACAACGGCGTCGCTTGGAACGGCGGCCGGGCGGGGCTGTTCAATATCCTGCAGAGGGGCCGGCAGCACAATACTGTCGCTGGCGGGAGTCCTTGACAGGGCCTGCTTGCCCGGCCCATCGCTCTGCAGGGGCGGCGGAGCGGCCAGCGAGCGTTGAACCGGCAACGCAATGTCGGGCGCGGCGATGGTGCGCTCGAGGGCAGGAATCGTGATGCGGTCAATGGGTGTTACATCCAGCTTGGAGACCGTCTTCTCGATGGCCACGATCTCCTGGCGCGGCTGCCACACCTCGGGCGGAGCGGGTAGCTCGGGCTCGGCCAGGTTGGGCGTTTCGGTCCCGGTACCACCGACAGGAGCGGCCGGCGGGGCCAGTAGCGAAGCCGGGACCGGTACCCCCAATTTCTCGGCGGTGTCCACGACATCCTCGATGGTCGGCTTCGGGCTGTCTTCCGCCGCATCCATGGGCGACTCAGGCGCACGTCGTACGTCACCCATCTTCATGGGGCGCAACCGCTCGGGCAGCCGGATATTGCTCAACATGCCGGGCAGCGGGATGTCGAGCGTCAGAATACCAATCAGTAGCCCCACATGCACGAGCACGGACAGGACACACGCCAGCGATGCCGCGATGACATGGTGTGCCCGCGGACCCGCATAACTCCACTCTGATTCAGGATGTATCACAGAACTAACCTACCACTTCCGCTGGGTTTTTCAAGAACGGCGAATCAACACGAATGGGGAATGCCCCCCGCGACCTTGGGTCGCGGGAATCTGAGATCTCCGGTTCCCACGACCAAGGTCGCGGGGGACCTGTCCAAAAACCTAGAATACATAGACCAGCAACTCCGAATGCAGCGGTTCCCGCGACCGAGGTCGCGGGGGACCTATCCAAAAACCTAGAACACATAGACCAGCAACTCCGAATGCACCGGTTCCTACGACCAAGGTCGCGGGGACCTGTCGAAAAGGTCAGAACACATGGACAAGAAGACCTGAAAGCAACTTCGGTTCAAACCAGGTGCTCTTGGGGGGCATCAGGCGTTCGGCGTCTGAGACCGCGATAAGATCTTCGACCTCTACCGGATGCATCGCAAACGCCACGGCCGCCTCCCCGCCATCCACCAGCCGCTCCAACTCACCGATGCCGCGGATACCGCCCACGAAAGCGATACGTTCATCGCGCCGCGGATCGGCTATGCCCAGGACCGGTTCCAGGACGCGCGACTGCAACACACTCACATCCAGCCGTCCCACTTCATCGGACGGGTCGACCACGCCCTCATGCCAGGTCAAGCGATGCCACTGTCCTTCGATATAGATGCCCACGCTCCCACGGGTCTCCGGCACCTCGGCGCTCCCCGAACTCACGTCGCCCACGCCGGACAGCGCCTCAAGGAATTCAGCAGAGGTGCGGCCGTTCAGATCATGCACCACGCGGTTATAGGGCATGATGCGCATCTGGCTGGCAGGAAAGAGTACGGTCAGGAACCAGTCGCTTCCGGCATTATCCATCTCTGGATTTCTGTCGCGACGAAGCTTGGCCACTTCGGCGGCGGCGGCAGCGCGATGATGCCCGTCCGCAATGTAGGCCGCCGGTACCCTGGCGAAGGCCGCCTCCATGTCCGCCGGCACCGGAACGGTCCAGATCGTGTGACGATTGCCGTTCTCGCGCTCCAGACTGATCAAGGGCTCCGTCGCACGCGCCTGGGCAACCAGGGCGTCGACACCGGCCGAATCCCGGTAGGTCAGAAATACGGGGCCGCTGTTGGCGCCGAGCGTATCGACCAGCGTGACGCGATCGCGCAGCTTCTCCTCACGCGTCTGCTCGTGCCGCTTGATCGTACCGTCGTCATAGTCCGAGACCGCACAGCAGGCCACAACGCCGCACTGGGCATGGTCCCCCATGGTCAGCTCATAGACGTACAACTGCCGATCCTGGTCCTGCACCAGGACACCGTCGGCCCGCATCCTGGCCAGGGCACGGGCCGACTGCTGATAGACCTCGGATGAGTAATGGTCGGCGTCCTCGGCTAGATCGATCTCGGCCCGGACCACGTGCAAGAAACTGTGAGGATTCCCCGCAGCCATCTCACGTGCCTCCTCCGCGTTTACTACATCATACGGTACACTGGCGACCTGGGCGGCCACGTCTGCCGTTGGATGCACCCCTCTAAAGGCTCTGACTTTCAAGGTAGTCTCTCTCCTTTATCCTTACATGCCCATCATCATGGCCCTAACTGTGACGATCATTCCCACAAAGACGCCTACCGTGGCCCCCATGAACACCTCCAGCCGAGTGTGGCCGAGCAACTCGGCCAGCTTCTTCTCCGAGAGATGGTGCTCCTTGAACAACTCGTCGACGATCTGGTTGAGCAGGGTGGCCTGCAGGCCCGCGGCACGGCGCACCGTCGAGGCATCGAACATTGTGATCAAGGCGAACCCGAGCGCCACAACGAAGAGGGGAGAGCCGAATCCTTCCAGTAGTCCCACGGATGTCGCCAGCCCGCCTACGCTGGCACTGTGTGCACTGGGCATGCCGCCCGTACTGACCAGGTAGTGGAAGTCGAAGCGCTTCGTCTCCAGGAATCCGCAGATCATCTTGGTGCACTGGGCCACCATCCATGAGGCAAACGCCGACCAGAAACAGGCCGAGAAGAATAGTTCAGAAAAACCGCCTTGCATAGTCACCTCACACTCTCACACTCTCTCAATACGCATTCTCGCGCGCCATAAACGTCTTCACCAGGATCTTGAAATCAAGCGATAGCGACCAGTTCTCGAGATAGTAGAGGTCGTACTTGATTCGTTCCTCAATGCTAGTATTGCCCCGCAGCCCGTTCACCTGGGCCCAACCGGTCACGCCGGGCTTCGACACATGACGCCACATGTAGCGACCGATGTCTTCCTTGAACTTCTCCACAAAATGGGGCCGCTCGGGGCGGGGGCCTACCAGGCTCATCTCGCCGCGAAGCACGTTCCAGAACTGCGGCAACTCGTCGAGGTTGTGACGCCGCAGGAACCGCCCGATGCGCGTCACACGCGGGTCTTCCTCGGCCGTGAAGACCGGGCCACTCTCCGACTCCGCGTCCGTCCGCATCGTTCTCAGCTTGTAGATCGGAAAAGGCTCCCCCTTCTCGCCACAGCGTTCCTGGGCATAGAAGATCGGACCGGGGGACTCCCGCCTAATCAGCACGGCGGCGATGGCTATCACGGGAGCGGAGACGAGAAGGCCCAGCAGGGAGCCGATGATATCCTCGCTTCGCTTGAGGACCCTTTTCCAGAAGTGATCCAACGGCCACTGACTGATGCCCAGCATGGGGATATCATCGACCGATTGCATATCCATGTTGCTCGTCAGAATACGAAACAGGTCGGGAACCATGTTGAAGCGGATCAGCTCGCGCTCGCAGAACAGGATGATATCGACAATGCGTTGGTGTCCAATCACCGAGTTGGTCAGAATGATCTGGTCCACCTTATCTTCCTCTTCCAGCAGCGCGACCGCGGCCAGCTCGTCGATGGTTCCCTTCACCAGGTCACGCGGTATATCGGCGTCCGGTTCGGAGAGATCCGTGCGCAGAAAACCCACCACGCGGGAGCGGAGCTTCGGCTCGTTCTCCAGCGACCGTTTCAGATGGGCCGCCACGGGGTCGGTTCCCAGTATCAAAACCCGGTTGATGGCAGTGCTGTGCCGGGCATAGTGCAGCTCGAGCCGGAACAGAACATAGCGCTCCAGCACGACCAGCAGCGTGACCGTGGCCACCGAAGCAAAGATGGCCATCGTGGAGTACTCCACGATGTTCTTGAACACAAACGCAAGCACCATCGCGGCCACCAGGCAGAGACCGGATGCGCGCACCAGGCGCGGGATCTTATCCTCGAACCGGCCGATCTGCGGACGAACGTAGAGCCCCAGCGAGCGGAAGATCAGCAGGTAGATGGGCACCACCAACAGGATGCCGCTGGTATACTCCATGTAGATGTCGGGATGTCGGCCAAAGGGAATCGGCAGCCAGCCGCTGTCGAAACGCACCCATACCGCCAGGTACATCCCCAGCACGACGGCGACGGCATCCGCCACCACCGCCACGAGGCTGTCCACTACATCCGATGTGTCCCGTTTACCCATACGGCCCGGATACTACCCTCCCCCCACAGCCGATGCAATCACAACGCGGACGCAGCCGCCTCGACAAATTGGTCGACGTCAGCTTCGGTGTGCGCGGCGGAGACAAACCCGACTTCGAACTGGCTGGGCGGCAGGTAGATGCCGGCATCGAGCATGGCATGGAAGAAGGCGGCGTGTTGCTTCGTGTCGCATCTCTTGGCGTCGGTGTAGTTGCGGATGGGGCTTTCGCAGAAGAACGGCGTAAACATACTGCCCAGGGCTCTGACTCTCAGCGGTGCACCAGCATCAACGGCGCGGTCGTTCGTCTCGGCGGCCAGCCGCCCGGCCAGCGCGGCCATACCCTCGTAGGGCGGCTCAGCAGCCAGCAACTGCAGTGTGGTCAGCCCCGCCGCCACGGCCACGGGGTTGCCACTCAGGGTTCCGGCCTGGTAGACCTCGCCCAGTGGCGCCAGGTTATCCATCACAGCGGCTTTGCCACCCACCGCACCGATCGGCAGGCCGCCGCCGATGATCTTGCCGAGCGTGACGAGGTCGGGTTGTACGCCACACTGCTGCGCATATGTGCAGGGGCCGAGTCGGAAACCGGTGATGACTTCATCGAAGATCAATACCGCCCCGCACCGGTCGGCCGCCTCACGCAATCCGGCCAGGAACCCCTCATCCGGCGGCACAAGCCCCATGTTGGCGGCGATCGGTTCGAGGATAATCGCGGCCAACTCGTCACCACGTGCATCTACGATCTCGTTAACGGCCGCCAGGTCGTTGTACTCGGGAAGAAACACGTCGGCGGCTACCGACTCGGGAACGCCCGCCGACGAGGTTACGCCGCCGGTCATGAGCCCGCTACCGGCCGCGACGAGTAGACCATCGCTGTGACCGTGATAGCAGCCCGCGAACTTGATGATCTTGGAGCGACCGGTCGCGCCGCGTGCCAGGCGGATGGCCGTCATCGTCGCCTCGGTACCGGAGTTGACCAGTCGCACCTTGTCAATACCCGCCATCCCGCACAGCAGTTCGGCAAACTCTACTTCGCGGGGCGTATTGATGCCGAATGATGTTCCATCGGCTACAGCTTTCTGGATGGCGGCAATCACCTTCGGATGGCTGTGCCCCAGCACCAACGGCCCCCACGACCCACAGAAATCAAGCAACTCACGTCCATCAGTGGTGGTTAGTCGAGTTCCCTCGCCTTTTACAACATATATAGGGTCTCCCCCTACGGCGTTGAAGGCCCGTACAGGACTGTTCACCCCACCAGGAATCACACGTTGCGCTCGCTCGAAGAGATCGCTCATCTCAGTTCCCTTCCACGTAGCGGGCTGTTGCCCGGATTATCGAAACAGGTCAGAGGAGATGCTTCGACAAGCTCAGCATGACAACTCCCCAGGCAACCCGGTAATTCCGAGACTGTCATCCCGAGCGAAGTCGAGGGATCTCTTTTGAGGCAACACGCCCTTAGCACCTGACACCTGCCACCTTCTCATACTGGTTGGCCCAGTAGGAGATAATGATGTCGGCCCCGGCGCGGTCGAGGGCGGTGATGCTCTCGCGCACCATGGAATAGAGGTCGCCCCAGCCGCGGTCCGCCGTTGCGATGAGCATGGCGTATTCGCCGCTGACGTTGTAGGCGGCAATGGGCAGGTCGGTGCCTTCGCGCAGACGGGTCAGCACATCGAGATAGAACAGCGAGGGCTTCACCATCAGGATGTCGGCACCTTCGGCCTCGTCCAGGTCGGACTCGCGCAAGGCGGTTGCGAGATCGCCGTAAGATGCCTGGTAGCCCTTGCGATCGCCTGATTGCGGGGCCGACTTCTCGGCATCGCGGAACGGGCCGTACATGGCCGATGCGAACTTGGTGGAGTAGCTCATCAGGATCGTATCCATGAAGCCCGCAGCTTCAAGCGCGCCACGAATGGCGGCCACCTGGCCATCCATCATGGCGCTGGGCGCCACACCGTGCGCCCCGGCCTCGGCGTGCGATACAGCCACGTTGGCCAGCACAGCATTCGAGGCATCGTTATTGACCACCCCGTCATCCGTCAATGGCCCGCAATGGCCGTGCGAGGTGTAGGCACAGACGCAGACATCTGTGAAGACCAACAGGTTGGGATATGCGTTGCGGATGGCGCGAACCGCTGCGTGCACCGGACCGGTCGGATCGAAGGCAGCGGTGCCTGTGGCGTCTTTCGCGCTCTCTTCAGCAAGACCAAAGATCAGCACGCCGCTGATTCCCATAGCGGCAACCGGCTTCAGCGCCTCAATCAGTTGATCGACGCTGTAACGACACTGCCCCGGCATGGCATCGATCGGCTCGCATACGCCGCTACCCGGCACCACGAAGACCGGCCAGAGAAAACGCTCAGGACCCGGAAAGGGCCGGTCCAACATCCGTCGCACCTGGGGCGACTGTCTTAAACGTCTCAACCGTATATCAGGATATCCTTCGCTCATCTTGCTCCTTCACTCGTTGACCAACCCAGTGTACTGCATCACAACTGCGTTCTGCACAATTCGTGTGTCATCCCGAGCGAAGCCGAGGGATCTCTACTCCAACATGGACTTGAGATTTCTCGCTTCGCTCGAAATGACAAACGACTTCTTACACGAACTCCTGGACCAAGACACTAGAACGTCGTCAAACCGGCAATCGCCGCCCCCACCACAGGCGCATCATCCACTTGAATACAGCGGATATGCAGGCCGCGCGCTCCCAGCAGTCGCTGCAACTGGGCCTGCACCTTCTCGGGCATCCGGAAGGTCTTGTAATAGGTCGACCCGTCGATATTGATGCAGACGGGGCGGTCGGGATCCTGCCCTGCGCCGCTCTTGACAATAGCCGCCGTGAGATTGACCGCCGTAAGTAGTGCGGCGCGATCAACCACTGCGCCGAAGACTTCCTTCATGACCTCGCGGTCCGCATCCGTGAAACCGTCCGTCCCGAGGACGCCGACATCGCGTCCATTATCGGCACACAGGTTATCGATCTCGATGGTTGAGAGTTCGGTCATCTCCGCCAGCGACTTGCCGCCGTCTTCTGAGAACACCCCTTCCGTCACCAACCCCTTCATCAGCCGCAGGGCGAGCGGTCCCATGTAGACGCCCGAAATAGTCTTCTCGAAGACATGCTTTCCGGGGTTCTCGCTTTCGGCATCCATCGCCAGGTCGATCGAACCGCGCTCGAATCCCGTGAACCCGCCGGACTCAACATTGATGACTTGCGAGCCGGACTCGTGCAGGCCCGGCAACTTGCCGATAGTGCGGTTCTGCTCCACGTAGGCCGTGTTGGTTCCGGTGCCAAGAATGAACCCTATATAGGAAGAGGCATCGAACGCCTGGCCGGCGGCCACGCCGGCCAGAAGGGCGGCGACCGTGTCGTTCAGAACCACGACGTTCTTGCCTGCAATGCCGCGGGCGTCCAATGCGGCCAGGAGCCCGGCGCCTACGTGAGCACCAACCAATTCGGGAACCTTGATCTCTTTGGTCCAGTGCAGCAGCTTCCCATCGTAGTCGGGGGTAATGCTGGCCGGATAAGAGAAGCAGAAGCCGATGTCGTCAAAGGCGTCCTGCACCGGCTCGAGCGCATCGACCATGACGGCGAAGAACTCCGCGGCACAGGCTTCGACATCCCGTCCCGGTATGGCCTGCTTGCTGAAATGCTCGAGTTGGATCTGTCCATCAGCGTCAAAACGAGCGATGCCGATGCGCAGGTTGGTACCGCCGGCATCGATTACGGCCACCGGCTTGTCGGCCGGGACGTCTCCTTCGCTCGACACGTAAGCGGGAATCATGGCCAGGGAGCTGGGCTCCCCATTCAGACCGCGCTCCATCTCTGACAGGAATCGCTCGACCAACGCATCGGCATCATACGCATCCACAGATACCATCTGCTCTTTAAGCCAGCTCTGGATGTCCGTGGGGGCCATCACTCAAGATCTCCGGTTCTACTCCTCGCGGATGGAGCGTTTGTAGTGGGTAAGAAAGTGGGCGATGACCTCGTCGGAGGTAATATCCAGGATGGTGTAGTCGCTGCCGGAACGCACCATGCTCTCCGTGCGAATCATGCGAATGCCCTTGCGTTCGCGTGACAGGATTTCGGCAAAAGGCAGGATACCTTCCGGAAACGTCCGACCTTGCAGGCTATAGCGAAACTCATCCATCCCGCCATGTTGCACGGCAATCGCCGCAGCACTGGCGGTCTCCCGAATCGCCACCTCACGTCCGTACTTCTCCAGCTCCACCTTCAGCTGCGCATACGCGGGCATCGCCACATCCTCAAGGAAGCGCTCGGTCTCCGATCGCTCCTGCTCGGCATGCGTCTGTTCTTTCTGTTCAAAGAACGACCCCAGATCATTTTGCCAGTCAGCCATGTGTCCCTCTCCCTCTGTTGGGGACGGAAGATAATGCATCCCCTTCCCGATATGACAGCAAAAAGGGAGCGAGATCAGCGTCCCATGCTATTTGCAGGACGTGGCCAACAAGGCTTGACTCTGATCTCCGCTCGCATACACTGCTCGCTGTTTTCCATTGAGCGGGCGTAGTTCAATGGTAGAACTTCAGCCTTCCAAGCTGACTATAGGGGTTCGATTCCCCTCGCCCGCTCCAATCTCTACCACCTCGGAGACACGATGAGCCAGACTGATTTCAAAGCTGCGTATAAGACCATCATGGATGACCACTTCCCGCCACAGATGGAGATTTCCTTCATCGATGGCGATGAGCGCCAGACCCTTTGTTTCGAGAAGAACAGTTGGCAGATCGACGGTGTGGACAAGGGGCTGCGTTACGGCGAGAACCCCGGCCAGGAAGCCGCGCTGTACCGCCTCGTCAACGGCAACCTGACCCTCGGCGAGGTAACGGCCATTCAACCCGGACAACACCTCGCCTCCAATGCCGAGCTGTTGCAGTCCGGCAAGCACCCCGGCAAGATCAATATCACCGACGCCGACAGCGCCCTCAACATTCTGCGCTACCTGACCGACGAGCCCGCAGTCGTCATCATGAAGCACAACAACCCGTGCGGATGCGCACTGGGCGACTCGCTGGCGGATGCCTATGACAAGGCCAACATGGCCGACCGCCTGGCCGCCTTCGGCGGCGCCATTGCACTCAACGGCGAGTGCGACAAGAAAACAGCCGAGCTGATCGTCAAGAATTACGCCGAAGTCGTCATCGCCCCCGAGTTTGCGGACGGTGTCATGGACATCTTCGCCACCAGGAAGAACCTGCGCGTGATGCGCATCGGCAACATGGGGCGCCTGCAGGACTACGCCACGCAGCGCGTGGTCGACTTCAAGAGTCTGATCGATGGCGGCATGGTGGTGCAGTGGTCCTTCCAGCCCGAGGCCCGTAGCGTGGATGACTTCCTTCCCGCCGTGACGACCTACAAGGGCGACGAGTACACCATCAACCGTCAACCCACCGAAGCGGAACTCAAGGATCTACTTTTCGGCTGGATGGTCGAAGCCGGCGTCACCAGCAACTCCGTACTCTACGTCAAGGACGGCGTCACAGTCGGCATCGGCACCGGCGAGCAGGATCGTGTTGGTGTAGCCGAAATCGCCCGTGACAAAGCCTATCGCAAGCTGGCCGACCGCCTCTGCTGGGAACAGCACGGCATCCCCTACAATACACTCAAGGACGATGCCACACGCAGGGACATCGACGCAGCCGTGACGGACGCCAGGGGCGGCCTAAAGGGCAGCGCCATGGTATCCGACGCCTTCTTCCCGTTCCGCGATGGTGTCGAAGTAGGCATCCGCGAAGGCGTCACCGCCGTCGTACAACCCGGCGGCTCCGCCCGCGACTTCGAAACCATCGAAGCCTGCAACGAAGCCGGCGTCGCCATGGTCTACACCGGGCAACGCTCGTTCCGGCATTAGTGTCCTGTCTCGGATCCGGCGGCAGGCGAGTTACCGTATCGGGCTTCTGTCTCGGCTACCCGCGCCAGTTCACTGTCTTCAACGGGCTCGGATATCTCATATAGAAAATCCGGGGACATGTCTGCGCCATTGTCCCAGACAACGGTATCAATATCCTCGTTTAAGTGCGCGGACCGGAATTCTTCAGGATTCCTCAGCGGTTCAAACACTTCACCGTCAAGATGGTCTCTCAGGTCCGCCCGGCGGCAGCTACCGTCTTCGAACACCAGCCTCAACGTGTAGCCTTCTTCGTATGACACCCCAGTGATATAGTGCATGGATTAACTCCTATTCGAGTGGCGCGATGCGTTTGAGCGGCTTCTTCTGCATGGCCAGTTCCCAGTCCCCGAGGAGCTCGTCGCGATGGGAAGCCGCCCACTCAAGCACTAGGCCGGTAACCCGCGGCGGAAGCTTACCCTCAAGCAACCGGAAGTCCTCAATAGCGAAAGAGGCACGACAGCCCTGGTACTTCGCATGAAAATGGGGAACGCCATGCTCTTTCCAGTAAATCGCAATAACAATACCAAGGAATCTACAAATCTCAGGCATGGCGTAAGACTACCACGTCTACTGAATAGGTGCAATGATGTGTCTCCGCGCCCAACCCGCGGCAGGTGAAAGATGAGCCCGCGCAGCGGGCGCTTCCGCAATTCAACACCGCGGTCCGCCCGCAAGGGCGGCGCGGTGTGTGAAACGTGCCAAGAACTCGGATTGAGCGAAATGCGGTGGCAAGCTTGCGCCAGATGGCGGTTTTCTCGGAGGATTCGCAGGGCTCCTGCCCGCGAAGCCTCCGAAAAACCGGCAGATGGCGTGAGATCGCCGCCGCATTTCGCGCCGAGTTCTTGGCACTCCCCGGGTCTCGCCCCATTCACAAGCACCACACAAGCACACCACAGCCTTTACACTCACTGCCCTATCCCGCTACCATGCCTCTACTCATGGACACTGACGCACTGTATCGCCCGCTGGTTCTGATGCCCTGTTACAACGAGGGGCCACGTGTCGCCGCTGTGATCGAAGACCTCAAGCGCGCCATCCCCGAGGCGGGCATTGCGGTCATCGACGATGCCTCGACAGACGACTCGGCCCGCATCGCGCGCGCGGCCGGCGCCATCGTGCTCTCCCACGGCTGCAACCTGGGCTACGGCGCCGCACTCGAAACCGGCTATCTCTACGCCAACCGCAATGGCTATGGCCCGGTCCTCCAGATCGATGCCGACGGCCAGCATCCGCCGGACCAGCTCCCCCCACTCTTGGCGGCGGTCCGCAACGGGGAAGCCGATATCGCGAGCGGCTCACGTCATCTCAACGGGCCTGACCCCGAGACGCCGGTCATACGGCGAGCTGGACACGCGCTCTTTGCCGGTATCATCCGCGTGCTCACCGGTCTGAGAACCACCGACCCCACCTCGGGCATGCAAGCGCTATCCCGGCGCGCCATCACGTTCTTCTCCAGCGGCGTGTTCCCCTGCGACTACCCCGACTCCGACGTCATTGTCATGGCCCACATGGCGGGCCTGAAGGTCAAGGAACTGCCCGTCAGCATGCGTTCCCGCGAAGGGGGCGCGTCCATGCATTCAGGTCTCAAGCCGATCTACTATGCCATCAAGATGCTGCTCTCGCTCTTCATGGTGCTGCTTAACGTTTTCCAGTGGCGACAATGGCGCATCCGGTCCTCCTCGCAGGGAGCACTATCATGAGTATGATCCAACCACGGCAGTTCGTTGCTTCCATCATTCTCGGGCTTGCCCTGCTCGGACTCATCATCCGGCTCGTGCAAAAAGGACGCCTCGATATTGCCTATTGCTGGATCTGGATCGGGATTGCGGTCGGCGCGCTGCTGGTTGTGATACGCTACGACTGGCTGGTGCATTTGTCCGACCTGATCGGCGCGGTCACCATCACCACCACGCTTTTTCTCATCGCGTTCTCTGTCCTTCTGCTCATGACGCTCCAGTTCTCGCTGGTCATTTCCCAACATCGCCGCCAGATCAAAAAGCTCTCGCAGGAGATCGCGCTGCTTCGTGGCGAACATCCGCCGGAATCTGACGTCACGCCCGACGAAGCCGACACATCCACCTCATGAAGACACGTCTTGTCCTCGCCACTGCTCCGGTATCACTGGAGGAACGCTACGGTGCCTTTGCCGGTGCCGCCAATACCGAACCGTCGTTCGGACTCGCCTGCCTGGCCGCCAGCGCCCGTGAGGCCGGAGCGGCGGTTGCCATCGTTGAAGCGGCGGCAGGCAACTTGCCTCTGGGCGAGACACTGAAGCGTGTCCTTGAGTTTCGACCGACCGTAGTCGGTCTCACGGCCACCACCTCCGGCATCGAAGACGCCGCCGCGCTGGCCGCGCGCATCAAGGAGAAGCAACCGGAGATCCTGGTCCTCATCGGCGGATGTCACGGCACCTCCCTGCCGGACGACACGCTCGAAAGCTGCCCCGGCTTTGACCTGGCCGTAATCGGCGAGGGCGAAGTGACGCTGGTTGATATCCTCCGCACCGTGGAGGGCGGACAGCCCCTGCCCAGCGGCATCGTCGGTACGGTCGAGCGACGGGACGGCGCCCTTCACCACAACCCGCCACGCGACCTGATTCACGAGCTGGATACGCTTCCCCTGCCTGCCTGGGACCTGCTCGACGGCTTTCCGCAGGCTTTCCGTCCCTCCCCCGCGCGCATCCGTCGCTGGCCCTGCGCGTCGGTGGTTCTGACCCGCGGCTGTCCCAACCAATGCACCTTCTGCGACCGCTCCGTCTTCGGGCGCATGTGCCGCGCCTACACGCCCGCTTATGCCGTGCGCATGGTCAAGCAGCTGCGCGAGGAGTTTGGTGTGCGCGAGATTTTGATCGAAGACGACACGTTTATCATCTCCCGCAAGCGCGTAGCCGAGTTCTGCGAGCTTCTGCTTGAACAGAAGATCGATATCACCTGGTCATGCCTCGGCCGCGCCGATCGCGTGAAGCCGGATCTGTTGAAGCTCATGCGCCGGGCAGGCTGCTGGCACATCACGTACGGCATCGAGAGTGGTGACGCCGATATTCTCAAGAGCGTCAACAAGAACCTTGATATTCCGCAGATCCGCCAGGCGCTCGAATGGAGCCGCGCGGCGGGCCTTCAGACCAAGGGGTTCTTCATCGTCGGCTTCCCCGGCGAAACCGAGGCAACCATTGCGGCCACACGCGACCTGGCGCTCTCATTGCCGCTCGACGATATCAGCGTGATGCTCCTGCAGCCATTCCCCGGCTCGGAGATCTACAACACGGTGGCCGGGATGGGCACCTTCAACTGCGACTGGCGCAAGATGACGACCCTCGAAGCCACCTTCGTTCCCGACGGCTTCACCAAGGAAACGCTCGAAGCGGCGCATGCCCACCTGATGCGTGATTTCTACTTCCGCCCCGGCATCATCCTCCGCCAACTCATGCACCTCGCCGCCCGTCCGCGCGCTGCCTGGGCAACGTTCCAGGGCTTTTTGGCTTTTCTGCAGGTGCTTAAGAAGGGCAAGGCATGAAATTCTCCATCATCACGCCGTCCTACAACCAGGGCAACTTCATCGAGCGCACGCTGCAGAGCATTCTGTCGCAGGAGGGCGATTTCGAGCTGGAGTTGCGCGTTATGGATGGCGGGTCGTCCGACGGAACCCTGGCCGTGCTGCGGCGTTTCGAAAATGACAAGCGACTTCGCTGGACATCGGGACCTGACGAAGGGCAGAGCGATGCCATCAACCGGGGATTCGACGATACCGACGGTGATGTGATCGCGTGGCTCAATTCCGACGATCTCTACGAGCCCGGTGCGCTCCAGGCCGTTGCCGAGGCCTACAACGCGAGTCCGTTTGACTGGTGTTTCGGGAACTGCCGTAACATCGACGAGAATGACACGGAGATTCGCCAGGTCATCACCCGCTACAAACGGAAACAGAGTCTAGGGTACAGCTATCGGCATTTGCTGCGGCGCGACTTCATCTCGCAGCCGGCGACCTTCTTCTCGCGTGCCGCCTACGAGAGGATCGGCCAGATTGGCCTCAAGCTGCACATGGCCATGGATTACGACTACTGGCTGCGCCTCGGACGTGAAAGCGATCCGGTATTCATCGACCAGACACTCGCCTCATTCCGCTGGCATAGCGAATCGAAGAACGGCTCCGCCTACCGTCGCGCCGCATGGGAAACCTACAACGTAGCCCGCCACCATGCGCGGCCTGAAGAACGGGTGGATGTGCTCTACCACTTCGCGCACGTCATGATCCTGAGCGTGCTCTACCCGTTCCTGTAGCGCCCCCGATCCTCATACCCCAAGCGAAGGAACAGGGGTACGCTCCGAGGCCAGGCAGTCGAGACAGAAGACATCTCGCCCCGGGTCTCATCCTACCCCAAGCGAAGGAGCAGGGGTGCTCTCCGAGGCCTAGCAGGCCGAGCGAAGCGAGGCAGTGCTCCAGCCCGGAGAGCGCCCCTGCATCACTAACCCAAGCGGAGAGGAGGGGGAGCCTTCCGCAGGCCTTTCGCGTCCGCAGGACGCGTCCAGCCAAGGAAGGCTCCCCCTCCTCGGAGCGCCCCTACATCATCTTCATACTTCCCTTGGTAAAGGCAACGTCGAGCACCATCACCATCGCGCCCTGCTTCTTGTCGAGGTCGCCCGTGATGCCTTCGATGCCCCGAATAAGCCTCTCAACCCGGCTCTCTGGAACGGTGGCCATAATCGTCCGGCTGCGGTTCTTATCCTCGTTCATGAAGCCCATGAAACTGGCGAAAAGCGGAATATTGGATATGTACTGCCCCATGCCCGAGGACTCGAGTATTGTCGCGCCATCGATCCCTTCCTCAATGAAGAGTTCGATAATATCGTAGAAGAACCTGTCCTCGTAGAGCACGACGTTCAGTAGCTTCATCGCCTCGCGGGCCGCCTCTGGCTTCTCGTCGGTTTTGCTCATAAAGGCTTCATACATCGCGGAGGGGGTCACTGACACTTCGAGCTGCCTGCACACGTTCGAGCGCGACACGATACTCGATATCCCGGCCAGTACTTTCAGGTGATCGCGCGGGGCATCCTCGGGCCCAAGCAACACGAAGAAGACCTTCACCTTCTTCTTATCGATCGCTCTGAAATCGACGCCTTTGCGTGAGGTGGCAATCAGCAACACAAATCCATCCGCAGCAGCATAACGGGCATGCGGAATGGCCATGCCGTGCCCAAACCCCGTACTGCCCTCCTCTTCACGCGCCAGCAGCTTTTCGTAGATATCTTCTTCGCTGACCGCCTCCATTTGCGGCAGAGCGGCGGCGTGTCGCGCGAGGGAGCGCAGCACCTCGTCACGCGTGTTGCCATGCACATGCGGCATACAGCTCTGTTCACTTAGAATGTCATAGAAGTTCATCGCACGTCCTCCATACCATTGCCGCGGATGATCGCGTATTTCGAAAGGGGTGGTCCAATCAGCTCGTTAACGAATACAGAGAGCAGCACAATATTGACCATATCGCCCATGGTTCGGGCGACTTCTGGCGGCAAGCTTGCGGCAAGCGGAGAGGTCTGAACCAGCAAGACAAGCCCTATGGCAACACCTGCCTGCGGGAGCATGCACCATCCAAGGTTATCCCGAATCGGAAGCGGAAGCCTGGTCGCTGCACAACCGACCCAGACGCCACCATATTTCCCGATGGAGCGAAAGAGGATATACACCAGGCCCAGGCTCAGCACCCGCGGATTGGCAAAGACTCCCAGATCGAGTTCGGTGCCCGCAATGATGAAGAAGAGCGCATAGACCGGAGGCGTCAGCGGCTCGAGAATCCGAAAGATGCGATGGTTTCGCGCCGAGAGGTTTACCAGCGCACTGCCCGCCGCCATATTGGTCAACAGCGGCGAAAGGTGCAACTGGATGGCAAACGCCGTCGTCAGAAAAATGATACTTACCGACAGAATCGTGATCTCATTGCTGCCTTCCTTATTCTTCGTAACCTTGTGCACCAGGTATCCGCTCACCAGCCCAATCAGAATCGAAAGCCCCACCTCGGCAAACGCATGAACGACTTGACTACCGGCATGGACCGTTTCCGCACCGACCTGAAGCATCTGCGAGGCAAAGGCGAAGACCACTCCGAAGAGAATGACACAGCCCGCATCGTCGAGTGCAACGATCCCGTAGAGATAATCAATGAACGGTCCGCGCGCGCGCAGGGACTGCACGACCGCTACCGTTGCCGCAGGTGCAGTGGCCGTCGCAATGGCGCCCAACAACAGTGCAAAAGGCAGACTCATCTTCATCAGCAGAAGAGCACCCGCCACTGCACCAAACGTTGCCACGATCTGCGCAGCGGCAATCACCACGGATTTGGCCTCTATCCGCCTCAGCTTGGAACCCGAGAACTCGGCCCCGATCGTCAGTGCAATCAGGCCGAGCGCCACCTCGGTTACGATCCGGAACGACTCGCCCATCTCAGCGGAGAACACTCCGGTGACCCCCTCGCTCATGAGGAGACCGGCCACGATATAGCCGGTAATCTCCGGCAGACAGACCCGGGCAGCCAGTTTACCTATGAAATAGCCCGACATCAGCAGGAGGCCCGCCGCAAACATGGGGTGGGCACCAAGCACCTCCTTGAAATGCACAAGCATAACGGGCAACCCATTCATCTCTCACCACCTGCCATTGTCATCTCACAGCCGAACGGATTGGCACCGCATAACGTCCTCTGACTCATGCCCCCACCCCGCTTGCGGTCGCCACGAGCTCACACGCGACCTCTCTGGTTTGAGCTGCCACCAGAGCATCAATGAAGTCTGGCTTCCGTAACATCAACATCGTCCGCGCCACCAGGCGTAGATGATCCTCGGTCGACGTGCCGCCGATCAGGAAGAATAGCTTCGTCGGCTTCTTATCGATCGCTCCAAACGGCATGCCATCGCGGCAGATGCCCAGCGCCATGCAGCTCTTTGCGAGAGCCGAATGTTCCGGATCGCGCGCATGCGGGATCGCGACACCATCGCCGATCGCAGTAGATACGATCTTCTCGCGTCCGATCAGTGCCGCCATGTAGCGGGTCGGATCCGTGACCGTGCCCTCTTTGATCAACGGCGCAACAAGTCGAGCAAGGACATCTTCCTGCGGCCCCGGCTGAAGATCCAGGATGATGCGGTTCGGCGTAAGCAGCAGAGGGAGCGAGAGCTCTTCGTGGGGAGGTTGGATGACTTCAGCCAGTTGCTCACTGGCCTGGTTGTACATGCGGCGGGTCAGCCAGTCATCGATTGCCGCACGGATAAAGCGCCACTGGTTGGACACCTTCAGTCCGGGCAGTTCCCCCGCCTGCACCATGCGCGTAATGGTCTTTTCGGAGACCTTCAGATAGGCCGCAACCTCCTGCAATGTCATGACCGCATCGGTCATCTCACCATTAACAGCACTCTCTTCAGGCATCTACCCCTCCAACGCCGCAACACACAACCATATGTCCGCCCGTGTCCACTCCTGTCCGGTTCTGCCCAGAGTAGGGCATTACCTTACTTCAGGTCAACGCCCTTTTTCAGGATACTGACGTTGACACGGCCCTTCCAACTCAAATGGAGTTCTTTGCGTTGTTCGATTGCGAAATGACAGCAGTGCAGACAGAGTGCACAATGAATGGCTTGCCCCATTCCACACCAGACACCTCGTCCGCCCGCAAGGGCGGCGTGGTGTGGCAAACGTGGCAACAACTCGGATCAGAGCAGCATCCTGTGGTGAGCTTGCGCCAGATGGTGGTTTTCTCGGTGGGTGAGCAGGGCTCTTGCCCGCGAACCTTCCGAAAAACCGGCAGATGGCGTGAGATCGCCGCAGGATGCTGCGCCGAGTTGTTGACACCACGCTGCTTGAGCCAACTCGTCCCAACGGGCAACAGCACAAAAGCCTAAAACGGGAATGCGATTGACCCGCCGCGTCAAACGCGCAACAGTGCGCAGAGTTTCAGAATGGATGCCGTGGCCGTGTCGGCACGGCGGAAAGGACAATACGATGTCATCCGTGATTCAGACCCAATCCCTGCGCAAGGACTATGGCACACTGGTCGCCGTCCGGGATGTGAGCATCCATGTTGACGCCGGACAGGTCGTCGGCCTGATTGGACCGAACGGCGCCGGCAAGACCACACTCCTGCGCATGCTGGGCACGCTGCTCTCCCCCACCTCCGGCAGTGCGGCGGTATTGGGCTGCGATGTTCAGCGCGACTACCTGGATATCCGGAAGCGCATCGGGTACCTGCCTGATTTCTTCAATCTCTACAAGGACCTTACACTACGAGAATGCCTGGTGTTCTTTGCCCGCGCTTACGGCACCGACGTCACCACGGCTAACGACAGAAGCCGAACAGCCCTGGAGTACGTCAACCTAACCGACAAGGCCGACAGCCTGATTCGCCACCTGTCGCGCGGCATGGTCCAACGCCTCGGCGTGGCGTCCCTGATTGTCCATGAGCCTGATCTCTTCCTGCTCGATGAACCGGCCTCCGGCCTGGACCCGGAAGCGCGCATCGGACTGCGCCGGGTTCTGAAGAAGCTGAGTGAGGAAGGTCGAACCGTCCTCATCTCGTCCCACATCCTGACCGAGCTATCCGGGTTCTGCTCGCACATCGCCATCATGAACAAGGGCAGGATGGAGGTGTTTGGCGATGTGGATGAAGTCCAGAGACGCGCGGCCGGCGAAAGCAAGGTACGCATATCGGTCCTGGCCGATGCCGGGAAAGCCGCGCACATCATCGAATCGTCAGACCAGTACTCGCTCTCATCATCTGACGGCAACGATCTCATCGTGACCGCGCCGGAAGACCGGAATGCGCTGGCGATGCTGAACCGACAACTCGTGGAGGCCGGGCTCGACGTCGTGACCTTTGCCACGGAGGAGATGAGCCTCGAAGACGTCTTTGTGCAGATCTCAGGCCAGGAGGACCAGAATGTTTAACAACCCTCTCATCGAGCGATTCCGTTACAGCCTGATGCGCCCGCGCCAGTTCGGCATCTACGTGGGCATCTACGCCACGATTGCCGTCCTGATGCTCCTGATCACACTGGCAGCCTACAGCGAATCAGCGGGTGTCGATCTCGACGGCATGTGCCAATCTCTGTTCGCCCAGTTCACCACGCTCCAGATCCTGGTCCTGTGGATCTGGACCTCCATTAACGTGGCCTCCGCCATTCGGGATGAGCGGCGAGACAAGTCTTACGACTTCTTCAAGCTCCTCCCTCTACCGCCATGGAAGAAGACGGTCGGTATTGTGATCGGCAAGAATCTTGTGGCTTACCTGCTGGGTGCGATCACATTCTTCCTCATCGTTGTGAGCGCCTTGTTTGCCCGGGTACCCGTCGGCGTTCTGGTGGAACTGATCTTCCTGATTCTCAGCATCAGCATCGCAATGAATCTTCTCGCGCTCCTGGCGTCGGTGGCCCAGCGCGTGAGCGAGAACCAGCGCACGACGTCACCGATTGTGGTCGTGTTTCTTGGCTTCATGTTGATAGGCCCCTTCATCAGCATCGTGGCCAGTCTCATGGATACGGACGGCCTTGCGGATTTCACCATTCCCTTCATGGCATGGGAGACGCGGGGCCTGGTTCTGATCAGCGCCATCGCCCTTTACCTGTCCGTGTGGGTTTTCAAGGGGATCTGCCGGCAGTTTCGGGTTGAAGAGGCGCCCATGTTTACCGCCCGCGGCGCGGCAGGCTTCATGCTGGGGGGGCTCTTGATCCTGCTCGGCCTGTGCTCGCCCCATTTCAGGGACAACCACGCGGAGGAAGTCTGCATTACGTTCTGGGGGCTTTCGCTGGGCCTGTCAATCCTGACCGGTGCGGGCTCCTTCCTCCCATTCAACAGCACCATCGAGGAGTTGGCAGCCCAACCGGCGCAGAGACCTGGATTGCTGCGCTTCACACTGATGCAATCCAACCTGCGGGTCGTGTTCGTCCTGCTGGCGCTCGCCCTCGTGACCGGTCTCCCGTGCGGATTGGTCTGCGGCATCTCACTGGCCCATGCCGTTGTATGGCTGATCACGCTTACTCTCTTCGCGCTCTTCTATGTTCTGCTCTTCGAGCTCGTACAGGTCTACCGCCCCGTCAGCCCGAAGATTCATATCCTGATCGCGTTCATCGGTCTGCTCTACGCCATTCTCCCCCTCATCCTGGCGGGCGTATTCGACAGCAGCGACTTTGCCATATGCAGCCCCCTCGGATACTTCGGCGTTTTGTATGACTCAACAGAGCGAAGCAGCAACATGATGAATTGGACCTGGGCCCTGAACCTGATCCTCTGCACCCTCGCCTACTCAGCCATCTCCCGGCGCTACAAGAAAGCACTCCTTACGTAACACTTACGTAAGAACCACATCTCTGCGCTTCAAGAGGCGAGCCGGGGGCTAGCCAGAGAGAAAGCCGGAGCTATCCTCTCTTCTTTTCTCTCTTCGCTTGTCTCTTTTCCTTTGCGCTCAGCTTGGCCTTCTTCTGTTGCTCCCTTTTGCCTTTGTCTTTCTTCCCTGTATCACCCATGTCTATTCCTCCTTAGTATTTCTGCATCCAACCTGTTATTGAGATCTTCATATCCACGGCCATACCGGTGATAACGAGCAAACGCTTCTCGCTCTGGGTGAGCATAGCAGCAGGGCTGGCCCTGTCCAGCGAGTTACTTAGGGACGGGTGGGGACTGGACGGGTGGAGACAGTCCATCCGCTGTCGTGTACGCTACTTCAGCGACGGAGTAATTCTCGGCAGCCGCAGAGCAGGCCCCGGCCGCTGAATCCGCGCGCACTGCCCTGAAGCACGGATCGATGGTCAGCTCATGCCCTTCACGTATAGCCGCAAAAAGACTGTGAATCGTGGTTGCATTCCTTGGCTGTCCATGCCACTATCCGAATTCGGTCAAGGAAGACCGACGCCGATTCTTTGCATTGTGTCATCGTGCTTGGTCGGGGGAACAGAAGAAGCATGACAGACAGAAGCAAGGAGATATCATAATGGATATCTACGTCGGAAACCTGCCGTACTCGGTAGATGATAACACACTCCAGGACCTCTTCTCCGCACATGGCACCGTGACATCGTCACGCGTGATCATGGACCGGATGACAGGTCGCTCCAAGGGATTCGGTTTCGTTGAGATGCCGGACAAGGCCGAGGCGGATGCAGCCATCAACGCGCTGAACGGAAACGACTGTGATGGTCGCGCCCTTCGCGTTAACGAGTCGCAGCCCAAGCCCCGCAACAGCGGTGGCGGTGGTGGCTACGGCGGCGGCGGTGGCGGTGGCGGTTATGGTGGTGGCGGTGGTGGTGGCGGCGGTCGCCGCGACAATCGCTGGTAACAGCACTGTTACAAGACTACTGGGAAAGGCGCGCTTCGGCGCGCCTTTCTTTTGTCTGCCTGACCCCAGCCCGCATATTTCACACTTTTTCGTCACGAAATATGCGGGCTAAGGCATTGGCATAAAGGATCAGGCTATGACATTCAACGAACTGGGCCTATCGCCCGAACTGCTCGAGGGGATATCGCGCCTCGGCTTTGAGTCCCCCACCCCTGTCCAGGCGCAGGTGATTCCCCGACTGCTCGACAACAAGGGCGACGTGGTGGCCCTGGCCCAGACCGGCACGGGCAAGACAGCCGCCTTCGGCCTGCCTATCCTCACGATGCTCACGCGTGATGAGCGATCACCCCAGGCCCTCGTCCTCTGTCCGACCCGGGAGTTGTGCGTACAGATCACGCGCGATATGCAAGCCTTTGCGAGCTGCACAAAGGGCATCAGCATCCTGGCGGTCTACGGGGGCACCCCCATCGATGGTCAGCTCAGAGCCCTGAAGCGCGGCGTCCACGTGATTGTCGGCACGCCGGGTCGGATGCTCGACATTATGCGCCGCAAACGCGTCGACCTCTCAGGTATCGAACGCGTCATTCTCGATGAAGCCGATGAGATGCTCAACATGGGATTCCAGGAGGACCTGGAAGCGATCCTTGCCGGCGTACCCGATAGCGCTCACACACTCCTTTTCTCGGCCACAATGCCACGCCAGGTGGCGGCCATTGCCAAAAACTACATGGATCATCCCGAAGAGATTACGGTGGGACAGCGCAACGCAGGCGCCGAGAACGTCTCGCATGAGTGCTACGTCGTCCATCAACGCGATCGCTACCTGGCCCTGAAACGTATTTGCGACTATTACCCCGACATGTACGCCATCGTGTTCTGCCGCACGCGCCAGGATACACAAGGCATCGCCGACTGGCTTATTCGTGATGGCTACAGTGCCGATGCCATCCATGGCGATCTCTCGCAGGCCCAGCGTGACCGGGTCATGCAGAAATTCCGTACGCGCAGCATCCAGATGCTGGTGGCGACCGACGTGGCCGCACGCGGGCTGGATGTCAATGACCTCACCCACGTGATCAACTTCAATCTTCCCGACGATCTGAACAGCTATACCCATCGCAGCGGGCGCACAGGCCGCGCCGGCAAGAGCGGTGTCTCCGTGGTCATCGTCAACATGCGTGAGAGAGGGAAAGTGAAGCGCATCCAGAAGATGATCGGCACCACATTCAACTTCCGGAACGTGCCGTCAGGCTACCAGATCTGCGAAGCACAGCTCTTCAGCCTGGTTGACCGCATGCGCAACGTGGAGATCGACCATCGACAGATCGACCCCTACCTGCCCGCGATCAATGCCACCCTGGAAGGCATGCCCAAGGAAGAGATCGTTAAACGTTTCATGGCGCTGGAGTTCAGCAACCTTCTCAAGTACTACAGCGACGAACACCATCGCGGTCCCGGCACACAGACCGAGCGACCCGCTGAACCCGCCAAGGCCCCAAAGACGCCGACACCCCGGAAACAGGCCGAGCAGACCGAGCACAGCGTGCAGACCGAGCGCCCAGCCCCACCTCAATCACCCCGTGATGCCCGCATGTTCATCAACCTGGGCCGACTCGATGGCATCAATCCCAAGAAGCTGGGCGACCTGATCAACCGGGAATGCGGCCGCAAGGTGCCGATCCGGAAGGTCGACATCATGCGCCGCTACTCCTTCTTCGAGATAGCGCCAGAGGACGCCGAGCCGATCATGCACATGCTGAGCAAGGCCCGTGTCGGCGGCCGCGACGTACGCGTCGAACCGGTCGACGACCAACTGAAAAGCAAACGCACCAAACGCACTGAGCGTCGTGTCAAAGCCAAGGCAGGCAAGCCCGGCAAGCGTAAACCAAGCAAGGGCAAGCCAGGCAAAGCCAAGACACGCAAGAATTCACGGAAGCCCAGGTAGGCCATCCAATCAATCATCCCCCCTGGTCAAATCCGGGGCCGCCACAGGCACGCACGAGGGCAATGTGGCGCTGAAGGGCAAGGGCGTGCAGCCGTAGGCGCCGCTCATCGGCATGAAGCCAACGGAGACGGGCGTTTTCACGGACGGTGATCGACTCAAGCCCCTGCTCATACTGCCGCTCGGCCGACTCAAGCGACGCTCTGAGTTGCATGGCTTCTTGCTTTGCGGCCTGCCAGCGTTTCTCGGCGTGAACACGTTTAACGAAGGCCTCACGAATATCGAGCAGGCCCAGGCGCACGGTCTCATTGTAGAGCGCGGCCTTAACGTCCTCCTCGGCGCGCCGTGACCTCAAGGCAGCGCCCGCCTTCGGGGCGAGAACAGGAAGCGATAGACGTATCCCGGCCCATGCCATCCACTCATCCGGATTCTCCGTCGGCGAGGGCCCCTCCCCCTCCACGGAGGCGATGGCCGTCAGCACCGGTCGCCGATCGCGCGCCTCTGCTTGCGTGCTCTGCTCAGCCCCGCGCCATATCGCGTCTGCGGCCTGCACATCCGGCCGGCTCAGGACATAGGTATGAAGGGCACTCCCGTCCGGGACCTCCGGCAGAGGCTCCGGCAGCGGACACGCTATTGAGCCTACGCTCGGAATCGACTCATTCGGCAGCAAGTAGCGCCATCGCGCATCAAGAGCCCCAAGTTCCTCCCGCGCCTCCGCAACGCGCCGCTCAGCAAGCAAACGCGCCGCGTCAGCTGCCTCCTGCTCTTGGGGGCGCATCAGTCCCGCAGCAACCCTGCCGGCCAGGTAGTCGGTAATCGCCTGGTTGGCCGCAACCGCCGCCTCACGAATCGCGAGATGCTTTGAGAAGCAGTGCCCCTCGACGTAACGCTGGGCGACCTCCGCAGCCAACGCCAGTTCACGATCCCGGAGGTGATGCTCCCCGGCCAGCTCGGCAAACTCCGCAGCGTTGACCGCCGAGCTGATCCGGCCAAACAGACCAAGTTCCCACGAGGCGTCAACGCCAGCCGCTATGGGGTCAAGGTCGTCTGTCACACCTCCCGTCATCAAGTTGCGGCGACGCCCTTCACGCAAGTCCATGCGTGCGTCGAGTGTCGGCCGCCCAGCAGCACGTGCCGCGCGGCCGTTCGCCGCGGCAACGCGCAGCTCAGCCCGCGAAACATCCAGAGAGGAGGCATCGGTGAGTGCAGCATGGATCCAGTCGTCCAACGTTGGGTTCCCCAGCAACGTCCCCCAGCTGGACACACTCTCACCTCCCGTTGCACAGAGTGCTGTGGCGAGCGACAGAATCGCTATGTAGCGTACCGAAATCACGTTGTCCCCCTCTATTCAGCCACGTAGACAGCCGTTGCATTGATCATGAGGGCCTCGGCCGTCGCCATCGGGGCGACGACGCCACTGACGGTAACGCTACTGAGTTCTTTCAATCCACCCACTCCCTTGAGTCCGTGCGGCAGCACGTTGCCCCCATCGCCAAGCAGCTGAATAGTGGCCGTACCAGCCGTCCGTGCCTCAATCGGGTCGCAGCATGCGTCCCAAGGCAGCGGGCAATGGTCTTCAGACCCCATTTCATTGCAGGGCGTTATCGAATCGTTGTCACCCAGCACGAAGACAGCCCGCCCCTCTACAAAGGGATCGCGGACCCCCATGACACGCCCCTTCAGGAGCACCTCGTCCCCGGGTTTAGCCGTTTTCCGCACCTCTGGAATTGGTGTCGGCTTCCCCGCCGGTTCCACCGCTACAAAGGCACGCGGTGTTGCAATAGAAGGTGCCGCGCTTGGCCGCTCAGCCTGCTTCCCGCAGGCGGCCATCAGGCAGATTCCAGCACACATCGCCAACGTCATCACTGTCTTCATCTCTCATCCTCCTCTATTAGTTCCCGGTATTGATTATCCAGTTCAATTCACGACCTTCATCCTGCCGACCGCAAAGCACTGGGCAGCGGCGGCAGCAGGCAGCGTAACCCCGGAGGCACCGCCCCGAGCACACCGAGGGCAAGGCCGGTGCACAGTCCAAAGGCGGCGACCTCCGGCGTAACACGCAGCACAAAACTGCCAATCGAAAACGAGACGGTAATGCCATCCACCACCCAGAGTGCCAGCAGCGCAGCTAACACGGTTCCACATAGGCACGCCATGGTGGACTCCTGTACCAGCGAGAACATAATCGGGCCTCGCCCATAGCCAATCGCCTGCAAAGCAGCGATCTCGCGGATTCGTGGCGCAAAAGCCGCATAGAGCGTATTCAATCCTCCCAGCACGGCGCCGGTGGCGATCAGAATCGCCGTCATCCAGGCCATACCCCGTACGGGAGCATAGAAGGCCGACAGGCGGGCGAAGTAGTCACTCTCACGCAATGCGGCGAGTTCCAGGTCGAGGCGTTGCTTCGTGAAGAGATCCACGTCACTGAACTCACCCTCATCCAGTCGCAGTACGACGCAGCTCAGGTTTTCCCGCAGCGACAGCGAACGCAGATCACCAAGCGGCATCCATACCTCGGACTCCATAACCGTACCCGGTGCGACAAAGACACCGGAGACCGTTGTCGACACATCCTCAACAACAATCCTCTTTCCCGGACGCAGATCGTCAGCGCTCAGTCCAAGCCGCTTCCAGGCCAGTCTTCCGACCATAATCTCACCCGATTTAGGGAAATGCCCTTCCTGCATCACCATGCCACGATGGACCAGCAGTGACCGGGGCGTAACGCCCCGCACAAACGCCTGCTGGCGCTCGCCTTCGTCCACCGCTATGAACGTCATCTGGTGCACCTCGGGCGAGATGGCGCGTACACCGGCAACGGCCCCCACCCCCGTGAGGCTTGCCTCGGCAATACCTGCCGCGCGCTCGGCGATTTCACTACGCAGCACACTCTCTTCGCTGCCCGCCCCCAGCAACAGCACGTTGTCGGGAGAGCCTGATGTGGAGAGTACATCCTTCATGCCACCGTTAATGGCGGCGGCAACCATGACCATGAGTACGACCAGCCCGCTCCCCAGTACGGTCTGCAGCAGACGTGCGGGGTCCCGGAAGAGGTTTCGTATAGCATATCCTATTGGCAACATGACGTTAACTCCTCAGGCTTTCTACGATGGGTTTGCGCATCGCCACCCATGCCGGCCAGAGCGCCGCCAGCATTCCCAGAAGCAGAGCGAGACCTATGCCGGTCACAAAGAGCCCTGCACTGGGTACAAGTGCCAGGGTCTGTCCCTCATTCCCGAACGTAAAACTGCGCCACGACAGGAACACCGTTGCGAGTCCGGCCCCAACGATGCTGCCGGCCGCCCCCAAAAGGGCGCCTTCAGACAGCACCACGTAGCCAACCGCCAGGCCGGGAAACCCCACGGTCTGCAACACGGCGTTCTCCCGAACCCGTCCCCGCACAACGAGTAGAACGGCATTGCCAATCAGCCCCAGCACCGCCAACACCGCGCCCAAGCCAATCCAACGCGTGAAACCAATGAGGTCGATCAGCTCGCTCGCCGTCTGCGCCAGAAACACCTTCTCAGGCTGAGTGGTAGTGGGATCCGTCTCGGTTCGGAAACGGGCATCAATCGCCTCCGCCACCGGATCCAGGTCCTCGCTTGAGTTCACGCGGACATTGAACTGTGTGACAACACCCAATCCGTGTCGCGAAGCCTGCTGCAGAAACGGCAGATGGACGTAGGCCACACTGTTATCCTGCGGAAGCGGCGAATCAATGATGCCGCAGACGATGACCCGAACGCCGACGGCCTCGAACGCGTCGCCGGGCTTAAGCCCGCGCTTAGCGGCAAGATGCTTCCCGACCAGGGCACCATCATCACGAGACGCCCACTTGTCGAGCGATCCATCGATGATCTTGATCTCCGGAGCGTAGCGCGCCAACTGCTTCTGCGGAACACCGCGGAATGTGATGACATCAAGGCTGGCCCCACAATTGTTGACCGTAACCTTGATGGGGATCACTTCGCGTACACCGGGAATGCTGCGGATTTCGTTCTCGTAGAACTCCGGCAGGCGACTGGTCTCGGGACAGAACCTGTTCTCGCGGTAAACCACCAGCGTCGTATCGGCCGCGCGCATGCGTGTGGCCTTGTCCAGCGAATGCTGCATAGTCTGAACCGTCGTATACAGGAACATGCCGGAAGCCACGCCGCACAGCGTAAGCAACGTCCGCACACGATGACGTACGAGCTGCTTCGTCGCGAGGACGGTCAATCTGAGAGCTTTGGCAAGCATGGCTATGCGGTCTCCTGTTCGAGCAGACGCCCCTTCTCCAGGTGCAATACCCGGTCGGCTGCTTTGGCGGCGCGCGGATCGTGCGTCACCATCACAATGGTCTTGCCATGATCGGCAGAAAGCCCGTGCAGCAGTTGCAGTACGGCATCAGCAGCTTCACGGTCGAGGTCCCCGGTCGGCTCGTCAGCCACCAGCAATTCCGGTGATGCGACCAGTGCCCGGGCGATTGCAACGCGCTGCTCCTGCCCTCCGGAGAGCTCACGCGGAAAATGGTGCATACGGTCATCGAGTCCAACCAACGCCAGTGTGCTTTCCACACGTTCGCGCCGCTCTCGCCGGGACATGTCGTCCAGCAACAGTGGCAGCTCAACATTCTCAAACGCGGTCAACACGGGTACCAGATGGTAGAGCTGAAAGATGTAGCCAACATGATGCGCACGCCAGCGGGCCAACCGGCCCCGCGACAGTCGCGTAATGTCCTGGCCGCACACCTCCAGCGTTCCCTCGCTGGGTGAGTCGATACCGGCCACAAGGTTGAGTAGCGTTGTCTTCCCGGAACCTGACGGCCCCATCAGAGCAAGATACTCCCCCGGCACAACATGCAGATCCAGAGCCTGCAATGGTGTAACCGTCCGTTGGCCTTTGCGGTAGTGCTTCGTAAGTCTATGGCAGCGAATAATGCTATTACTGTTATCGTTCATTATCTGT
Organism: Kiritimatiellia bacterium; assembly: GCA_030745755.1. Taxonomy (GTDB): domain Bacteria; phylum Verrucomicrobiota; class Kiritimatiellia; order UBA8416; family JABMPJ01; genus JABMPJ01. The sequence goes on along the minus strand of JASLOA010000034.1, from coordinate 13,645 downwards.
CTTTCTCCTGACGCGGCACCCCTCTTCAAGGGCGACGGTTTCGCCAAGGACAACGGTTTCATTAGCGCGCAGACCGTCCAGTAACAGCCGGTATCCATGGGACTCTGTGCGCGACACCCGAATGGCCCGCTCGTGGGCACGCTGCGACATCGGGTCGACCACCCATACACTCTGTTCCGCTGCGTCCTCATCCTGCAGGGCTGCCTCGGGAATCCAAAGCGCGTGGCGATCTGCCGACTCGTCTCCGGCACCAGAATCACTGGCATCGCTCCAGAATTCGACGCGGCACAGCACGTCGGGACGCAGGCGAGGATCCGGGTCTATCACGGCCACTTTAACCTGAAGCGTATTCCGCTGGATATCGGCCTGCCCGACAATGCGAGTCACGCGCCCGGTGAACAGGCCAGCGGGAAGCATGGCCGTCGAAACACGCGTCGGCTGATCGATAAAGAGCCGCCCTGCTTCCGCCAGCGGGACATCGACACGTACCTGTAGATGCTGTGGATCAAAGAGGGACACAATCACAGCACTGTTCGGATCATCCATCGCCGCCCGCCGCTTCTGCCCCGGCTCCACGAAGCGCCGCAATACGATGCCGTCCCGGTCGGCCCGGATGACGGTACGGTCCAGCGCCAACTGCGCCGTTTCAAGTTCCACACTCGCAGCCGACAGCTCTGCCACTCTGGCAGCCAGAGCCTGCTCGGCTGCCGTACGTTCAGAAGCCGTTGTGTCACGCTCAGCAAGGGCCCCGATACGCTGCCACGAATCCCGAGCCTCTTCGAGCTTCGCGCTTGCTCGCTGAACACCCGCCTCAGCGTGCCGTTTGGCCAACGTAGCATCGGCGGGGTCAAGTTGCGCCAGGACCTGGCCGTTCGTGACCGCTTCGCCCTCTCTGACGAAGACGTCCTGAACAAAGCCATCCGTCAGAACGGCACTATTGAAAGGCCAGGGATCAGGCTCCAGCCAGCCGGACGCCTGGAAGAGCAGCTCACGCTCGCCAGATACAGCCGTCGCAGTTCCCGAGCCCTCCCGCTCCAGCAGGATCACGGTGCCAACATCGACGGGAATGGCAACCGTAAGCTGATCACGAAAAACCAGCCAGAGCGCAGCCAGCATCCCCAGCAGCAGTGTGCCGCTCAGAAGCAGCGTTCGCCATCGACCTCGCGCGTGCCGCCCGCGTAAGTCCTCTGACCCGCCTGCTTGCGGCGCGGTCTGCCCGCCTGCTTGCGCAGCTTGCGGCGCGGCCAGATACTCTGGCACCGAGGGTTTTGTTTGATTTTCCATGGTGAAGTCCTGTTTGAATGCAGCGGAACTCTAGGGTCCGCCAAAAGAAATCGAATCCAGATACCGATCGAACGGAGGGTATCAGACTCTCAGGACTTCGAAGCGCAGGTAGCAGTGCCGCCCTTGTTGCGCAAACTCACGCGTCAGCGACTCTGTTCCGGAAGGAGGGATATGCACTGTTTGGATCGTCTGACCCTTGCCATGCAAATCAAAGAGAGGATTGAGGATATTTTGGAAGACTACTGATTCACCGGCTGGCATTTCCTCCAACGGTGATTCCGCACAGCAGCTACAGCAGGAAGCATCGTCCGCCTGTGAGGCATTCTCAGCATCGTTCTCACTACAGCACCCACACCCTGACGGTGCTGACTCAGTAGCCACGGAAGGTGCTGACTCAGCCTGCAGATCACACAAGGGGCCACAGAAACACAAGCTCCCCTGTAGGGCAAGAAGAACCACCAGAGGCCAAACAGCTAATCTATGGATTGCGGTATTCATCTGCTAAAAAAGGAGAATGCGCTGACACCGGAAACAAGCCCCACCAGGCTCATCCAGCCAGCCAGTGCAAGGTGCATCGCTTTGTACAGTCTTCTCACAACACCCGGAATGATACCATCCGGCTCACCTTTCAACAATAGGGAAAAGAGGTGGACATTCCCCAATTTCTGGAAGTTTGAGACATAGGAGATCCCTCGGCTTCGCTCGGGATGACAGTTCCTTAGCGTTTTCTGTCATGCCGAGCGTAGCCGAGGCATCTCCTCCTTCAACTTGGTCCGTTGGCTCCACCAGATCCTGAAGAAAGATAGGCCTTTGTTTACTAGCGTTTCCAGAGTGTTGGTCTAGAAGAAGTGGGGATAGTCCAGGGAAAAGAGAAAGCAAAAGGGGTTGTGTGCCGTCCGCCCACCAGCTACCTTGGGCTCGTCATTTCACAGCAGTAACGAGATCTTGTCCGACACGGGGCAGCAACAGATGGTAGGGCGTGGCGTCCCGCCGCGCCCTACCACCCCTTGACGGGCCCGGACCATAAGAACAAAGGAGCTCCATATGAACCGCATCCGCGTCTCACATCGCCGTCTCTCCCGCTTCGTCCTGGTGGGACTTCTGATCACGACCACCGCCATGGCCGCGCCGCGGCTGCCGGGGTTCTTCACGGATAACATGGTCTTGCAGCGCGAGATGGAGGTACCGGTCTGGGGTTGGGCTGATCCTGGTGAGGTCGTCACGGTTGCGTTTGGCGGTCAGTCCGTCTCGGCCACGGCCGGCGCGAACGGGAAATGGATGGTGAAGCTGGCGGCGATGCCGGCCTCGGGTGAGGGACGCGTTCTGAAAGCGTCATCCAAAAGCGGCCAGCCGGTCGCCCTCGCCAACGTTGTGGTCGGTGAAGTATGGATCTGCTCCGGTCAATCGAACATGGAATGGACCATGAGCGGGATCAAGAACAGCAAGGAGGAGATCGTTGCCGCCACCTTCCCGCTGATTCGCCACATGAAGGTGGGTCATGTCGCAACAGATGTTCCACTCGCCGATCTCAAGAGCGAATGGCAGGTGTGCTCCCCTTCGACCGCCGGTGGCTTCACTGCCGTGGGCTACTTCTTTGCCCGTAAGCTCCACGCCGAACTCGCCATTCCGATCGGCCTGATCGGCTCCAACTGGGGCGGCACGCGCGTTGAACCCTGGACGCCACCGGTCGGGTTCCGTGCCATCCCCGAACTGAGCGACATCTCGGCACGGGTGGACGCCACACTGCCAGGCACCGCGGTCGGCAAGGCGGCCTATGAGACACTCATTGCAAAGGTAGATACCTGGAGCGCCGAAGCGAAGACGAAGGTGGCTGAGGGTCAGTGCCCTCCCCCCCTGCCCACTCCCCCGCGTGTCGGCGGCAGCCACCAGGATCCCACGCGCATCTACAACGCCATGATTCACCCGCTCATTCCTTATGCCATCCGCGGCGCCATCTGGTACCAGGGCGAGTCCAACGGCGGCGAGGGTGTCTCCTACTTCCACAAGAAGCAGGCCCTCATCGGCGGCTGGCGCAAACTGTGGAACCAAGGCGCGTTTCCGTTCTACTTCGTGCAGCTCGCCAACTTCAAGCAGGCCACTGATGCCCCTGCCGGCGGCGACGGCTGGGCCAAGACTCGTGAAGCCCAGAGCCAGTGCCTGACTATCCCCAATGTCGGCATGGCGGTTATTACCGATATCGGCGAAGCCAAAGACATCCACCCGCGCAACAAGCAGGATGTCGGCCTGCGCCTCGCGCTCTGGGCACTGGCGAAGGACTACGGACAGAAGGATCGCGTCTACTCCGGTCCGCTCTACAAGAGCCACACCATCAAGGACGGCGCTATCCGCGTTACCTTTGATCACGCCGGCAGCGGCTTGATCGTCGGCAAGAAGGAAGGCCTTGCCCCGACGACAGAGGACAGCGCCGGCACCCTCACACGCTTCGCGATTGCGGGCGCAGACAAGCAGTGGCACTGGGCCGACGCGGTGATCGACGGCAACAGCGTCGTGCTATCGAGCGCGAACGTTGCAGAGCCCGTAGCCGCACGCTACGCCTTCAGCATGAATCCTGAGGGCGCCAACCTCTACAACCGCGAAGGCCTGCCCGCCTCACCGTTCAGAACGGACGACTGGTAACGCAGCAGAGGACCCTCTTGGCTCAGATGTCGAAAACACTCATGGAGAGGTAGCGTTCGCCGGAGTCGGGCAGGATCACGACGATGGTCTTGCCTTCGAATTCCGGGGACGCTGCAATCCGCGCTGCCGCGGCCGTGGCGGCACCGCTTGAGATCCCCGAGAGCACCCCTTCCTCCAGGGCGAGGCGACGGGTGAAGGTCATGGCTTCCTCGTTGCTCACCTGTTCAATGCGATCCACGAGCGAGAGGTCCAGTGTACCAGGGATGAATCCGGCGCCGATCCCCTGGATCATGTGGGGCCCGGGCTTGAGCTCCTCTCCCGCCAGGTGCTGCGAAATTACGGGGCTGTTGGACGGCTCGACCGCAACCGACACGATGGGCTTTCCCTGGGTCTGCTTAATATAGCGCGATACGCCGCTGATCGTGCCGCCGGTTCCAACACCGGAAACCAGGACATCAATCGTGCCATCCGTGTCGTCCCAGATCTCGGGACCGGTGGTCCGTTCATGAATCGCCGGGTTGGCCGGATTCTTGAACTGCTGCAGCATGAGGTAGCGCTCCGGATCCGAAGCCGCCAGCTCTTCGGCCCTGGCAATGGCGCCAGCCATGCCGTCCGCACCGGAGGTCAGTTCAAGGCTCGCACCAAGCCCCTTCAGAATCCTGCGGCGCTCAATCGTCATGCTATCGGGCATGGTCAGGGTCACGCTGTAGCCGCGGGCCGCCCCCACATAGGCCAGAGCAATACCCGTATTGCCGCTGGTCGGCTCCACAATCTCCATGCCGGGTTTCAGAACACCGCGCTCCTCGGCGTCCCAGATCATGGATGCGCCAATCCGGCACTTGACCGAGTAGGACGGGTTGCGCCCCTCGACCTTGCCAAGGACGACCGCCTTGTCACCCGCTACCTTGCGCAGTTGGACGAGCGGTGTGTTGCCGATTGAGAGTGAGTTATCCTTGTAGTAGCTCATGGTTGTGTTTCCCGTTGTGGTTAATGCTCTTTCCTGACGACCACTTTCCAATGTCCATCGCCGAGATCCTCCATCGCTTCGATCGCCTGGTCCTCGCTCTTGAAACTGGCCGGTACGTTTTCTATCGGCGCGCCATCGTCGAGCACGATGGACAGCGTCTCCCCGACATCCATACCTTCGAGTCGGAGCTTGGCCTTGACGAAATTCATGGGACAGGTCACACCGCTGAGATCCAACTCGCACGTCGCAGCGCCGTCTGCTTCGTCGCCGGGAGAAGCCGGGGGAGGCGTGCCGTCCTCTTGCGACGACGCTGTGTCGGCAGTGTCAGGCGGATGAAACAGCAGGCTGGCATCCAGCGTCCCGTAGAGCTGTTCCACGCATTCGAGCAACTGGTCCACACTGCTCTCACATCCCTCAAAGGCCTGTTGCCAGCCTTGGGTGAAGCCGCGTGCCCGGGAGAGCAAGTCACGAAACGTTTCCGCCACGAGACCGGTATCAAGGAAGTGCCGTTCGAACTCGCGCAGCACGGTGTCGGGATCCCGCGCATCGACCCCCCGCGTGATAAGCAGTGCCCGCACGGTGGGCAGCAGGACATCGAACGGGGCAGCCGCCTTGCGGGCGGCGGTGAGATCCTCCTGGATCACCTCAAACACGCCGGATCCGCACTCCCCGGCCCCGCGGCCGGCGAGCGAGAACGCTTCGTCGGCTCCGAAGTCGCGATAGAACTCGGGCTGTTCCGAGTAGAAGGGTGTCGCCGTATAGCCTTCAGTGATGGCCTCGAAGTGGGGCATGCCCACCCGATCACAGTAGTCCGCAAACATCTCTCCATCCTGCCGGCTGGCCTGGAAATCGAGCATGACGGCTTCAACATAGGCCGGCAGGGCTCGTGCAGGTACTTCCCCAACCAGGTTACCCAGCCTCGCGCCGTCTCTTCCGCAGCGTCCCCCCAGCGTAACACGATAGGTCGGCGCCAGGTGTCCTTCCGAGCGGCGAGCGGCGCCCGAGAGACCCAGCGGACCAATCGGCTGCTGGCCGCACGCATTCGGGCATCCATTGATGTACACCTCCATCGCATTGAGCGTCTGCGGGGTAACGTCGCCGGCATCCAGCGCCTCGGCACAGGCACGGGCCGCACCACGGGCAAGACAGAGTCCCAAGCGACAGGTCGACGCCCCGGCGCAGGCCACAAAGCGCTCCAGCGCGACAGGGTCAACCACGTTGGTTTCAAGTGTCTGCAGCTCTGAAACCAATGCCGGTAGATCATCCGTCCTGACCGAACGGATCACCAGGTTCTGGGAGCGCATCGTGCGCGGTCCCTGCTCCGCGCTATACGTCCCGGCAATATCGCCGATGCGCGCAAACTCCCCGGCGGGCAGGAAACCAAGGGGAAGATGCAGCGGAACCGCCACAAGACCGGATTGCCGTTGCCGTACAGCCCATGCTTCTCCGAACAGCTCTGGTCGTGGCACGCCGGCAGGCGCCGGCTCGGGTGCTGCCTGCAGGGCCACATCGCCCTGCCATTCCGGCACCCCCTCGGCCGTCACGGTTTCGATCAGATCGGAAACCTGCTGCCGGATGGCGTCCAGGCCGAGCCGCTCGAATACAAACCGCAGCCGTGCCCGGTTCTTGTTAGTGCGATCGCCGTGCTGGTCGAAGAGTCGCCTGATGGCCTCGGCAAACCTGATGACCTGCGTCGCGGGCGTCCACGGCAGCAACTCATCACCCACACGCGAACTGCCGCCCATGCCGCCGCCGGCAAGCACACGAAAGCCGGCCACGCCATCGCGTACTTCCGCGATGAACCCGAGATCGGCCACTTGCGCAAGCGCGCAGTCCGCGGCGCAGCCACTGAAGGCAATCTTGTACTTACGCGGCAGGTTGTAGCTTCCGACAAGCGGGATCAGGTATTCAGTCACCGCGTACGCAAACCCCGTGACATCGAAGCACTCGTGCGGACAGATCCCCGCATAGGGACACGCCGTGACATTGCGGACCGTATTCCCGCCGCCGCCCTTGCTGGTCAACCCGACCGTCATCAGTCGCCGCATGATCGCAGGCGTATCCTTGATGGCAATCCCGTGGAGTTGCACATCCTGACGCGTGGTGACATGGAGCAGACCGTCGCCGAACTCCGTACTCAGGTCCGCGAGTTGCCGGCTCTGCTCGTTCGTCAGCGTGCCGCCGGCAACGCGAACGCGGACCATGTAGGTCCCGTCCTGGCGCTGCTCATAGATACCACGGGGGACGCGCTTGGCCCTGAAGACGCCAGCGGGAATCTCCCCGTTTTGGAAATGCTCGACGTCCTGCTCGTAAGCATCAATGTCCGCGGCAAGATCATGCGGAAGTTTGTAGAAGGGCTCATTCATCTGTCTTTGCTCCATGCATTGTCTTTAGTGTCCTGTCTCACAGTTGCGTTTGCATAACTCGTGTGTCATCCCGAGCGAAGTCGAGGGATCTCCTACTTGTTGAGCAGCATGGAGATCCCTCGGCAAGCTCGGGATGACATAGTGAAGGTTCTTCATTTGCGGATTTGTCAATCACGACACTCGCTCAACTGATCTCAATCCCGGCTGGCATCGGCGTCCCATCCTCAACCGTGAACCCCTTGATGTCAGGGGCTTGCGGATCGGCCAGCGACACGATGACGTAGACCACGTCCGGCGTATAGGCCATACGCAGATCTTCCTCCGACATCCGGGCCGGTGTCACCGGATGACTGTGCCAGATTGCCACCATGCGCAGCCTTTTGGCTCGCATCTCCTTGACGACGGCAAACTGCTCGTCGGGCGCCATGTTGTAGTGCTCGGCCGCGGCATCGGTATTCCTCAACTCATAGAACTGCTCTACCACCCCGTCGACACCGCCAAGCAGACCGCACGCCTCAAGCGGCGCCGCGGCACGCGATGCAGCCAGCATGGCATCATACACACGTCTGGGAAGGGTCAGTTTCATCGTCCGGCCAGGTCGCAGACAGCCTGCGCCTCGTCTTTCAGTTCCGTGATGGTCGGCGCCTCCCCGCAGAGCGGGCAGGTGGGTTTCCGTTTGAGCGAGACCTTCCGGAAGTTCGACTTCAGCGCGTTGTAGACCAGCAGGCTGTCGGTCAGCAGTTCGCCTTCGCCCAGGACGTACTTGACCGCCTCCGTGGCCTGGAGCGTACCGATCACGCCGGCCAGCACACCGAGCACGCCCGCCTGGGAGCAGGAGGGAACGGCCCCCGGGGGTGGTGGCGCATTGAACACGCAGCGATAGCAGGCGCTCTGGCCGGGGACGACCGTCATGAGCTGCCCGTCAAACCGCAGGATGCCGGCATGGGAATAGGGTGTGCCGGCAAAGTGGCATGCGTCCGCCACGAGGAATTTCGATGGGAAGTTATCGGTACCATCGATGACGAAATCGTAGTCGGCCAGGATCTCAAGCGCGTTGTCGGCGGTCAGGCGCTGGTGGTACGTACACACCTGCACATCCGGGTTGATCGCCTGCATCTTGGCCGCTGCGGATTCCACCTTGGGAACACCCACGTCGTCGGTGAAATGAATAATCTGCCGCTGCAGGTTGGTCAGATCGACAACATCCGCGTCGATCACGCCGATAGTTCCTATGCCGGCCGCGGCAAGATAGAGGCCTGCCGGCGAGCCGAGTCCACCGGCGCCTACCAGAAGGACCTTGCCCCCCAACAGCTTCTCCTGTCCCTTGCCGCCCACTTCAGAGAGGATGATGTGTCTCGAGTAGCGTTCAATCTGTGCTTCAGTCAGGTTCACGCTCGGCCACCCCCCATGAAATAGAGAAACTCGATGCTGTCCCCATCCTTGATCACAGTGCCTTCAAATACACTCCGATCCAGGATCTCGCCGTTCAGTTCCACGCTGACCATGTCGGGCATCTTGACCTTCTGATCGGCCAGCAGCTCGGTAACGGTCATCTCGGAACCGAGCTCCGTCGCTTCACCATTGATCTGTACTGTCATCCCCTGTCTCCACCTTTCATCTATGACGCGCTGTTCAGCGCCTGTTCAATGTCCTCAAGAATATCGTCTACGTGCTCGATCCCGATGGAGAGCCGCACCAGGTCGTCAGTGACCCCCATCGCCTGCCGTTCCGCTTCGGTCGCATCCCTACAGAATGTTGAAGCCGGATGGACAACCAGGGTCTTGGCATCCCCCAGATTCGCCAGGTTCTGCGCCCGCTGCAGGGCGTTGATAAACCCGAAGGCGCGGTCCTTCGTGCCCAGTCGCAGCGTCAGTAGCGGGCCGAACCCGCCTGAGAACTGGCGCGTCGCCACGGAATAATCGGGATGATCCGGCAGCCCTGGGTAGCGCACCTCATCCACGCGGGTATCCTGGCTCAGCGTCTCGGCTACCCGGGCCGCGTTTGTGCAGTGCCGCTCCATCCGTACGGCGAGTGATTCAATCCCGATCGACATCAGGAATGCGTTGAACGGCGAGAAACAGCCGCCCAGGTCGCGATGAACCCGGTTACGCAGATTAGCCACGAAGGCGAAGTTGCGCACGCGATCATAGAAGGGCTTGAGATGCGCATACCGTGGGTTGGACCAGTCGAAGCTGCCGCAGTCGACGATGATGCCCCCGATCGCGTTGCCGTGCCCATTGATGCACTTGGACGTGGAATGAACTACGATATCGGCGCCCAGTGCTTTGGGTTTGCACAGCACGGGTGTAGTAACGGTGTTATCGACCATGAGTACAATCCCGTGCTCCTTCGCGATCGCTGCAATCGCCGCGATGTCCGGAACATCCAGTTTGGGATTTCCGACTGTTTCCACAAAGATCAGCTTGGTGCGACTGGTCACGGCGGCTTGGTATGCCTCAACATTCGTGGTTTCGACGAATCGGGTCGTGATGCCGTAGCGCGGCAGTGTCTGCGCGAAGAGCGAGTAGGTGCCGCCGAATATACTGCTGCCGGAGACAATCTCATCGCCGCTCCCGGCCAGCGTCAGGACCGCGGTGCTGATGGCGGCCATTCCGGATGAACACGAGACGGACGCCAAGCCATCCTCCAGAACCGTCATGCGTCGCTCGAACCGGTCCAGGGTCGGATTATTGATGCGGCTGTAGACATACCCGGCATCTCTTCCTGCGAAGATTGCCTCAAGCTCTTCCGCCGTTTCATAGGCGAACGACGCACTCTGAAAGATCGGTAGTGCTGTCGCTCCAGTCGTCTCTTCCGGCGCATAAGCTCCGTGTAGCAGCTCAGTATTTACGTGCATGCGGCCTCCCGTTAACCCCCCACCTGACAAGGCGTTCCATACAGTACGCCTGCGACGTCGCCAGCCCTGACAGACCGCCGCAGGTGATAACCCTGATAAGGTGATAAGGATAATAATCTATTTACTTCGCGGAACGGAGTCAACCCCGGAATGTCACGATACGATGCGACCATCCCGCAGCCGTACCACTCGTCCAGCTGTGGAACCCAGTTCCTGGTCGTGTGTGGCTTTGTTTGCTTGACCAAATGCCCTTTAGCCGTTGTGCTACACGGGACTTCACATCAGGGCCGTAGAGGGATAACTGACATGAGCAGGATCTACCGTGGAATTGTCATTGCAGCGCTGGCCGGCGCTATTGCGGGTGTGCTCGTGCTTAAGCAGCAGGAGACAGCCAGCGATGTCGAGCGGGGCGACCTCAATCCCGAAGGTCCCGCCCTCCCCCGCCTGGTCGACCTGGGGGCAGGCCAATGTGCATCCTGCAAGATGATGATGCCGGTGTTGGCGGAACTGAAAAGGGAGTTCGCCGATGTGTTCAGTGTGACGTTTATCGATGTATGGGAGCAGACCGAGGCGGCGGAGCAGTATGGCATCCGCATGATCCCCACCCAGATATTCTATGATGCTGCCGGCAAGGAGCTCTTCCGGCACGAAGGGTTCTTCTCACGTGAGGATATTCTGGCCACGTGGCGCAGGCATGGGGTGATGCCCGGCCCGCCCGGAGGCCGGGCTCTACCGGACACACAGCCGACCCCAGCGCATCGACCCCACCCAATGTAAGGTAGGGCCCGCTCTCTGAGTGGGCCGCAGAACAGCCATGCAAGACCTCTTCTCAACGCTGTCACATGCGATCGAAGGCACGCCGCTGATTGCCTGCGGTGCCGCCTTTGCGTGGGGGGTGCTCAGCATCGTTCTCAGTCCCTGCCACCTGGCCAGCATTCCGCTTATTGTCGGGTTCATCGACAGCCAGCGCTGCATGTCGACCCGCCGCGCTTTCGTCGTCGCCCTGCTTTTCGCCGTCGGCATTCTTATTACACTTGGACTCGTGGGCTTCGTGACCGCCGCTGCCGGACGCATACTTGGTGACCTGGGTCGCTCGGCCAACTACGTCGTTGTCGCCATCTTCTTCGTGGTTGGGCTCAACCTGCTGGGCGTGATTCCCACACCATTCTCGCGTCCCACGCTGGACAAGGCGAAACGGAGAGGGCTGCTGGCTGCATTCGCCCTGGGACTCGTCTTCGGCATTGCCCTGGGGCCCTGTTCGTTCGCCTTTATGGCCCCCATGCTCGGCGTCACGTTCACACTTGCCGCCACCCGTCTGCCCTACAGCCTGCTCTTGCTTCTGCTCTATGGCATAGGCCACTGCACGCTGATCGTGCTCGCCGGCACCTTCGCCGAGGGCTTCCAACACTACTTGCACTGGAACGAGAAGTCGAAAGGCACACTGATTCTCAGGAGAACGTGCGGTGTTCTGGTCCTACTCGCCGGTCACTACATGCTGTATGTCGCCTGATAAAGAAACATGAATTGCTAATACGCCCCTAACAATAACACCGCATCTTCTACGCATGTCGAAGAACCAGAACAGACTGAAGATCCTCTTCCTCTGCACCGGCAACTCATGCCGCAGCCAGATGGCGGAGGGCTGGGCGCGTGCCTTAAAGGGCGACGTCATTGAGGCCTACTCGGCAGGCATCGAGACGCATGGTCTGAACCCAAACGCCGTGAAAGTCATGGCCGAGGCCGGTGTGGACATCTCCGCTCACCAGTCCCAGTGTGTTGACGACCTGATGGAGGTCCCGTTTGACTACGTCATCACCGTCTGCGGTCACGCCCACGAAACCTGCCCCATGTTCCCGGGCCAAGCCAAAGTCATCCACGTCGGCTTTGACGACCCTCCTGCCCTGGCCCGCAATACCGCAACCGAGGAAGAAGCCCGAACCCACTACCGCCGCGTCCGCGACGAGATAAGGGCGTTCGTTGAGAGACTGCCCGAAGCATTGACGAAGAAAGGGATGAATGATGGGACAGAATGAAAGACACATGACAAGCGTCTTCGAGCGCTATCTCACCGCCTGGGTGGGCCTTTGCATCGTGGGCGGAATCATACTGGGGAAGGTTGCTCCAGGCCTGGCGAAGGCGCTTGACGGCCTCGCCATCTCCGTCAATGGGGCCCCCGTCGTCTCTATTCCCATCGCCATCTGCCTCTTCTTCATGATGTACCCCATCATGGTCAAGATCGACTTTGCCGAAGTCGTTAAGGCGGGCAAGAGCGTCAGGCCGGTTGGCCTCACCCTCTTTATCAACTGGGCCATCAAGCCGTTCACGATGTTCGCGATTGCCTATCTCTTTCTCGGAGTGTTGTTCCGGGGCTTCATCGGGGTGGATGCCACCGACCTGGTCAGGATGCCATTCGGGCTCGATCTCACTCTCGGCGAGACCTACGGCTCAGGCACCGTGGTGCTTCATGAAGGCATCAAGATGCTCCAGGTACCGCTCTGGCGCAGCTACTTCGCCGGCTGTATCCTGCTCGGCATAGCGCCCTGCACGGCCATGGTGCTCGTATGGGGCTTTCTCGCCAAGGGCAATGATGGCCACACACTGGTGATGGTTGCCATCAACTCGCTCACCATGCTGGTGCTGTACGGCGTGCTGGGCGGGTTCCTTCTTGGCGTCGGCAAACTTCCCGTGCCATGGCAGGCACTCCTGCTCTCCATCGGCATCTATGTGGCGCTGCCGTTGGTGGCGGGTTATCTCACCCGACGCTGGATCATCACACACAAGGGCGAAGAATGGTTCAAGGAGAAGTTCCTGCATGTGCTGACCCCGGTCACGATCAGCGCCCTGCTCCTGACGTTGGTGCTGCTCTTCTCGTTCAAGGGCGAGGTCATCCTCTCCAACCCGCTGACGATCCTCTGGATCGCCATCCCCCTCTTCATCCAGACCTGCCTCATCTTCGCCCTGGGCTACGTCGCCGCGAAACAGCTCAAGCTCTCTTACGCGGACGCAGCCCCCTCCGCCATGATCGGGGCTTCCAACCATTTCGAAGTCGCCATAGCCACCGCCACCATGCTCTTCGGGCTTTCCTCCGGCGCCGCCCTCGCCACCGTGGTCGGCGTCCTCATCGAGGTGCCGGTGATGTTGATGCTGGTGCGAATCTGCCTGAAGACGCAGGGGTGGTTTAGAGGGCCGGCGTGAATGGTAGCGTCCGGCCCGCGACGGAGCGCGGGCCGCAACGCGGGCAAGCCACAGCCTGAAATTCAACTATTGCATTCCACCCATCACCTGTATACTATCCCGCACTTCCTTTCGCGTACCCGTAGCTCAATTGGATAGAGCACCTGACTACGGATCAGGAGGTTGCAGGTTCGAGCCCTGCCGGGTACGCCACTCACTCAGCCAAGGGGGCCTTCCCTGGCTGGAGTATCGCTTCGCGATAATAGGCCTGCGGAAGGCCCCCTTGGCTTCGCTCGTGTAATAGGGAATTCCCTGGCTGGAGTATCGCTTCGCGATAATAGGCCTGCGGAAGGCCCCCTT
>JASLOA010000033.1 GCA_030745755.1 Kiritimatiellia bacterium | reverse complement strand
TTTCTCGGCGGCGTGGTGAGCTATGCCAATTCGGCCAAGCAGAACGTCCTGGGTGTGGATGCAGAGGTGCTGGAGGCGCAGGGCGCCGTGAGCGAGGCCGTGGCGGAGCAGATGGCGTCCGGTGTGCGCGCGCGTTTTGGGGCCGATATCGGCATCAGCGTGACTGGAATTGCCGGCCCGGACGGCGGTTCACCCGGAAAACCTGTCGGACTCGTGTTTATGGGCTTTGCCAACACGTGCGGAGAGGTTAACGTGCGGAGATACAAATTCGAAGGCGACCGATTGGAGATCAAGAACCAGACCTGCCAGGCCGCATTGGAATGGTTGCAGGCATATCTCGAGGAGTAGAAACATGGCGAAGAAATCCGAACCAAAAGTACATCCCACCACGCTGGATGCCGTCCTGGCCCAGATCCGCAAGGAGTTTGGCGACGGCGCCATCATGCGCATGGGCGACGCGAAGGCATCCGAGAAGGTGGATGCCATTTCGACCGGTTCGTTCTCCCTCGACCTCGCGCTCGGCATCGGCGGTGTGCCGCGCGGACGCGTGGTTGAAATCTACGGTCCCGAGTCTTCCGGGAAGACCACGCTCTGCTCGCACATCATTGCCAACGCCCAGAAGGGCGGCGGCCTGGCCGCCTTCATCGATGCGGAGCATGCCATGGACCCCGGTTACGCCGCCAAGATCGGCGTCAACCTGGACGACCTGCTGGTGTCGCAGCCCGGTTCGGGGGAAGAGGCCCTCACTATTGCCGAGACGCTGGTCCGTAGCGGGTCGCTCGATGTCGTGGTGATCGACTCCGTGGCCGCGCTGACCCCGCGTGCCGAGTTGGATGGCAACATGGGTGATTCACACATGGGGCTGCAGGCGCGCCTCATGTCGCAGGCCCTGCGCAAGCTGACCGCCGGCATAGCGACATCCAAGACTACGTGCATCTTCACCAACCAGATCCGTGAGAAGATCGGTGTCATGTTCGGCAGCCCCGAAACCACGCCGGGTGGCCGCGCTCTCAAGTTCTACGCCTCCGTGCGACTGGACATCCGCCGCATCGGCGCCATCAAGGATTCAACCGGACGGGTCACGGGCAACCGTACCCGCGTCAAGGTGGTGAAGAACAAGATGGCACCGCCTTTCACCGAGGCCGAGTTCGACATTCTCTATGCCCAGGGCATCTCCTGGGAGGGGTCCGTTCTGGATTCGGCGCTCAAGCTGAACCTGATCACGAAGCGTGGCTCCTGGCTTTCGTTCGAAGATGTCCAGATCGGCCAGGGCAGCGAAGCGGCCCGCCGCGCGCTGCAGGAAGATCCCAAACTGCTCCAACGCATGATCGACAAGATCGACGCACATATTGCCGAGCAGGACTAGCCAGCTCCGCTGAAAGAAGAAGAATCGGCATCACAGCTCCCCCGCGACCTTGTGTCGTACATCTCCGAGCAGGACTGAAAGAAGAATCGGTGTCACAGCTCCCCCGCGACCTTGTGTCGTGGGAGGCCAAGATCTCCGTCTCCTGCGACTCGAGGTCGCAAGGGGACTTATTCCCTTTCTTTACAGCGCCGTTATCCTCTATCTTGTCCAGCCGTATCAACAACTGCTGATGGTGAAGTATGACAGCTGACGAATTACGCGATCTGTATCTGAAATTCTTTGCGTCGAAGGGGCACACGGTGATCTCTTCGGCATCGCTGGTGCCCGAGAACGATCCCACGGTGCTGTTTACCACCGCCGGGATGCATCCGCTGGTGCCGTACCTGGTCGGGGAGGCCCATCCGGCCGGGACGCGGCTGTGTAACTGCCAGAAATGTGTGCGCACCGGGGACATTGAAGAGGTCGGCGATCCCTCCCACCTGACCTTCTTCGAGATGCTCGGCAACTGGTCGCTGGGTGACTACTTCAAAGAAGACGCCATCGCGTGGTCCTACGAGTTTCTTACCTCCCCGGACTACCTCGGGTTCGACCCCGAGCGCCTGTCTGTTACCATCTTCGAGGGCAACGAGACCGTGCCGTGCGATGACGAGAGCCGGGCTATCTGGAACCGCCTCGGCATCCCGGACGAGCGTATCTATGCGCTGCCCATGCAGGATAACTGGTGGGGGCCGGCCGGCCAGACCGGGCCGTGTGGCCCCGATACCGAGATGTTCATCGATACCGGCAAGGAGCCCTGCGGTGATGGCTGCCAGCCCGGTTGCTCCTGTGGCAAGTACTTCGAGGTGTGGAACGACGTGTTTATGCAGTACGACAAGCAAACCGACGGCACCTATGCCAGGCTGAAGCAGGCCAATGTCGATACCGGTATGGGTGTTGAGCGTACGATCACCATGCTGCAGGGCAAAGCCACCGTTTTTGAGACCGAGCTGTTTGCCCCGATCCTGGCGGCCATCGAGGCCGGCTGCGACAAGCATTTCGATGACGATGCCGAAACGCAGCACGCGTTCCGGGTCGTGGCCGATCATATCCGCAGTTCCGTCTTCATCCTGGGTGACGACCGTGGCATCCGCCCCGGCAACCTGGGGCAGGGGTACGTCCTGCGTCGCTTGATCCGTCGGTCCGTCCGCTATGCCAAGCAGCTTGGACTGGGCGACGTGTTTGCCGCAGCGATCGCCGAAGCGGTGATCGCGAACTACAGCCATGTCTACCCGGAGCTGGAGCGCAACCGTAAGCACATCATCACTGAGCTCAGCGAGGAAGAACGCCGCTTCGAGAAGACGCTCACGCGCGGTATGGCCGAACTGGAGAAGGTGCTGGAGAAGCTGGCCGAGCACAACCAGTCCACGTTAGGCGGACGCGTAGCGTTCAAACTCTTCGACACCTATGGCTTTCCGCTCGAGTTCACGGACGAGATCTGTGGCGAACGCGGTATTACGATTGATCGCAAGGGGTTCGACAAGGCCTTCGACAAGCACAAGGCGGTATCAAGGGCGGGCGCAGACAAGGCGTTCAAGGGCGGCCTGGCTGATGCTTCCGAGCAGACCACGCGCCTGCACACCGCCACGCATCTGCTGCACAAGGCGCTGCAGCAAGTCCTGGGCGACCACGTCAAGCAGCGCGGTTCAAACATCACGGCAGATCGACTGCGTTTCGACTTCTCGCATCCTGAGAAGATGACCATGGAAGAGCGCGAGGCCGTGGAAAAGATGGTGAACGAGGTGATCCAGCGCGATCTACCCGTGACCATGGAACCCATGACTATCGAGCAGGCCCGCGAACAGGGCGCGATGGCTCTGTTCGACGCCAAGTACGGCGAGCAGGTCAAAGTCTTCACGATTGGTGACTTCTCCAAGGAGGTCTGCGGCGGCCCCCATGTGGCCCGTACAGGCGAACTGGGCAGCTTCCGCATCAAGAAAGAAGGCTCCTCGAGCGCGGGGGTGCGGCGGATCCGGGCGGTGTTGGAGTAGGGAAGAATTGGCCGCGAAAGAGCGCAGAGAACGCAAAGAAGCGCATGATAGAGATTCTATGCACAGCTTGTGGCGAAGACACGCTGCTGAAGCGTGAGCCGGTCTATGAGGGATTCACCAGGGCCGGCGAAGAGCTGAGTTGCGCTTCATGCGGTCACGTCTATGCCTCCGAGGCCGAGGTGCCCTTCAAGGAGAAGCGCACCGTCGAAGTCTTCACCGACGACGATCGGCCCGACACCGTTGACATCTTCGACGACGACGAAAAACAGCGCGTCTGCCGCTACTGCAAACACTACGTCGTCAACCCCTTCGCCCAACGCTGCGATCGGCACGTCAGGTTCGTCGAAGCCACCGACTACTGCGATGACTTCGCAAAGTCCCTCTGACGCGCGGCTTCGTAGAGGAGGAGGGTGGTGGCGGAGGCTACGTTCAGGGAGTCGGCTTGGCCCAGCATGGGAATGCGTACCTGGACGGTGGCGGCTTTGAGCCAGGTATCGCTTAAGCCTACCTGTTCGGTTCCCATTACGATTGCCGTGCCCTTTGTGAGGTCCGTATCGGTGTAGAGGGTATCGGTGTGGGGCGTGGTGGCGACGATCTGAATTTCACGCGCGTTCATCCACGCCATGGCTTCAGCACTACTGACCTCGATCACCGGCAGTGCAAAGATTATCCCGATGCTGGCCCGCACGACGTTGGGGTTGTGAATATCCGTGCAACGGTCGCACACGAGTACGGCATCGGCACCGGCCGCATCGGCTGAGCGCAGGATGGTGCCCAGGTTGCCGGGCTTTTCTATGGCTTCGGCCACGACTACGAGTGGAGTGGGGGTGACGTCAAGCTCGGCGAGGGACTGCGTCACATGCGGGGCAACAGCAAGGAGGCCCTCGGGGCGGTCGCGGTAAGCCATCTTGCGGAAGACGGGTTCAGAGCATTCGAACAGCTCGCCGCCCTGGCTCGCAGCCTGCTCCATGAGTGCATCTTCGTTCGGTCCCTGGAAGAGCGAGCGGCAGAAGAAGAGTGCGTTGAGCGGATGACGGTTATCGAGGGCCCGCCTGATCTCGCGATACCCCTCAACCAGCATCAGCCGCTCATCATCCCGATGCGAACGCTGGCGCAGCTTGACGACGTGCTTGACGCGCGGGTTCTGGAGGCTGGTGATCTGGAGCGACATTGCCGTCCTACAGTGTTCCGTGGATCGTCACGGATGACTGCGCAGATTCTTCGCCGGACGTCACTGTCACAGTGAATGATCGTGAACCGGAGAAACTGGAGCCATCCGGGAAGCTAAGCGTAGTCTCTGATCCCGTTGTGGTGCTGAATGATGTTAGCTCGTTGCCTGTACCGGTTTTGCTCCAGCTATATGTGGTTCCGCCCGAAGCCGTAAACTTAACCGACTCACCTTCATTGAGAGATGCGGAGCTCGGATTGAGGATAATGCCTTCTGCATTGTGAACGATATGTGCCGTGGTGGTTCCTCGATCCGTTGTGCATGTCAGAATCTGGAGATGTTCATCGCTGGGGTTAAACGTACTCGTGTACGTGGTGGTATCCCCATCAGTTGCCGTGAGAGTTCCCCAGCTTGGATACTGAAGACTCCAGCTATAGCGATTGGCTCCTGTTGCTGTGAACGATACCGATCCGAACTCAGTGACGTTGGCATTCGGCGGCTCGATGTTGACGATGACCTGTGCGGTCTGGTGCGTGATAATGGCTTCGGCGGTCTGGGCGTAGTCAGAGAAGCCGTTGGTACCGCCAGCCTGCCTGTTGATGTAAGACTTGACCGTGATGACCTGGTGTTCCTGCCAGGTTTCGGGGTCGGGATCGTGGGCGCTGGTATAGACGGTGCGGCTGCCCTTGGTGGTGGAGAGGGTGCCCCATTCCTCCTGTTCGAGCGACCACTCGTAGTCGAAGCCGCCGCTGGCGGTCAGTTCTACGGTGTTATCGATCAGGATGATCGCGGAGCGGGGGCTGATCAGCACGTTGTTCTGTGAGGCCGATTCCGTTTCGCATCCTACGAAACAGAGACCACCGATCAGAGCGAGTACGACGAACAGAGGAATAGCTATGCGTTTCATGACACTT
>JASLOA010000032.1 GCA_030745755.1 Kiritimatiellia bacterium | reverse complement strand
GGTCTGCCCAAAATCGGTCGCCGCGGCCTGTTCGAGGGCCCTGCCCCATCAAAAGCGGCCCCTCATGCCCGCTCCGTGCCGCCGGGCCTGTCCGCCAGATGCCCGTCGTGCCAAATTGCTCCGGTTTGGGACAGGCTCTACCTGACTGTAGTACGATGGCTTAGCGATCAACCCGTGCACCGGCGCCGGCGACGATCTTCTCGACTTCGGCGAGGGATGCCATGGTGGTATCCCCGGGAGTGGTCATGGCCAGCGCACCGTGCGCTGCACCGTACTCGACGGCCCTGGCCGGATCCTGCAGCACCATCATGCCGTAGATAAAGCCGGAGGCAAAGCTATCGCCACCGCCCACGCGATCCATGATCTCCAGGTCCGGCCGGTGTGTCGCCGTATAGAACTCCCCGTCGACCCAGCACATGGCGCCCCAGTCGTTGACCGTAGCGGTCTTAACCCCACGCATGGTTGTGGCGGTCGCCTTGAAGTTTGGGAATTCGGCGACGGCCATGGTGATCATCTTCTTAAAAGACTCCACGTCAAGATCAGTCAGACTCTCATCCGCACCTTCCACGTCAAACCCGAGGCATGCCGTGAAGTCCTCTTCGTTACCGATCATCACATCCACATACGGCGCGATATCCCGGTTGATGCTGCGACACTTCTTCAGACCCCCGAAGCCCTTCCAGAGCGAAGGCCGATAGTTGAGGTCGTAGGAGACAACCGTGCCATGCTTCTTGGCCGTGCGCGCCGCCTCGATCACGACCTCGCCTGTCGTTTCGGATAGTGCGGCAAAGATCCCACCGGTGTGAAACCAGCGTACACCCAGTGTCCCGAAGATGTGTTCCCAGTCGATGTCACCGGCCTTGAGCTGCGAGGCGGCCGTGTTACCACGATCGGAGCATCCCACAGCACCGCGAATGCCGTAGCCGCGTTCGGTGAAGTTCAGGCCATTGCGCACCGTGCGCCCAATGCCATCATAATCCACCCACCTGATAAGCGACGTATCCACCCCGCCCTGCAGGACCAAATCCTCCATGAGCAGACCAACCTCGTTCTTTGCAAAGGCGGTCACCACGGCGGCGCGCTGACCGAAGCAACGGCGCAAGCCCCGGGCGACATTGTACTCTCCGCCACCCTCCCATGCCCGGAAGTGACGCGCCGTCCGAATGCGGCCTTCACCCGGATCAAGTCGAAGCATGACCTCACCCAGCGATACAATATCGTACGCACAGCTCTCTTGCGGTTTCACCTCAATCACTGACATGTGCTTCTCCTCACATTCCTCACGTTGCCCCGCTCCCCATAGTGATACCACCGAGACCGCCCGCTTCGCAAGCGCGGGGAGCTTAAAGGACTCTGCGACGCAGACTCCTCACTTTAATGTTTCCCCACCACACTCTATATCATACGGTCAACGGGTACTGAATCGAGGGGTACTGAACAGCTACACGAGGAGATGAAAGAATGGGTATTGAGCTGAGAGACGACTGTAAGTATGCCATGCTTGTGGCCACGAGTATGGGCGTTCGCCTGACACCTGACAATGGGCAACCCTTCCATTGCGGCGATACCTATCGCCTGCAAGTGACCAGTGCGGAGAGCAATGTGGCCAGCGTGTCCTCATTTCTCGGACTGCCGGTCAAGGTGCTGACGGCTTTCGTCAAAGGCAGCCCCGTTGCTCGCCTGATCAAAGATGATTTGGCCAGACGCCATATGGATGTCGAGGGACCGGAGATCGAGCAGGGCGATCCGTGGGGCTATCGCCACCAGTTCAACCTGGCCGATAGCGGAACGGGCTCGCGCGGTCCGCGCGTTCAGAACGATCGAGCCGGCGAGGTGGGCCGCCTGCTCAACGTGAAAGACTTCGACCTGGAACGGATTTTCGGCGCGGAAGGCGTCCAGATCGTTCATCTCTCCGGACTGATCGCCGCTCTCTCTCCCGCTACGGGACAGTTCTGCCTCGATATTGCACGCGCAGCCAAGAAGCACGGCACACGCATCGCGTTCGATCTCAACTACCGCGCCTCCTTCTGGGCAGGACGAGAGCAAGAGCTGAGCGACATTTTCAAGGAGATTGCGGGGGTATCCGACATCCTGATAGGCAATGAGGAGGACTTCCAACTCTGTCTCGACATCGAAGGGCCTGAGGCGGGCGGCAAGGACCTGGCAGCCAAGATCGAGGGATTCAAAGGTATGATCGCCAACGTGAAGGCGAGCTATCCCAACGCATCCGTTTTTGCCACAACACTGCGCGAAGTGGTGAACGCCAACTCTCATCGCTGGGGAGCCATCGTCTCCGAAGGCGACCATTGGCATGTCGTGGAGCCGCGCGATATCGGCGTGCTGGACCGTATTGGCGGCGGCGATGGATTCGTGGGCGGCCTGCTGTATGCCATCCTGAAACAGTGGGAGCCCGAGAAATGGACCCAGTTCGCCTGGGCCAGCGGAGCCCTGGTCACAACGCTGCAGACCGACTACGCGCAGCCGGCAGATGAAGAACAGATCTGGAGCATCTGGGAAGGCAACGCCAGGGTCAGGCGATAGCCACACCCGCAAGCGCACCCTTCTTTTTCTGGCTACACGGAGTGTGGCAGAAAGAGGCCCTCCTTCTCTCCAACTTCTTGACCCCCCGTGCGGGTTTCTCGTATGGTCCCGTCTGTAATCATGGGGTAAGCAAAGTCAACGCGACGGGGCTAGTGCCCCTATTTCCTATAGCTAGAAAGAGGATGGTATGCGATTCATTCAGGTTGGCGTCGGTGGTTTCGGTGGTATGTGGGTCAGCGCTCTGAAGAACAACCGGCAGGCGAAGGTGGTCGGCATGGTGGATCTCAATCCGCAGGCCATGCAACAGGTCTGCGACAATAACGACTACGACCCGTCGATCTGCTTTCCCACACTCAAGCAGGCGCTCCAGAACGTCGAGGCGGACGCGGTGGTTGTCGTAACCCCGCCGGCCTATCACCGCGCGCCCGTCGTCGAGGCACTCGGCGCGGGGCTCCACGTCATCAGCGAGAAGCCTATGGCCGAGTCGATGGCGGACTGCAAAGCCATGTTCTCAGCAGCGCGAAAAGCGAAGCGTCACTACGTGGTCAGCCAGAACTACCGCTACGCGGACGAGATGTACACCATGGCCGACCTGATCAAGAAGGGGCGGATCGGAGAGATCGGCCAGGTTAAGATCGATTTCTATAAAGGCGTTGGCTTCGACGGGTTCCGCGCAGAGATGCCCTACCCGCTGCTGGTCGACATGTCGATCCACCACTTCGATCTCATCCGCTTTATCACCGGCCTCGACGCCGTGAGCGTGCGGGGGCAGGCCTGGAACCCGACGTGGTCGCACTTCAAGGGCGACTGCTCCTCCTCGATCTGCTTCACGATGGCGAACGATGCGCGCGTCCTCTACAACGGAAGCTGGTGCGCCAAGGGGGACTACTGCGACTGGAACGGCAACTGGCAGATCGAAGGGAGCAAGGGCACCATCCGCTACGAGAAAGGCGTCATCACCCTCGACCAGGTTCCCGAAGGCTACCGCACCAGGAAATCCACCGTCATCCCCCCCCGCAAGCTGCGCCGCACCGGCCAGGACTATGTCCTGGCCAACTTCATGAAAAGCATTCGCAAGGGCGAACGTCCCCTCACCGACGTGTACGACAACATCTACAGCGTAGCCATGGTCTTTGGCGCAGTCAAAGCGGTCAAGGGCGAGCGCCGCGTCAGCATCATCGACCCGGCACTCCAGAAGCTGATTGGCGACTTCTCAGGCTAGACCTGCCTGACATACGCCAGATCCGTGCAGGCATTCGTATAGATCTCCTCAATATCCTCGTCCCGCCCGATACCACGCGAGAACTCAATCGCCACGCTCCCGGTGTAGCCATGCGCCTTGACAACCGCGAAACCGGCATCCAATGCCGGCCGGTTGGCCGCTACGGACGGATCGCTCTCGGGGCCGCGCATCTGCACATGCAGGTGCTGTACACGGCCATTCAACTCCGAGAACCATTTCTCGGTGCCGGCGGCATCACCCGACACATGCACCACCACGCCGAAGCGCGCCGGATCGAGATCCGCGAAAAAGGCCGCAGCATCCTCCGCCTGCTCAAGGATGGTTCCCCCATGACACTCGCAGAGCAACCGGCAGTCGGCCGGCAGCGCATCCGCCCAGGCCAGCAGGTTGCGGCGATACTCGTCCCGTTTAGAGGCATCCCCGCCCAGGTTGTACTTCACGCCGCGGGGTTGCAATCGCGTGATGGCCTCCGCCGCCGCGGCACGTGCCTCGGCCTCTTCGTCCGCAAACCCGACATAGGAGTTGTAGATCGCCACCGAGGAGGCGGCGGTCACCAAGCGCTCCTGCTCAGCCTTCTCGGCCGGCAAGAAGTGAAACTCCCATAGCTCAACGCCATCAAACCCATCACGCGCGAAGCGAGACAACCACGCACTCACGTCAAAGGAAGGTATACGCCGACCCCACCGGGTGGGGTCCAACGCCACTGTACAGATATATATCTCTCGCTTGTTCTTCATAGTATGACCAAGGTAGCAGAATACACGGCACTGCACACAGCGTATTATCGCGACAACAATAGCGACCATTTACGACCAGCAGAGAATGTCACTACCCGACCGCCGTCACATCCGGTCTCTTTGCCGGTACGTTGCAGGATGTGCTGGAGCCCCAGTTCCGGCTTCGCCTTCGGCTACGCCGCGACGAAGGAAGAGGGAACTCGTCCACCGTAATCGTCGCCCGCCGTCACGAAGTCGCGCCAACTCTCTGTACACGCCTGCTTCCATCCCATGATCTGCCAGCGAGGCCAGCCTGCAACCTAACGCATCGCCTTGAGCGCAGCAAGACCGCAAGGTGACGTGCAGCGGGGAATGGCCACGGCTTTGCCGAGCTCTTCCGGGTACGCGGCGGAACGGGCACGCATGGGCTCAATGGTCACGCGGTGCCGCTCTACTCTCCAACCAGCAGATTATTGGTCCAGGCACGCTTCCCGGCCTCGTCCTCGATCTCCGCGTAGCAGTAGTCCCATTTCTCTGGAAGTGACATGGTCACGCGGGCAAGCGTTTCCGCATCCCTGGCCTCTACAGTTATCCCTCGCGGGCCGGGGCCCGCGAGGCGGGCTGAGCGGATCGGCGAGGTGCTGAGCGACAGGTCCCTGCCGGCGAGCTCTATCGACTCGAAGGCCGGGCCACAGCTCGAGTAGAAGTTGCCACGTCGAATGGCGGCCATGATGGTATCGCGAGAGCAGCTCTTCGCATTGACCACAATCCAGCCCCCGTTCCACTGCGGCTCGGCAGTTTTCAGGTGTGCATCATCAACAGCAAATGCGAGCGTATTGGGATTGTCCCGCAGCGCTGTATCCCAGTGAACCATGCCCCCACTCTTACCGTTGAGCATGCGGCAGACGTTGTTATAGATCTCGACCCCACGGAAAGGCAGGCGCAACACATCGTCCAGACTGTTTCCGCTCCAATGCGGATGCGCCAGAATCAGCAGGCCACCTTGGTCCTGAGCGGACGCCACACCAGCTGGCAATCCGTGCTCTCGCTCGATGTCCCGCACACGGCCAAGACACACCACATGATACATGGCACCTGTCAGATCCTGCCCATCAAGCTCGATACCATCCAGCCAGAGCAGCGGGTAGTCCTCTGTGTCTGCGGCGACATCCGACGCCACCCAGTGGTCGGTGCGAAACAGAAACTCGTAGCCCGCCGATGCATACAGCTCCGCTATCTCAGCGAAAGTCTTCCCGCCGTCAGAAGCCGTACTGTGAATGTGGGTGTTGCCCTTGAACCAGGTTCCGGATGTGTCATAACGAAATTTCATAAAACGTCCTATCCTTCATCGCGTGTAGCGTGGTTGTAAGTTGCAGGGCCTCACCCGCACCCAGGCTGACCTGGTAGCCGCCCTCTACCACAGCCTGCGGCTCTGCAGCTCCTGGCTCGAACCGCGCCTTGTCGACGCCCGTGGGCAGCTGCAGGAGGATGCCCTGATCGGCCTGGCTGGTCAAGGCTTCCGACAGCGTTCCTGCCTGAAAGTCCCACGCCATATCCACGGTGACTCCACCGCGGCAGCAGATACCGGCAACCTTGCCGCTTGCCCACTTCTCCGGGCGCGCCGGCAGCAGCTTGATCAGACCCGTCGTCCTCATGCGCTTGTTCACGCTTCGATCTTTACCGCTTCATTCGCACCGAGGCTAAGGGTAATACGCCCCTCCACTACATCGGCCTCGCCTGCGGGCTCATGGCCATCCGGCAACAGGTAGGGCGGGCAGGCCCTGGCCAGCCGAACACCTCTCATCTCAGCGCCTATCCCTCTCCCGCGGCACCACATCGCAACTTTCCATGTACCAGGTCAACATCCGCTCCTTGAGAGCTGCCAGGACATCGGCATAGGCCGGATCGTCAACGACATTGCAGCACTCACACGGATCCTTCACCAGGTCGTAGAGTTCGTCCTTCTCATAGTGGCGGCGGATGTACTTATGCGTCCTGGTCCGGCACATGGTCGCCTTGGTGTGATACGGGCCAAGTGCATCGGTGATTTGCAGACGCAGGCGCGGATAATAGAGGCCATACTCGACTGAACCGTCCGTGCCACAGGAACTGCTTTCGCGCTCCATCGCCTGTACCTCGCCTTTCAGGCGACCTCCCTCGCAGAACGCGGCGTCACGGTGCTCGGTCTCTCCCGCCAGCAGGCCAACCAGGCTCTTGCCGAAGTGGTCGTAGCCGGCTTCGATGCCTGTGAGCTCGTAGACAGTCGCTGAGAAGTCGACCAGCTCCACCAGGGCGTCATCGACTCGTGGTGTGACCGGCACCGTGGCCGGTGGCTTGATCACAAAGGGCACTTTGGCGAGGCAATCCTCAAAGGTATTCTGAGTCTTTTCGACAATGCCGAAGTCGCCGGTGTAGTCGCCGTGATCGGAAAAGAGGAAGACTGCACTCTCGTCGTAGATGCCCTTCTGTCTCAGCGCATCGAGAAGCATGCCAAACTGGTGATCGACCCTGGAGCACATCCCGTAGTAGGTCGCCCGCAGTTCGCTCCAACGCTCCTCGCTCCAGCCCTGCATATTCTGGCACTCGGCGATTCCCTTGAGAATGGAAGCCTTGCCCGCGTAGTCGGGCGGCGCAAGCGGGCGCGGCGGCAACTTCTCGCGATCCGTCACGCTATACCAGGGCTCCTCCACGCAGTACGGCGGATGGGGGTAGGAGAGTGGAATATAGAGGCAGAGCGGCTCATTCCCATCGTAGCTTCTGATCTTGTCGATGGCGCCAAGTACATTCGCCCAATCCCCATCACAGTAGAGCTCCTTGTCGCCCTTCTCGAGCTTCCCCTTGTAGAAACTGAAGTAGTTGTCGTCACCATGCTCGCCGCGCCAGCCAGTGGCATTGCCGTGGCTCCCCTCCTGCGGCTCATAGCCCCAGCGTGCGTAGTCCTCCTTGGTGGCATGGAAGCGTTCATGGCAATAGGGATCAACCGAGGCCTGCCCGGGGGTCAGGTCATTCTTGCCTCCCCACCAGACATGATAGCCGTTCTCCTTGAGGATCTTGAGCAGGTTCGGCTCGCCCAGCTCCGGGTGGAGCATGTGATACATCGTCCGGTGCCCACGCACGTGCGGATACCAGCCCGTCATGAAGCTGCAGCGACTCGGCGTGCAGACCGTATTCTGGCAGAAGGCGTTACTGAAGGAGACGGCATCAGACTTCACGAGCGCATCCACCACCGGCGTTACGGCAGCCGGGTTGCCGTGGCAACCCATCACATCGGAACGCCACTGATCGGGGTTGAAGATGATCAGATGCGGTTTCTTCATGGTTCCCTTATTCCTCCGTTTCGATATGACCGGCATGCGTGCCTGCGGCCAGCTCCCTCTTCTCGCCACTCCAGGGCAGTGTCAGCGCCGCCACGTGACTAGTGCACCTTTCCGGGCTTGGTACGGTACTGGTCCTCACACGCCTGCCAGCGCGCCTGCAGCTCCCGGCACTTCTCCGGCATCTCAGCCGAAAGATCGACCATCTCGCAGCGGTCGGTGGAGAGATCGTAGAGCGCCCACGGATTATCCTCACGCCCGCGATTCACCTTGGACTCATTGACAATCTTCCAGTCACCGACACGGAGGGCGCGGTTGCCTTCGTGGTGGAAGTAGATGTGGTCGGGCGTCAAGCTGCCATCTTGCTCCATGGAGGGCAACAGGCTCTTCCCGGGCAGCGGCGGCGCGTCTTCAGGCAGGGGATTGTCCTCGGGACATACCCCGGCCACATCCATCAGGGTCGGAAGGAAATCGATCACATGCCCCATGTCGTGGCGCAGCTCACCGCGCGCTTTGATCCCATTCGGCCAGGAGGCCACCAAGGGCGTGGCCACCCCGCCCTCGTGCACCCAGATCTTATGACGCCTGAACGGCGCATTGCTGCAGGTCGACCAGCCCGGCCCGAGACAGAGGTGCGTCATCTCCGAACCCGCGGGCGCATCCGGATCGTGGCCCTGTCCCCTGATCATCATCTCGGCACTGGCCCCGTTATCGGAGAGGAAGAGGATGAGCGTATCCTCCAGCTCGCCCATGGATTCGAGCTGATCCAGCAGGCGCCCCAGCTCACGGTCGGTCCGATCGACCATGGCGGCGTGAATCGCCATCTTGGTGGACTGGAAACGTTTCGACTCATCGTCCAGGGAGTCCCATGGCACCGCGTACTCGATCTCGCCCGGTCCATACTTAGCGCCCCACTCCTCCTTGTGTTCCAGGTAGTGCGGTGCGGGCACATCGGCTTCACGTTCCGAGAGGGCGCAATTGACAATGCCCATCTCGCGCATCCGCTCCCAGCGGCGTGTGCGCATCACGTCCCAGCCCTCGTTATAGCGCTCCATGTACTTGTCGATATCCGCCTGCTCGGCCTGCACCGGAAAGTGCGGAGTGGTGTAGCAAACATAGTGAAAGAAGGGCGTGCCCTTGTGATCGGCCTGGTGTTCCCGCAAGCACTCCAGGGCATGATCCGTTATCGCCGTGGCCGAATAGGTGGTGGAGCCGTCATCGTTGTGAAAGAAGTGGTGGAACTGCTCGATATCGTAGCCCCAGCTCTTATCGAAACCTCCGTCGGCTTCGGGGTCGGGCGTATTGAACACATGCCACTTGCCCGAATGGTAGTTGCGGTAGCCCGCCGCTCCCAGGTAGTGCGGAATCATGCGCTGCCAGGAGGGACGAAAGACCGGCCGAGGTGGATCCATGCAGACCTGCGGCGGATAATAACCGGTCAGGATGCCGGCCCGGGTCGGCCAGCAGCGACCGGTATTGCAAAACTGCGTGAAGCGTACGCCCCGGTTGGCCAGCCGGTCCACGTTCGGGGTCTCGATTTCACCACCGTAGCACCCCAGATCCGAATACCCCATATCATCCATCACCACCAGCATCACGTTGGGACGTTTGCCTGCCAGTGGGCCTGTTTCGTTATCCACCGTCATCTCTTCACTCCTGTTCAGCGTAGTTCCATAGATTCAATCATGCGCGACGTCCACCTACAATGTCGCTCTCGGCGGCATACTCGGCGCGAATGGTCACCTCGCCACCGGCCGGCAACTCGCCCCCCTGCCCCATACTTAGACCGCCGCAGGTAGACGTTGCAGTCACCCCCATCGCCGCCGCGCATGGAGGTCTCATAGCAGTAGAGTGCCGAAAAGGTACCCGGCTCATCATACAGCTCACAGAGTGCCAGGTTGTCCTTCCACTTCCCCGCCGTCCCGCGCGGCTGCCAGGAGACGTGGTCGGCAATCGCGATGAAGTCGAGGCCATAGGCATAGCGCGCAGCCGCGTAGGCAAGGGTGCGGGTGCGGCAGCGGGCCGCATGGCAGTCGCCCACCGTGGTGTGGATATGCGGATCGCCCCACAGGACAAGCGGGCGCTCTTCATCGGTGGCGAGGGACGGGTTGCTGACAAAGTGCCTTCCGTCGATCTCTGCCTGCAGGCGAAAGTAGCCGCTATCCGGCTGCGTGAGCCCTTCGAGCCGGGCTACGGCCGAGTGGCCTGCGGGAAACGAGACCTCGGCCTGTGCAACGCCGGCGAGCGAGAGCGTCAGATGCTCCTTCTTTGCGATAAGCGGCATGGCGTTCGCGTCGAGGAGGGCGACCGTTGCGCCAAATGGCTGCCCGGGCTTCACCCTGGCCGGGATCGTAATCATGGCGCGGTCCAAACCGCTGCCCGCCGCCTCGAGACGGAGGCATTTTCCCTCCAGTGCACCCGGAAAGGTTGTCGTCACGTTCTGGCCTGGTGTGTCCTTCATCTATATCTCTTCCGTTGTGATGGCGGCCGCCCACTCATTGAGAGTGAGACACTGACCGCGGGTAATGGGTGCCTCCTTTGAGGCGTAAGGCAGCGGAGCCAGCATAAGCAGCTGACCGTCTGCACAGGCATCGAAGTAACGGCCTGACGGCTTGTAGTGCGGTCGCAGGCCGTTGGTCAGAATGACGATCAGCGGGAGGCCGGCGTCCAGTGCAGCGCGGGCAATGTCCTTCTCGCCGGGGCTGATGCAGGGCGACACCAACACGGCCCCATGCTCGGCCGCATAGAGGAGCTCCGCCTGCTTTTCGGCCAGTGCTTCAGGAGAAATGCTGCGCGAGACCTGAATCTGCCGCTTGACGGGCCGATCCAGAAAGAAGCGGTTCCCGATCGCCGGGCAGGTGCGCCCCGGGGCCACCGTCAGGCTGTGAACCACTGTGAAAAGCTGGGGGTTGGCGCGCTTGAGGGCGTGGCGGCGGGGGTTGTCGGCAATGTAGTTGGCCATTGCCTTGAGCTGGCCGCGGTGGAGGAGGATGGAGTCTTGGTAGCCTTCTTCCCATAATGTGGCAGCAGGGGCTGCTGCCACCACCGAACCTGCGGGGGCTGCTGCCACCACCCGGTTCGGTGGCAGGAGCAGCCCCTTGCTCCTGCATTCCTGGGTGCTCACCCGCTTGAAGGCCTTCACGATGTGGCCCATGTGCCGCTTCTGGGGCTCCTTTACCCACAGAATGCCGTGAAAGTGGTCCGGCATGGCCACGCACTCGCACGCCTCAACGCCGGGATAAAGGCTGGAGGTGCGCCGCCACACCTCCTGCACCACCTCCCCCATAGGGTGAAGTTTGAGCCGCTTGTCGCGGGTGAGAGCGATCCCGGACAGCTCAGCGGCCGGAGCTGCCCCAGCCAATTCAGTGGTGGCAGCTGCCCCAGCTGCCACATCCCCCCGCACCTCGCTCAAACACTCCCGCCTCGGTTCAGTCACAATCGTGAGCATGTAGAACGAGGGGGCGCAGTAATCGTGCTCCCAGCAGCGCTGCTTCATGCCTGTTGTGCTCATGGGCTCCTTCTCTAGCGGGTCACCGTATCCGATGCGCTCACGGCCGCCGCCTGCCGGGTCTCAAAGTGAGGATAAGCCAGCCCACGCCCGCGCGATCGCCTTCTCCACGGTCATGTCTTCACTGCAGTAGGCCAGCTCGGTGTGGACATGGTTGTCGACCAGCTTCACTCCTGCAGGAATACCGGCCCGTATGCGCTCCAACTCGTTATTGTCATGTAGTCCGGTCATCAACGCGCTGTGTCCTCCTACAGCTGGTCCGCCAGGCCGGGATCGATGTGCTCCTCTTTCTCCTGCGCCTTCTCGGGATGCAGCACCTCGCGCTCGGCCGGGAGGGCGTCCTTGAAGATCGGGATAAACCCGCGATGGGCTTCCATCAGCTCACGGGTCATCGCCCGGATCTGGTCGAGGGTACACGACATGGCGCAGAGCGGATCCATGGCCATGGCCTGGAAGACCCGCTCGGGGTTCTGTTCCTGCACCGCCCGTACCGCCAGTTCCTGCACGCCGATCTGGGCACGGTTGATCGCCGCCAGGTGCGGCGGCAGCGCCCCCACCCGGATCGGCTGCATGCCGTTCTTGTCGACGTGAATCGGCACCTCCACAATCGACTCAGCCGGCAGGTTCTCGATCAGGCCGCGGTTCTTGACGTTGCCGTAGATCACCACGGACTCGCCGCTCTCGATCGCATTGATGATCTGTGACCCGTACTCCATGCCGCGCTTCAGATTCAGCGGTTTGGGGTCGCTCACGCGCTTCTCCATCCGGTCTTCCCAGTCGGGCCGGTCGTAGAGCGTCTTGATGAACCCGTGGCCGCCGTTCCACACCGCATTCTCCGCGTCACAATACTGCGCGATGGTTTCCGCGTTCTTCCGGAACCACCAGTTGTACTCGCTGACATGCCCGCTCGATTCGGTTACAGGGTGGCCGAAGTGCTTCACATACTCCATGCGCGTGGTGTCCCCAGCCCAGATCTTGGGGTCGGTGCAGAGCTCACGGATACGCGGTAGCTGATCCTCGCCATTGGCCTCGAAGCTGAGCAACCAGGCCTGGTGGTTGATACCGGCGCAGGTGAAATTGACGTCCGGACGCTTGAGTCCCAGCCGGTTGGTCCATTCACCCACCGTGCCCTGCACCGAATGGCAGAGCCCGACGTACTGGACCTCCGGCGCGGCATCCTGGAAGCCCCAGGAGAGCATCGACATCGGGTTGGTGTAGTTAAGCACCACGGCGTTGGGGCAGATCTCCTCGATGTCCCAGGCCATGCACATCAGCTCCGGCAAGGTGCGCAGGCAGCGCATGATCCCGCCCGGGGTCAGGGTGTCGCCAATGCACTGGTCGATCCCGTAGGTCATCGGGATATCGATCTCCGCCTTGATGGCCTCGTAGCCGCCCACCAGGATGCTGATGATGATGTAGTCAGCGCCTGCCAGCGCCTCGCGCCGATCCAGCGTTCCACTTACCGACGCGCCGGTGTACTTGCCCTCCTCAATAATGCGCTGCGCGTACTGCACGCCAAACTCAAGCCGCGTGGGATCGACGTCAACATAGACGAACTCGGCGTCTTGTGTTGCTTCATACGACAGAATGTCGCGGGTCAATCCGCCCGCGAATCCAAGACTGCCGCCACCGATAATTACTACTTTGGCCATTTCTGTTTTCTTCTGTTTACTTGTTTGATGAGATATCGTTCACATCGTTAGTTCTTTAGCCATGTAGCCCACACCCGCCTCGCGCTACCCGCAGCTATCGAGGATGCGGCGGATGACGGGCTCGCGTGTCTCGATGCTCTCGCACAGCTTGAACTGTACCCGTGCGCGATGGAGGTTGTGACCCTCGTATCGGGTCTTGAAATAGACATCGCCGGCGAGGTAGTCGGCAAAGAAGCGCAGGCCCAGCTCGAATGTGATCAAGCGGATGCTATCGAAGAGATAGTGCCGATCGGCATCGGTCAGGAACTCTGAGGCGTACTTCATATAGCCTTTGACGATGGCCTGGCACAGGTCGGTATCGAAGTAGACCTCTTCCAGGTCTTTCTCATCCTCACCGGCGGGGTTGCAGGCAGAACGCAGGCAGTCGCCAAAGTCATAGTGGATCAGACCGGGTTTCACGGTATCGAGATCAATGATGCAGGTCCCCTTGCCTGTGTCCTCATCGATCATGATATTGGAGATCTTTGGATCACCGTGTGTCGGGCGCAGCTGCAGCACACCACTCTCTCGGGCCGCTTCGAGGATAGCACACCAGTCACGACGCTCTTCGATGAACTTCTGGCACGCGCGCGCCCCGGTCGTGCTCCTGGCCAGCTCCTGGCCTGATTCCGTGATCAGTGCGGCATCCAGTTCTTCGAGGTAGTGCGGGGTAACATGGAACCCCTCCAGTGTGTCATGCAGCAGAGAGGGCTCAATGTCACAGATCAGGCGCTGGAACTGCCCCAGAACCTGCCCGGCCTCACGGGCATGTTCAAGACTCTGAATCGACTCATAGGCCGTGGCGGACGCGATCAGAGAGATGGCGCGCCAGCAGTCGCCTTCTTCATCGAGAATGAAGTCCTTGCCCGTCTTGGTCGGGATAATACGCGGAAGCTGCCAAATACGATCCGAATCCTCCGCCTCAGCCTCAAGACGCTTGTGGACGTGGCTGGTCACCACCCGCAGATTCGCCATGATCAGCGAGGGATCGGGAAACACCTTCCGGTTGATACGCTGCAGAATGAAGCGTTCTTCGGAGAAGGTGGTTCTGAATATCGCGAGGTAGGTGTCGTTGACGTTGCCGCTGCCGGTGGGACTGACAGATACAGGCCGACCGGCCACGCTGAACTGAACAGCTATGCCGGCAGGGTTCATGTCGGATGCCTTTCTACTGTCCCCGGCGAGCCGCCTTCAGAGGCGACTACTGCACCGGCGCAGGCTCAGCCTCGGCCGGGACCTCCGCCATGGGAGCCGCCTCAACCGGTGCGGCGGCACCTGCATCAACCGGTGCAGCGTCCATCGGCATATCGGCCGGCAGAACGCCGCCCGGAGTTGCCATGGGAGCCGTTTGAGCCGGCGCAGCGGGAATAGGCACTACCGCATCGTCCGTGACGGACACCTGCCGATTGCTCGCACCGATGTAGGCCAACAGAGTTGTATTGACCAGGAACACGATTCCAAGAATCACGGTAACCCGGGTCAACACATTGCCCATGCGCGCGCCGAACAGCGCCTCGCCCATCTGGCCACCCAGCGCCATTCCGAGGCCCTGGCTCTTTGTGCGCTGAATCAGGATCACGCCGATCAGCATGATGCTGCAGACCGCTTCAATCAAAACCAACAGATATCTAATGAATGTTCCCATATGCTCTTCTCTCCCGGTTCCGGACTTCGCTATCCCACCCACTGGAGTGATCAGTAATCAGTTACCAGTGATCAGTATGCTCTCCATTCTCCCACTGATCACTGATCGCCGATCACTGATCACTGCTCTTCTACATTCCGTGACGCACGATTTCCACGAACGAGCGTGCGTCGAGCGCGGCGCCACCAATCAGGCCACCGTCGATATCGGGCTGCGAAAGGAGTTCTTCCGCGTTCCCGGGCTTCATACTGCCGCCATACTGAATCCGAACCGTCTCGGCGGTCTCCGCATCACTGAGTCCGGTCAAAATACGACGAATGAACGCGTGTGCTTCCTGCGCCATCTCTGGTGTCGCCGTGCGGCCGGTTCCGATCGCCCAGATAGGCTCGTAGGCCACAATGACCTGCTTCAGTTCTGCGGCGAGCCCGCTCAGGCTACCCTCAACCTGGGTCTGAATCACTTCCTGGGTCCGTCCCGCTTCGCGTTCTTCAAGCGTCTCGCCCACGCAAACGATCGGGAGCAGATTAGAGTCCAGGGCAGCCTTGACTTTGTGGTTTACGATGGCATCAGTCTCACCAAAATAGGTCCGACGCTCGCTGTGACCCAGGATCACGTAGTGACAGTAGAGGTCGCGCAGCATACTGGCGGAGATCTCGCCTGTGTAGGCGCCATCCGGCTCCCAGTGCATATTCTGCGCACCCAACTTAATTGAGGTGTTGTCGATGATCTCACCAACCGCCTTGAGCGCGGTGAACGGCGGGCAAAGGACCACGTCAACTTCGCGGCATTCCGCCAGCTCAAGTTTCACGGCAGAGGCCAGTTCCTGGGCATCCCCCACGGTCTTGTTCATCTTCCAGTTGCCGGCAATAATCTTCTTTCTCAGCTTCATTCTACGTCTTCCTTACTTGTCGCTTAATGCGGTGATTCCGGGGAGGGCCTTGCCCTCAAGAAATTCGAGGCTCGCACCGCCACCGGTGCTGATGTGTGACATCTGCTCGGCCAAACCGCTCTTGTTGACTGCGCTCACGCTGTCGCCACCACCAATAATGCTCACGCAATCGGTCTCGGCCACAACTTTGGCGATGTTCATGGTGCCGGCCGCGAACGGGGCCATCTCAAAGCAGCCCATCGGACCGTTCCAGACCACTGTCTTCGCGTTGGCCAGTTCGGCGGCAAACAGGTCGCACGTCCCGGGGCCCACGTCCAGGGCCATCCAGCCATCCTCAATACCGTCTTCAGCCACGGTCTTTACGTTAGCGTCTGCACTGAAGGCATCGGCCACTACATGATCGACCGGAAGCATCAGCTTGACCCCCTTGGCGGCCAACAGCTCCATGGTCTCTTTCGCGAGGTCAACCTTCTCCTCTTCGACCAGGGAGTTCCCCACCGGGATGCCCTTGGCCACATAGAAGGTATAGGCCATGCCGCCACCGACGATAATCGTGTCCACCTTGTCGGCCAGGTTGCGCAGCACGTCAATCTTGCCACTGATCTTGGCGCCACCGATGACGGCCACGAACGGCTTCTCAGGATTCGCAACGGCTTTGCCGAGATACTCGATTTCCTTTTCCAGAAGGAAACCAGCCGCACACTCGTCGATCTGCTTCGTGACGACGGCCATCGAGGCATGCGCGCGGTGCGCGGTACCGAAAGCGTCGTTCACATAGACATCACCCAGCTCGGCCAGCTGGGCGGCAAAGGCCTCCTGGGCCTCGGGCTCGACCTTCTTACCCTCTTCCTCAGGATGGAAGCGGAGATTCTCAAGAAGAAGCACGTCGCCAGGCTGCAGCGCATCGGCCATGGCCTTCACTTCTGCGCCCACGCAGTCGGGTGCAAACGCGACCGGCTTGCCGAGCAACTCGGACAGCTTTGCGGCGGCGGGCTTCAGGCTGAACTCGGGCTTGGCTTCGCCCTTGGGGCGGCCCAGGTGACTCATCAGGACCAGTGAAGCACCCTCGGCCAGCACATGCTCAATCGTCTTGAGTGCGGCGCGAATGCGCGTATCGTCGGTTACCGTCGCGCCATCCAGTGGCACATTGAAGTCCACGCGCATCAACACGCGCTTACCGCTCAATTCCAAATCACGAACCGTCTTCTTGTCCATTTGCGTTCCCAATATTCCAGGTGTAACTCAACCGCTGTTCGCCCCCCGCCGGTTCACCCGGCGGGAGCGAGAGATCCCCATCCCTAAGGGAGACCGCCAGCAGCCTCTATTGCGGCCGGCTGGCGCGAGGAAAGCCCGTTAGGCCCACCCTCGCGCCATGACAGCCGCAGACTCGTTTACTGCGCCCTCTCCCAGAGAAAGATCTTTGACTCCCACCGGGTAAACCGGCGGGGGTCAGGACCGCTCCGACTCAAAACCTAGCCTGCCGCGTTCATGTGCGCGATCAGGTCCAGCACCTTGCTGGAGTAGCCCCACTCGTTGTCGTACCAGGAGACGACCTTGACGAACGTATCCGTCAGGGCAATGCCGGCGCCGGCGTCGAAGACGCTGGTGCGGGCTTCACCGATGAAGTCGCTCGAAACCACCTGGTCCTCGGTGTAACCGAGAACGCCCTTCATGGCGCCTTCGGAGGCGGCCTTCATCGTCGCCTTGATGTCATCGTAGCTGGCAGGCTTCTCGAGGCGGCAGGTCAGGTCGACCACGGAAACGTCCGTCGTCGGTACGCGGAACGCCATACCCGTGAGCTTGCCGTTAAGATCAGGAATGACCTTGCCGACAGCCTTGGCGGCGCCGGTGCTGGCCGGGATGATGTTAGCGGAGGCCGCGCGGCCATCACGCCAGTTCTTACCCGAGGGACCGTCTGCCACCTTCTGCGTCGCCGTCATGGCGTGCACGGTAGTCATCAGACCTTCTACAATACCGAAGCTGTCATGCAGCACCTTGGCGACCGGGGCCAGGCAGTTGGTGGTGCAGGAGGCGTTCGAAACGAAATCCATGTCCGAGGTGTACTCGTCACTGTTGACGCCCATCACGAACATCGGGGTGTCGTCCTTCGAGGGAGCCGACATCACGACCTTCTTTGCGCCGGCATCGATGTGACCCTGAGCCTTTTCCTTAGTAAGGAAGACACCGGTCGACTCGACAACGTACTCAGCGCCACAAGCGGCCCACGGAATGTCCGCCGGATTCATCTCGGCAGCAACGGCACAAGCCTTGCCATCGACGATCAACTGTCCATCCTTGGCCACGACCTCGCCGTTATAGCGCTTGTGAACCGAGTCATACTTCATCAGGTAGGCCATGTACTCCGCATCCAGGAACGGATCATTGACACCCACGACCTCGACGTCATCGCGCTCCAGCGCAGCCCGAAAAACCAAACGGCCGATACGACCGAACCCATTGATACCTACCTTAATAGCCATCTTGCATCTCTCCTTAACTGTTAGTAAATACACCTCTCCTGCGAGAGTCGAACGGGTACCCTACCGAACCGGCCCTACTGAGTCAATACACCAGTGGATGCGCTTTGCAGATTGACGGCAATGGCCCAATCCCTTTATATCCTGACCCTTAATCGACCGTAATCAAACTCTGGAGCAACTACACATGACCGAAGAACACGCCAAGATTATCTATACCCTAACGGACGAGGCACCCGCGCTGGCCACGTACTCCCTGCTTCCGGTCATCCAAGCCTTTGCCGGCGCGGCCGGTGTGGACGTCGAGACGCGCGATATTTCACTGGCAGGACGTATCCTGGCCCAGTTTCCTGAGCGACTCACAGATGAGCAGCGCAGCGGCGATGCCCTGACCGAACTGGGCGAGCTGGCCAAGACCCCCGCCGCCAACATCATCAAGCTGCCCAATATCTCCGCCTCGCTCCCCCAGATCAAGGCCGCCATCGCCGAGCTCCAGGCCCACGGCTACGACATCCCCGACTATCCCGAGGACCCGCAGACCGATGACGAGTGCGCCATTCACGCCGCATACGATGTCGTCAAAGGCTCCGCCGTCAACCCCGTCCTGCGCGAGGGCAACTCGGATCGCCGTGCGCCCCGCTCGGTCAAGGAATACGCCCGCCGCCACCCCCACCCCATGGGCGCGTGGGCGCCCAAATCGAAATCGCACGTCGCCAGCATGAGCGACCACGATTTCTATGGCAGCGAGATCTCCACCACCATCGAATCCGCCTGCAATGGTCGCATCGAATTTCAGGGCGTCGATGGCAGGACCTCCGTACTGAAGGCTGACACAGCGCTCCTGGAAGGCGAGATCATCGACACCGCCGTGATGGGTCAGCGCGCCCTCTCCTGCTTCATCGCCAAGCAGGTCGCCGATGCCAAGGCCCAGGATGTCCTCTTCTCGGTGCACCTCAAGGCTACCATGATGAAAGTCTCCGACCCCGTCATCTTCGGCCACGTGGTCAGCGTCTTCTTCAGCAGACTCTTCACGAAGCACGCCGCCCTCTTCGAGGAACTGGGTGTTGAAGCCAGCCAAGGACTGGCCGACCTCACCGCCAAGATCGCCGACCTCCCGGAGGCGCAGCGCAGCGAAATCGAGGCCGATCTCCAGGCTGCCTACGCCGCAGGCCCCGACCTGGCGATGGTCAACTCCGACAAGGGCATCACCAATCTCCATGTTCCCAGCGATGTCATCATCGATGCCTCCATGCCCGCCGCCATCCGCGCTTCCGGCCGGATGTGGGGGCCTGACGGCAAGCAGAAAGACACCAAGTTCGTCATTCCCGACCGCAGCTACGCCGGCGTTTATCGCGAGACGGTTGAATTCTGCAAGCAGCATGGCGCCTTCGACCCCACCACGATGGGCAGTGTCGCCAACGTCGGACTCATGGCGCAGAAGGCCGAGGAATACGGCTCACACGACAAGACCTTCATGGCACCTGCTGACGGCACGATCAGGGTGATTGCAGGGGACGGCGTCACGCTGCTCGAGCAAGCGGTCGAGACCGGCGACATCTTCCGCATGTGCCAGGTCAAAGACGCGCCGATCCGCGACTGGGTGAAGCTGGCCGTCAAGCGCGCCCGCGCAACCGGTGCCCCCGCCGTGTTCTGGCTCGATGCCGAACGCGCGCATGATGCGGAACTGATTAAGAAGGTCAAAGCCTACTTGCCCGAGCACGATACCGATGGCCTCGACATCAGCATCCTCGCCCCCGTCGACGCCACACGCCTCTCGCTCGAGCGCGCCCGTAACGGCGAGGACACGATTGCGGTGACCGGCAACGTGTTGCGCGACTACCTGACCGACCTCTTCCCGATCCTCGAGCTGGGTACCAGCGCCAAGATGCTGTCCATCGTGCCGCTCATGAACGGTGGCGGCCTGTTCGAGACCGGCGCGGGCGGGTCGGCCCCCAAGCATGTGCAGCAGTTTGAGGCCGAGAACCATCTGCGCTGGGACTCGCTCGGTGAGTTTCTCGCACTGGGCGCCTCGCTTGAGCATCTCGCGCAGGTCTTCGACAACCCCAAGGCCCGCGTCCTCGCCGACACGCTCGACCGGGCCACGGCCACCTTCCTTGAGGCCGACAAGGCCCCTTCACGCACCGTCAACGAGATCGACAACCGCGGCAGCCACTTCTACCTCACGCTCTTCTGGGCCGAGGCCCTCGCCGCACAGGATGAAGACGCCGAATTGAAGGCCGCATTCGGCCCACTCGCCTCCGAGCTGCGCGCCAACGAAGCCACGATCGCAAAGGAGTTGCTGGTCGTCCAAGGCCAACCCATGGACATCGGCGGCTACTACCACCCCAACCTGGACCAAGCCACCGACGCCATGCGCCCCAGCGAGACATTCAACCGCATCCTCGCCACAGCCTAGTGCCCTGTCTCGAAAATGGGTTTGCAGTATGTGTAAGTCATTGTCATTCCGAGCACAGCGAGGAATCTCATTTCAATCATCGAAGGCAGATCCCTCGACTTCGCTCGGGATGACCGTCGCGTTATACAATCGTATCTGTAAGACACGACACTAATAAGCCCCCACACCAGCGCTGAAGGAGATCACTCTTATGGCCGGCGAATATGCATATGTCCTTGAGGACGTGACCAAGCAGCACAATACAAAGACCATCCTGGATGGCATTAACCTCTCCTTCTTCTTTGGGGCCCGCATTGGAGTGATCGGCGCCAACGGGTCGGGCAAGACGAGCCTGCTGCGCATCATGGCCGGGCAGGATAAGGACTTCATCGGGTCGGCCCAGATCGCGCGCAATCGCACGATCGGCTATCTCGAACAGGAGCCGCCGCTGGATCAGACCAAGACGGTTCAAGAGGTGGTCGCCGAGGGGGTTACGGTTCTGCAGGCCAAGCTGGACCGCTATGATGAGCTGTGTGGCCTGATGGGCGAGGACCTTTCTCCCGAAGAGACGGAGAAGCTCAACGACGAATATGATGCGCTCCAGACTGAAATCGATACGCTTGACCTCTGGGAGCTGGATCACCAGGTCGACATGGCCATGGATGCGTTGCGCCTGCCTGACGGGGACACCTCCATCAAGATTCTCTCCGGTGGCGAGAAGCGGCGCGTAGCGCTCTGTCGACTCCTGCTCCAGAACCCCGACGTACTGCTTCTCGATGAACCAACCAACCATCTGGATACGGAGTCGGTCGCCTGGATCGAGGAGCACCTTAAACGGTTCAAAGGCACGCTGATTGTGGTAACGCATGACCGCTATTTTCTTTCGAATGTGACCGAGTGGATCCTGGAGCTGGATGGCGGGCGGGCCTACCCCTATAAAGGGAACTACGAGGCGTGGTTGGAACAGAAGCAGGCTATCGCGGCGCATCAGTCGAAGCAGAATGCGTCACGGCGCAAACTCCTTGAGCGGGAACTCGAATGGGTACGGATGAATGCCTCCAGTCGGCTGACCAAGAACAAGGCGCGCCTCAAGCGCTACGAGGAACTGGCCTCGCAGGAGTTCGATGCCAGCGAAGACAAGCTGGCTATTCAGATCCCGCACGGTCAGCGCCTGGGCAACCTGGTGGTCAGGGCGGACGGACTCACGAAAGTGTATGGTGAGCGCGTCATCATGGAGGAGGTCAGCTTCAACCTGCCTCCCGGCGGCATCGTAGGCGTGATTGGCGGCAATGGGGCAGGCAAAACGACCCTCTTTAAGATGATCACCGGCCAGGAGGAACCTACCTCGGGCGCCCTGCAGATTGGAGAGAGCGTGGATGTGGCCTATGTGGACCAGTTTCGCGACGATCTTGATCCGAATAAGACCGTCTTTGAAGAGATCAGTGGCGGCATGGAAACGATCGAAGTGGGTGGCCGCCAGATGAGCAGCCGCGCCTATTGCTCGCGATTCAACCTGAAGGGCACAGACCAACAGCAGAAGGTTGGTGTGCTTTCGGGCGGTGAGCGCAACCGCGTCCACCTGGCCAAGCTGCTCAAGAGCGGCGGCAACCTGTTGTTGCTCGATGAGCCCTCAAACGACCTTGATGTTGCCACGCTGCGTTCACTGGAGGACGGGTTGATCAACTTCGGCGGCTGCGCCGTCGTCATCAGCCATGATCGCTGGTTCCTCGATCGCATCGCGACACACATTCTCTCATTCGAGGGGAACAGCGAGGTCGTCTGGTTCGAAGGCAATTACCAGGCCTACCATGAGTGGCGTCAGAAGACCTTGGGCGACAAGGCGCAGCCGCATCGCGTACGCTATCGCCCGCTTCGGCGGTAGAGGCCCGCGTGCTCAACCGGCATCTATGATGCCTTTGCAGAGGCCCCCTCCCGACTCATAGTGGCGTTCGGATCCCACAACAAGCGGTAGTTCTCTCTGTTACGCCAACACTTGAAGCGCAATGGATTCGCGGCCGAAGGGGGCGCTGACTTGGAAGCCGGCTACCCGGGTGGCGATGTGGGTGCAGATGTCGCGGGCGATTTCGATGCCCATGGCGAGGCCGTCTTCCTTGGTTTTGCAGGTGCTCATGCGGTCCATGATAGCGTCGGGCACTTCTACGCCGGGGACTTCGTTGCGCATGAACTCGGCGTTCTTGAAGCTTACCAGGGGCCAGACGCCGGCGATCACGGGAATCGTGCTGGTGTGCTGGTTGGCTTCGTCCATGAAGCGGAATAGGGCCTCAACATCGAAAACGGGCTGCGTGATGGCGAACTCGGCACCCGCATCGATCTTCTGTCTGTAGCGGTCCATTTCGTACGCGGGCGACACGGCCACCGGGTTGGCACCGACACCGATGAAGATACCGGTCGGCGGGTCGATCGGCTTGCCGCCGACGTCCTGTCCGTGGTTGAGATTGGCGACCACTTGCGTCAGGCCGATCGCATCGACATCGAAGACACCGGTGGCATCCGGGTAATCGCCTAGCTTGGGAGGATCGCCGGTGATGATGAGGATGTTGCGCAGGCCGGCGGCATAGCCACCCAGCATGTCGGACTGCATTCCGATCAGGTTGCGGTCGCGGCAGCAGTAGTGAAGCACCGTCTCGATCCCGACCTCGCGCTCGATCGCCACGGCGGCGATCATAGGGGATACGCGCGCACTGGCGCGGGGTCCGTCGGGGATATTGATGGCATCCACACCGGCCTCGTGACAGTTGCGGGCCTTCTGCAGCAGGCCGGACAGGTCGAACGTACGCGGCGGGAGCAGCTCCACGGAGGTGACTTTCTCACCCGCGGCCACCTTCCTTGCGAAACGCGACTTTTCGGCCTGTGGTATGACATCCACTTCAACGGCCTCGGCTTCGACCGCGCGGACCTCAATGTGCTTCTTTACGCGGCTGAGCGACTTAACCGCCTTGGCGGCCTGGCGGATGTGTTCGGGCGTGGTGCCGCAGCAGCCCCCTACCCCGGCCACGCCCTGCTCGATCAGGCGCTTGGCATACTCAGTAAAATACTCCGGACTGCTAAGATACATCGTGCGCCCATCCACCTCGCGCGGCAGACCGGCGTTCGGCATAACGACAAACGGCTTGCTCGTCAATGGCAGCGCCTGCTCCACCATCTCGAATGCAGAAGAAGGGCCGATTCCGCAGTTCAGACCGATTCCATCCACGTGGTCATCCGCCTCCAACACCTGCACCATGCGCGCCAGGGGCGTACCCACCGCGGTCATACCATCGTCCCTGACAGAGAATGAGGCAAACACCGGAACGCCGTGTCCGGCAGCCGCGGCCGCGGCAAGCTGCACCTCTTCCAGGTGCGTAAAGGTCTCGAGGAAAATGGCGTCCACTCCGGCTTCCACGAGTGCCTTGATCTGCTCGTCGAACGCCTCGTGCAGAACGCCGCGATTGGCTTCCGGCCAGAGCTGGTGCGGTCCGAGGCAGGGGCCCACCGATCCGGCCACATAACAGTCGTCCCCGGCTGCCTGGCGCGCAAGCGTGACGGCATGCCGGTTGATCTCGGCGACCTTGTCGCCGATGCCGTGCTCACCAAGCTTGATGGAATTCGCCGCAAACGTATTGGTCTCGATGACATCCGCCCCGGCCTCGACATACCCCCGGTGCACTTCGACGATCAGGTCCGGACGCGACAGGCACAGCTCCTCAAAACAGACATTGATGAATACCCCGCGCGCATACAGCGTGGTACCCATCGCCCCGTCGAAAACGAGCGGCGTGTCGTTGATGGTTTCGAGAAAAGGTTTCATGACTGACCTCAATCCAGCAGATCAAACTGATCCTTCGTGGCATAGCAGAGCGGACACACCCACTCCTCCGGCAGATCTTCGAACTCGGTCCCGGGAGGGATGTTGTTCATAGGATCCCCGGCGGCAGGATCGTAGATATAGCCACAGTTGACACACAGGTATTTCATGGAGTGAGTGTCAAACGTTGGTCGAAGTCTGTCAATACAGGAGTCGGGGGCTCCGGCTCTATCTGTACTCCTTCACCACATCCAACATCGCCAGCACGTTCATCTCAGCCCTTAACCGCGCCTTCGGTCATGCCGCGGACGAAGAATTTCATCGAGAAGGTGAAGAGGATGATGATGGGAATGGCAGCCATGGCGTAGCCGGCCATGAGCGGGCCCCAGAGCTTGATGTACTCACCCGCCATGCGGATGAGCTGGACCATGACAGGCAGGCGCGCGTGGTCGCGCATGACAATGAGCGGCAGGACGAAGTCGTTCCAGGCGGTCATGAAGTGCATCACGCCCACGGTGCCGAGGATCGGGCCGGAAAGCGGCAGCACGATCGTCCACATCTG
This sequence comes from Kiritimatiellia bacterium, assembly GCA_030745755.1. Classification (GTDB taxonomy): domain Bacteria; phylum Verrucomicrobiota; class Kiritimatiellia; order UBA8416; family JABMPJ01; genus JABMPJ01. Next base: position 14,025 of record JASLOA010000032.1, on the reverse strand, counting down.
GCGGAAGTGGCTGGCGCCGTCGATCTCGGCCGCCTCGTAAAGGTCCTGCGGGATGTCCGAGACGAAGTTGCGCAACATAAAGATGGCAAAGATCTGCCCCTGTGCGGCCCCCACCAGGATGAGGGCAGAGAGCGTGTTCAGCAGACTCAGATCACGCAGCAGCCGGAAGAGCGGCACCATGTTGGCGATCATGGGCAGCATCATCAACACCAGGATCGCATTCCAGAACACATTAGAGAGCGGCATGCGCACGCGGGCAAAGAAATAGGCGCCCATCATCGCAATGAAGAGCATCAGCAGCGTGGAGCTGACCGAGAGAAAAACGCTGTTGGCCAGTGTGGGCGTAATCATCTGCCACGCCACCCGCCAGTTCTCGGGGTGCATCGGCTGGGTCAGCACGGTCGGCGCCTGGTAGAACTGGGTGTTGTCCTTGAAGCTCACGATGAGCATGAGGTAGAGCGGCAAAATCGCAAAGGCCAGTACCATCCAGATATAGCCATGCTTCATGCCACGCAATAGCCCGTCCCCGGCACGCAAGCCGAGGCGGAAGAGCGGCGTCTGGCGGCGCGCCACCGCGCGTTCGTAGCGCTCGACGCCCGAGGGGCACCGTGCGATGCGCTGTGCATTCCATGCCGTCAGCCCCGGTACCGCAGCCAGCAGGCTCACTGCCCCCTGCCGCAGAAGCTGGTAGGGTAGCGCAGCCAGTACAAGTACGCCACCCAGCACCCACATGCGTCCCAGCACCATCGCCGCAAGGCCGATGCCAAAGACCGCAACCTTCAACAGCAGGCGCATCGGTGTGCGCAGCGTGCTCCAGCTCATCATCAGCGTACTCAGCTTCTGAAGCACCATAACGATCAGCATCAGGATAATGCCGGCCGCACAGGCATAGCCCATCTTCTGATCGATGAACGCCTTACGCAGCATGAAGAGCGCGGGCACATCAACCCGGCCGCCCGGCCCACCCTCGAAGCCCGCCAGCGCGAGGATCATGCCGGCATCCTTGATCGTGCCGATGATCGTGAAGACGAGCATGATGTAGATTGAGCCCGTGATCAGTGGCAGCTCGATCTTCGTGAACTTGCTCCACCAGCTCACCCCGTCAATGTCCCCGGCCTCATACACATCCTTGGAGATCGATTGCAGCTTGGCCAGGTGCGTCAGAACGGCCAGTGAGCTGACCCACGGAAAGCCCCACACGACGCAGGCGGTAAAGATCAGGCGCGGATCGCCCAGCCAGGCGGGCTTGCCGCCCTCACTGAAGGCTTCGCCCCACCCGAAGAAAGGCGCCACCGTATTGAGTATGCCCCTTAAGTTAAGGAATTCTATGAACTGGTTGAGGTAGCCCGAGGTGGCCTCAAAGAAGAACGAGCGCCAGATCAGGGCGATAATCAGCGGCGGCACCACCATCGGAATCACAAACAGAATGCGGTAGAAGAACTGCATGCGCGTGCTGCGGCAGCGGTGAATCGCCACGGCCACAAACAGCGGCGGGATCATCTTGATCACATTCCACATGCCCAGCATGAACGCGTTACGGAACGAGCGCCAGAACAGGCTGGAACTCAGCAGGTCGGCGTAGTTGCCGAACCCCTGCCACTCCGAGATGTCGGCTCCGTTCCAGCGAAAGAAGCTGTGATAGATGCCGCTGGCGGCCGGGTAGTAGATGAACAGGCCGATCGCGACCAGTGTGGGAATGATGAAGAGATAGATCTCCCAGTGGTGCTTAACCTGCCTCCAATGTATGCGTTTGGCTTCCATCAGCTACTCGTTTCCAACCAGCCGTGCTTTCACGGCCGCGATGACTTCAGGGCTATACTCGTAGGGTCCGTGCTTCGGTAGCGACCGTTCGCCCATGACCATCTTCACGGTGGAGACTTGTCCAATCTCGGGGGTAACCTGGCGCGCCGTGGTCAGCGAGAGATAGCTCAACCACTTGCTGCGCGACGTGTTATCCGGAGCCAGCATCGCATCGGCCCGGATACCAGCCAGGAACAGCTCGTTCTTTTGCATGCCGCGGCGCCAGTCCTTCTGAAGCTCCAGGTAGTCCTTGAGCCCGTGCTTGATATAGAACGGAGCGAACTCGGCCGTCATGTCTTCGTACGACAGCTGCTGCACCTGGTAGAGACTGTAGAGCTGCAGCCACTTCACCCAAGTCTCGCCGCCGAGGAAAAGGTTGAGGCAGCCGTAGACACCCACCAGGTGGGGCTGGAAGGCCTCCAGAAACGGATCTATCTTCGTCTCGCGCACGGCCGGGATCCAGCCGATAATCTTGTTGAGTTCCTCGTTCTTCTTGTGGCTGGCCAGGTAGAGCAGGAAGTCGCGCGCCACTTCGGGATGCTTGCAGGTGCGTGTGACGGCAAACGGGAACCCGCCGGCCGGCTTCTCGTAGGTGGGCCCCTCGACCACGCTGCCGTAGGTGGGATCGTCAGCCGTGGGACGCGGGAAGTCCATGACCCCCACCTCAAACTGCCCCTCGGCCTGTTGCTGCAGGCTGCGGGCATCCCAGGTGCCCGTCGTAATGAAGACCGCGCGTTTCTGCGCAAACAGGAAGACCGCCTCATCGCGCGTCAGGCCGGTGTAGCCGGTCTGGAAGTGGCTGCTGACCTCACGCAGCATCCGGTAGCGTGCCTTGATCGGCGGATACTCAAAATCGACCCGCCCTGTCTTGAACCCCACGTAGAGCTCATGGTTGCTGACGAAGCCGTCGCGGTTGAAATCCGCCACGCGGCTGACACCGTAGGTCAGGGGATCAAACATCATCGATTCCCACATCGGCAGATGATACTTCGATCCGGCGATAGCAATGTAGGCCTCGCCTTCGGGGTCCTTATGCGCCTTGATCATCTCGCAGACCCGCAGAAACTCGCGGTAGTTGCTCGGGGCCGTCTCACGCCCGGTCAACGCCATGAGCAGGTCGCGATTGTAGAAGATGCGTACACCGAACTGGGAAAGCGGAACATTCATGAACTGCTGCAACTCCTCGATATAGGAGTTGCGCATACCATCCTTGAACGTGGAGCGCAGCGGCACCCCCTCCAGCGGCGTGCCGGCGTTGTGGGGGTTGGGCAGGTCCACGATGTCGGACATGGGCAGGAAATAGCGGTTATAGTACTGGATGATCAGGTGATACGGCAGGCCCAGCCCGATCTCCAGCATGTCCGGCGCCGTACCACCCATGAGCTGGGTCGTCAGCCACTGGCCGTAGACCATTTCTGGAATCGCGTCCTGGACGATGTAGACGTTGGGGTTGACCTCGCGGCGGTACTGTTCGGCCATGTGATCGAGCGCCTCGCGCACGCTTGCCTCGAGCTGCCAATGCCCGATACGCAGTGTGATCGCCTCGGGCGGCGCTTCGGCACGCCGGTAGACCGCAATCGCGACGATCGCCCAGACATAGACCGCTATGACCATCAGCAGGGCAAACTGTTTACGCAGAAAACCGATCATGCTTCCCCGTCATTCTTGAGCTCGGCACGCAGCTTTGCCTCCAACGCATCCATGCGGCGCAAGGCCTTCTCGGCACCATAGCGGCGGATATCCTGCGGGTACTCATCCAGCAGTTGACGGTAGTAGTGGCGCGCCGTCTCGAAATCGCCCACCTCAAACTCCGCCACCGTGGCAATCTGCCAGTAGAGCCATGAGTTCTCCTGGACAGGGCTATCCGGATCCACAACGCGGTTCGTAGCGCTAAGGACCATGGCATCCAGGCGCTCGCGCGGCTGCTCAAGGATCTCATGGCAGGTCGCCAACAGGCCGTAGGCCGCTCCCAGCAGGTCAGACGTCGGGTGCTGCGCGATGAACTGTTTCAGTGCCGCGGCCGATTCCCGTGTCGCCTGCGGCGTCCATTGCACCAGGCGGGCCGCTTCCATGTAGATGAACGCTTCATGTCCCGGGTGCGCTTCAGGAAAACGCCGATAGGTTTCGGCGTAGGCCTCGCGCACGGCATCGTAATCGGGTTCCTGCCCCACCGGCACAAGGTGAATCATGCGCGCCTTGCCCAGCAGGCACCATCCCGCCAGATCGCTGGCAGGGGCCAACTCGATAATGCGGTCGTACAGACGCCGCGCCTCATCCTTGTCCTGATCGCCCACCGGCATGCGCAGGTTCCAGGTGGTAGCCAGACCATAGAGTGCTGCCAGGTGACGGGGATCGCTCTCGGGAATCGCGTCGATCACGGCGGTAAAGGCTTCGATCGCCAGGGCATATTCACCCATGCGGTAGCGATTCCATCCCGTCGCCGTGAGCGTATCGACAGATTCCTCAACCACACGCCGCGAACAGGCCGTGGCTGCCAGAACAGCTATCGTCAGAGCTATTGCGCACTTCTTCATAGTGGTGCATGACTCGCAAACACACTTTGCACACTTTCCTGTACTGTTCAAGGACTCATCCTCCCGAGAACTCAGTCCTGCGCGCCAATGCCTTATGTTGCGCGCAACATAAAGTGCCATTCGGGGGTAGACTGCCGAATGCCGAGTGGTAAGAGGTAGGGAGTGCCCCGCGCTCGGCGAGCGCGGGCTACAGGGAGCGGGAGACAGGGCGGCAGTTACCCGTAGATGGGCCCGTAGTTCTGGCAGGCGCGGAAGTCGGCGCCTTCGAGGCCTTCGGTACCGAAGGAACTCCATGCACTGGGGCGGTAGACATCGGCGTCTTCCACGTTGTGCATGAAGACCGGGATACGGAGCATTGAGGCCAGCGTGATGAGGTCAGCACCGATGTGGCCGTAACTGAACGCGCCGTGGTTGGCGCCCCACTTGGCCATCACCTCGTAGACATCCGCAAAGGCGCCCTTTCCGGTGATCCGAGGGGCAAACCAGGTGGTCGGCCAGGTGTTGTTCGTACGGTTATCCAGTTTCTTGTGTACCTTCGCAGGCAGGTCCACGGTCCACCCTTCGGCAATCTGCAGCACCGGGCCGAGTCCCTTGACAAGGTTGATGCGACTCATCGTGATGGGCATGCCGCCCTTCGTGACGAACTTGGAGGACCACCCGCCGCCGGGAAAGTACTCTGTGACCGAGGGATGCCATGTCGTGGCTCTCAGGCAGGCGTTCTTCTCCTTGGTTGTGATCTCCCAGAACGGCTTCATGGCGGGGGCGTCCCCGACCGACTGCTGCCCGCTGCCGTCGAGGGATGCGGCCCCGGAGTTGATCAGGTGGATCAATCCGCCGGCGGCATCGCCTTCCACGGTATGGCCTGTCACGCGCTTGATGGCGTCCGGGCTCCAGTAGGTTCGGACGTCTGCAAAGACCTGCGCCGTACTGGTGAGCAGGTAGCTGAACAGCATGGGCACACCGTTGAGTGCATCGTTCTCCGTGGCCACAAGGCGCGGCATCCGGATGCCGTTCCAGTCGAAAGAACTGTTCGAGATTGCCTCGAGGAAGTCGCCGTTGGTGTTGGCATCGGTCCAGTGGCGCTGCCCCTGGAAACCGGCCAGGATCGCGTTGTGGCCGCGTGCTTCTTCCTGGTGGCCCAGCCGGTCGAGTTTCTTGTTCCCATACATCAGGTCGCGGGTGATGATGGCCATCTTGACCGAGTCTTCCCACTCCTTGTCCAGATGCTTGCGCTTGCGCTTCGTACGTGCCTTGTTGGGGTCGTGCCCCTCTTTGCAGTTCCTCTTGACCCACTTAAGGGCCTTCTCGTATTCGACGGGATCGTAGATGTCGTCTCGCATGCGGCGCGTGAACTCGGTGAGATCAACGGCCTCAACGCGCATCCCGAGATAGTCCTCGAAGAAGTCCTGGTCAACAATCGATCCGGCAATGCCCATGGAAACGCCACCCATGGAGAGATAGGATTTGCCCTTCATCATGGCAACGGCCAATCCGGCTTTCACGAAACGCAGCACCTTTGCTTTGACGTCGGGCGGCACGGTCTGGTCGCCGGCGTCCTGCACGTCGCGGCCGTAGATGCCGAAGGCGGGCAGTCCCTTCTGGGAGTGACCAGCAAGAACGGCAGCCAGGTACACCGCACCGGGGCGCTCTGTACCGTTGAAGCCCCAGACCGCTTTCGGGCGCAGTGGGTCCATGTCCATGGTTTCGGAGCCGTAGCACCAGCAGGGCGTCACGGTGAGTGAAACGCCGACGTTCTCACGGTCGAACTTATCTGCACAGGCGGCAGATTCGGCAACGCCACCAATACAGGAGTCGGCAATCACGCATTCGACCGGCTCACCGTTGGGGTACTTGAGATTCTGGCTGATCAGTTTGGCGGCATTGGTCGCCATCACCATGACCTGCCCTTCCAGCGATTCGCGCACGCCGCCGTAGCGCCCGTCGATGGTGGGCCTGATACCCACTTTGGGAAGTGTCGTGATCCAGCTATTCTTTGATGCAGCCATGGTGCATTCCTCCATACTACTATCCGTTAGTGTTGTGATTCAGAAATCCGCGAAGCAATTATTTTTGCTATGTCATCCCGAGCGAAGTCGAGGGATCTCCTACTTGTTGAGGAGTATGGAGATCCCTCGGCAGGCTCGGGATGACATAGTGCAGGTTCTCTATTTGCGAATTTGTCAATCACTACATTAGGATCTTGTTGCTTTTGACGGGATCTACAGGATCCACAGGATGGGACGCGCTTCGCGCGACGTTTCCCATCGGCCGAAGGCCGACTATCCTGTTCATCCCGTTAATCCTGTCAAAATTCTCTTTGGTTGCGGCTATGCCGCGCTATGATACTTCTTGTTCGTGATCAATAACTGACCTGCCCGTGAGGCAAGAGGGCTCCACTTGCAGGGCTCCACACTATCTGGTTCGGCTGAGCAGGTCAAAGCACTTTGGGATTTCTCAGCGGCGAAGAATCGCCGCAGGTGTTGGGTGCTGGAAGCTCAGCCTCGTGGTCTGGCGGAGATCCCTCGACTTCGCTCGGGATGACACACGAGTTATACGGCCGAATTGTGCGACACGACACCAGGTGTTGGGTTTGCAGGAAGATCGGAGTTGTCTGAGCCCGGCATTTCATCATGGAGATCTTTTGCTCCCACCGGATGAACCGGTGGGGGGCACTGTGCAGGCGTAGACGTTTGAGCCATCGCCGTCAGTCGAGTTGCCCCGGATGAACCGGTGGGGGGCACTGTGCAGGCGTCGACGTTTGAACAGTCGCGGTCAGTCGAAGCCGACATTCAGAGCGACGTCAGGGCGCAGGCCTTTATCACCGATGGTAGACGATGGCCGATGCTGAAGCTCCCATCTGATCGCTTACGGTGACGTAGTTATCACCCGTGACGCCGGTGGTCTGGTAGATCGCTCCGTACGCGGTGAAGCTCACGAAGAAGCCCAGCCCTTCGTTGGCGCTGGTCCATACCAAGGGCAACGCGAGAGCGGGGTCGGGCGTGACAGCGAACCGCATCTGTTGACCGGCACCGGAGATCGAATTGGTCCGGGGGGTAAGCTCCATGCCACTGGCCGGCACATGGTTGACCACCGAGAAACCTTCGGCGTTCCCCTGGTCCCTTATCGTGATCGTATTGATGCCGACCGTGGTGTTGCCCTCATACAGGGCCGTGAGAGCGCCCTGGCGCGTCACGGTTCCGAGGGACGCGTGGCGCGAGAACGCGGCAGGAAAGACCGTCCCGGATAAGCTGCTTCACGAGACCAAGACGGATCGTGATGGGTTCTTCTCGTTACCGGTCATTGACAACGGCAACTACCTGCTTGTGGTAGGCGACCTCTACTTGAAGCTCACCGTTGTGTCGCCGACTCTCGTGAAGGCAGCCCAACAGGAACCCAAGATCCTGCTGATCCTGTTGCCCAAGGAAGTCATCTAGCTCTGTCTTCGCGTGCGAAGGAGGGATCGAGATGGCATGGGTCAAGATGCGTGGACTGGACGGGCTCGTCTGGCAGCCCGATCCTCAGCCGGCGTGTGAGCGCAAGCACAACTGTCGCGACTGTTTCAGCTGCCAGATGTGCAGTGATACACGGTGTGCGCAGTGCCTGAACCAGAAGTCCGGCGCTTGCCCGGCCCGCGGAAAGTCCAAGCGCGGGAAGCGGCCGCCGCCGCACAGGCGGTCGCACTAGATCTGCGCGAAGCGCTTTGGAGTGCGCTGGGTTGCCACTCCCTGCGGTCGTTCCTCGCGTTCGCGAGGCCCGCTTCGCGTGACAGTGCTTTCCCTGCCCCCGGCACAGCGACGAAAGCGGCGTCAAGCCGCCGCACTCCAGAAGGGGAAGCTCAGCCAAACTCGAACCGGTGCCCTTCCAACCCCAGTTCATCACGCATCGCGATGAGCTGTTTCTGCAGTTCCGGTCCCAGCGGAACGCCGGAATCCTTCCGCTCAAGCCAGGCCAGGTGCTCTTTCTCGCCGCAGGTGTAGATCCGTTCTGCGCCCGGGGCTTTCTGTGATCCGCGCAGGGCGCGCAGGATGTCGCCGGTTGTCTTCTTGAATGCCTCCAGCTCGGTGAAGGCCGAGATGTTGACCGCCATGAAGAAGTGACCCAGGCAATACGGCACACGGTTCCCTTCTGTGTCAAAGCCGGAGAGCTGTTTCAGAAAAGCGCCCTGTTGCAGAGCGGCCGATAGAATCTCCACCACAGTGGCGTAGCCATACCCCTTGTAACCGGCCGTCTCCTCACCGATGCCGCCCACCGGCACCAGCGCAGCGGTGCCGGCCACGAGCTCCTCCAGGACGGATACGGCATCCGTGCGCGTCTGGCCTTCGCGGTCGATAACCCATCCCGGCGGCAGGTCCTTGCCCTCGCGCGCGTACTGCTCGATCTTGCCGCGCTGCGATACCGAGGTGGCATAGTCGTTTGTGAACGGAAACGGTTCATCGGTGGGGAATCCGAACACCAACGGGTTGGTTCCCAGCATATTCTCCACCCCAAAGGTCGGTGCAATCGACGGCCTCGCGTTGGTGCCGCACATTCCCAGCATACCGGCATTGCAGGCCATGAGCGGGTAGTAGCCCGCGATTCCGTAGTGGGTCGAATGGCGCGCCACCACCATGCCAATGCCGAACTCCGTCGCCTTGTCGATAGCCATCTGCATGCAGCGCTTGGAAATCACCATGCCCATCCCGTGATGGCCATCCACTACGGCCGTGGCGGCGTGCTCGCGAACGATCTCGAACTCCGTAACAGGCTCCTGGATCTTCTGCTCCACAATCCGGTCGTAGTAGATCGGCTTCAGACGCCCCACGCCGTGCGAATCGATACCGCGCTTGTCGGCCGCAATCAGGACATCCGCGCAGACCGCCGCATCCTCCGCCGGCACACCGATTCCCTTGAACACATCCACCATGAACGCTTCCATGGTATCAAAGTCGATGTGGCAAAGCTTGTCAGTCATTCTTCGGATTCCTTTCTTCGTTCGTACGCTCTAGACTCCAATGGCACATAGGAAAAGGTTTGCCGGACTGCGCCGTGTTCCAGGGGTTTCACCCCTGGCTATGATGTTCGACCCCTTCGGGGTCGTTCCGGAAGCACCCCAACGGGGTGCCCCATCATAGCCCGGCGAGAATCGCCGGGGATGCAAGGAGTATCCCCAATCGCCCCTATCTGAGCGCCATTCACGGCTAGACTCAATATTCAATCGATACATCCCACATTCCCCTCACCGAGTTCACCAGGCACACCCTTGTGCAGCGGGCCAGGTCGTCGCGATGGACGACCGCTTCTCTCACCGCGCCGCCGGCGAGCAGAAACTCGCGGTAGACCCCCGCGAGCAGCCCACAGCGTACCGGCGGCGTAACCAGGTTGCCGTCCAACTCCACGACCAGGTTGGCAATCGTCGACTCGGTCAGTTCACCGTCCGCATTCCACAGCAGAACATCATCTGCATCCGGATGCGCCTCGCGCGCTTCCTTGTATACCTTACGATGCGTGGTTTTGTGAAACAGAAATCGGTCCTCCGCATCAACCGCCTGCCCTGCCAGGCAAACGCGGTAGGGGTCCGCCAGGGGGAGCAGGGGTGCGCTCGTGACAGTTACGTGACCGTCCGGTCCCACGGCAAGGCGAACCTTGTGGGCTTCATCCGCCAACGGGTCCGACTCTGCAGCCAGAGCCTTCCGGATGGCATCCCTGTCGATACGCCAGCCGAAGTAGTCGGCTGACGCCTGCAGACGGGCGCCGTGCTGCTCGGGCAGGAAATAGCCTGTGCCCGGCACCCAGAGGAACGACTCCAACAGCTCAAAGGGCGGCGTGGGCGTTCGCAGTACCGCGGCCTTAGTGTAGCACTCCGCCAGCTCGGCACTCTCGCAACTATCCCACACGATGCCCCCACCCACCCCGTACTCTGCGCTTTCGCGGGTCCGGTCAACCAGCGCCGAGCGGATCGCCACGTTGAACTGGGCGTCGCGGCCGGGCGCCAGGTAGCCGATCGTGCCGGTGTAGATGCGGCGCGGCGACTCCTCCAGCTCCGTGATGATCTCCATCGTGTGCGCTTTGGGTGCGCCGGTGATGGACGCGGCCGGGAATAGCGCGCGAAAGATATCGGCCAGGCCGGCATCGGTCTGCCCGTGCACGGTACTGGTCATCTGCAGCACAGTGGGGTAGCGCTCGACATCAAACAGCTTTGCCACGTCAACGCTTCCCGGATCCGCAATGCGCCCGAGGTCGTTGCGCACCATGTCGACAATCATGACATTCTCGGCCCGGTCCTTGGCGGCCTGTTGCAGCTCCTGTGCCCGGGCGGCATCTTCGCCGGGCCACCGCCCGCGTGGACGCGTGCCCTTCATCGGGCGCGAGACGATGTCGCGCCCACTCAGCCGAAAGAACAGTTCCGGAGAGGCGCTGCACAGGGCCCAGTCGCCCGTGTCGACATAGGCCGCATAGCCGGCGGGTGATCCGCCCGCCATGCGACAGAAGAGCGACCAGGCATCCGCCGGCGCGGGTGCGTTCAGCCGAAACGAGAAATTGACCTGGTAGGTATCGCCTGCTGCGATGTAGTCACGCACGCGGGCAATGGCGGCGTGGTAGGTATCGTCATCCAGGGAGGGCGTCCACTGCCTGGGGGCGGTCGTGTCATCCCCCGCCTGCGGCGGCTCGATCGGATCGCCCTGCGCATAGAGACCGAACCAGGCCAGCGGAAACGTCGTGGGCGGGTGTGTCACCAGGGCCGGATCGCATGCGGCCGCGGCCTCGTAGGCGACAAACCCGGCGGCGGTCAGTCCCTCCGCTTCCACGGCGGCTTCGGCGGCCTCAAGAACAGGAAGCACCTCTTCGATGGTGCGTGCCACGAGAAGGCGCTCGGGATCGCTATAGCGAATCCAGCGCCGCCGCCAGGGATCCTGGAGCACCACGCTGTTAACGGAAGGCTGGCCCTGTGGCGCCATCCTTACTCCAGGCCCAGCATACGCCGTACGTTCTCGCGGCAGTGAATGATGTGGTGATCCGGCTTGTCGACATCACCCATCATACTGAGGAGCGTGTCATTGTCCACGTCGAGCATGGAAACAATGCTGATCACTTCCTTCTGGTGCGGATCGTCCGTCGACTGCAACAGCGCCATGGTCGGCACATGCTCAACGTAGCGCTTCTCAACCCAGGGCCGCATCTCCTCGTCGGCAACCTGGCAGAAACAGTGGGTGGGATCCACGAACCCGGATTCCGACAGCCTGATGCGCCCGCCGGTGCGTTCAGTCGGTTCGGGTTCGGGCGGTGACGCGGCGCTGTCCACCTGCGGGATCTTGGCGTACTTGAAGGCCAACAGAATGACAATCGTCCACGTCACCCCGGTCAGCATGAAGCACGGTCCCACCACCACCAGGGCAAACTCATCGGTCGCCTTCCCCAGCACCAGGAACACGAGCCCCAGCAAGAAACTGGCTGCGCCTACCGCCAGAAACGTGACACGCTGCTTCTGTCCAATCATGTCTACAGGTTACGCCCCGCCATTCGTCAGTTCAATGCCCTTTATCAGGTCATAATCACGAGGGCGACGTACGGGATGACGCAGAAGACGAACCAGAGCATCTTGTAAACGCCCAGGAAGCCATAGAGCATGGCGTTGAACGTCTCACGAGGTATCGAGTACCACTTGCTGTGTACGCGATAGACCCAGTCCGTGCCGCGGGCGCAGAGCAGGAACGAGAGCATCAACAACGCGAAGTTCAGGATCGTGCACCACATGAAGAATGTCCGAACCACAATAATGTCCATGACACACCCCCTTTCGCCTGCACTTTAGAACGCGATCCCGTCCGAAACAAGTGCGATTCGCCATTCTCTCCCTTGACTTCGCAAGGACCTTGGGACACGTTTATGTGGTCCCTGGTGCGCTCCATGAATGAGGGCAAGCCGAAATAGGGGGGAAGGAACCATCATGCGCAGATCAGTGATGCTGGCGGTCTTGACCGTCCTGGCTTTTGTGACGATCACTCCGGGAGGTGAACCCCCGCAACGTAACGCCGAGGGCGAGACCCCTCTCCAGGTTGCATTGCGACAGGGCGAGCGCACAGCAGTGTTGGCGCTGCTGACCGACACCCAGGCCGCCTACCACGAAACCTTTACGCGTGGGCCGGGGCAACCGACGACGCCCCTTCCCCGCCAGGAACTTGATCAGGCCTGGCAACTCCTGCTCGGCTTGATGCGAGAAGGGCCTCGCCTGGCGTCACTCAACTTCGTGATCGGCGTGCTGGCCGAGAAGCGCAAGGATCTGGCCCGGGCCGAACTCGCTTTTGAGCGCGCGCTGCAGGCCTCGCCGGGCAATCATCGCGCCGGCCTGGAGCTTGCCCGGATCTGCGCGCTGTCCGGGCGCAACGATGAAGCCCGTCGGCATTATGAGCACGTGCTGGCGCAGGATCCCCCCTCCGCCGTGGCCGAGAATATCAGGGCACACCTGGACCAGATCGGCCGCATGGACAAGCGCTTCCACATCTCGGTGCGCGTCGATGCAGGCGCCATCTCCGATGACAATGCCAATGTGGGGCCACAGGATGACACCATTGCGGTCGCGCCGCTCACCGTCGGTTCAACCATCTTCACCGAGCTTGCCGTCGCGCCCGAGTCCCAGCCCATCGACGCCAGCGGCGCCTATGCGGCCGCCACGGTAGAGATGCTGTATGATTTTGGCCGGGCCGGCGGTTGGGGCTGGGCCACGGACCTGAACTACTATGAGAACTGGCTGGATGTGGAAGAAGAGGACTCCCGCCTTGTGAAGGCCGTTTTCGGAGCCAAACGGGCCACGAAGCAGAGCCTTTTCAGGGGCAACCTGTATGCGCGCCGCATCTGGCTCGGTTCGGACCCGCTGGTGGATGCGTTCGGGGTGCAGCCGGTTTACCTGCGCCGATTCAAGCCGGGCGGTCATGCGCTCTACTGAGTTTCGTCGCTACAGGTGGAGCAGCGCGATTACGACACGCGTGACGTCTACGACGGGCTCTACCTCGGGCTTGAGCAGACCGTTCGCCTGATGCTGACCGACATGGTCTCGGTCTACGCCGGACTACGCGCGGCGGATAACGACACTGACGAGTCCGTCTTTGCCTACAGCGGTCTCTCCGGTGTTCTGGGCAGTACCATTACCTGGAAGCGCCTGCGTCTGTTTGCTTCGGCCCGCTATACGTACAACGACTATGATGAACGCGAGACGCTGGCGCCTCGCGATCGCGTGGACAAGACCTGGCTGCTCAACGCCAAGGCCCGGCTGCGGCTGTTTGGCAACACCGGGATCGAAGTGAAGCAACAGGTCACGGAGAGCGAGTCCACGTTTGACCTGTACGACTATGAACGCAACGTGACCATGGTTGGGCTGTGGGGGAGGTTCTGATGCAGAAGTCGGACGTCGGAGGCCGGAGGTCGGAAGTCGGAAGTCGGAGGTCGGAAGTCGGAGGTCGGAAGTCGGAGGTCGGAAGTCGGAAGTCGGAAGTCGGAAGTCGGAAGTCGGAAGTCGGAAGTCGGAGGTCGGAAGTCGGAGGTCGGAAGTCGGAAGTCGGAAGTCGGAGGTCGGAAGTCGGAAGTCGGAAGTCGGAAGTCGGAGGTCGGAAGTCGGAAGTCGGAGGTCGGAAGTCGGAAGTCGGAAGTCGGAGGTCGGAAGTCGGAGGTCGGAGGTCGGAAGTCGGAGGTCGGACGTCGGAGGTCGGAAGTCGGAGGT
>JASLOA010000031.1 GCA_030745755.1 Kiritimatiellia bacterium | reverse complement strand
GAAAGAAGAGGATGTTGTTGGCGATCTGGGCTACGAGACAGGGAATCTCGAGGCAACCGACCGTGAACGAACAGAGCAGACAGTCGCCAGACTCGTATCCTTCAACCATGAAACGACAGACCTCAATCGGAACTCTGTTGCCTGAGCGGATCCGCCAGGGCGCGAAGCGTGTGAACGAGATGCGCAGGGGATGGTTGAAGTGCGGCGAGTTGAAACGCGCCCTGATCGACCATACGGAGCTTGCTCACGATCGCACGCGTCTGCTGAATGTTGCCCGACCGCTGTTAGGCGTCTCACAGTTGCCTGTAGAGGGTTTTTTGCACCTCGAGCTGATGATCCGGAGACTCGCTGAGCAGTCGATTCGGGGATCGATTGTCGAATGCGGTGTATGGCGAGGCGGGGCGGCTGCGTTCATGGCCGAAGAGGTGCATTATCACTGTACTGAGGGGCTTCATCTGTATTTCTTTGACTCCTTCGAGGGCATGCCCCACATGACACTGGAAGACGGGGATCGAGCCGGTCAGCTGCTGTACGGGAAGGTTACTTCCGATCTATCGGAAGAGGAAACTGACGGCGCACTGCAGGGAACAGGACGGAATGATGCTGACGAAGGGCGGGTTCGGTCTCTCCTTTCCAGAACCCGCGCACCTCAGGAACATCTGCACCTGGTTAAGGGCTGGTTCCAACATACGCTTCCTGCCTGGCGAGACAGAATCGGACCGATCGCTCTGCTACACATCGATGGCGACTTCTACGAGTCCACCAGGACATGCATGGAGGAGCTGTACCCGCAAGTCGCCCCGGGTGGCATAGTGATTCTTGATGACTATGGCGTTTATGCAGGCTGCCGCCAGGCCGTGGATGAGTATCTCGGCCAACGAGGTGAAACGCCCGAGCTGTTGCCTGTCGATCACTCGATCCGATACTTCGTCAAATCCAGTTAATCGTCTTCGAGGACCCGCTCGTAGCTTCGTACGACTTCATGGATGACCTGGTCCCAGTGGAATTGCCGGACGTGCTGCTGCAAGGCCTGGGTATCCGCTCTCTCCATGGCGCCCAGGACAGCTCGCCGTATGTCGGATTCCGAGCCGGCACGGCAATAGTCGACTTCGTTGCCGAGGTAGTATTCGGTAACAGGATTCCGCGTGGCCACCACCCTCGCGCCTGCCGCTGCAGCTTCGACGTTTGCCAGGCCGGGGTATTCCGGCAGTCCCACACTGGCCTGGATGTGAACCCGGCATGCGGCATAGGCCGAAGCGAGAAGGGGGTCGTTATGTGCCAGATCCCTGATCCACAGGGAGTGGGGATGGCGCTTCAGCTCCTCTGTGAAAGCCTTGATGTAGGCTTCTTCCATGGGTTCAGGACCCCCGATAAACACCACGTTCAGTCCGGCACGACTGAGACTCCGCAGGATGCGAAGCTGGTTCTTTCGTTGACTGATACGTCCAACACAGAGCACAAAATCTCTGACACCAAAACGATCTGTAAATATGTTCGGACTGGCTTCAAAGAACACCTGATCGACGCCGCGAGGAACCACATCACATCGACGGGGTTCTACCCCGTAATAACGCATGAGGTACGTCTTCATGGCAGGAGAGTTTGCTGTAATCCTGTTCATTTGAGGAAGTACACGCGATCTCCTGACCTGGTTGGACTGGCTGGATAGGAGTCGGCACAGCGTACGTCCCGCGGCCAAGCGCACCCCTCCCCAGGGGCGGTACTCGAAAGAGGACAGAATGACGTTCATGCCTCGTTCACGCGCAACAGTGGCAAACTCCAGTATCTCAGCGTTGCAGGCAATGATATGCAACAGGTCAAAGTTGCTCTGCGGTTCCCATTGGTTAAAGTATTCTGTCGTGTGCCCCGTCTTGGGAAGGTACTCACGAATGCGGCGTACCAGGGTCTCGCCGCCACCACCGATCCACAAGGCTCGTGGATAGAACATGAAGAGTCCGACATGCATAATTGAGGAAGGTAAGGCTCCTTGCTTTTGCCTAGAGGTTGTATCACCATACGCCGCCAGCAGCAATGCCCTTGCCGCGATGAGCCGGGCAGGCAGACAATATGGTGCTCTTCGCAGATAGCTAGTAGGCTTCCAGCATCATGCGCATGGTCAGTATAGTGCCTTTCAGCATAGATCCTCCTCAGACGGGCGGACAACGAACGGTCTGGGGGGCCTGTGCGCATTATGCCCGTCAGCTGGACGATTTCGCATGCCTGGCTGTTACGACGTTACGCAGTCCGAGAGCCCGGGGGACAGTGCCTTTTCGCTATCGAGAGTTTCGCCTGTGGAGTTCGCTTCTTATCGCGTCTGAGTATCTGCGCCTGTTTCCGAAGATCCCTTATCTGTGGGCTATGCGTTTTGCGGCGCCTCGTCTCGCCAAGGAAGCCTTGGCCTGTTCACCAGACGTGATCGAAGTCTATCTTCCCTGGCTCATGGCGATCCGGCATCACATTCCCACCCATATCCCCGTCGTGCTCGCGACCCAGAACGTGGAAAGCGAATGGTATCGGCCCTATATCGAACGAGGCCTGTTTCCGAATGTGTTTTCGCGCTGGATGAGAGCCATGGAGAGCGAAGGCCTCAAACTGGCTGATCACATCGTCTGCCTGACGCAACAGGATCAAGACGTCTTCCATAAGCAATATGCTATTCCCCGGAAACGAATGACGACTATTCCCATCGGCTACGAGCCGACTCCTGCTTCACCCCGTGTCACCAGAGAGATGCGATCGAGAAAGAAAGTGCTCTTTGTGGGAAGCTGTACGCCCTCCAACATCGATGCCGCACTGCAGCTGGTCCGACACATTGCACCATCTTGCGAAGCGTTTGCCGATTTTGTTGTAGCCGGACGTGTGGGTAAGGCTTTGCGCGCCGAGAAGACGGGTCCCAATGTGGAGATAACAGGATTCGTCAGCAATCTTGAGGCGTTATATGAAACGGTCGATCTCTTTCTCAACCCCATCAACATGGAACTGATCTCTAACGGCAAAGTGATTGAAGCGCTGGGCATGGGCATCCGAACGATCGTGACTCCGGGCGGGGCGCGGGGATTCGAGGAACTGATGGATGGGCCCCTGTTGGTGGGATCATTGGCTGAGATTCCAGGACTGATCAAACAGGCACAGCCTTTAAGTATCGAGGATCGGCGCCGCATCTCAATGTTTCGGTGGGAATCGATCGCCAAGAGGCGTATACATCTCTATCAGAGCGTAGCGGCTCAACATGCGGGTGCGGGTGCGGGATAACCACTACAGAGTGAACACAGCGAGGTAATACGGTGGCTGGCTTACGAATAGGCGTCCTCAGTCTCCACCGAGGAGGCATGCATCACTACTCGGCCGCCTTGATGGCTGCTCTCAAGGCAGATGACCCGGCTTGTGACGTCGCCTATTTCGGGCCTCAGGATACCGATCCCGACGTTCTGGAGAAGAGCATAACGACATTTACCTATCCTGTTCCCCAAACGCTTGACCTCGCAGCGTTTCCCCGACTTGTATGTCTTCCATGGACGGCGCACAGGATTGCGCACGACATTCGGAGGTGGAAGCCCGACCTCCTTCATGTCAATTCCGGACATGTGCTGTATCCCGTCATACTGGGTTCCCTCGCCTCGCAGTTTCCCATTGTATCCACCCTGCACGAAGTAGATTCGCACCTTGGTGAACGACAGTTCTACCGCGTGATCAAGATCCAGTCACTGCTTAAGAACTGCCGCTCTTTCATCGTGCATGACCGACAACAGAAGGCAAGGATGCAAGAAGCATGGGGAGTCTCAGAGGACAGGATTGGTGTGGTTCCTCTTCCTCGCTTGGATTGCCTGTTGCATCATCCGATCGCTGTTGCTCGGATTCCCCAGAGAGTGCTGTTCTTTGGTCGCATCTATGCCTACAAAGGGTACGACACCATGCTACGTGCCTTACCACTGATTGCCCGTTCCTTCCCCGAAGTGGAGTTGGTCATTGCGGGGGAAGGTGACCTGTCGCCCTGGCAGGCACTGGTCGAGAAGGCAGGTCGCCATGTGCGGGTTATCAACGCGTTCATTCCCGATCGCGAAATGCTGGCACTGTTGAAATCGAGCGCGCTCGCTGTTGCCCCCTATCACGAAGCATCACAGAGTGGTGTCGTGTCCCTGGCAATGTCGGCCGGCTTGCCGGTCGTGGCATCTGAGGTCGGCACCATTCCCGAGATGATCAGGGATGGTGTCACGGGGCGCCTGGTGCCGCCCGGTGATATTACCGCTCTCGCAGAGGCGATTGTCGATATGCTCTCTCATCCGGAGCAGACAGAGAGACTGGGGCAGGCTTTTCGTAGGGATGGCGAAGAACGATTCAGCGCGCGCGCGATCGGATCCAAGCTGCGTGCAGCTTATGATAGGGTTGCGAAGTGCCAGGCAGCGAATAGCGAGCCGCAAGGGATCATAGATCTGACAGACTGAATGATGAGCACACTGGGACGAGATATCCGGCAGGCAACGCGTGGAGCTGTTGTGAATGCCATGGGATTCGCATTGAGCAGCGTCCTGGGCCTGCTCATGGCCATCCTGGTCCCAAAAGTGCTGGGAATAAGGGACTACGGCAACTGGGTCATCTTCCGCAGCATGGGCAATCTGTTGCTCGCCTTGACAACGCTTGGCGCATCTCAAGTACTGTCTCGCTTCTACGTATCCGACAGAACGACAGGAAGAGATCTGCAGGCTTTCCGTCTGTTCAAGACTCTCACCGTGGCGCGGCTGCTGCTCTCCTTTATGGCCGCCGCGGTGGGCGCGGTCCTGCTGATCTCACTCCGCAATCCTTCGCTGGGATACCCCGCTGCGCTATGCCTCATACTGAGCGTCTTGTCTCAGAGTCTGCTCATATCCTTCATGTTACTTCTGAACAGCGAACGTCTGATGGTGCGCATCGCCTTCCTGTTGGTTGTCCGTTCTGTCTTTGTGCCGGGATTGCTTCTGCTTATCTATCCAACATGGGGGTTCGCGGGCGTTCCCGTAGCCTGCGCAATCGGCGATGGACTGATGGCGCTGTTGTATATGGTTTGCTCCGCTGGTGTTCTCAGATGGCCACGCGGATGGCTGGAACGACCGCAGTGGAGCATGATGATCCGCTTCGCCGGCATGACCGCCGTGTCAATAGCCCTGTACAGCCTTTACCCACAGCTGCTGCCATTCCTGATGGGGCACAGGCAGATGCCCGTGGAGGAGATTGGGTTGATAGGACTCGCCTTTCGCTGCACACGGCTGTTGCAGGGCGCACTTGGTTCTGTTGCTACGGCGCTGTTCCCTTTTCTGGTTCTGGCACTGCAAAAAGAGAACGATGCCCGGGCTGTGAAATGGCAAAGCCTGATCTGCCGATTGGGCTTGGCCGTGATTATGGCGGCAGTAGGCACTTTCATAGTGATGGGCCAACACCTGGTCAGGTGGATCTGGGGCACCGCCTACGAAGGAGTTTCTGAAGTCATCCTGCTGTGCCTGATAGCGCTGGTTCCCGCATGGACCGGACATCAGTACTGTCAGCTGGGTATCTTGTTCAAACAGACCCGAGTCTTTGCTACTGCCACTGTTGTCCTGGTCATTCTCTCTCTTTCGCTCTTCCTGTTCGGTCCCGTGCACGGCGCCAGGGGTAGTGCCGTTGCCTGGTGTGTGGGTACGCTGGGTTTTGCCGCCGTGGCGCGTGTCATGGCCAGGCGAGCGACCGGCCACAATCTTGAGCTCGCGGGAATTGCTGCGCCAGTAGCCAGTATCCTTGCTCTGATCCTGGTACGCAACGTTACGTCGACGTTGACCGGCGACCTCATTCTGTGGGGCGTATGGGCCCTGATCTTCTCGGGGCTTTGCGTGCTCACCGGATGCTTGAGGCGGTACGAAATCCGTGAAATCGTGCACCAACTTATCCGCCGGGAAGAACCCCCGTGTGAGCTCGGTTCAGAGGGCTAACGGTGTGGGTTATGAACCGTCGATCAGACACTCGTACCTGCGCCATACCTGCCGCCACGTATGTTGCTCTGCCGTCTGGCACGAGGCCAGGCCTAGCCGTGTCCGCAGAGCCGGATCCTGCACGGCGCGGGTCAGGGCCTCCGCCAGAGACGAGGCATCGCCGGGAGGAACGAGCAGAGCATTTTCCTCATGAACCAATACCTCGGGAATACCCCCGACATCTGTAGATACTATGCCGAGGCCGCACGCCATGGCTTCGAGCAGAGCCAGAGGCAGGCCTTCTTGTAAGGATGGGAGCACGAACAGATCCGCAGCCTGCAACGCCGCCAGGAGGTCATTCCGGTCGACCACACCATGAAAGCGGATGGTGTCGTTCAAGCCCGCGTCCCGGACGTGCGCCTCCAACACGGATTGGTAGGGCCCGGTTCCGTAGATATCCAAGCAACAGGCTTCCTTCAGTCGGCCCATTGCGGTGATCAGGTACTGAATCCCTTTGCGCTCAATGAGTTGGGCCGTACAGATCAGGCGGCAGCGCTGCGATGGGGTGACGCAGTCGGGTGCAGGCGGACGAAAGAAGTCAGCATCCACGCCGTTGCGGACCACGGAGATATCACCGGCCGGCCACGTCTTCAATGCGAGACTGCGAAGCTCGTCGCTGACGGTAATCACATGGTCTGCACGCTGCCAGATAGACCGCACCAGTCGCCTCAGGAGCGGGTAGACGAGTCGAAACCGCCTGGGCTGATAATCGGGAACGTCGGACCCGTGGAGAACCACGCTGTAAGGCGTTCGGTCTATGGCGTTGATACGTTGTGCCACCCACCCCGCAGGCACGCCGAAATGCGCCAGGATATAATCCGGGCAGGTCTTCTCCATAAGCATGGGCAGATGCTGCATGGCCGCCCGATAGAAGGAGACCAGCTCGATAACGGTGTGCCGAGTCCATTCCTTCTTCCGTGTCGGTACACGGTGGATCGTCATGCCGTCCATCTGCTCGCACGCGTCCAGGCGTCCGCCGATATCCGAGGTCAACACATGCACATGCGCCCATGATGAGCGGGCCGCTTCAACTCCGAGATAGTATGCCACATGCTCAGCCCCCCCATAGTAGGGCGGGAAACCGTGACAGATGACGAGCAGGTTTCCTCTACTACTCATGGAGCTGTCTACGGATGGCGGAGACCTGGTCACTGAGCAGGCCTACGAGGAAGATCAACAGTGTGGAGATAGCCAGCAGCACAGACGTGTCGCCCAGACCGGAACTGGCGTTGAAAAGGTCAACGCCAATACTGGCAGCGGTGAACAGGGCCATCAGACCGGTAAAGCCAAGGAATACCTTTAACGGTTCAAAGAGCATGGTGATGCGAAGAATCAGCATGAGTGTCTCGAATCCGTGCCGCACCTGGCGAACGGTGCTCACGCCGATGCGTTCGGACACGTGGATAGGAACGTACTTGATTCGTCTGCGGGTCTTGAACATGACCAAGGTACTGGTGGTAGAAAAAGAGAACCCTTCCGGCATCAGATGAATGTATTTCAGCAGCACGTCTCTCTTGAAGATCCGCAGACCGGAGTTGATGTCGGGAATGTTCTCGCCTGCCAGGTAATTGGCCAGCCATTTGATCACCAACTTACCGGGACGGCGACTGATTGGAACATGTGACTTCTCGTCTCGCTCGCCTATAAC
>JASLOA010000030.1 GCA_030745755.1 Kiritimatiellia bacterium | reverse complement strand
GCGGATAAGGAAACATTCGCTCGGGATGCTCCAGATCGTACCGCTCCTTGAGCTGCTCCCAGTCGGCGGGTGTTTTGACCGGAGAGGAAATAGTGTGCGGAATGCTGCTGTCGTCGCTGTCCGAAAGGTACCGCTCCGAGACGACCCCGTCCTCGCCGCGCATGATGACCGAGCTTTCCTTCTTCTCGATGATCTTTTCTTCGAACTTCGGATGCATTTGCGTATCAGGCCAAACATAAAACCCCTCCGGCTCGAAGCCGAAATGCAGATCCAGCCGCTGCGGGAAACAGCTTGTGGATTCTTCCAGGTTCAGTTCGATCTCTTTGTCCAGCCCCTCGCTCTGCCAGCGACGAATCGTCTGAGGCCAATATCCAAACTCAATATCCGGCACGCGGTCCACGTCCTGCCCAGTGTACACGCGATAATAGCGATCCGTAATTTCCGTTCTCATCAAAGACTCCCTGGAGAATAGTTGGGCCAGGAGTTAGGAATTAGGAGTTAGGCGTTAGGCGTTAGGCGTTAGCGTGGAAAGGAGAATCCTAACCCCTAACGCCCAATCCCTTCTCTCTAACGCCTAGCGCCTAATGCCTAATCCCTCTGTTGCCCTGCCCCCCTATTTCTTCTCCATCGCCTTCTTAAAGGCGGCGAGGTCGGATTCGCGAAGCATCGCGTCTTCAGCCTTGAGGACTCCAATGTTGTACTCCTCGGCAATGACCGGCTTGGGAACCGTGATGGCCGGTGCGAGGACAGGGCGGAAGCTCACATAGGGATAGGGCATCCCGGGCGTGAGGTGGCCACGGGAGGCCGACCGCACATAACGCCGCCACTCGTTTGGCGTGCCATAGACTCTGCCCTTCGGGCTGGGGTCTTCGTAGAAGCTGTCAAATCCACCGCGGATGACTTTGGACTTCCCGTCGCTAAACGCCACCGGGTCAGTGGCTTCGCTGCCGGTGTATGGGGCGTAATCGTCGAGCACCCATTCCAGCATGCCCATGTGCATATCTTGCAATCCAAAGGTGTTGGCGACGCCGCCCTCGTTCTGGATCGCGTCCTCTTTTTTGGCCGTGCCCGCGATGATCTCAACTTGCCTGGCCCCGATTGCATCGACCGTCTTCTCGACCTGCTCGTCGTTGAACGCGCCGGTCGTGCCCCCCCGGCAGGCATATTCCCACTCAGCCTCTGTGGGCAAGCGGTATTCATAGCCGGTCGGCAACCGGCCGGCGGCCTTTTCACGGGCCGTGAGTTTCTCACAGAACTCCACCGCGTACTTCCAGGAGATGCCATCCATAGGCTTGTCGGTCAGATCGCGCGTGTCCTTCCCGAGTTCCCCGGGACTATACGGGCCATTTTGGTGTATCTCGGGAAGCGAGAAACCCCAGGCGCCCTTGCGAAAGAAGAGAGGTTCGTAGTCCGGGCGCATCATCGGAACATACTGTTTCAGCGTAATTTCCTGTTTCGCCATGTAGAACGGCTTGGAAATCGTGACGGTGCGCTGGGGCTCGTCCTCGCGACGGCCAACCTCGTCGGTGGGACTGCCCATGACGAATTTCCCGGCGGGGATCTTCAGCATCTCAAGCGCATCCGGCAGCGCGAACTGCTGGGCCTGCATGGAGACGATTTGTTTGGTCTCAGGTGGGGCAGCGCGCACGGTGGCGGGGCTCATTAGGGCTATTACTACGATCAGTATGGTAGTTGTGTATTTCATCGTTTCTGCCTCGTTTTCCTGTCCCTGTCGGTTGACGCGAACGGCGACGAGATTGGTGGACGAGGGGGAAGCAGTATCACTCGTAATCCGCTCTCGTCGCCGTTCGCGTCCACCGATCCCCCTCCCCCTACTCATACATCCACGGCTTCATCCGCTTCAGATAATGCTGCATAACCGGCTGGGCCATCGCTTCTTTATCGATTTCGTAGCGTGCGCGTCCATCCCAATCGACCGTGGTCGGCCAGGGCAGAGATTGCAGCTCCCTCGCTTTCTCGAGTTGCTTGACATCATCCGGGATATGGGGGGTATGCCCATCCAGCATCTTCTTCGAGAGCTTCGCAAGCTGTCCCGACCAGTGACTCTTACGCAATAGCTGTGCTTCCAACGCGTTGGACCCAGCCATCGCGGCTTCCTTGGCCTTCGCGATCTCACGACGGGGGATGTTCTGGATATCCCTCTCGAGCTTCTTCCGTTCTGCATCGAGTTTCGAATCGGGTTTGTAGCGCATCTGCCGTTGCAGGCTATCATTCTCCTTTTGCAACTTCTTATACGCTGCTGTTTCGCGGATGACTCGATCCAGTTGTTCCCTGTGGCCCTGCACCTTTTTCCGCTCGCGTTCCAGTTCACGTACGCCGGGCAGCTTAGCCTGGCGCTGGTTGATCATTTCATTTTTCGCCCTATAAATCTTCTGGTGCAGTTCATCATCAAGTTTCCGGCGTTCGCTGCTGTCGCGTGGGGCCGCTTCGATCTTCTTACGCTGTTCCTTGATCCGCTCTTCCAGCGCGATGTAGTCTGGCTCCTTCTTCAGCTCCGCCTCGGCCTTCTTGCGCAGCTCGTTGCGCCGGCCATGCACTTCATCCTCCGCGGCTCTCGCTTCTTTGTAGCCGGGGTAGCTCGCCTGTATTTCGCGCTGCTTCTTCTGGACTTCCTGCTGCTTCGGTCTCAGCTCCGCGACGAGTGCGTTATACGCTTCGTCATTCTTGCGGGCTTCGCGAATCTCCAGGTCGATCTCGCTCTTCCGGTCTTTGAGCGCTTCGACTTCGGCATTGATCTCCTTGATGCGTTCGGCGGCGGACGCGCCCAGCTCTTTCTTTCGCTCGCCGACCGCAGACGCGTACTTGCCGAAGTAAGCCGTCAGCGGATGCGTCTTGGCCAGCTTGCCGACAAAATCGCCTCTCTTGGCCTGATAGTCGGTGTCGATGTACTTCTTCTTGAACCGTGCGTACACTTTCGGACAAATGCGACGCGGGTTGACCAGTGGCACCTCGACCTGTCTGAAATCCTCGTACACTTCGGACAAGACCCGCAGATAATCCACCGCGCCTGTCATCGGAGATTGCCCCCCGAGTCCGGCGGCCATCGTTGCCAGCCGCACCTTGCCCGGCGCGAATGCATCGGAGGCACGGAAACCCGTCTTGATCTCGGCGACGTTCTTAGCGTCCTGAAACAGCTTCATCGTCTTGCCGTCCAGTTCCGCCCGGACAACAGTCCACACACCCGGCGTGACCTTCCCGCCCCGACATTCGGCCCGCACGTCACCCGCATTGCCCACGATCACCAGCTGACCACCGGCGACGGATAGTGACAGACGGTTCTGTTCGTCGTTTCCGAGCATCCACAACGTCTGTTTCTCCGTGGAATCGATCTTCAGCCGCATGTCCAGTGTGATGATTTCCAGGTCGGCCATCTCACCGGGCAGCTCCGCCCACTGATTCTTGCCGTTGAATGTAAGGGCCCCCTCTTCCGCACCGTCATACGTGAACCCGGGGTTGCCGATCAGCTTGCCATCGAAGAAGATGCGGTCGTCGCGGTGTGATCCGTAGATGCCACCATGCGACCCCGACCGTTCGTTGTAGTGGTCTTCCAGCAAGACAGTTTCGGGCTGGAAACACTCGTAATTCGCCTGGAAGGCGGCACTGCCGGTGAGTTGAGCGAGCCGCTTTTGCGGTGCGTCGCTATCCTCTTCGGGGTTGACTCCCTGACCGGACCACTTCTTCTCGTTACGGATGTACATGCGGGAGTTCCCGCTGTGGACCCCCTTCTCGATGGCCACCTTTCCGAAAGCACGGGCGTTGTCCTTGAACACTACATCGCCGTAAACAATCACGTAATCGTCAATCACCGCGTTATCCAGCACCTTGGCATTGTCCAACACCATCGCGTGGGGAGCGACGTAGGCGGTGGCTGCAACTTCGGCAGTATCTGCGACCCAGCCGCCTCCGTTGGCGTGACGCTTGCCCTTGGAATTTCTCAGATGCCACTGGGCGTTCTCATGATCGTCCAGGCCCGCCAGCGCTTCTTCCAACCGTTTGCGCTGTTCGGGGTCGGTCACAGGAATCGCGGCCGACAGGAGTCCTTCACCGTCATAACGTCGAACGCGACGTCCGGCGAACATGCCTGCCTGGCCGGCAACATCGTCTTCGAACAGCGTCGTGTGCGGCGTACCCGCGCGGCAGCCCGCAAGCGTAACGTCATACGGATAGCGATACCCGAATCCGCCCTGGTACACCACGTGGGTTTGGTGACCGCGTGGCAGGTCGTTCGCAGGACTCAACGCCCTGGGCGTCGCGGTTACAGTCAGCCAGTAGCGCGTATCACCCGGCTCAACCTTCATGCTCATCTTGCTCTTATTCCATAGCGGCGAGTAGCGACACTTGCCGTCCTCGTCGACGACTACAATGCATGCGCGCCAATCGCTGAACGTCTTAGGATCGTAATGGCCGGCGAAATCGACAGTCAGTTCCTTGGCGTCTTTGTCTGCGATGAGGCGGACGATGTTCACGCCGAACGCTTCGGGCGCGAACTTTGGATCGCTCCGGTACCGCCGTTTCTCGCGGTCGAGTTCGACCAGTGAAACGCGATTCGGCATGCAGAAATGTGCGCGGAGACCCATTTGTATCTCGTTATCGAACTCGGCGAAGCGTGCACCGACCTGCCCGAGCAAGTCGCCCGTTTCGCGGATGCCGTCCTTGAACAGGCCGCGTTTCTCGCCTACGCGAGCGATAATATGCATCGGCGTGGCTTCGCTATCCGACATCAATTGCACGATGGCGAAGGAGAAGGTATAGCCCCAGTTGGGGTCATCGCCGATGACCGACCAGGCATACGCACCCGGGTACCATCCCCAGAAGAGGTTCTTCCACGGCTTGATCACCTGGAACATCGCCTTCTGGACACTCGACGGATCGCCGATCAGCTGCCCGGAGTCGCACAGTGTCTCCCCGCCACCGAGGCCACCCGTTCCCCGAATTCCGTGTCCCCATTCGTGGAACAAGCCCAACCACCATCCGTCCCCACCACTGCTGGCGCCATAACCGCCACCGAATCCGCGGCCCTGGATCTTTCCGTCCTTCTTCATCGTTCCGCCAACACGCAGGCGATACTTGTATTTGGGCTGCTCTGGCGGCTTTTCCGAGAAGAACATGAGGTGGCCGCCGTGCTCCAGGTAGGCCCACCAATCCTCCCAGCCGCGCATGATGAGTTCCCGTCGACGCGCGGCGCCCTTTTTGTCGTTCCAGTCCAGCCAGCGTGAGCCGCCCCCATCGTCAGGCGGTTCACTGCCCAGCGTTGCGGTGAAGTGCTTGGTGCTGATATGCGTGGTCCCCGGCGTATAGAGCGGGTTGTCGGAAACTGGGTCGTTGATGTTGTGGGAAGCGGGAATCCGCTCGATCCCCTCCTCAAAGGTATTGTCGCGGAGAACCTTCATCTGCTTCTCGTACAGCTTGGTGATGTACAGTTCATCTTTATCGCTGAAACTGCCGCGCGTGAAGCAGCGCTTGCGACCATCGGGCAAGCGCAGCACAACGGCCGGGGCGTAGGGCTTCTCAAGATCTTGACCCCACGGGTCGTTGATAGCACCGATTCCGCGGAAGCTCAGCAGGTGCGCTTCGAACTGCGCCTTGCCGCGCAGGGATAGGGGCCACCAACGAGCCGTTTTTGGATCCTTGGCAGCCATAGTCTCGGGACGAATCGTCCAGGTGCGCGGCTTGCCCTTGGGTTCCTCGATGAAGTCGACGCCTTGCTTGGGCCACCACTGTACGACGCGAGGCTGATAGCCTTCGCCGGGGGTCTGTTCGATAACATCCCGCGAGACATCGTCGCGCAATGCGCCGCGCAACTTGATCCGCTCAAAGAGCGGCGCCTTTTTGGCGAGCTTCTTATCGATCTTCGATTCGCCCGCAATCGCGCCAAGCGCAGTGCAGCCCACAAGGGCCACTACCAAGACCAGTCGTCGACAATCCATGTTCATCCTATCTGAACCTGTTCACCTGTTTATCAAGGTTCGCAGCCGTTCCTTCGAAGCGGAAGCAAAAGAGATTTGCCTCTGCCGTTGTCATACGCGCGCAGTCTTGAAGCCCATCGTCTCTGCGAAGGCTTCTATCGCTTCGCTTTGGTCACCAATGCCGATGGCGAGGTGATGCGATGGCGCTTGCTGACACCAGTCATCGAAGAATTCGTGTATCGGTTTGTTCACTTTGACGCGGCAGTTCGGGTTGCCTATGCTGAGTATATCGCCGGGCACAATCTCACCGATGGAATAGATCAGTTTGAAGGTGTCACCCGCATCGAACTGGCTCATGTTCAGGAGCGTGACCGGGCCGGTGCGCACGTCGAAATCAATTCCGAGTCCATGCCCCGTCTTCCCGTGATGCACCTCCAGATGCTGCAGCTTGGGCTTGCCTGCGCTCATGTTGATATTCGCGGGTCCGTCATGGCCCATCAGCAGGATGTCAGCGTCAAAGTCCATGGCAAAGAACTCGACAAACATGCCGCCAGCTCCCAGCAGGTCCAGGATCTTCATCGCCATCGCGGTCCTAACGTCACCCTCGGTCACGCCCGGCCGGCCCATGGATGCCAGTCGGGAAACCGCCAGGCTCGACTGGGCACGCAGTTGCGTGATCAGCTCCTTTTCGCCCCACCAGTAGTACCCGAAGGAATGAATATCATGCTTCATGATCACTTCTTCATACGCAATCGCCAACTGAGCAGAAAGTTTCATGTGCTCGTCAGTAACCGTCTCGTCAACGTCATACGTCTCGCGGAACTCGCCATACATATCCTCAAGCTGCTTCTGAGTCACGCGATGACAGGCTTCTTCGATCTCTTCCACTTCGGGACGGACGAGCAGGTTCCCCGTTGCGCGCAGCCATCTGTGTTCGTCCGTCGGCATATCGACCATGCCCGTGTATGTCTGGCCGATTACGCCGGCGTTCATCGATCGGAATGCACGCCCTGCCCCTGCCCCAAGGCAATCTGCGGTGACCTCACCCCAGAAACGGTCAGAGCCAAACGGACCCGTGCGCACTTTGAACTTTCGGCCCATGTTGACCAATCCTGCAGCGTATTCAGGAATGCAGCAGGGCCCCTCGTGGTACAGGTATGTGGTTGTATCGGCGTTCTTGAAGTCATATGAGCTGTCGAGATGAGTATTCAAGATGCGGATCGGCACGGACACTTGTTCAACGCAGGGAAGCACAACTATGCCCGTCGTATAGCCGAGCGGGAGCACCAACAGGATATCGATCTGCTGCTCCTGAAAGAAGCGACCGGCTTCCAGAGCCTTTTCGCGGGTATCAACCAGTCCGGGTGATACCACCTCGCCAATGTGGCCGAGGCGATCCTGGACCTTCTCGCACATGTCCTGGCACATATCTCTCAGGCCGGCGAACTGGTCCCAATACATCAGATGCCCGCTAGGCAGCAACCCGATGCGCGGACGTACCATACGTGCTTTCAGATTTTCAGAAGTGGTCACGCAGTCTCCCCCTCCTTCGCGTAATTCTGGAACACATCATACATTGCCATAGCGTTCTCAACAGAAATCTCGGGGTGTATCTCCGACGTGGACCCTGTCAGCACCCGCCGTCCTCCACAATCCTCCAGCACTTTCCGGGAGACAGCGGCGATCTCTTCCTTTGTCCCGCGCGCCAACAGATCCTGGCAATCAACCGGGCTTGCGAACGTCGTGTCCGGATAGGTTTCCCTGAGCCTCTTGATGTCCATTGTGGCAAGAGTCTCGCAGGGGTCAATAACATCAGCGCCGAAAGAGATGATATCCGCCAGGATCGGCCATTTGTTGCCGTCGGCATGGAAGATCACTTTGAAGCCATGTGATTTGTAGGCATCAATAACCCGCCTGATATTGGGGTATTGCACCTCCTTGACGAATTCCGGGGCGAAGATCAAGCCCGTGTTGAATGCCAACTCTTCGGAAAGCAACCCAACCGGCGCCACTTCGACCAGATCAGCGAACGCGTGTATCTTGGCCACTTCATAGTCGCAGAAGGCGGTGTAAACGTCTTTGAAGGTCTCCGGGTAGTCATTGATCACGTATGTGACCATCTCGAAGCCGTATCTATGGGTCGCCGTATACATGCCGGGCAATGCTTCCGGGGTCAACATTAGGGTGCCGTCGAGCTTGTTGGAGATCCGCAGAAACAGCTCCTTGATCTCCTCGAACGTCTCGCAATGTTCGCCCAGCAGCTCCAGATGCTCCAGGGCCTGCCAGCACACCTCGCCCTTCTCCGCGGCCTGCCGAATCCTATCGGCATCCTTCTTCATCAAATCGCGCGTCTGCTCAACAGTCTTGTTCGGACGCTCAAGAATCGCCCGAGTCCACCACTGCTGTCGATACACAAAACCATCATCGTCACCGTAGGTCTTCTCCTCCAAATCCGATGGGATACAGAAGTGTCGCACCAGGTCCAAGACTTTGCTGACAGCCTTGCACGTCAGATCCTCGGCATTGCTGGGCGTGATCTTGTCACCTGCCAGATGTTCAATTAGATCAACACTGTGGATGATGTCGTAAATGGCAAGCCTATCGACCTCCTCGCCGTTGATCGTCTTCATCACTCTCTCTCTTGATGTCATAGTACCCATAGCCCCTCCATGGTCATTTCAAATGATTGAACATCTTCACGCATAACGCGTGCTTCTTTTCGTTGGTGCTTCCGGGTTTTCCGGGTGTTTTTCTATTCGCCTTTATGCATGTCCACGCTCTACTGATCCGGTTCTTGTCCGCCTGAGGAGGAAAGTCTGTCGGTTAAGTGTATCCGAGTAAGTGTTGCGGTTAAGAAAGCGAGTAAGTGTAAGCCACGAGCCCTACACTTCCTCGTACACCTAACCGTACACTTACCCGACACTCTTACTCGGATACCCTTAACCGAATCACTTACCCGATCCCTCTCCATTCCACGCTATGGCGCATTCAGCAACAGAAAACACCCCGCTAAACCCGGAAGCGCCCTTTCGTTGTCATAATAGATCGCCAAATGCTCTTTTAATCACCTGACACTATTCTTACTCGGCGAATGGGCGCTTTACAATGGACATTGTGGGTTTTGTGATATACTTTTTGGCACGAGGGAGCATGGAGGCCGTTGGTGGGCGCATTCCGTCGGCATAGCGCAATGAAGAACTACGATTTCAAGTATTTGCCGCTCAGCCCGGCGGACCGGGCCTGGGGGCTGCATGTGACCGCCGTCGGTCAATCGCGAGTTGCGGCGCACGAACAGTATCCGCCTGCCCCGCATCCTGAGGGATACGGCTACGAGTGGCCGGATGCCCGCGTGCTCCAGGAGTTTCAGTGCATCTATATTGTCCGGGGCGAGGGCGTATTTGAGTCCGAAGCAACCGGCCGGGTGAAAGTCGAGGCGGGCAATCTCTGCTTCCTCCTGCCGGACGAATGGCACCGGTACAGGCCGGACCCCGAAACGGGCTGGGACGAATACTGGGTATCATTCGACGGCGACATGCCGAGGCGCCTGCTTGAGCAAGGCATCCTGTCGCCACATCAAGCGGTATACGACGTGGGCCTGAACGAGTCCATTCTGCGCTGCTACAAGGATCTGATAAATGTAGTTAAAGCCGACCGAATCGGCTGCCGCCAGATCGCCGCCACGTTGACCGCACAGCTGATCGCCAGGGCACGCGCAGCAATCCGGGTGGACGACGACCCCGCTCAGAAGATGGTGAGCGATGCGGTCTTCTACATCGAGAAGAACGTTGATCAACCGATTGATTTCAAACAGCTTGCGGAGAAAGTGAATGTTGGATATTCATCGTTCCGTCACGAATTTAAGCGGCATATCGGCTTATCGCCCAAGCAGTATCATCTTCAGTTGCGGATCAGCAACGCCAAGAGCCTGCTCACGAATACAACGCTCACCGTCAACGAGATCGCCGGAGCCCTGAACTTCAGCAGCCCCTACTACTTCATGAAGCTCTTCAAGAAGAGAGTTGAAATGTCCCCCACCCAATGGCGAACGTTTTCACGCGGCGGAGGCAGAGAGGCATAGTAAGCGTTTTGCGATCTCTCGCAAAACGCAGGCGTTAGGCGTTAGGCGTTAGCTTGTTAGGGATTAGCCGGAATCGACCCTCCTTCAGGTCCAGCTACTACTGCATAAGTCGTTCATGATCATGGGGCTGATGTTCTCCATGAACCGACCTAACGCCTAACACCTAGCGCCTAACCCCTCCTTTCTTGCTGCTAAGCCCAATCTTCAAACGTTACTTCACCGCAGTATCATTGACGAATCCTGCATCGCAATTGCCTCATAGTCTCTTCCTTCGTCTCGGGCTGAGAGCCCGGCCGCGATTCGACTGCCACAAAGTATATTTCAAAAGCCACAATCTCCATTGTATTGCCCCCCCTATTCGCTAGTCTACTACGATAGCTGGTAGCACGTGCGCCGGTGAGTTGGTGGCCATGCAGACGAAACCAGGTTCTGTCGGAAGTTCAATGATAGAGCGACGCGCAGAAAGAGGGGATTATTAGACAGGATTAACAGGATCAACAGGATAGGGAAGTTGTCAATGTGGCGCTAGAAGCGCCACATTGACAACGACTTCTGGAATCCCTCCCCATCCTGTAAATCCTGTTAATCCTGTCCGACACTCTTCCTCTTGGCCGAGAAAGCGGGCTTCCAAAGGGGGAAATATGATTCACGTAACGCAACTGACCTGTGAGTATGCTTCAGATCCTCTCGGCCTGGACATGAAGCGCCCGCGCTTCGGGTGGGGCCTGGAGGCGCAAGAGCGCGGCACCATTCAAGCGGCATACCGAATCCTCGTCGCGAGCAGTCCCGAGCAGCTCGAGGCCGATGATGGTGACAAGTGGGACAGCGGAAAGGTCGCGTCCGGCCGGTCGGTCAATATCCCCTACGATGGCGCCGAACTGACCAGCGGCGAGACGTGCTGGTGGAAGGTGCAGGCCTGGCACGGCGGAGGTGACGGGGCGTCGAGCGACCCTGCAACGTTCGAAATGGGCTTGCTGGACGACGGTGACTGGACAGGCAAGTGGATCGGCGCGCCCGCCGACGGCTCCTCCCCGCTGTTGAGGAAGGCGTTCACGATTCCCCAGGATATCGTGAGGGCACGCCTCTACGTATCCGGTATCGGCTGGTCGGAAAGCTACATCAATGGGAAGAAGATCTCGGATCGCGTTCTGGATCCATGCTCAAGCGAATATGGCAAGAGCGTCTATTACGTCACCCACGACGTGACCGAGGCGCTGAAGACTGGGGCCAATGCGATCGGTGTCTGGCTTGGAAATGGCTGGTTCAGCGAGCCGGACTCCGATGGCCCGGGAGATGACAAGATCTGGAAGTTCTCCTCGCGCTACGGTGACAGTCCGCGCGCGATGGTGAAGCTCCGCGTCGAGCTTGCCGATGGTGAGACGCTCGACGTCGTCAGTGACGCGCTCTGGCGGACAACCGCAAGCTGCATTACACAGAACGACTTCTATCACGGCGAGCGATACGACGCGCGACTCGAACAGCCCGGCTGGGCCGAGCCGGACTTCGACGACAGGGCATGGCAGCCCGCCACGCTGAAAGACGCGCCCGGCGGCAGACTGCGATCGCAGCTCATGCCACCCATACGTGTGGTGCAGACACGCAAACCCATCAGCATCACCGAACCGAGCCCGGGCGTGTATGTCTGCAGTTTCGATCAACTCTTTGGAGGATGGGTACGCCTGCGGGTCAAGGGCGCAGCCGGCCAGGAGGTCGTGATACAGTATTCTGAGTGCATCCACGCGGACACTGGACTCATCGACAAGCGTCAGTACGAAGCACCCAAAGCAACGGACTACTACACGCCCAGGGGAGACGGCGACACGGAGGTCTATGAGCCGCGCTTCACCTACCACCCCGTAGCCTACGTACAGATTGAGGGGCTGGCCGGCGAACTGACTCTCGATGACGTGGACGGCTGTGTCGTGCATACCGACGAGGATATGTCCGGCGACTTCGAGTGCGGCAACGACCTGCTCAACACCATCCACCAGAACGTCACTTGGACGCTGACCAACGGCCTGTACGGCATGCCACTGGATTGCCTGTACCGCGAGCACTGGGCCTGGACGGATCCGGCATCCATCACAGGAACACTCTATCCGCGCAAGTACATGCCCCGCTTCTGGACCAAGTGGCTGCGTGATATTGCCGATAGCCAACGCGTCGACGGGTCCGTACCGGTCTTGTGTCCTGACTACAAGTGGACCGACTGGTGGGATCCTGCCTGGGGCGGCAACTACCCTCAGCTCGCCTGGTTCCTCTACCAGACCTACGATGACAGTCGCTTGCTGGAAGAGCACTACGACGGCATCAAGCGGACCGTTGACCACCTCATGTCCGTTTCGGAAGACCTTCTCATCGTGAAGGGTTTCTGGGGCGATCACATGCTGCCGGGAGCACAGCCGGGCGAAGAGGAATTTGTATCGTCTGAGACGCCACGGGCACTCGTATGGACGGGCTATTTCTATCGCGGCGCCCTGGCGGTTTCGCAAGCCGCCCGGGACCTTGGCAAAGCCGAGGATGCCGCTCAGTACGCTGAGTTGGCGGGCAAGATCCAGGACGCGTTCAATGCGAAGTGGCTGGATGGCGAGCGGGGGATCTACGACGAAGGATCGCAGACCAGCCAGGCCTTTCCGCTGGCCCTCGAGATCGTGCCCGAGCAGCATCAACAGAGCGTTCTCGACTACCTTATCAAGAACATCACTGAAGAACACAATAGTCATCATCACACCGGCAACACCGGCACCACCTGCCTCATGGATTGCCTCACCGCACTGGGCCACGGTGAGATCATGTGGAAGATCGCGACCAATACAACCTATCCCGGATGGGGCTACATGATTGAGCATGGCGCCACGACGATCTGGGAAGGCTGGTCTAACGCCAGCCACGCCGGCAGCGCGGACAGCATGATCATGTGGGCGACAATAGACCAATTCTTCTACAACGACCTCGCCGGCATCCGGATCCCCGGCTACTACGGGCCGCAACAGGTCGTGCCGGGTCTCAAGCACATCACCATTGCGCCGTTCATTCCGGCCGAACTCGATTATGCCCATGCCTCGATGCGCACCGCCCGGGGTATGATCTCGTCAAGTTGGCACCGCAAGAACGACGGTCTCACGCTCGACGTCACGATCCCCGTCAACTGCACGGCAGCAATCAGCGTACCCAAGCTCGGACTGAGCAATGTCTCGATCACCGAAGGTGGCACGACGACCTGGCAGGACGGAGCTCCCGCCGATGCCATCGACGGGATTAGCCGTGCAGCCGAGACGGGTGACACCGTGACATTCGAAGTCGGCTCAGGCTCTTACCGCTTTGCCCTCTCGGGACATAGGGGTCGCGCCTAGAGGGGCTGTTGCCAAAAAGGAGATCCCTCGACTTCGCTCCCGCCGTCGCCCGCTGGGCTATGGCGGGCAGGCGGGATGACAACTCCGGAATCAGCGAGTTTACTAAGGAATTGTCATGCTGAGCTTGCCGAAGCATCTCCTCCGACCGACCCCGACGGTTTGGGCAACACGCCGTAAATTCAAAGCAACGGAAACTCCGTAATTCGAAGGTTCGTGCAGCCGTAGGGGATCAGCGTGAGCTCGGTCAGCGGCTCGTCGGAGGAGATCTTCTCCCAACTGCTACTGGCGCCTTTATAGGGTAGTTCGCCTGCCCAGCCGCTTGCCACATCATAGCCGGGGATCTGCCGCCCTGAAACCGTGGCTTCAATAGGCGCACCCTCGGGCGAGAAGGGACACTCCCCCATGGGGCGCTCCTTGAAGGTGATACTCGACGCCAGGTCTTCCTCGTCCACAACCAGGCCGTAATTCCATTCCGTCGTGGGGTGGACCTCGTAGTCGGCGTGAGGCGCCTCGCGTCCGGGCACATCCTGATTGATCTGCCGCCACTCCTCGCCGATCTTGAGACTGTAGACCAGGGGGCCGCGCTCAAGCGCAATCGACCCATTGTAGCGCCGCTGCGAGGCGGGCTGCATCGGCAATACAAGCTTTACCACCGTCTCGCCGCTCCACTCACGCTCCAGGCGATGGAAGGTGCCGGGCGCGGGTGCGTCGGTCCCCTCCCCATCCACCGTGAGAGTCGCGTCTTCGGCCCAGGCGGGGATGCGAAGCATCAGGGGGAAGCTCACCGGAGACTCCGCCGTCACCGTGAAGGTCAGGGCGTCGCGGAAGGGGTAGTCTGTGTCAAGCGCCACGGTTACCGGCACGCCGGCGCTCGTGAAGCTCGCCTCGCTGGGGGCGTAAGCCACGGCGGCGAGACCGTCGTCACCGGTGCGCATCCAGAGATGGGAGAGAAGCTTGGGCCAGCCCATGTGCATGTTCGCGGTACAGCAACCGAAGTTCGGCTCCAGCCCGTAGAGGTTGGACTCCGGGCCGTTGGTCGACCACATGTGATCCTCGTTGTGGGAAACGAGCACCTGGTTGGCCTGCTGATCGTACTGATGCGACCACATGTCAGGCGCGAAGGTCGCCGGCCAGGCGTTGTAGGCGATGCGTTCGAGGCGGTCACCGAGGGCCGGATCGGGCAGCACGGTCATCGCCTCGCCCAGTGAGAAGATGTAATCAGCCACGGCACAGAGCTCCGTGCCCTGGATCGGATTCTTCCCGGAGACGCACTCGTCCCCGCTGAAGACCCCGGTCACCTGGCCGTGGTAGCGATCCAGCGTCTCCATCATGGTGTAGATGAAGTCGCGGTCCTCATCCCGGCCGGAGAGGCGTGAGTAGAGCGGGTAGAACTTCATGGCCATCGCCAGGTTCACCACATGCTTATGCCACTTCCACCGCCCCCGGCGCGGGGTGGGCACCGTGATGTCTTCCTCCGCGAAGGTCTGATGCCAGTCGTTGCCCTGCGCCTTGAGCGTGTTCGCCAGCTCGAGCAGCCACGTCTCGCCGGTGCGTTCATAGGCGTAGTAAATACTCACCAGCCCCTCACCCCAGCGGGAATAGCCCCAGCCAAAGAGCGCATTGACGGCCAGCATCTCGTCGATGCATTTGAGAAACGCCATGAGGGCATCGAGGACGCGCTGCTCCCCGGTCACATCGTGATATTGCGCCAGCATCTTGGCGGCAAGGAAAGAGGTCCAGGCATCGTTGGCCCGGCTGCGGTCGAGATTGCTCTCCGTCTCGCCTCGCGGACCAATCCAGCCGTCGTCGTGCTGGCGTTCGAGTATACTCTCCACGCGCTTGGTCACCTTGGCCTTGAGCGCGTCGTCGTCGAGCTGCCAGGCCAGAGGAATCACCCCGTCCAGCCAGTAGGGTGCGCGCTCCGTATCGGGCAGGCTGCCGCCAAACCACTTCGAGTCCATCACCGATGGCCAGAACTCATCGAGATGCCCGCTCAACCCGTCGGCCTGTATACGAAGCTGATTCTTAAACCAGCCGCACGGCTTGATGTCGGCGATTGGCAAAAGCCGCAACCGCGGCTCCTGCAGGGCTAAAGCTCCATTGCTGTCGATATCGGATGTTGCTGATTTGCTCATGTTTATGGTTCCTTTAAGATTCTCCGCGCGCCCCACCAGGAAAGCTCTGTCCTCACTACACAGATCGGCCCCAACGGGGGCCTGCCATCGTAGCCCAGGCCAACGGCCTCGTTGTTCTACACATCTTCGACGAGCCCTTCTGTCGTCCCGCAAAGCCGGAGGCTTTCCAGCCATTAGCCGGTGGTCGATCCCGCGAAGCGGGAGATACCACCGGAACCGTGGCGCCCGAAGCTTCCATCCCGGAGGGATGGCAGAGCTCCTTAATTCAACGCTGGCATCCCTACGGGATGCAATTGATTAACTGCGCTCTAACCGGTGGTATCGCTGCGCTCAACCACCGGCTACCTGCTCACAAGCCTCCGGCTTGTCGCCAAAGCAAGCTGCACGGCCCCAAGATGTGTAGAACAACGAGGCCAACGGCCTGGGCTACGATGAAAATGGCCGTTGGGCCTCCTGCGTACCGATCCGAGGAACGAGACTCTGGGTCTCTATCCGTCTCCGTGCTCCTCTTGCGACTAGCCCTCAGCTCCCCCCCAGCTCGACTCAAGTTCATGCACAGTTAGTGAGCGGATGTCGGCGTCGCCACTCAGTTGGATGCTGGTGTTCTCCGGCGCTGGCAGGACGTAGCTTGTCGCCACCGCGGAACCTTCATTTGCAAAGAGCTCGATGGAGCCGCGATCGACCAATGCACGCAAAGCGATGTTGCCGTCGACGGGGTGCGCCGGCAAAGGCTTGCAGCTCTCACTGTTAAACGTGTTGGCCTTGCCGTCATAGGTGATATCGATGCCCCGCATGTTCAGGGCCAGATCCTGACCGGGCGCGAAGGCGATAGAGAGATCCAGGAGTTCGGCGTCGATGTCGGCGAGCTGTGGTGCCAACGCATCTGCGGTTACAGCCTCAAACGCATGCGTCGCTTTGTAGAGCGTCTCGATCTCCCTGATCGGCTGGCGACAGAGGCGAATCCCCTCCCTGTCCTGCCGCAATTCCAGCGTGCACGGAAATGACATCTGCTGATTGAACGGCATGTCCTGCTCAACAAAATTGCTTTCCCGCATCCAACCGATGATCACGGTGCGGCCGTCGGGACTGTTGCTGAAGGTCTGGGCGGCATAGAAGCTCGGGCCCAGGTCCGATTTCGAAAAGGTCTCTTCGATGCTGAAACTGGCGCCGTCGAAGCTACCGATCGAACATTCGAAACGGGCGTCATACAGGAGCCATCTGGTCTCTCCGGTAGGCGTGCCGTCGGCATCCAGCACCGGCAACTCAACGAAGTCCGGACATTCATGAAACCCCTCACGATTGATGTCAGACGCAAGGGTCCAGTCTTGCATATTCTCGGAGGTAAAGATGCGCGCAATGCCCGTTTGGACATAGAGAACCATAACCCACTTCTTCGTCGGCGCATGCCAGAACACCTTGGGGTCCCGATCACTGTCTATCAGGCCTTGATTGGGCACCACGCACTTGCCGTCATTCAACAGCGTAAACGTGCGGCCCTTATCCGTGCTGCAGGCAATGGATTGGCCGTAAGGGTACTTGGCAAACGTAAAGAAGGCCACCAGCGTTTTGACGTCGCCTGCCTGCCCTGCCTGCCCCGAGCTCTGTCGAGGGGAGCCCTGTCGAACGGGCTGTTTGCCCAGCGTATTGTCATGGTCAACCAGCGCCGTACCAGAGAAGATCGTGCCCTCATCATAGGGCAGAATCGCATGCGGGAGCTGCGTCCACCGGACCATATCCGTGCTGACGGCATGCCCCCAGGTCATGTTGCCCCACGGTGTCCCTTGCGGGTTGTGCTGAAAGAAGAGATGGTACTCACCGTCGTAGTGGACCATGCCATTCGGATCGTTCAGCCAGTTCTTACGCGAGGTAAAATGGAACTGGGGGCGGTATTTCTGATCATATCCGATATCGAGATAGCTCTCGAAGGTCTGCATGCTGTTATCGAAAGAACTCATGGTCTAGCTGCCTTCTTTACGCGTCGCTACACTTTGCGCTTACGCGCCTGCTTCTTCCGTGTTGCAGCAGCCTTGTCCGCTGACTGCGCATTGCGCCGTGCTTCGGCAGCGTTCTTACGCATGTCAGTGACGCTCTTGGTCTTCTTGCGCGCCGCGCCTTGTGTCTTGCGGGTGCCCAGCGGCTTCTCGCGCTTCAGACGGGCCTTGGCTTTCGGGATTTCCTTGCGGTACTGTGGCAGCCACTTTGCCTGCGCGACCAGCATCTCATCCACCATCTGACTGATTTCCTTGGGGTCGCAGACGGCGCCGGTCAACGGATCCATCATGGCCGCCTGCTTGAGCAGGTTTACGTCACCATGCACCGCCGCTTCAACCGCCAGCCGCTGCACGTTGATTGATGCAGCACAGACCGCAGCGCAGCCGAGCGGCAGGTCGCCGACCTGCGGCACGGAGACACCGTTGCCATCCACATAGCAAGGCACTTCAACAATGGCGTCGTCATCCAGGTTCGTGATGCAACCATTGTTCGGCATATTGAAATGGCCGCGGTACATGCGTCCGGTCTCGAGCGCCTCAATGATGTAGCTGCCATGTTCGTTCCCGCGTTTCTCCATGGCGTACTCCGCCGGATCAGCCTTCATCACCGCGGGGAAATCGGTCTTAAACCAGTTCTGGCCTTCCGTACAGACGCGCAGGTAGCCGCCGGTCTCACCATTGATCCATGAATCCTTCGAAATCCATTTGGAAATATCCCTGGTGCGCTTGCGGTACCAGGGCACATACTCGGAGACATGGCCGTTGGATTCGGTGGTGTAATAGCCGAAGCGTTTGAGCAGATCGATGCGTATCTTCTCAGTCTTGCTGTAGACGGGGTGCTCGGAGAAGCCCTTCAACAGCCGATCGGTCCAGTCTCGCCCCTTGTAGAGGGCCTGGATGTACCAGGTCTGGTGATTGATACCGGCGCAAATGATGTCGACATCCTTCCGCGTGACGGCCTTGAACCCCTTGTCACCTTCCTGCTTGCCCTTGTTAATCATGGACTCAATGACCTTGGCAATCTGCCAGTGACCGCCCTCCACACCGTGACAGAGGCCGATCGTGTCGACTCCACCGTAGGTATTGGCCACCCACGTGTTCATCGCCATTGGGTTCGCGTAGCTCAGGAACAGCGCGTTCGGCTTGGCGACTTCGCGAATGTCTTTGCAGAAATCGAGGATGGCCGCTGCATTGCGCTGACCATACATAATGCCGCCGATACAGAGCGTATCGCCCACACACTGATCAACGCCATATTTCAGCGGAATCTCGATGTCGGTCGTGAACCCCTCCAGGCCGCCGATTCGTGTCAAGTTGTAGATGTAGTCCGCGTCCTTAAGCGCCTCGCGCCGATTCGTGGTCGCGGTAACAGTCGCCCCTACCTTGTTGTGCTTGATGTCGCGTTCAATCAGTTTTCGCACGCGTTCCAGGTTGCCCTTGTTAATGTCCATGAATGCGAGCTTCGCGTTCTGCAATTCAGGCACCGCCAACATGTCACTTATCAGCTCCCGAGTGAACCCAAGGCTGCCCGCTCCAATCACCGCAATCTTAACTGCCATTAGTCGTGCTCCCGCTGAACATTGTGTTCCGTTGATCAAACATCACTGCAACGATTCGAGGGAGAGTATATCCCGAAACCGGCATCACGCAAGGGACAGATTCCGTATATAAGCGCCCATATTCCGACATTGCTGCCCGGTAGTGTCCCACAAGGAAGAGGGGGAAACCACGGAGGTCATAGAGGCACGGAGGAGGTACCCCAATTTTCTGCCGTTGATGGCATAGGAGATTCCTTCGGCAAGCTCAGGACAGGCTCCTCGGCTTCGCTCGGGATGACAGTTTCCTAAGGTTTCTTGTCATGCCGAGCGAAGCCGAGGCATCTCTGGCATGGCTGTACGGCCTAAGCCTGTTTCACTTGATCACTCGCAAAACAGTACTGTTTGCAGGAGTTCACCACTCCCGGCTCTGGAAAACTGGGGGTAGTCCTGACGGAGAAGAGGTTGACGATTACGGTGAATGCGGTGATCTCGGCCTTAATCACTCCCTACACCGTATTGATGTGGTAGAGAGAGTGCCGCTTTCGCCAGGCGCGGGGAGAGAGCCCCTCACACTTTTCAAAACACCTTCGAAAATAGGCGCTGCTGGTGTATCCACATTCGGCTGCGACCTCATTGATGTTGGCGTCTGAATCCAGCAGACACTCCCGCGCCTTCTTGAGCCGTTCACGCTGAATGCCCTGGGTCAGCGTAATCCCGAAAGCCTGCTTGTAGAGCCGCCCAAGATAATCAACATTCAGCTTGAAATGAGCGGCAATCATGGCGGGTTGGATGGGTTTATGGAAATGGGTTTTGATATAGTGATCCGTATCGCTCGCATGCCGGTTCATTTCCTGTCCAGCGACGTGTTCCTGCTCTTCTGCTGTCTCCATTTCCGCCAGCATCAGCCGCAGGTATGCCGGCGCAGTCAGCGGGAACAGACGACCGGTCTCCTGGTCATGCAAAAACATTCGAAACAGCTCTTCCATGCGAGCGGGATTTTCAAGCACGACATGCTGGCGTACAGTCAGCTTCTTAACCGGGCCGGTGCATTTCTTTGCCTCGTGGATCTGAAAATGGAGCCAGTAGAACTGCAGGCCTCCGGGAAAGCGGCCGACCCCGCGGTGGCATCGCCCGGGGAAGAGCACAAGCGTCTCGCCCGGACCGAGAGTGAAACGGCGGTCCTCCTCCTTCAGCTTCAGTTGCCCGCGCCGCACCAGGATCAGTTCATAGCTCTCCAACACCCGCTGCGGATGAGATCCACGCCCGCGTGATGAAAACAGGCCGCCATTCTCAACCACAATATCAGACGGGTACGAAACCTTGAATTTCTGGTTCTTCACCTTCTCAGCTCCTGCAGGGCGTACGTCGGCATGTGGAGCGCAAGTCTCCAGTATGACTTCGTGGCTGTCAATGTCGGAATGTGTGCGCTTTTTTACGGTACCGAAACCTTGCCTGGTGCTGGCTCGGATCTATACTTGGCTCCCAGAAGAAAGATGGTTGCTGGAGCTGGTGTGTGATAGCTTATGGCTCCGATTGATTTCAGAAAAGGGGTGGTATCAACATGAAGAACAGAGAACCTTCGGAGATTGCGGCACTCATTCAGGACGGTCAGGCTGTCCTCGGTATTGAAATGGGGTCGACCCGCATCAAGGCGGTGCTGATCGACAGCGATAACGCACCCATCGCATCGGGCGGACACGGCTGGGAAAACACGCTGGATGACGGGATCTGGACCTATCCTCTGGGGGAGGTATGGTCAGGAATTCAGTCCAGCTTTGCCGACCTGCGGAAGCATGTTCAGGAGCACTACGACGTCCCCCTGCAGCGGGTGAAGGCCATCGGCTTCAGCGGCATGATGCACGGCTACATGGTCTTTGATGCTGAAGGCAACCAGCTGGTACCGTTCAGGACCTGGCGCAACAATATGACGGCCCAGGCTTCAGAGGAGCTCTCTGATCTGTTCGAGCATCCCATCCCACAGCGCTGGAGCATTGCCCACCTGTACCAGGCGATCCTTAACGAGGAAGAGCATGTCGGCCGCATCGCCCACATGACGACGGTGGCCGGTTATGTCCACTGGCAACTGACAGGCGAGAAACTGATGGGGATTGGGGAAGCATCGGGAGTGTTCCCCATTGACATCACGCAACAGGATTACAACCGCTCATTGGCGGACCGCTTCGATGCCCATATCGAGGACAGGGGGTTCGAGTGGAAGCTGAAGGACATTCTGCCGCAGGTAGTGGGCGCCGGCGAGCAGGCCGGTCAACTGACGGCAGAAGGCGCTCTGCTGCTGGATCCCACGGGCAAGCTGGAAGCGGGCATTCCTCTCTGCCCTCCCGAAGGCGACGCCGGCACCGGCATGGTCGCCACCAACAGCGTAGAGGTGCGTACCGGGAATGTGTCGGCGGGCA
Organism: Kiritimatiellia bacterium; assembly: GCA_030745755.1. Taxonomy (GTDB): domain Bacteria; phylum Verrucomicrobiota; class Kiritimatiellia; order UBA8416; family JABMPJ01; genus JABMPJ01. The sequence goes on along the minus strand of JASLOA010000030.1, from coordinate 4,530 downwards.
CGTCCGTCTTCGCGATGCTGGTGCTCGAGAAAGAACTTTCGCGGGCCCATCCCGAGATTGACCTGGTGACCACGCCGGACGGAAAGCTGGTGGGCATGGCGCACTCCAATAACTGCACATCAGACTACGATGCCTGGATCAATCTCTTCGGCGAAGCCGCTGAAGTGCTGGGCCTGGAGCTGTCCACGCCGGACCTCTACGACAAGCTCCTGAAGTTGGCACTCACAGGCGATCCGGACTGCGGCGGGCTTCTTTCCTATGGCTATATTTCCGGTGAGCACATGACCGGGTTCAGCGAAGGCAGGCCACTTTTCGCCCGCTCTTCTGACAGCAATTTCACGCTGGCCAACTTTATCCGCTCCCACCTGTTCACCGCACTGTGCGCACTCCGAACAGGGCTGAACATCCTGATGGATGAAGAACAGGTCAAGGTCGACGACATCCGGGGGCACGGCGGCTTCTTCAAAACGCCTGAAGTGGGACAACGCATCATGGCTGCGGCCACGGGGACCCCTGTCTCGATCCTTGAAACGGCCGGCGAAGGCGGTGCCTGGGGCATTGCGCTGCTGGCCTCATATATGACCCGGGAGAACCGCGACGAGTCGTTGCCGGACTTTCTGAAGCAGGTCTTTGCCGGTAGCATGGGTGAAGCGGTAGAGCCAGACCCCTCGGATGTGGCCGGCTTTGACCAGTTTTTCGAGCGCTACCACAAGGGGCTGGCCATTGAGCGGGCGGCCGTTGAGTCCTTGCCATAGCATCACACACAATAGGAGACTGGGAATGAACAAGAAACAGGAACTATGGTTTGTAACGGGCAGTCAGCATCTGTATGGGCCGGAGACGCTCGCGCAGGTTGCCGCTGATGCACAACAGGTTGCTGAAGCACTCAACGCCGACCGCGTCATTCCGGTTGATGTGGTATGGAAGCCGACCGTCAAGACCCCCGACGAAGTCTATGCGATGTGCCGCGACGCCAATGCGGACGAAACCTGCATAGGGCTCATCACCTGGATGCACACCTTCAGTCCGGCCAAGATGTGGATTGCTGGACTGACCGCATTGAAGAAGCCATTCGTGCATCTGCACACCCAATTCGGCCGCGATATCCCGTGGTCTGAAATCGATATGGATTTCATGAACCTTAACCAGTCCGCCCACGGTGGACGCGAGTTCGGCTTCATCTGCACACGGCTGCGCAAGAACCGCACGGTGGTCGTGGGGCACTGGGAAGATCCCGAGGTCCGCGAGGAACTGGGCGTGTGGGCACGCGCCGCGTGCGGCTGGAACGAGTCGCAGAACCTGAAGGTGGCGCGTTTCGGCGATAACATGCGCGAAGTGGCCGTCACCGAAGGCGACAAGGTGGAAGCCCAGATCCGATTCGGCTATGCGGTCAACGGCTACGGCATGGGTGATCTCAAAGCGTATGTCGATAAGGCAACCGACGCACAGATCAGCGACCTGGTGAATCAGTATAAGGAAGACTACACCATCCCCGCCGATGCGCTGATGGACAACATCGCCGAGCAGGCTCGCATCGAGATCGGGATGCGTGCCTTCCTGGAAGAGGGCGGCTTTGGTGCGTTCACCACCACCTTTGAAAATCTGCACGGGTTCAAGCAGCTCCCCGGCCTCGCGGTTCAGCGCCTGATGGCCGACGGCTACGGGTTTGGTGCCGAGGGCGACTGGAAGACCTCTGCCATGACCCGCATCATGAAAGTGATGGCCCAGGGGCTCAAAGGCGGCACCTCGTTCATGGAAGACTACACCTACCACTTTGATCCCGCCGGCAGCAAAGTGCTGGGGTCGCACATGCTGGAGCTATGTCCGTCGATTGCTGAAGGGAAACCTGCGCTCGAGACACACCCGCTGGGCATCGGCGGCAAGGAGGATCCGGCGCGACTCGTCTTCAACTCACCCGCCGGGCCGGCAATCAATGTGTCGCCAATCGATATGGGAACCCGTTTCCGCGTGGTCCTCAACGAAGTCGAAACGGTTGTACCGGAGCACGATCTTCCTAAACTGCCCGTTGCCCGGGCGCTCTGGATTCCGCAACCGAACCTGAAGGTCGGCGCTGCGGCGTGGATTCTTGCCGGCGGCGCGCACCACAGCGTCTACTCCCAGCAGGTCGACACGCGTCATATCGAGATATTCTGTGAGATGGCCAATGTCGAAATCGTGGTCATCGACGCGGATACGCGGCTACGTGAATTCAAACGGATCCTGAAGGCGGGCGATCTGCGTCTGGCGTGATAGGGAGGCGATGTAGGGTCATACAGTTCAGCCGGGCAGGAGCCCCAACTCTTTCATCTCATCGTCCAGTCCGGTCATCTCCCAGCGCAGAAGTGCGATCGGCAGCATGCCGCGGTTGAGGAAGTCGGAGAAGAACTGGCCGATATCGAACGCCTCGCCTTTCATGTCCGCGTAGTCGGCAATCAACTGTTCGAGCTGAAGCTTGCCGATGAGATACCCCAACCCATATCCGCAGAAGCGCAGGTAGCACTGCAGCTCCTCCCAGGCCAGACCATCGTCCTTTGAGTAACCACGTGGTGTGTGCTTGACGGTGTAGGCGATCGCTTCCTTGAAGCTCAGTTCGTTGCTGACCATCTTGAGCTCGCTCATAGCACGTGCGGCACGGAACGCCACCAGGATGTAGGCCAACTCGCGGGCCCTCGGATTGTCGTCGATCAGCCCCATCTGCATCAGGATCTCTTCGATCCCCGTTGCCATCCCCTCGGCCCGGAAGAAGTCCAGCCATCTGAGATTGGTGCGCCGCAGCTCCTTCGGGTGGTTGCTACGGTAGCCATCATCGGGGCTGTGCCCGAAAAGGTCGTGCGCATAGAGAGGAAGGTGATCGATATCGAGAATATCGTTGAAGAAGCTCCCACCGCGAAGCAGGCCACCGGGAACATCCTTCTTGACGATATAGTTCTCTCCCGGAAAGAGGTCATGCTTCTCGGCAAAGGCGACCAGTGCGTCCTGCGCTGTGGTGAAGCGTTGCTGAAACTCGGCCAGATCCCTGGGCGCCTCACGGTGCGGGGGCAGATCCCGGTTCGCCGCCTCCGTGAGCTTGAGCGAGACCTTCGAGCGGGCCAGCTCCCGCTTGACCAGGGCATTAACCTGATCGAAATCGTAGGGAAGGAAGTGGATGTTCTTCAGCGCCCAACTATAGTGCTCCTTGCCTATTCCTGCGGGTGCAGTAAAGCTGTCCAGATTCCCGATCAGCCAGTTCTTGAAGTCCGTCACGGCCTCGAGCAACTGCTGAACCGTCGGCACCACCTCGGGATGGTGTTGTTGGAATTCGGCGAGGGCCTTGGTCCAATCCTTCTCCTGGTGTTCACTCCGCGTGATCGCAATGTCCGCTATATCGCGTGGCACCTCGGTGAGATTCACCTTCGCCCGTTCCAGGGCCTTGGGAATCACGGCAATCCCTTCGACGAACTTACGCAGCGCCTCGTCGTCCAGCGGAAATTCCCCCGGGATGGGCACGGAGTCCGCCATGTTCTCCTCCCAGGTGGGGGTACTGCAGTAGAAGGCCGGGTCGCGGAACCAGGGGCGCAGCGCGAAGAACTGAAACTCCAGCACGTTCATTTCGCCCAGGACCAGGAACGAATCCACCCGGTCCTCAATCGACCAGTCGGATGTGTCCAACTCCTGCCAGCGCTGCTTGAACGCCTTCAACCCTTCCTGTTGGCGAGCCATCGACTCCGGGCTGTAATCATGGATGCCATCTCGCATCTCGGGCTCGGAGAATGCGCGAAACTCATGGAACAGATCTATCAACTCCCGGTATGTACTCACGATATCGACTCCAAACTTCAGGTGATAAGAACATCTCTCGGATATGGCCTCACAGATAACCAGCTGATCCCGAATACCGCAAGAAGCAATGGTACTGATGTCGGAACCCGTTCCCTTTTATGCGGTTTCGGCACCTTGTGCAGCTGGTAGCCCTTTCGTAGAGTATCTGCTGAGCGTACAAGAATGGAAGAGACGGAGAATGGCATGTCAAAATTGTGTAGCGCACCGGCAGAATTGCAGAATGTGAAGGTACAGGGCGGGTTCTGGGGGCGTTTGACGGCGTTGGCCCGCGACGTGATCATCCCCTACCAGTGGGATGTGATGAATGATCGCGTGAAAGGCGTACCCCCCAGCGGCGTGGTCCGCAACTTCAGAATCGTGGCGGGCAAGGCCAAGGGCGATTTCACGGGCTACCGCTTCCAGGACAGCGACCTGGGCAAATGGCTCGAAGCTGTCGCGTACAGCCTGATCAGCCACCCTGATGCCAAGCTCGAGCGCACGGCCGACCGCGTCATCGATCTCGTGGCCGAGGCGCAGCACGAGGACGGCTACCTCGACACCTACTACCAGATCAACGGTATCGACAAGCGCTGGACCAATCTGCGCGACAACCACGAGATGTATGTGGCGGGCCACATGCTCGAGGGCGCGGTGGCCTATTTCGAGGCCACGGGCAAGCGCAAGTTCCTCGACGTGATGATCCGGGTCATCGAGCATATCGCCAAGCGCTTC
>JASLOA010000029.1 GCA_030745755.1 Kiritimatiellia bacterium | reverse complement strand
GCCAAGGCCGCTTCCTCCGCATCGAACTCGTCAATGCGGGCGTCGCTGTACATTTCGATAGGGAAGGCGGCGGCAGGATGAAGCACAACCCCCTCTTCCGTGACGTCAGCCATCACGATGCCTCCCTTGTCGACGCCCAGCGTCCTACGCAGCGGTTTGGGCAGCGTCATCGTACCCCGCGAGCTTATCTGAATGGTAGCTGTCATAATGCTACTATACGGTATTACCGCATTACCGTCAAGCGGTAATGCTGATTACGAACGCTTCCACGAACACGTGGGCATGTCCGTTGCCGCATACATGAAGCAGGAACGTCTCAATGCGGCCAAGAAGCTTCTCGTCGAGACATCCAAGCCGATCAACGTGATTGCCCGGGAGTGCGGCTACAGCAGCAGCCTGATCCTGATCCGCACGCTTAAGCGCAACGCGGGCATGACCCCGACGACCTACCGGCGAGAGCGGCAGGGATGACTGTTGTGTGACGTGGTGACTAGTGACTTGGTGACCCCGTGGGGTGGTTGTGTGACGTGGTGACCCGTGACTTGGTGACGCCGTGGTTGACCGGGTGACCGGGTGACAGGATGACAGGATGCCCCCGGAGTGACTGGGGAGCCAAAGGCTCCCAACACGGTCACCCGGTCACCTTGTCAACCCTCGGCGTCACCGGGTCACAGGTCACCGAGTCAGGGCGTAGCGGCGGCTGCAGATCCAAGAGAGGATTGGCTTGGGCTTCGGAGCTCGACTTGTCCTTCGAAGCTCGAAGAGCGGAGTAGGAAGAGCGGTGTAGGAAGAGCGGTGTAGGGTCTCCTGACACCTGACCCCTGACTTCCCGACGCCCTTCGGGGCCGGGGCAGAAAAGAGGCGGGGCAACTCACGTTGCCCCGCTCTCGGTTTCGATTCCTGCTTACTCTACCTGATATACAGCAGAGGTCTGTCCCTTAGAGACCTCTCAGAAAAGGACTCACGCCAACTTGGCCAGTGCAGCCCTGAACAACAGGGCGAGGCCGGTTGTGTCCTCGGGCGACAGGTAATCGGCCAACTCGTTTGCGATCTGCTCTTCGGAAAGCTCCGCGACTTTCGTCCGGATAAAATCGTAGAACTCGCTGCATGTCCGGCCGGGAAAGTAGTCCTGCGCCTTCACCAATCGTGAATAGGCTGGTTTGCGCAGTCGTGTCTCCAGCGTGGGCGTATCCGGCGTGGCGTTCATCTGCAGAAGGAACCAGATGTCGTAGATGTCCCGGACCAGGCGCCTCTCGTTCCAAGCCGCCATCTTGTTGGCGAGAGCGACGTTGGTATCGACCACATGGATAATCCGCGGCGGCAGGTCGAACTGGGAGGAGAAAAGGCGTGTGGATGTGGTGGTGGTCTCCACATCCATGGCGACCTCGGCTTCCACTTGGATGGTCGTCTGATCGACGGTCAGCACCACGCGCAGGCACTTCGAGTTCAGGGAGTAGTTAAGCTCGGCTCCTTCGATGGACCGGAGACACGTGACAATCTCGTCTACGATGTCCTTCTTCGATTTGTATGGAACGAAGACGTAGTCGAGATCGTTCGTCTGCCGTGGCGATCCCAACACGCGAAGCACCATGCCGCCACGCAGCACCGCCTTCTTGTCGAACCGTTGCGCGAACAGGTCCAGAACGCGTGCCAGCAGTTGTTGTTCCTTCTCGATCATTGGCGCCTCCAGGTGCGGCTGAAGAACGAGACAAAACGCGGATCGTACAGTTCCAGGTAGCGTTCGATCGTGTCGAAGTCGAGTTCCTCGAGGTTGATGTCTGTTGCCGGATCGAAAGAGAAACGGCGCCCACGGTAGGTGAAATAACAGACATCGAGGAACGCCTTTTCCGGAGATGCAACCCGTTCTCCTGCGATCAAGGTGAACCCGAAGTAGAGGCGTGGACTGATGCTCAGATGTTCAATGGTGCCCAGCTCGCAGTTGTAAGTGCGCGGGCGTCCAGTCTTGACCGCCTGCACCCGGCGTGCCGGGATGGACCCGATGATGGCCGTCCGCGCCAGCACGGTGCCGGTCGAGAGATACGCTTTCGGTTCAATCCTGCTACTAATAGTTGTCAGGGATGCGTCGGGTGTGGCGTAGATGCCGCGCTTCACCTTGATCAAGTCGCCGCCCTGCACCATCTCTGCCACCACGCGGTAGAGCGTGGCCTCGGCGTTCCCGGCAAGCGCGACCTTCAGGTCGGCGACTGTAAACACGCCGTCGAGATCATTGGCCCATTTCTCTATGGCTCTATACTTTGCCGCATCCATGAGCGGATACTCTCACAATGTGAGAGTATCTGTCAACCGATAATGGCGGTTTTCAACGCAATCGAATGTTGAAGGCGTGACCCGACACCTTCTTCCGTGCTGTGTTCTGGCGAGACGCGCACAGAGCCCCAAAGCATGCTGCATCCGATTCGGCTACCGGAGATGGCTGGAGGGACAGACCCTCGAACCCGCTTTCCTCTAAGCGAAGGGAGTGCCTTCAACGGCGGCGGCCCATTCAACAGCGACCCCCAGCTGTGGAATCCAGTGATCGAGAATGGCTCTGTCGATGGCATCGCCTGAGACCTCGATCATTCCGCGGATATCACCTATATGCTTTTCCGATCCGCCTTCCTTGAAGTACTGCAGTTTGCGGAGAATCACGTACTCGGGCGGCGCAATCGATAGCGACTGATTGTCGTCGATTTCGATCCGACGTCGTTGCGCGAACCCCCATGCGTGCAGGGGGTCTTCACCGAAGAGGTAGATATCGGCCTTGTGGCCTGTATCGTGGTGGATCAGGTTGAAGTGCCCTCTTTGTCGGCGTCGGGCTTCGACAATCATCACCTCTTCAGGGGGACAATAGAAATCCGTTAACGGAAACGCTCTGGTCACCTTGTTAACATCTCCACTGCCGATGTGCAGAACCATGTCGATATCGTTCGTGAGTCGTGGTTCGCCGTAGATGATGCTGGCAACGGAGCCGCTCACCATGTAGGGGATACCGGCCGACTCAAGGCGTTCTGTGAAGATGAGAAAGAGTTCAGTTTGAGGCATATAGGAAGATCTCCCGCACGCGCTCTTCGATTTGTGCATTGGACCAGTCGGGGTGCAGTGCCCTCAAGCCACGGTCCTTGAGTTTCCGGGCTGCGTAGTGGAATTGCCCGGCCAAGGCCAGCTTTTGGGCTGGAGACATGGCTCTAAAGATCTTCACCTGTTCCGACGTCATTCCCGCTCTCCCTCACACTCCTGCCGCCCTGAGGTCATGCTTGCACCACTACTTGCGACAGTCAAGACAAGCTTTCTGCTGAGCGTTTTGCGATGTGTCCGGAACGTACGGAGCAGGCCCTCGGGTCGGGACCCGTGCACCAGAGCGGCTTCGCCGCACGGTGCAGGGCAGGCAGACCCGGGGCTACTGGCCAGTGGCGCGGGTCTTATTGACCGGGTGACCCGTGACCCGGTGACGCCGTGGGGTGGTTGTGTGACCTGGTGACCAGTGACTTGGTGACCCCGTGGTTGACCGGTTGACCGGATGACAGGATGCCCCCGGAGTGCCACGGAAGCCAAAGGCTCCCAACCCAGTCACCCCGTCATCCCGTCACCCCTCGGCGTCACCGGGTCACAGGTCACCGGGTCAAAGAACTCGCGCCTGCATGGCCTTCGAAGCTCGGAGAGCGTAGTAGGGCCCCTGCCACTCCTGTTCCGCTACTGTTCCCTCCCCAATCCGGGTTCGGCTGAGGAATCTTCGCTTCGACGTCTTGCCGCCATTGCCACAAGGTTGCTTTCATCTCCCGGGCGAGCTCCGGCTTCTCTTGGGACAGGTCGTGTTTCTCGCCGGGATCGTTTTCCAGGTCGTACAACTCAATACGATTGTCCTCGAAGAACTCGATCAGTTTGTAGTTCCCCACTCTAACGGAGGAGCCGGGCGTGCCGC
>JASLOA010000028.1 GCA_030745755.1 Kiritimatiellia bacterium | reverse complement strand
GTTTGGTCTCGTGCCGTCGCTGGAGCCTATTACCAGCATCTCCTATGGCCGGTGGCGCGACCTCTCGCGCGCCGGTTGGCGACTGCCGATGGAACTGTGGCGCTGGCGCAAGGCCCTCATCCATCGCGTCGTGCATCATCCGTGCGGCTACCTCCTTAAGGGCGGGGGCTCGGCACGTGGGCACGTCGTGGCCGGCGAGATTGTCTCTTTCTCGGTTCCTGAATCGGTACCGCATCGTGAAATGCTTCGTATCAAGGCGACCGTCCGCAACAGCGGGGATACCCCGTGGATGAGCTGGGGTTCGTTCCTGGCCAGTGACCCGCTCAACCAGGGCGAAGGCGGTTACGTCAACCTCGGCATCAAACTCATGCGCCCCGATGGCACCTGCGCAGACCCCGACTTGTCACGCGGCATGCTCCTGGCGGATGTGATGCCCGGCGATACAGCCGAGATCACCTGCCTCGCAAAGGCACCGGCTGAGCCGGGCGAGTATGGCCTGAAAGTCGACCTTGTCCAGGAAGGGGTCGCCTGGTTCGAAGATATGGGCAGCACGCCGCTACACCGGAAGCTCACCGTGACGTCCGATGAACCCGCATCGCCACCCGATACCCGCATTCCCGATTCGCTTCTGGCCGGACTCAGCATGGTCCGCGCGGAAGCGGGCACCGACGGTGCCGCCACTGTTAGGGTTTCTGTATCGAATGAAGGCAACACTCTCTGGCTGCATGAACCCAAGGATGAGCCGGGCCTTCCCTCACTCCAGCGTGGATTCGTTCGGCTTGGTGCCCAGGTTCTTGCCTCCAGCGGCGAGATGATCAACCGCGATTTTATGCGCGTCGACCTGCCGAGCGAGATGGCGCCGGGGGATACGATCGAGCTGACCGCCACCATCGATACGTCCGCTCTGCCCGAAGACGCCGGTCGTCTGAAGCTGGACATGGTGGACGAACAGATTGTCTGGTTCGAGGATCGGGGGTCGACGCCGCTGGTCTTACCGTTGCCGTTGGGTCTGGAGGAAGTATGATGCGGAGAAGATGTCTCATCGGACTGTTCGTCGCTGCCCTCGCGGCAATGGCGACACTGGTTGCGCGGCCCGCGTGTGCCGCTGGCACGAAGCACTGTCTCTGGCGCGTCAGCAATGGCAAGAACCACGCTTACCTCCAGGGATCGATTCACCTGCTGAAAAAGAGCCATTACCCGCTTCCGCAAGCTATTGAGAACGCCTACACCGGGTCCGCGGTGCTCGTGCTGGAGGCCGACCTTTCCGCGGCGCAGGACCCCGCCCAGCAGATGGCGCTGCTGAAGCAGGGCATGCTGGAGGATAAGGCAACGCTGCAGGGCGCTCTCTCGGAAGAGACATGGGCAATGGCCGAGAAGCAGATGAAGAAGATGGGCTTGAGCATGGCCCTGTTCAATGGGTTCAAGCCCTGGTATTTCGCCACTTCGATCACCGCGTTGCGGCTCCAGGGCCTCGGGTTCAGTCCGTACGATGGAGTGGACTGGCACTACTTCAATCGGGCCACGACTGACGGGAAGCCGGTGGTGGGACTGGAAACGCTCGATTACCAGATGGGTCTGTTCGACGCCATCAGCGCCGACGATCAGGATGCACTCGTTCGGCAGACGTTCGAAGATCTGGCCAATATCGAGCAGGAAATGGACGCCATCCTTGCCGCATGGTCAACCGGCGACCTGGAGGCGATGGACAAGACGTTGCTCAAGAGCTTCAAAGAATATCCGGCCGTCTACAAGAGCCTCCTGACCGACCGCAACCAGAACTGGGTTCCAAAGATTATGGAATACCTGAACTCCGGAAAGGTCCACATGATCGTGGTCGGCGCCGGACATTTCTCCGGCCAGGACGGACTGCTGCGCTTGCTGAAGAAGCAAGGGGTGAAAGTCGAGCAACTGTAATGGCTCAGCGCAGGACCCGGCTGCTGACGCCGGTATCGTCGGGGGGCATCTCGATGCGGTCGGTGTTGATATCCACCAGTTTGGCGAGGTAGTCGGAAAGTACGCGCTCGTACTCAATATCTTCCCCGCTGCGAACTCGCCGTTTGTTGATCTTGCCCAGTCCCTCATGACCCGCGTCGGCTTCCTTGGCGTCCGAATAGCGTCCGCCCGGATCAGCATGTAGTAGCTTGCGCAACATGGAGACCATGTCTCCGTTTTCCCACACCTCGATCGGTAACAGATCAGGCAGATTCTTGACGAGGTCCCGTTTGATCGCCAGCAGCTTCTTCTCTCCGGGATCCGGGTCGTCGGTAAGCGGTCTGCCCCGCAGCATTTCCAGCGCCACCAGGCCCACGCTGAAGAGGTCTGACTCCGGGCCGCTGGGGCGCCGTTCGTGCGTTTCGATCGCCATGTACATCGGAGACCCCAGCAGAAAGCTGAGTTCTTCACCGACGGTCACGGCGCGTCCAAAGTCGATCAGCTTCACATAGCCCAGCCGGTCGAACATGATGTTGGCGGGCTTCATGTCTGAGTGGAGGAAGTTCATCCCGTGCAAGCGTTCGAGCCCACGCAATACGCCTCTCAGAATGTAGAGCACCAGCCCTGCCCGTACGCTGATACGGTCACCATTCTGCCGGAAAAGCACGCGCGTAAACTCTGCCATCTCGGATGCGGTGCTGTTCTGCATGGCCCGGTCGATGTGTTTGCGGGAAAGAAAGGTGCGCAGATCGATACCATCGACCGCTTCCATCTGCACGTAGCCAATGCCGTAGGTTTCTTCGTAGGTGTGGCGCGTTACGATGTTGGGACTCTGCAGGCGCTGCAGCTGTGAAATCTGCGAGGCGATGCGGCCCATGTCGGTCCAGTACTCCTCCGGGCTGCGGTAGAGCCCCGGATCAAAGACCTTGATCGCGTGTTCCGTGATGCAGCCGCGCGCGCCCTGTCGCAGCCCGAGAAAGACCGCGCCCTGTCGCCCCTGTCCCAGCTTGCGGAGGAACTGGTAGGCCACCGGGTAGTAGATCGCACGCGTGTCCAGGATGGCCTGGTAATTCCGCTGCAGCTGCTCAAGCGTCATGGAAGACGGTGAAGCCGCCAGGGTCTGCTCTGTGGGTGTCTCGCGGGCCAACAGGTTGATTTTAGCTGTCTTCTTCATTCTGGTCCGCAATGTGATGTTGTTCTGCACGCCCCCACCGGCCTCGCGCCGGTGGAGCGAAAGATCTGGAGCAAAGCGAGATGGCCCTAACAGGTATCTGTGGCTGGCCAAGCGCGAAGGAAGCCTACGGGTTACTATTTGCTCTCGTCAACCCCTCAAACGCAAAGTAGCTCGCAGCATTGCTATAGCAGATCCCCTCCACCATGCCGCCTACGAGCGGCATGTCGTTTGGAATCAAACCCTTCACCATGTCGTCACCGAGCATGTTGCAGAGAATCCGCCGGAAGTATTCGTGGCGGGTATACGACAGGAACGAGCGACTGTCTGTCAGCATCCCGACAAAGCGACTCAGCAGGCCAAGCTGTGAGAGGCTCTCCATCTGCCGTCGCATCCCGTCCATCTGGTCGAGGAACCACCAGCCGCTACCGTGTTGGATCTTGCCGGGAATCGATCCATCCTGGAAGTTCCCGCACATGGTGACGAGCAACTCGTTGTCGCGCGGATTCAGGTTGTAGAGAATCGTTCGCGCCAACTTGCCGTTACGGTTGAGCCGGTCCAGCAGCCGGGAGAGGGGACGCCCCACCTCCACGTCCGCGATGGAGTCGAACCCGATGTCGGGTCCGACCTGCTCGAACATGGCCGAGTTATTGTTCCGAAGGGCACCGTAATGGAACTGCTGCGTCCAGTCCTTCTCGGCATCCATCTCGCCAAACAGCACGAGCATAGCCGACTTGAAGACCAGCACCTCGTTGGCATCCAGGTCGCTGCCGCTTCTGACTTTGTCAAAGAGTCGAGAGACTTCACCTTCTGTGTAATCGGCCGCATAGACCGTCTCAATGCCATGGTCCGACAGGCGGCAACCGACCGCGTGGAAGAAGTCGTGGCGTTTGCGCAACGCCTCGACGTAGGAAGCGTAGCTGCTGATGTCAACATCCGCCACTTCAGCCAGACGGTCAACCCAGGCGTTGAATGGTCCGGCGGCCTCAACAGCCATGCCCTTATCGGGGCGCCACGTGGGGAGCACCTGGGTATCGAAGCTGGGATCGGCGGCGATAGCCTGATGATGTTCGAGCGAGTCGCAGGGATCGTCCGTAGTGCAGACCAGCACCACGTCCGACATCTTCATAAGGCCGCGCGCCGAGAATTCGGGTTGTGCCAGACGGGCATTGCCGGCTTCCCAGATGGCATTGGCCGTTTCCGGCGAAAGCAGGTCGGTAATCCCGAAGTATCGGGCGAGTTCAAGCTGGGTCCAGTGGTAGAGAGGGTTGCGGAGCAGGTATGGCATCGTGGCCGCCCACTGATCGAAGGTCTCGCGCGCCGGTGCGTCGCCCGTGCAGAAGTGTTCCGACACCCCGTTGCTGCGCATGGCGCGCCACTTGTAGTGGTCACCCGCCAGCCAGGCCTCGGTCATGTTGGCGAACCGCTTATCCTCGGCAACCTCAACCGGCGGCAGGTGGCAGTGATAGTCGATGATCGGCAGATCACGTGCGAAGTCGTGATAGAGCGTCCGTGCCTCATCCGACTGAAGCAGAAAATCGTCATGTATGAACGGTCTTGCAGTCATGCGGGCACTCTACTCTGCCTGGTTGGCCCAGTGCAAGGTCCAGTGGTTGGGGGCTAGTCTTTTCTAGTGCCGTGTCTCACAATTGCGTGTGTATAACTCGTGTGTCATCCCGAGCGAAGTCGAGGGATCTCTTCCACATCATGGGGCTGAGATCCCTCGGCAAGCTCGGGATGACATCGTTGAGCTGTTTCACGGGCGCATGAACCATGACGCTGGCCGTTGACGCTAGTGTCTGGCCACTCAGTCGTCGTGAATCTCGTCGTAGAAGGCCGTGTAGGCGTCCTTCTGGTCGCCCTCGCGAACCTTCATGGCTGAGCGGGGATGCTCATTCATCTGTCCCGTAATCATGTAGGGGATGCTGTAGCCCCAGTCGACTGTCTGGCGCAGTGGCTGCGTCAGCTTCTCGGCGGCTTCGATGATGGGGCGTTGGTGAAACTTGGGGTTGCGCAGGAAGCCAAGCAGCAGCTCCGTCGGGCAATTGCCTGCCCCGCGTCCCAGGCCATCGATCGTGGAGTCCAGCATGGTCGCGCCGTTAATCGCGCTACAGACCGTATTCACATAAGCCATCTGCTGGTTATTGTGGGCATGGATGCCGATCTGCTGACTGTGTTCCATGGCGCCCAGGTAGCGGCGCATCAGGTCTTCCATCTGCTCGTAGTAGAGTGAGCCGAAGCTGTCGACGAGGTAGAGGATGTCCAGCTCCTTGCACTTCCCAAGCAGCTCCAGCCCCTTGTTCAGTTCGAACTCCGGAACCGTGGATGTTGCCATCAGGTTGATGGTGACCTCGTAGCCTTTATCCTTCGCCATCTTCGCCATCTCAAGCGCGGCGGGAATCTGGTGGATATAGCAGGCCACCCGGATCATATCGATCAGACTCTTGTCAGCCTGGAGAATGTCATCCTCATCGGTACGGCCGATGTCGGCCATCACGCTGAACTTGATGCCGGGGTCCTCGTCACCGAAGAAGCGGTTGATGTTCTCCTCCGTGCAGGATTTCCAGATCCCGTACTCGTCCGGGCTGAAGAGCTTCTGGTCGGCCTTGTAGCCGATCTCCATGTAGTCGACACCCGCGGCAACCAACGCGCGGTGAACACCGCGCACAAACTCATCGCTGAACTGATGGCTATTCATCAGTCCCCCGTCACGAATGGTACAGTCGAGTACCTTGAGCTGCGGCCAATAGTCTACTGACTCACTGCTGACATCTTTTGCTTTGGTCATCTTCTTCCCCTTTGGTGCGGTGCCGCTCTTCACTGCGGCCAGTTTTTTCTTCATCCGCTCTATTGCCTCTTCGCGATCCCCTGTCTGAAGTGATTCCGAGTATTGGACCCCATCGATCCGCTGGCGCCAGTAGTACATGTCACCGCGCAATTTCAGATTTCTTACGCCCGTACCCTCAAACGTCGCCATTCGCATCACCTCCCCAACACAGTTCTTCTCTGTTGTGATGCGCAATGATGCGCATTAATGATGCGAATGCAAGAAGAAAGGTGACGAATATCTTTATTCTGCGCTGGAGCAACATAGGAGATCCCTCGACTTCGCTCGGTATGACAGCAAAACCTTAGGAGATTGTCATCCCGAGCGCAGCCGAGGGATCTCCAGTTCACTAGTGGAGGATTCTGGTCTCCGTTTCGCTGTCAGCCGAAATCGATCATAGTCTTAAGGACACCGTCCTCGTACGACGCGGCCAGGTCGAAGGCGGCTTGAGTTTCCCGGAAGGGGAAGCGGTGGGTAACCATGACGCTGACATCGAAGTCGCCACGATCAATCATGTCGAGAGCGGGTTGCACGCAGTGGCACTGGCGGCGCACGTTCTGGATGCAGATCTCCTTGCGGCGTAGCTGGTCGATCACGAAGGTGACGCGTTCGGCCGTTGGGGGGATGCCGATAAGCATGAGCTTGCCGCCGGGCTTCAGCATCGCGATGGCCTGGTCGAGCGCGTCCTGTTCGCCGCAGCATTCGAAGACCACATCCAGTCCACCGGGTTCGAGTGCGCTGACTGCTGCCACAACGTCTTCGCTGTCGGGGTTCCCTCCCCACGCTGCACCGGCCCGTTTGGCCAGCACCAGGCGCGCGTCAATCTTGTCGGTCGCGTAGACGGCGGCTGCGCCCTGTGCGATGGCAGGTAACAGCACACTCAAGCCGATACACCCGGCGCCGAGGATTCCCACTTTCGCTCTCTGCATGGGAATGGACTCTTGAACGGCATAGACCCCGATGGCGAGCGGTTCGGAGAGGGCCGCTTCATCCATGCTGGTCTTATCAGTCACCTTGAAGCAGCAGGCCTTCGGCATAACAATGAACTCGGAAAGACAGCCCTCGGCCTGACCGGGACAACCGAGAAAGCGAAGGTTGCGGCAGGTATGCGGACGTCCCGCCACACACTGATCGCACGTTCCGCACGACATGGCCGGTTCGATCGCCACCCGGTCGCCGGGTTTCAGCTTGGTCACGCTCGGACCAACCATCTCGACGATTCCCGCACCCTCATGGCCAACGGCAAAGGGATGCTCCACCACCTGTGACCCGATCTGGCCTGTCTCATAATAGTGCACATCCGAGCCACATACCCCAACGCGTTCCATCCGAATCAACACATCGTCAGGATGGGTAATTTCGGGGCGGGGCACATCCATCATCTCCATCTGGTGGATTCCCGTTAGCTTCATGGCTCTCATGATTGGACTCCCAGACGTGACGAAATCTTGGACAACTCAATTTGGCGGAGAGGGCGGGATTCGAACCCGCGGTAGCGTTAACTACACACGCTTTCCAAGCGTGCTCAATCGGCCACTCTGACACCTCTCCGGCTTCGCTGCGCTACGCCGGACAAGTCCGTGGTAGCGTGCTGATTTCAGGCTCAGCTGGCCTTTGAAATGTAGGGCTGAAAGGGTAGCTAAAAGGGTGGGGGGGAGGCGAGTTGTTTTTTGGCGCGAATAGCAGGCCAGAAGATGTCTTACCCGGCGAATGCCTGTCGTGCTAGCGGTAACCGGTCTCGCCCTATTACCAGCTCGAGGTAGTGTGAAACGCCGAGAGTGTCCTTCGACACCGTGTGCGAGAAGGCCTCGTAGGCTGTCATGAATGCTGCGGCATAGGCTGTGATGGCTTCTCGACTCATTCCCGGCAGGCCCGCGGCCTTCATCTTCTCCTCGGCCATGACTCTCCAATCAAGAACGAACCGGTGATCTTGAGCGTGAATGTAGATGAAGGCATCCAGAAAAGCGCACCAGCGAGCGTAGTTCGGGAGCGCCTCATTTACCGGTTTCAGGTAGGGGTCGCTCTCCTCCGCCCGGGGATTGGGCTGGAACCCCAGCATCCATCCCTCGACGAGCACGATATCGGCGGGGCTTTCCACTATCTTCCACTTCGATTCCGCAGAACGATCGCCATTGCCGCCGTGTGCGGACTTGTCGTATCGCGGCACCGTTACCGGGCATCCCTCCGCCTGGTTTGCGAGTGCCCGCAGGGTGGCTGTTCCGAGTTCGATATCGTGCGTACCGGGGTACCCGCGCATCTGTAGATGCGGATTGCCTGGATGAGCCCTGGCCAATGCTTCTTGCGCCTCGCGCGTCACATAGAAGTCATCGATCGAAATCGCGACGGCAACCAGATCGCGCTCGGCGAGCTGCTCACAGAGCCATGTCGTAATGGTTGTCTTTCCAGCGCCTTGCGGGCTGTTCATGCCAATGAAGAAAGGCTTCTGTTCTGCCTGGTCGTACCCCCCCAGCATCCATCGTAGAAGCGCCTGGTAGAACTCTTGCGTCCTCTCCTCGTGATCAGTAGCCATCATGTCTTGGCTCATAACTCCCCGCTGGCTTTGCTACAGCATAAGCTCGCGGATAACATAGAGATGCCGATTGACGTGGTCCTTGTGAATCTATTCATCATGATGAACATTGTGTGATGTTTTGCTTGATAAGTCAAGTGTTTGCAGCGTACTGTTCATTGAAATGAATACACAAGCTATAGGAAAGGTAATCAGGGCCCGTCGTGATGTTCTGGGCATTGACCAGCGAACATTGAGCGAGATTTCCGGCGTGGCGGTGCATACGCTGAGCAACATCGAAGCGGGCAACGGCAACCCGACCGTGAAGTCCCTCAATAGGGTCCTCGGTGCGCTGGGCATGGAGCTTCGCATCGAGGTACAGAATTAGGGGAATAGGGGATGAGCCGAATTGGAAACGTTTACTGTCAGGGGGGGCTTGCCGGGCGTATCGAAGAACGGCCCGATGGCTATCGCTTTATCTATGATACGGCCTACCTGGCTTTGAAGGATGCTGCACCGGTCAGCCTCACGCTGCCTCTGCAATCCGAGCCTTACGATTCTACAGTGCTATTCCCATTCTTCTATGGTCTCCTGGCTGAAGGCATACTGAAGGACACCCAGTGTCGCATCTTGAAGCTGGACGAAGACGATCACTTTGGTCGACTGCTCAAGACGGCCGGTAGCGACACCATTGGGGATGTCACGGTGGTAGAAGAGACGGAGGGTGCCGATGTATAGGTGCATGTCCACGCTCCGCGATACACAGAACGAAGGGCTCGTGCCGGCGGCTGCCCGGCAGCTTGCCGGGGGTAACCGCAAATTTCCGTATCGGCTCACGTTTAACCGAACAGACGTCGTTGAGTTCCGTGTGCATGCTGCGGAACACATGTCCATCTCAGGGATTCAGGACAAGATTTCACTGAAGCTAATACGCGGGAAGTTAGAGCCAACGGCAACCCAAGGCGAATACATCCTCAAGCCTGTTCCTACCGCGGACATTCCTCGCCTCAAAAGCGACGTCGCGGCAAACGAGCATGTGGTGATGCAGATTGCATCGCAGGTCTTCGGCATCGCGGTGCCTCCGAATGCTGTCATTCATTTTGCCGACGGCGAGCTGGCGTATATCGTTAAGCGCTTTGACCGTCGTAACGGACAGAAGATTGGTCAAGAGGACTTCTGTCAGTTGTCGAACCGGTCCGAAGAAACGGCGGGCAGGAACTACAAATACGATAGTTCATACGAAGAGGTTGGGCGCATTCTCAGGCAGTTCTGCAAAGCTTATCCGGTTGAGATCGAGAAGTTGTTCGCTCGCATCCTGTTCAATTACGTGTTCTCCAATGGCGACGCACACCTGAAGAACTTCTCCCTTTTCAAAAGCGACTTCGGCGACTACGTGCTAACGCCCGCCTATGATCTGCTATGCACCTCACTTCACTTCCCGACCGAGGCACGAACGGCCCTGGAGATGTTTGATGAGTTCGAGACCGAAAGCTTTCGGCAGAACGCCTTCTACAAACGCCCGGACTTTCTCAGACTGGGAGAGCTATACAGCATCAGACCCGAACGGGCCGAGAACGTTCTTGAGCGTTTCGCATCCGGTCAGGCTCATGCTGCCGATCTGATCGACCGATCATTTCTATCTTCCGACGCAAAACAGGATTTTCAGCGTCGCTTTCAAGACCGCCTGCGTGCAATCGCTGACTGATTGACTGCAGCGTGGGTTCTACGATTACGTTGTGCGAGTCAATCTGCAGGCTCATTGCGGTGGCTGGTAGTCAATGCGCATGCCGTCTATCCAGGTGGATCCGCTCCCTTGGTGAGACTTGGTTTCCCTCATAACAGAGGGCTTCCGCAGCAAGATTGAGATGATCTCAAGGAGAGCCTTCGGGTTCAGGAATTTCGAGAACTACAGACTACGGGTGAGAGTCATGTGTGCTTAAGAAAAGTGGGTTGCCCCAGTTAATGGTGTTGATCCGGTTGATCCATGTCCCAGAGGTCAAGCAGCGAAAGCGGAGGAGGGGGTGCTCCCCCGCAGGCCTATTATCGCGAAGCGATACTCCAGCCAAGGGGGAGCACCCCCTCCGGAGCGAATGGTACCCCGGAGAGGGCTCGAACCTCCGACCTACGGATTAGGAATCCGTCGCTCTGTCCTACTGAGCTACCGGGGTGTGATCTGGGGGTAGTGTAGCGGTTTTTCTTCTGAGCTCCACTCGAAAGATTGTGGTTTTGTAGGGCGTTACTCTTGAAGGCCCGTGCCGGGCGTCGGGTCTGTATAGGCCTTACAGGCTGGCGGTCGGTATATGTTGACGGATCAATGGTTCATACGGGGTGGAGTGGAGATGGAGTGGTTCCCGGAGGATATGAAGATAGACGTCGGTCCAAGCCAGGTAAGGGTGGACCTCAGCAACGTCTCCGGGTCCGTAGGGGTAGGGCGGCACCTCTGATCAGTCGCGAGCCGAATCTGCCGTCCCGTTTGCGGGTCGGCGGATTACACTTCAAACGATGCCAGGCTGTTGAGGTCGAGCGTGGCGAACAGGTCGTCGACGGTTTCGGCGCGCCGGATCTGGACGACGTCGCCGTTCTCGCGGAGGAGCAGCTCGGCCGAGCGCAGCTTGCCGTTGTAGTTGAAACCCATGGCGTGGCCGTGGGCGCCGGCGTCGTGGATGACGACGAGATCGCCGGGCTCCATCTCGGGCAGGGCTCGATCGATGGCAAACTTGTCGTTGTTCTCGCAGAGCGAACCGGTGACATCGTAGACATGGTCGGCCGGGGCATCCTCTTTGCCCGCCACGGAGATGTGGTGATAGGCACCGTAGAGGGCCGGGCGCATCAGATTGGTCATGCAGGCGTCGAGGCCGACGAACTCTTTGTAGGTGTGTTTCGCGTGCAGGACGCGCGACACGAGGTAGCCGTAAGGGCCTGTCACCATGCGTCCGCACTCCAGGAATACCTTGAGGGGCGGATGATCCGACCCGCCGATAATACGGTCATAGACCTCCTTGATGCTCTGGCCCAGGGCCGCCAGATCAACCGGGCTATCCTCGGGTCTGTAGGGAATGCCGATACCACCACCAAGATTGACGAATTCGAACGTGATGCCCAACGCTTCCGACAGTTCAACGATGAGGTCAAAGAGCATGTGGGCGGTCTCGACGAAGTAGTCTGAGTCGAGCTCGTTGGAGGCCACCATGGTGTGGAGTCCGAAGCGCTTGACGCCTTTGTCGCGGAGGATGCGATAGCCTTCGAAGAGCTGCTCGCGCGTGAAGCCATACTTGGCTTCTTCGGGGTGCCCGATAATCACGTTCCCGGCTTTGAGGGGGCCCGGGTTGTAGCGACAGCAGACCAGCTCGGGCAGTCCGGCGTGCTCTTCGAGGTAGTCGATGTGCGAGATATCATCCAGGTTGATGATCGCGCCCAGCCTGGCGGCCTCGCGGTATTCAACCGCGGGGGTGTCGTTGGATGTGAACATGATGGATTCACCCCGTATGTCCACCGTGTCGGCGAGGAACAGCTCGGGTAGCGAGCTGCAATCGGAGCCGAATCCCTCCTGGGCCAGTATCTTCATCAGGTAGGGGTTGGGAGCGGCCTTGACGGCAAAGTACTCTTTGAACCCATCGTTCCATGCGAAAGCGTCTCTGAGTGCGCGCGCATTGGCGCGGATCGCCTTCTCATCGTAGATATGGAAGGGGGTGGAGTACTCCCGGGTCAGCTCTTCCAGCCAGGCGGAATCAAAGGGATGCTGTTTCGTTGGCATAGTCATACGGTCCTTTCACGGGGACACAGGGAACAACGGGGCGGCGCAACTGTCAAGTGCGTTCCGGCCTATCCGGCGCGGGCGATGGCGGTGGCGATGGCGTCGGCGAGCTGGCGCATGGCGATGGGTTTCTGGATGACGTCAGCGAACCCATCGTGCAGGGACTCCGCCTCGCTGAGGTTCTGGTTATAGCCGGTACAGAGAATAACGGGCAGGTTGGGATCGATCTCGGAGACAGCCCTGGCCAGCTCGCGTCCGCCTATACCCGGCATGGTAAGGTCGGTAATAACCAGGTCAAAGGCGCCCGGCGACTCCTTCAGCAAGGCCAGGGCCTCCTCTCCGCTGGAGGCAAGCGTCGGCGCGTAGTCGAGTGCACGCAGCATCTTCATGGCCATCTGCGCCACGGCGCGTTCATCGTCGACGAAGAGCACCGCCTTGTCTCCGCGACCCTGTGGTGTTTCCGTGTCGGCATTCTCATCTTCGGCCAACTGCTCGACGACGGGCAGGACGACATGGAATGTTGTTCCTTCGTTAAGGGTGGAGTTGACGGTTAAAGAGCCCTTGAGGCCCGCCACGATTCCGTGTACCACAGCCAGCCCCATGCCGGTGCCTTCTCCACTGGGTTTGGTTGTGTAGAACGGTTCGAAAATGCGTTCGATCGTGGCCGCATCCATGCCGCTACCGGTGTCTTTGACCATGATGCGAAGGAAACGTCCGGGTTCGAGGTCGGGAAATTCGGACTGCGAGCGGCCGCCGATCACAAAATCGGTCAAGTGGACGTCGAGCTCGCCGCCAGTCTCTTTCATGGCATAGCCGGCGTTCGTGCAGAGGTTCATGATGACCTGGTGAATCTGGGTGGGGTTGCTGATGACGACATCCTGGTCGGTCTTGATCACGCAGTTGATTGTCACACCATCGGGAACAGAGGACTTCTGCAACTTGACCACTTCTTTCACGATTGGGATAAGATGCACGGGTTTGTTTTCGCCCTCGTTCTGGCGGCTGAATGTAAGGATCTGCTGAACAAGATCCTTGGCGCGATAGCTGGCCTTGTGGATCTCCTTCAGAAACTCCACGTTGGGTTCGGTGTCATCCATGCCGTGCAACATAATTTCGGTGTAGCCCAGGATGGGCGTGAGGATGTTGTTGAAGTCGTGCGCAATGCCACCGGCCAGCGTGCCAAGGGCCTCCATTTTCTGGGCCTGCTGGAGCTGCCGCTCACTGCGTTGGAGTGCCTCCTCGGTCTGAACGCGTGTGGTGATGTCCTGCACCTGCAGCAGGTGGCCGCGCGGGACATAGTCGCGGTCCATACCCAGGTTGAGCATGAGGACATCCAGGTGGCCCATGCCGCGTCTTCCGGTCACGTAGAGGCCGTCAGTGCGAGCCTGGTCGAAATCGATGCTCATCTCGAACTGGGCCGTATCGCGCTGCTCGAGTGCGCGGCGGACCCGTTCCGGGATGAAGGGGTTCGCGAACGGGTTGAACTTCGCAAACTGCACGGCGTCGGGAGCGCCGAACATCTTCAAACAGGCCTGGTTGACATTCAGAAGCTTGCCTTGCCCGTCATAGAGCGCGGCGCCAACGGGAGAGTGTGAGAAAAAATCCTCGAAACGACGTTCACTCTCCTGCAGATCATGTTTTGCTTTCTCTCGCTCGGCGATGTCATGTGCAGTCATGACGATCATGGGCTTGCCTTCGAGCTCGAACGCATGCGCGTAGATCTCCACCGGTATGTGATCACCGTTGTGGGAGAGAAACGCGCTGGTGTACTCGGCATGGCCTTCAGCCAGGATGCGCTCCATCAGCTGGCGGACGGGTCGCACGGCGAAGGCGGCCTCGCGATCCATGATCTCGTCATCGGAGAGCGTTACCAGCTCCGAGCGGGTATAGCCACGGACCGTAGAGGGTGCTTCCGAGGTCTGAATCTCGAGCGGGGAGAGTTCGAGTAGCTTTTCGCGATTGTACCCCAGGACTTCGCATGCCACGACGTTGACTTCTGTGAAGGGGCCGGGCAGGCCGTCTTCGGTGAGACCAAACATGAACACCATGTCGGTCGTGTGGGCAAACAGAATGCGGTAGAGCTTGTCTTTGAAGGCAAGTGCGGTCTCCGCCACGACACGGGCTTCGTTCTCGTTCTTCAGCCTGCCGCGCTCATAGCGCAGGTGGAGCGAGTGTTGGCGGCCCTGCCGGGTGAGGAGGATATAGGCAGCCACGCACGCAATGACCAGCGTGATGGTTCCAACAAGGAATGCCAGCGCTATACTGTTCACGCTACCCCCGAGGGCTTAGTCCACATCCCGGCCACACTCAGCCTGATTCCGGGATAACAAACTCGAACAGGTATGGGGATGAGCTGGTGCCGACACGAATCGTGCTGCCGTTCCTGAGGGGGAAGCGACCGCCATGGTCCTGACCACCCACGGGCTGGTCGTCAACGATGGTTCCGCAGGCGCTACCCCGGTCGGTCAGGACATAGCTCCCGCCCTGCTCCTGTTCAATCTGAAAATGCTCACGCGAGACATTTAGCTTGTCGCCCATGTCGAGCAGGTAAAGTTCGTTCGTGGGTAGGGCGCTGGTCTCTCGGCGTTCGATGGAGCGGTACTCACCGCCGATCAGGGCCACGCGCCGTTCCCGTCCCACGCGGTAAGGAACATGTTCTATCATGCGCTCGTCACGCTGTATGGCTTTGCGGGCCTCTTCGGTCAGGGCGCGCAAAATGGGCGCTGTCGTACTCATAAGTCGGTCTTCTCCGTACGGATCAGTGTCCCGCAATGGGGGTAGCGTGTCAAGTGTGCCCGAAGGGTACCTCCTCGATGCGGCCCTTAACGGTAACCCACAGCGTGGTCACTTCGCAGTCGGGAAAGGCGTCGTGAATGCGGTCATAGGCCAGCCGCAGATGAATGAATTGCTCGCCCTTCTCGGTGGGGTTACCGGCGCAGTCTTCGTGGCCCACGATGGCAATAGAGGTGGAGCCATGCTTGCCGACCGAAATCTCGATGCAGCGCATGATCGCATCAATCGCCGTCAGATCTTCGCCCTGGGCCAGGATCAGGTTGGGGCCGGGCGCGGTGATGGTGTCAACATGCTCAGCGTTAAACCGCTTCTGCAGGAACCTGTTCACCGGCAGTTGCATCCGCCCGTCCATGCAGTTGATCACAGTACAAAAGGAACTCATGGCTCTGCCTCCTGATTGTCTTTCCAACGTACGCAAGTACCTGTCATTCCGAGCCTGCCGAGGAATCTCCACCACAGCGAAGAAGCCTGAGATCCCTCGACAAGCTCGGGATGACACACCAGTTATTCGAACTCAATCATGGGATGCCAGGCTATCGGGCCCATGTCTCCGAAGTCTCAATCAGTTCCATGATCTCGTCAAGTCTCCCTTCCACAGCGCTGGCTGTCAGCCGGGGAAAGCGCGTTCCCTGCATGAGGTAGTCTCTGGGACCGGTTAGCATGAGCTTGTCATCGCGGGTCTCAACGCGGCGGATGTCATGGTCTGCCGCGCAGATACGGATGCGACTGATCGCCAGGAGGCGGCGCGTGGCGATGGGGAGAGTCCCGAACCGGTCAACCAGCTCCTCCTCCAGCCGGGCCAGATCCTGGTTGTCGGACGCTTCCGCAAGCTGACGGTAGACGCCCACGCGCAGCCCCTCGTCACTGATGTAGTTATAGGGAATGCCGGCGGTTGAGGGCGTGGGATCGCCAACGGGCGAGAGGTCGAGGAAGTCAAACGTGACATCCACATCGACCAATCGCGGAACCGGCTCGCCTTTAAGCCGGGCCACGGTGCGCTTGAGAAGCTGGCAGTAGAGTCCAAACCCAATGGCCGTGATATGCCCGCTTTGGGCAGTGCCCAGCAGGTTGCCCGCGCCACGAATCTCGAGGTCGCGCAAGGCCAGGTTGAATCCGGCGCTGAGCGAGGAGTACTTGCGCAGGGCGCCGATGCGTTTGCGCGCGTCGGAGTCGACATGGCCCTGGGGTGGCAGCAGTAGAATGGCGTAGGCCTTGCGACTGGATCGTCCCACACGGCCCCGCAGCTGGTAGAGATCCGCAATGCCGAAACGGTCCGCCCGGTCGATCAGGATCGTATTGGCCCGGGGGATATCCATGCCGCTTTCGATAATGGTCGTGCAGACCAGTATATCGAACTCGCCGTTGACGAAGCGTGACATCACGCGGGCCAGCTCACCGGCGGGCATCTGTCCGTGTGCGATCTCGAAACGGGCTTCGGGTACGAGCTCGCGCAGACGGTTGCAGATCGACTCAATGGTCATGACGCGGTTGTGCAGGTAGAAGGCTTGGCCTTCGCGGTTGATCTCGCGCAGGATGGCCTGGCGCACGGTGGCCTCGCTGTAACGCGTGGCCGTGGTCTCGATGGCAAGGCGTTCCAGCGGTGGCGTCTGCAGCAGGCTCAGGTCGCGCGCCCCGGTCATGCTCATGTAGAGCGTGCGCGGGATAGGCGTTGCAGTCAGCGTCAGTACATCCACGAGCGTGCGGATCTGCTTGAAGGCCTCTTTGTGTGCCACGCCGAAACGCTGCTCCTCGTCAATGATGACCAACCCGAGGTCTTCAAACACAACCCCCTCCTGGAGCAGGGCATGCGTGCCAATGACGATATCCACTTTGCCCTCGGCCATACTCTTGAGCGTGGCCGCGCGCTGGCCCTGGCTGCGGAATCGGCTGAGCATCTCGATCTGGATGGGATAGTCGGCCATGCGGGCCGCGAAGGTCTCAAAGTGCTGTTGCGCAAGCACGGTTGTGGGAACCAACACGGCCACCTGGCGCTGCCCCATCACCGCCTTGAAGGCGGCGCGCATGGCTACCTCGGTCTTGCCATATCCGGCATCGCCGCAGAGCAACCGGTCCATGGGGCGGGAAGAGGCCATATCCGTCTTAACGGCCGCGATGACATCGTGCTGGTCCTGCGTTTCGCGGTAAGGGAAGGCGGCCTCGAATTCGTGCTGCCATGCGACATCTTCACCAAAGGCGTGGCCGCGCTTCAGATTGCGGCGCGCCTGGGTCTCGAGCATGGAGGCCGCCATGTCGGCGATGGCCGCTTCCGCGGATTCCCGCTCGCGGTTCCAGCGGCGGCCGCCCAGCTTGTGGAGCGGGGCGCTGGCGCGTGAGACGCCGACATAGCGACTGAGCAGGTGAGCCTGTGATATGGGGACATGGAGACGGGCGTTGTCGGCATACTCAACCGTGAGGACTTCCTGTTCCTGCCCATTAAAGGTGATCTGGCTGAGCCCTTCGTAGCGACCGATGCCGTGTTCGACATGCACAACAAGATCGCCCGGCTCCAGGTCGGCCATTTCGGCAATGCGTGCGGTGGACCGGGGACGCTGCTTCCCTGTGGCGGTGAGTGGATCGTAGCGGCGGCCCTGCTGCTTGTGATAGCCGTAGAGATCCGGCTGCGCGACAACCGTCAACTGCAGCGCGTCGCTTCGGAACCCTTCCGACAGTACGGCCGTCACCACGTGAAGGGCGCGTCGCCGACGGCGCGTGCCGATGGTTTCGGTGATCGTGGTCTGCAGGTGCTCAACCGCAGCGGCAGTATCCAGCGCGATGAAGACAGCGTCGCCCTGGTCCGCCTCGCCCTGGAGCGCCGTCAGCATGCGGCGGCGGGCCTGGTCCAGAAGATCGGGTTGGAGCACGCCCTTGGCTTCGGGGAGCAGGTCGGGCAGCGGACTGACGTCCTCCAGAATCTGCGTGGCTGAATCTGAGCCGAACCCACCCACATTCACCTGGACCGCGTTGGGCAGGGCATGCAACGTCTTCATGAGGCGCTCGAGGGACTCGATATCACGGCCCCGGCGCCGCTCGCGCACGGCTGTTTCGAATAGCTCGCCGTGATGCTGCACGGCATCGGGATTGGACCATGCAAGCAGACTGTTCTCCGGCAAGTACTCCAGGACCGTGCACCGTGCGTCATCGTCCTGCCACTCCCCGGCGGGTGGAATGCTGACATCAGGCTGTTTCTCAATGGATCGCTGCGTAGCGGGATCGAAGCAGCGGATGGATTCAACCGTGTCGCCAAAGAACTCGATACGAACCGGCCATGTGTGACTCAGCGGCCACACGTCGAGCAAACCGCCTCGCACCGCGACCTGCCCCTTTTCGTCAACCACGTGTCCGCGTTTGTAGCCACCAGCGACCAGTGATTCCGTAAGCGCATCGGGTTCGATCTCGTCTCCGCAGGCGAGGACGTGGGTTTGAGTGCCCAGATGGTCGGGTGACAGGGTCTTGGGCATGAGTGCCTGGATGCAGGTGACGATTAGCGGGGCGTTACCGGGTGCGCCCCGGTTGGCGTCCAGTGTGGCGAGGACCGTGAGGCGGTGTCCGGCAATCTCTCTGTCCGGGGGATCGTCCTGGCTGGGGATGGTGCTCCATGGGGGAAGGTAGAGAACCGGCGCGCCATCTTTGGGTTTCAGGCCCAACAGATCCTGGTGCATGGTCTCGAGCGATTCCTGCCCATCGCAGATCCAGACCAGGGGACGGTCAAAACGAGCACGCAAGGCCCATAGCAGTGCCGCTTCGGCAACGGCGGGCAGGGGCGGTGTTGCCAGTGAGATCAGGTCGTCGGGGAAGTCATTGAGAAGGGTCGTGATCCGATCGACAACCGTACTGAGTGTCACTTGTCGCACGGCCACGTTGTCATCTCCCCATATCGAGATACAAATGCAACCACGAAGACACTAAGGCACCAAGGGGATGGAAAGTTGCCCGCCGGCGGAGACAGAGCCCGGGGACACCCCGTAACAACTCTGTGTCTTCGTGCCTTCGTGGTTGCATCTTCCGGCCGCTGGCCTCTGTCCTCCGGGTCAGTACTGCTTTCGCATATGCGAGGGCGGGATCTTGAGAACGAGGCGATACTTGGCGATTGTACGGCGGGCGATCTTGATGCCTTGCTCGTTGAGTCTCTTCAGAATGGCCTGGTCGGAAAGCGGCTTGGCGGGGTCTTCTTCCACCACCATCGTAGCAATCATGTCCTTTACGGTCTTGTTCGACACCGAACTTCCGTCGGCCGTCTTGATGCCCGGCGTAAAGAAGTACTTCATCTCGAAGATGCCTCGTGGCGTGCGCATGTACTTCCCGTTTACGGCCCGGCTCACGGTGGTCTCGTGGACCTCTACGGCATTGGCAATCTCGGCCATGGTCAGTGGTTTGAGATGTGAGACGCCCTGGTCAAGAAACTCAACCTGCCGGTCTACAATCTCGGTGGCGATGCGAAAAATCGTCTTCTGGCGCTGGTGGATGTTTTTGATGAGAAAGGCGCCGGCCCGGATCCTGTCGCGCACGTACTCTTTCACTTCGCTGCTGGTGTTGGCGGCTTGGAGCAGGCGGCGATAATGGCGGCTGATTCGTATATGCGGAAGCTGACCGTCATCCATGATCACCACGTACTTGCCTTCCACCTTCTTGACCACGATCTCAGCGACGACATAGGTGGCCACTTCATCGGAGTAGATGCGACCCGGCTTGGGATCGAGCCTGGCAATGAAGGCCGTGGCCTCCTGGAGTTCATCCTGAGAGATCTTGAGCTGTTTGGCCACATCTGTCAGGCGCCGGGCGCCGAGTTTGTCGAGGTGCTTATCAACCAGGGTTTCAACGAGTGAGTCGTGTTCGCCCAGGCGCCCCAGTTGCAGCATCAGGCATTCGCGTAGATCGCGCGCGCCGACGCCGGTGGGGTGGAAGTCCTGAATCAGGTCGAGCATGTCCTCAAGGCGGTGAAGATCGACGTTGGAGGTGGCGGCGAGATCTTCGAGATCGCCCGTGAGGTAGCCGTCATTGTCGATGCTGCCGATGATCATTTCGCCCAGGCGCCGGTCTTCGTCTTCCAGCGCGGTGAGCTGGAGCTGTTCGAGGAGGTGTTCCTGGAGGCTTTGCTGCTGCGGGAGCGAATCGA
Source organism: Kiritimatiellia bacterium (assembly GCA_030745755.1). Lineage (GTDB taxonomy): Bacteria > Verrucomicrobiota > Kiritimatiellia > UBA8416 > JABMPJ01 > JABMPJ01. The sequence goes on along the minus strand of JASLOA010000028.1, from coordinate 45,064 downwards.
GCAGGAACTGGTGGCGCTCGTCCGCGTCGGAGGTGTAGGGTTGGCTTTCCTGGTTCTGGAAGAAGTACTCGCGCCACTCTTCGTCCAGGTGGGAGAGCGCCTCGAATTCCTTGTCGAAATCCATCTCCTCGGCCGTCTCGGTCTCGCCGTCGCCGGGTTCGATCTCGATCTTCTCGTTCTCGGTCAGTTTTTCTTCGATCGTGGGGTTTTGCTCAATCTCCTGTTGGATCATGGTGCGCAGGTCCATAATAGGGAGCTGGAGCATCTCCAGGGATTGGCGCAGCTGGGGTGCCAGCACCATCTGTAGGCGCTGCTGCTGCGATAAAGCTAGCGTTTGGCTTGGCATCCTTCTCTCCCTTAGAGATAATACGAGACTACATAGGGCTGGGTTGACTCCACAAGGAAATTGCGGTGTAGGTTTTGGGGGTTTCTGTTGTTTGGCCTGTGGGTGGCGTCTATGCAATGAATCCGGCGGGAAATGAGGCGGCAAACCGCTCCGGAGCAGGGATGCCCTCTGGGCTGGAGCACTGCCTCGCAACGCTCGGCCTGCTAGGCCTCAGAGGGCACCCCTGCTCCTCCGCTCGGGCCAGTTATGGACTCGGGCGGACATCGTGTCTGTGGCGGAAGTATTTTGACGAGGGTGAATTAGGGGGCGTGGGCCGCCTTTCCGTCTTCGCCCTACGGGCTTCGCCGGACAAGCTGGCGGATGGATGGAGTGGTAGATTTTGCCTCGGGGCGCTTCGCTGTCGGGGCGGTGGCCGCTCGTGGTTGACGGAAGTGTAGAAATGGGAGTCGTGCGGAGCGCAACTGAATTCTCGGCGCTTTGTCTCGGCGCTACAATCTCTCAAGTGGATTGTTGATCCGGTCAGGAAGCAGGTATCATGGCAATACGGGTTTGTGTCTTAGCTAGTGGAAGTAAGGGGAACTGTACCGTCATGGCGACGGAGTCTACCCGGATCCTGATTGATGCGGGGTTGAGCGGGAAGGAAACGGACCGTCGGCTACGTGATGCCGGGTGGGAACTGGACCAGGTTGACGCCATCTGTGTGAGCCATGAGCATGACGACCACAAGGCCTCGCTGGGTATTCTGCAGCGCCGGTTGGGCGTGCCGCTCTACTCCAATGCCGGAACCATCGAGGCGCTCGAGCGGAGTCCGAAACATATGGGATTGGATTGGCATGTCTTCACGAACGGATCGGCTTTCCAGGTGGGAGACATGCAGGTCGAACCGTTCTCGGTGCCGCATGACTCCTATGATCCGGTTGGATTTGCTGTGGTGGCACAAGGGGTACGTGTCGGGATCGTGACCGATATGGGGACGCCCACCGAACTGATCCGCCAACGCCTGAAGGGGTGTAGCGCCATCGTGCTGGAAGCCAATCACGACGAGGGCATGTTGCGTGATGCCCCGCGCCCATGGTCGCTCAAGCAGCGCATTGCCGGTCGTCAGGGCCATCTCTCCAACACGCAGGCAGGCGAACTGCTCGCGGAGATCGCCGACGAAGCGCTCAACGTTGTCTTTCTCGCCCACCTCAGCGCCGACTGCAACAAGCCGGACATCGCCGAGCAAACCATACGTGAAGCTCTGGACCAAGCCGGCCACACCCACGTCCAGATCCGCCACACCTACCCCGACCGCATCAGCGATGTGGTGGAATTGGGATGAGGTCCACCCGTCGGGCGCGTACCAGCCCTTCAGGATCCGGGCATGTCGTAGTGTCGTGTCTTACAATTGCGTGCACATAACTCGTGTGTCATCCCGAGCGAAGTCGAGGGATCTCCTACTCACTGGGCGTCAAGGAGATCCCTCGGCAAGCTCGGGATGACATCGTAAACCTAGTTCGTTTGCGTGTGAATCAATCACAACACTAGGTCTGTTTCCTGCCGTTGTTTCTCTATTGCTCTTGCGATGGTGCAGATCCAGATCCAAGAGCATCGAGCACGGCCAGGGCGGCGCGGTCGGCGGCGCCTGGTGGGCCGAGACGTGCGTTTACCGCGTCGAGCTCGGCGAGGGCGGCGGTGTGGGCCGTGTCATCGCTGATGAGCGGCTCGAGTGCATGGGCCAGCGCTTCGGGTGAACCGCCGTACTGGACGCGTTCCGGGGCCACCTCGCGACCGGCGACGATGTTGACGAGGCCGAGATAATCCACCTTTACCAGGGCACGATAGAGCAGGTAGGTCATGAACGAGGCCCGGTAGGTGATCACCATCGGGCAGCGCATGAGCGAGGCCTCGAGTGTGGCGGTGCCGGAGGCGATAAGGGCTGCGCGCGCCTCGCCCATGACGGGCCGGGTTGCGCCGACCACTGTTTCGCAGCGGGTGGGTCCGTCGGCACAGCCTGCCCGGACTGCCTTGACCAATTCAGCGGCCGACTCATCGTGCACGGGAACAACAAAGGAGGCCGTGGGATGGCGCTCTTCGATCAATCCGGCCGCGGCCAGCATTGAAGGGAGAATGCGCTCGATCTCGTGGCGGCGACTGCCCGGCAGTAGGGCAATGCGCGGTTCGCCCTGCCATGGAACGGGTCGATGGGGCTGCTCCCGCGCTTCCGCGATCTCGTCGACAAGGGGGTTGCCGACGAAGTCGACTTGGAGGCCGGTCTCTTTGAAGTAATCGGGCTCAAAGGGAAAGAACACGATCAGCCGGTCCAGCGTCGCGGCCATCTTGGGAATCCTCGCCTGGTGCCAGGCCCAGACCTGGGGGCAGACGTAGTATAGGGTCTTGAGTCCCATGAGGTGCGCGCGCTTCGCGAAACGGAGATTGAAGCCGGGATAGTCGACCAGGATGACCGCATCCGGCTGCCGGCTCCGCGCCACGGCGAGCATGTCATAGAAAATGCGGCGCAACTGGCGGTACTTGCTGACGACCTCGGCAAACCCCACGACAGCCATATCCCCGATATCGACAATCGTGTCGACCCCGGCCGCCCGCATCTGCTCGCCACCGACTCCGTAGAAGGTGATAGCCGGATTCCGGGCATGGATGGCCCGCACGAGCCGCGCGGCATGCATGTCGCCGGACACCTCGCCGGCAATGATCATCAAGCTGGTGTTGCGTGCCATGTCAGCTCCGCCTGTGACCCCCATGTCCTTGTGGCATGGGTGAACAAGATCTTTCGAACATACTTCTGTTTTCGAGAAGCGATCTTTTGTTCCAACGACACAAGGTCGTTGGGGACAGTCGCGTCTCCTTGCCGTTGGTTCTCACTATGACGGATTGGTTTCGATGACGTGGCAGATGTCGGCGGCGAGCTGGAGAGCCTTGGATCCCTGCTCGCCTGTTACGACCGGTTCGCCCTGTGTGCGTACGCATTCAACAAAGGCTCTCAACTCGTGCTCCAGTTGGTCGCCTTTCTCGGTGGGGATATCCACCACGTGCATGCCGTCGGGCCCCTTGCGATGAAGTGTGCCGGCCTGTTTCCCGTAATCGAGTGCAGCGTAGGTGTCGTCCTGGAAGACGGTGATGGACCGCATCATTTCGGCGCTGATCCGGCTGGCGGTCAGGTTGGCGACGCAGCCGTTCTGGAAGCGCAGGCGCACGTCGGCAATGTCTTCGCTCGTACTCATGACGGCGACGCCGAAAGCGCGAATATCTTCAACCGGTGAGCGGACCAGGTGGAGGATAAGTTCGAGGTCGTGAATCATCATGTCGAGTACGACGCTTACCTCGGTGCCACGGGGCGGGGCGCCTTCGCGGAAGGGGGGATAGGCACACATACGAATGGCCTCAATAAAGGTGGGACTACGCATGTTGTCTTCAAGAAACTGCATGACGGGGTTGAAGCGCTCGATATGCCCCACTTGCAAGATCAGGTTCTTCTCGCGTGCGAGTGCAACCATGGCCTCGGCTTCGGCCGTGGTCGCGGCAATCGGTTTCTCCATCAACATGTGCAGGTCATGGTCCGCCAGCTTGTGAAGGGTGTCGTAATGGAGGTGTGTGGGAACCACCACGCTGGCAGCGTCGGCTACGTCAGCCAATGCTTCCATACTGTCGAATGCCTGCGTCCCATTTTTCTCTGCAATCTCGCCGGCACGAGCGGGATCAACATCGAAAACACCGACCAACTCGGCATCTTCGATCGCGGCATACTTGGCGGCATGCCACTGGCCGAGGCTGCCGACGCCGAATACGGCTACTTTCAGTTTGTCAGACATGACTACTCCTCTATCTCAACACCGATTATGCTCAGTCCCGCCTTGTTGGCTTCTCTGATGAGCGTTTCCTTCTCAAGGAAGATGGCTTTGCCACCACGAAAGGCCAGGCAACTGGCGCGGGCTTTGCCCAGCGTCCTGAGTGTGCGCGGGCCGATGACAGGGATATCGAAGCGCATGTCCTGGCCCTGCTTGGCAATCTTGATCACGACCGCACCGGGTCCGCCGAGCTTTCCGGCCCTGCGTATGGTCTTGTCGGTACCCTCCAACGCTTCAACGGCGAGGATGATGCCTTCCTTCACGACGAGGGTCTGCCCAATCTCGAGTTCGGTCGTGGTCGTGGCAACTCGTACACCCAGATCGATGTCGGCCTGTTCGCGCTCATCGGGAGCGCGCACCGTGAGAAGGCCCGCGCCCGGCATGTATTCGTCCATGAAGGTGGAGGCCGGTAACACGTCGATACCCAGTTTGGCGATCTCGTCGATCACCAGGCCGAAGACGGTGTGCGGGTTCTTGACCTTGAGCGCCATGAAGGTCTTGCGCGCCCAGGCATCGGGACGGAACCGGAAAATCTGCGTGGGCCGAAGCTGTCCTGCCATAATGGCATGTTTCGTCCCCGCCGCGCGAAGGGCATCGAGCATTTTACCGATCTGTCCCAGGTTAATCCAATCGACTGAATCGACCATGCCGGCCAACGAGCGGTGGGTTTCGCCTTTGAATGCGACGAGATGAATGTGAGAGACCCCGTGCTTGCGCGCCGCCTCCGCCAACAGGCGCGGATAGTCTCCGCCCCCGGCGATCAGGGAAAGCCGTTCTGGTGCCGCCTCATGCATGGGGTGACTATGCAGGTTCAGGGTTCAGGGTTCAAGGTTCAAGGTTTCAAGTTTCAAGGGCGAGCAAGTGAAACAGGTTTGAGCCGTTCAGCCATGCCGGAGATGCCTCGGCTTCGCTCGGCATGACAAGGAACCTTAGGAAGCTGTCATCCCGCCTGTCCGCCATAGCCCAGCGGGCGACGGCGGGAGCGAAGTCGAGGGATCTCCTATGCAGACCTCGGCAGAAGACTCCGCCCACTTCGCGCTTGTTTGACCTTGGCTTTTGGGGCGTGAGTGGCATTATGACCTGACGCCCGTTTGAGGTGTGGTTCCCGGGCGGCAAGGATTTCTAATGAGCAATGATGTAGATTTGAAGGGACGGTCATTACTGACGCTATCGGACCTGTCGGATGGCGAGGTGGCGTGGCTGTTGGACCTGGCGCTGAAGCTGAAACAGGACAAGCACGCCGGCACGTGTGGTGAGCGGCTGGCGGGACGCCATATCGCACTGGTGTTCGAGAAGATGTCGACCCGTACGCGCTGTGCGGCGGCCGTGGCCGCCGCCGATGAAGCCGGCCGGACCGAGTATCTCGCGGCAACGGAGATTCACCTGGGAAAGAAGGAGTCGGTTGCCGACACGGCGCGGGTCCTGGGGCGGATGTTTGATGGCATCCTGTTCCGGGGCTACCGGCAGGAAACCGTCGAGCTTCTGGCCGAGTTCAGCGGCGTGCCGGTGTGGAACGGGTTGACCGACCTGTCGCACCCGACGCAGGCGCTTGCCGACCTGATGACGATCAAGGAGCAGTTTGGCGAGCTCAAGGGCCGCAAGGTGGTCTATGCCGGTGACGGCCGCAACAACGTGGCCACCTCGCTGATGCTGGGGTGCGCCGTGAGCGGGATGCACTTCGTCAACTGCACGCCGGATTCCCTCCGGCCGACCGATGACCTGACTGAGCACGCCAACCGGGTGGCCGCTGAACGCGGCGGCACGGTAGGCGTTTGCAGCGACCCCGCCGAGGCAGTGGCGGGGGCACACGTGGTCTACACGGATGTCTGGACGTCGATGGGCGAAGAGGATCAGTTCGCGGCACGGGTGGAACTGCTGCAACCCTACCAGGTGAATATGGCGCTGATGCAGGCTACGGGCAACGTGGAGTCGGACGAGGTGATATTTCTGCACTGTCTGCCCGCATTTCACGATCACCGCACTGAGGTCACGCAGAAGAGCGGGGCGCTCGAGGTGACCGATGATGTTTTCGAGGCACCGTTCTCAAAGGTATTCGACCAGGCGGAGAACCGCCTGCATACCATCAAGGCGCTGTTTGTTTCGTCACTCGAGAGAGAGTAGGAGGTGGTCATGGCACTGACGGATATAGCGTGGGAGGCGTTTTACGAGCTCGATCCGGTGGCAAAGAGCCGGCATTTGAACCAGGATGACGGGCGGCCGTTTCATACACTGATGACCCAGCAGTTCGATCGGGCCGCGCTCGATACGCTGGGGGAACTGGCCACACGTGTTCGTTTTCTGGCCAAGACGAAAGAGGGCATGGCCTTTCTGTCCGACCTGCTCCCGCACCGCCGCGCCATGCTCTACTTCACGCAGCCCAGTACGCGTACGTTTCTCTCTTTCTGCAGTGCCTGTGAAATTCTCGGCATGCGGATTGGTACGGTGCGCAACACCGCGACGTCCAGCGAGCTCAAAGGCGAGACGAAGGATGATTCCGTGCGAACGTTCAGTTCATACTTCGACTGTGTGATCATGCGTACGCAGGTCGGCGGACTCGCCGAGCGAATGGCATGGGTGCTGTCCAACTCCGAGCGCCCGGTGCCCATCATCAATGCCGGCTCGGGCAAGGACCAGCATCCGACCCAGGCGCTGCTGGATGTCTACACGCTCCAACGCAGCTTCGAAGCGCGCGGCGGTATCGACGGAAAGACCGTGGTGTTCGTTGGTGATCTGTTGCGTGGGCGCACCGTTCGCTCGCTTTCAGCGCTGTTGACCAACTACGAGGGCGTGCGACAGGTGTTCATTGCTCCCCCCCAGTTACAGGTGGCCGACGATGTCTTGGCCATCCTGGATGCGCACAGTGTCGACTACCGGCTTGGCGACACCCTCGAGTCGGTGGTCCCCGAAGCGGATGCCATCTACATGACCCGCGTGCAGGACGAGTGGGATGCTGAAGCCGGAGAAAGCGCCAAGATAGACATCGAACGCTTCTGGTTCCGGGAGGCCTACCTGTCACAGCTCAAGTCAGATGCCGTGATCATGCACCCGCTGCCACGACGCCATGAGATTCCAGCCGCGATAGATAACGACCCGCGGGCGATGTACTGGCGCCAGATGCGCAATGGCATGTGGATCCGCGCAGCACTGATCGCCACGATCTTCGGCTGCGATGGAGAAATTAACGCGTTTGATGAGGCGTGAGATCATGTTAGCGCGCGATAGGCTGTATGCCGTCCCCCGCGAGCCGTCCCCGCGCTGGTTGCTCATGCTGTGGCTCGCGCTTTCGCTCTTTTCTGCCGGCTGTGCCTCCGTTCGGCCCTGCGGCAATCTCGACCTGGGCTTCGTCACCACATGCGACACCAGTCCCGACGGCGCCGATCGCTGTCGCGTGGCGGGCCCGCTGTTTGAACACCAGAGCACAGCTACCGGTCAATCGTTCACGGGGGTGCGGCCGTTCTATGCCCGCACAGAGGATGCGACGCGGAAGCGTCGCCTCCACGAAGTGCTGTGGCCGCTGGGCACAACCAAACACCTGGGCCAGGAGAGCACCTGGCGCTACCTCCTGGGGTATGGTCACGATTTCGACAACACCACGCCCGGTTCACGCTATCGGGCCATGGTGTTTCCCTTTCTGTTCTGGGGCCGCGACAAGGATGACACCTCGTACTTTGCGTTCTTCCCCTTTGGCGGTGCCCTGAACGAGTTCCTGGGGCGCGATCGCATTGTCTTTGCCCTGTTTCCGCTCTATGCACACAGCGTTACCGGGGATATGCACAGCCAGCATTACCTGTGGCCCTTCATCTCCCGCTCAGAGAGCGAGGATGTATCCCGTTTTCGCGTGTTCCCTTTCTATGGGCGCTCGTCTGACGAAGGAGAGTATACCAAGCATTTCGTGCTATGGCCGTTCTGGACCCATGCCCGTTACCACGAGCCCGGGCATAGCGGGACATCCCATATCCTGTTTCCGATATATGGACGGACGCGTACGGAAGACCAGCAGGCCTGGATGGTTCTGCCGCCCCTGTTCCGCTGGTCGAAGACCGAAGGGCGAACCGACCTGAACGCGCCGTGGCCGTTCTTCCAGTATACGAAGGGCGATTACAACAAGCTGTATCTCTGGCCCCTGTGGGGACGGCGCGAGCAGTCGGGGAACAGATCTTCCTTCCTGCTCTGGCCGTTCGTCCGCACCCACCACATCGATCGTGCCCAGGAGACACTCGACCGGCTTGTTGTCTTGCCGTTCATCACCCATGAGCGCGTGAAACAGGACGGTGTGCAGAATACGGACGACAAGCCGGATATCACCTCACGCTACTTCAAGCTCTGGCCGCTGGTGTCGTATCAGCGCCAGGAAGACACCTCGCGCGTCCGCCTGCTGGAGCTCTGGCCGCTAAAGCATAGCGCGCCGATCGAACGGAACATGGCGCCGCTGTGGACCCTCTATACGCGCACCGCCACCGAAGACCTGCTCGAGCATGAACTGCTGTGGGGGCTGTTTCGCTATCGGCGCGACGGTGAGGCGTCCAGGCAGGTATCGCTTTTCCCTCTGTTCTCTCGCAGCCGCTGCGACGCCGACGGTGCTAAGCGGCACTGGTCACTCCTTCTCGGTCTGCTCGGGCATGAGCAGGATAAGGAGCGCTCAACCTGGCGCCTGCTGTGGTTCCTCAAGTTCGGCAAGAGAGCGGGGTGAGGGCACCCCGCCTCCAGAGCGCTGTCTTTTTCTGGAGGCGGCGTGCCCTCACGCCGCAGTGAATGGAGCACGGTAGCCGAGGGGTGCGGTTCGGTGATTGACCGCGTGCCGGTGTTTGTGGAGGATTGACGCGATGATAACGCGTGAACCAGAGTATTTCCCGCCGCCGGAGAACTTCGTGGCCCAGCTTGGGCGTTATGTACTCTTTTTCTGCCGTTCGGTAGGGCAGGGCGGCTTGCTCTTCCTGCAGTCCGTGCTGGCAGTCCGTTTTGCCCTAACCAAGCGGGCTCGCCATGAGATCGTAGTCCAGATGTTTGTGGCCGGCATCAAGAGTCTGGGCGTGATCACGGTAGTCGCTCTCTTCACCGGGATGATCCTTGCTCTACAGACGGGTATCGAGCTGAGCAAGTTCAACCAGGAAGTCAATATCGGCACCGCGGTTATGGTGTCGATGTTGCGTGAGATGGGCCCGTTCATGACGGGTCTGATCCTGGCCGCCTGCGTGGGGTCGGCCATAGCAGCGCAGATTGGCACGATGGTGGTGTCAGAAGAGATTGCCGCGCTGGAAATCATGTCGATCGACCCGGTGCGCTTCCTTGTTATGCCGCGTCTCGTGGCCATGAGCATTATGACCCCCCTGCTGGCGTTCTACACATGCATTATCGGTGTCATAGGAGGCGGCATTGTGGGGGCCACCCAGCTCGGGGTGTCGTGGGTGTCGTACATCGACAATGCGACCCGCTTCGCCGGCGTAAAAGACCTCTATGTCGGCCTCTTGAAGGCATTGCTCTTCGGCATGATCATCACGATCGTGGCCTGTCACGAGGGCTTTGCCACCACGCAAGGCGCGGTTGGTGTAGGCTTCGCTACGCGCAAGGCTGTCCTGGTCTCTTTCTTGCATGTTCTGATCATAGGGTACTTCATTACGCGCCTGTTCTATGTGTAGAAGGCTGAGATATGATTCGGTTTGAGAATGTAATAAAGGTGCTCAGCGGCAAGCCGGTGCTGAACGGCATCGACTTCGAGATTGGGCGCGGGGAGACGTTCTGCATTGTAGGCGCCTCGGGCGCCGGCAAGAGTGTCACGCTCAAACACATGGTCCGCCTGATGACGCCCGACGAAGGTCGTATCTGGGTGGGAGAGGACGATATCAGTTCTGCCACAGGCGAAGAGTTGGCCCGCTTACGTAACCGGTTCGGCTACCTGTTTCAGAGTGCGGCCCTCCTGGCGTGGCTCTCCGTTGCCGAGAATGTCGCGCTGCCCTTGCGTGAAAAGCACGAAGTTGCGAATGATGAGATACTCGATCGGGTGCACGAAACGCTGAAGATGGTGGGGCTGGAGAACGATGGCGAGAAGCTGCCTTCCGAGATTTCCGGCGGCATGCGCAAACGTGCCGGCCTGGCCCGCGCGATTGTGGAGAACCCGCAGATCATTCTGTACGATGAGCCGACATCCGGGCTCGACCCGGTAACGTCGCGTACGATCGACCGGCTGATCCATAGGCTGAGAGAGAACTTGGGCGTCACCAGTGTTGTGGTCACGCACGACTTGCACAGTGCGCTGGCGATCGGAACGCGGATCGCCATGTTGCACCAGGGGAGCGTGGCGGAATTGGCCACTCCGGAGGCCTTCATGGAGTCTTCGAACGAAGAAGTACAGCGCTTCCTTGCCTCGCAGTACATCACGAAGGAAGCGCCGTGGGAAAGGGATCTACAATGAGAAAAGACTGTGTAGCACGAGAACTGACCCGGGAGATGATCGTGGGTGCCTTCATGGTTATGGTCTTCCTCGGGATGGCCTATTTTACGATCATCCTCTCTCGCGAAACCTGGTTCTCCCGCAAGCAGCATATGGATGTGATGTTTAAGAATGCTATGGGGCTGCGTGAAGGAAACAACGTGGTGGTGCGCGGGATGCCGGTGGGTAAGATTGACAGCCTGGCACTTGAGGGGGATTGGGTCCGCGTCCACCTCGTGCTGGACAACAAGCTGAAGATGAAGAAGGATTACGAGATCCTGATCGTGGCCACCTCCATTCTCGGTGGCCGCCATCTTGAGGTCAGAGAGGGGTCGGAATCCTTGCCCGCAATCCCAATGACGACCCGCTTCGTGGGACGCGAGCCCTATGATCTGATGGCCGACGCGGCGGCGGTGATCAACAAGACGCGCCAGGAGTTGGTTGAGGGCGGTGCGATAGACAACTTCAAGAAGGTTTCAGAACAGATCAGTGCGATCATAGCGCGAGTGGAAGCGGGCGAGGGGTCGCTCGGAAAGCTCCTGTCCAAAGATGCGTCGCTCTACAACGATGTAGCCGCCAGCGTGGAAGCCCTGCGCGATGTTGCAGAGCGACTGCAGCGCGGGGAGGGGACGCTCGGCCACCTCATGTCGGAGGACGACCGGCTCTACGAAGATCTATCCGAGATGGTGGCATCGCTGAAGACGATCACTGCCAAGATCGAGAAGGGCGAGGGCTCGCTCGGCAAACTCATCAGCGAAGATGGCGTCTACTCAGAAGTCGAGGGCATGATGAAAGAAGCCCGTGCGGCCCTGGACGACCTGCGCGAGACATCGCCAGTCGTCACCTTCACCAGCGTCTTCTTCGGTGCCTTCTAGCTACGGTAGTTGGGCGCTTCCTTCATGATCTTCACATCATGCGGGTGTGACTCGCTGAGTCCCGCCATGCTGACGCGAACGAACTCGCCGTTGGCTTGCAGATCTTCTATGGACTTGCAGCCGCAGTATCCCATGGAGGAGCGGACCCCGCCGCAGAACTGGGTCATAACCTTCTCCACGAGTCCGGCGTAGGGAACGATGCCTTCAATGCCCTGCGGTACCAGGTCATCCCGGTCCGTCGCCGCCTGGCTATAACGTTCGCGACTGCCTTCCGACTCACGCATGGCGGCCAGGCTTCCCATACCGCGATAGACCACGTACTGGCGTCCCTGGTGGATGATCTTCTCACCCGGACTCTCCTGCGTACCGGCCAGGATCGAGCCGAGCATGACCGTGTCCGCACCGGCCACGATGGCTTTGGGCACGTCGCCGGAGTGGCGGATGCCGCCGTCAGCAATCACGGGAATGCTGCCCTCCAGGGCGGAGGCACAGTTGTGAACGGCCGTAACCTGGGGCACGCCCACACCGCACACCACGCGCGTGGTGCAGATCGAACCGGGGCCGATGCCAACCTTGACCGCGTGAGCGCCGGCATCACGTAGTGCCAGGGCAGCGTCCGCCGTCCCCACGTTACCGGCAATCACATCGATATGGGGAAAGGTCTTCGTCAGCCAGCGCACCATCTCGACGATGCCCACCGAGTGACCGTGGGCACTGTCCACGACAATGATGTCAACGTGTGCATCCGCCAGCATCTCGGCCCGCTCATGATTACCGCCGCTCACGGCCGCAGCCACCCGCAGACGATACTCATTATCGCGGTTGTACATCGGCTGAACGTCTTCAACCAGGTTCTTCACATCAGAGAAGGCGTACAGCCCGACCAGCTTACCCTTGTCCAGCAGAGGCAGCTTTCCGAGCTTGTGTTTCGTCATGATGTCATAGGCTTCCTGGAGGGTCGTGCCGGGAGCCGCCGAAATCACGTCGGATGTCATGACCGAATCGATGCGGGCATTGGCGTCGCGGGCAAACTTCGTGTCTTTTGATGTCAGGATGCCGGCCAGCGTGTCGTCTTCGTTCAGGATGGGAAATCCGCTGAAACTGTGGCCGTGTTCGCGCCGTGTCGCATTCACCCTGTCGAGCGTATCCGATGCCCGGAACACAACCGGATCAATGATCAGCCCATGCAGATGGCGTTTAACCATGTCGACCTGCTCGGCCTGGATACTGGCCGGCAGGTTCTTATGGATAACCCCGATACCGCCGAGCATGGCCATGGCGATAGCCATGTTGGCCTCGGTAACCGTATCCATGGCCGCACTGATGAAAGGAATATTGGCTTGGATACGCGAGGTCAGACGCGTTTGGATCGACGCGTCATCCGGCAGAAAATCGGCATAGCGCGTGACGAGCGATACGTCATCGAATGTCAGACCCTCGAAAGGAAACTGGGCGATGAACGCATCAAGATGTTTGTTCCGGCTCATAGGGCAACCTCCGTCCGAAAAGCCGTCCGCGCCAACGCGGCCCGGCCTCGGCTGTTGCCCGTAAACGCTTACCCTTTTGGGAGGGGGTTGACAAGTGTAAACAACAGGATTGTTGCGTTGAGAACGGCCCGCATGGTGCAGCTCTGCCAAACGGCCAGGTAGGGCCCGCGCTCCGCGCGGGCCGCAGCTCTATCCCAGAATTACGTCTTCGATCCGGCGTGGGAACCGCGTGAGGCATTCGTGGCCGCGGGGGGTGATGCGCACGTCATCTTCGATGCGGATGCCGCCCAGGCCCTTGAGGTAGATGCCAGGCTCGACTGTAACCAGCATGTTGGTGCGCAAGCGGACAGAGGGCGTCTGGGCGCTGTTGCCATTACCGATGCGCGGCGCTTCATGGATGTTGAGGCCCAGCCCGTGCCCGAGCCCGTGCCGGATGGTGTCGGCATAGCCGCCGTCGCGAATGACATCCCATGCGCGGCGTGCAACGGTGTGAGTGGCGACACCCGGGGCGAGAGCAGCGACACCGGCTCGGTTGGCGCGGAGGACCAGGTCGTAGATCTCGGCCAACTTGGGTCGCGGGGCGCCGAGGAAGATCACGCGCGTGATGTCACTGCGGTACCCGTTCAGCTCGGCACCCCAGTCAAACAGCAACGGTTCGCCGCGCCGCACTTTGCGATCGGTGGGTTCGTGGTGACAACTTGCGCTGTTGGCGCCACCGGCCACGATGATGCCGTTGTCAGGGAAGGCCTGCCGGTCAGCACCGAGCTGGCGCATGCGGTACTCCAATTCCGCCGCCAGGCGTTTCTCGCTGTGTCCGAGAAAGGCGTGGATCCCCTCCGTGATCAGTGAAAGGAAAGCCTTCTCCGCCATACGGACACACTTGCGCGTCAGGCGGATCTCCTGTTCGTCTTTGACCGCACGGTAGTCCACCACCGCAGCACCCACGTCAACGAGGCGCCGCCGTGGCATGGCTTTGAGCAGCGTCGCGTGCCGGGTCACAGTCATGTGGTTGCCCTGGAATCCGATGCCGCTCCGGTGTTTCCTGCGGTTCAGGTCGCGCTGGATCTGCTCGAAGAGGGGGCCGTGTGGGATTACAGCGTCAGCGCCCGGAGTCTGGCCCCGAACCCAGTCGATGAACATCTTGTTGGTGTAAACCACTGCCCAGTCGCGCGCAAACAGAAGCGCCGATACACCTTCGACAGCACCGCTGAGGTAACGAACATCAGTGCGGTCTGTCACCAGGAGCGCGCTGACCTTGTGATCGGCCTGCACGCGGCGCAAGACGCCACGACGGCGCTGCTGATAGTCATTTGCGGAGAAGAAACATCGTGACATGTGTTGCTCCCGGCTTGGGATTCTGTCTTTCTAATCGGCCTGTACGATCAACTGTCATCCCGAGCGAAGTCGAGGGATCTCTGTCCTGACCATGGATACGAGATTGCCGCTTCGCTCCAGCTGCTGCGCATCTGGCAGTCCTCCCGTTGGTCGTCGCCTCGCTACGCTCGGAATGACAGCGAGTCAGGGGTGGTTATGATGTTCTCGGCATTGGGTATTTCAGAGTGCTTCAGTCGACTGCAAAGCAGCATGCTTACCTGAGCTGTGGATGTGACAAATGGCCAGTGCAAGCGCATCGCTGGCGTCTTCGGGCGGCGTTTCGTCGAGACCAAGCAGCGTCACGACCATCTTCTGGACCTGCTGTTTCTGGGCGCCACCAAAGCCCACGATCGCCTGTTTGACCCGGCGGGGGGCATACTCATACAGCTTGAGACCGGCGCGCGTGCAGGCGGTGATGGCCGTGCCGCGCGCCTGGCCGAGTACCATTGCCGTGCGCGCGTTCTTGAAGTAGAAGGCGCCCTCAATGGCCACGGCATCGGGTTGCGTCTCGCGAATGATGTCCTGTAGACCTTCGTCGAGGTGCAGCAGGCACTGCGAAATGGGTACTTTCGGCTTGGAGCGTATGACGTCGTAGGCGACGAGCTTGAGTGTGCTGCCGCTGGCCTCCACAACACCGACACCGCTTGCCCGCAACGCGGTGTCGATCCCGAGGATACGGGTACTACTCGTCATTCAGTTCCTGCATGATCGCATCATCGACGTCCATGTTCGTGTAGACGTTCTGGACGTCGTCATTGTCCTCCAGGGCCTCAATGAAACGCATGATCGATGCGGCGGTTGCCTTGTCGGTCACCGGCACGAGTGTATCGCTCACGAGTGACACATCGGCGCTCAGGGTCGCAATGCCGGCCGCTTCAAGCGCCTCCGTGACATCGGCAAAGGTGTTCGGGTCGGTCACGACCTCGAACTGCTCGCCGTCGCGCGTCATGTCTTCAGCTCCGGCCTCGAGAACAACACCCATCAGCTCATCCTCGTCCACGCCTTCGGCATCGATGAAAATCTGCCCTCTGCGATGGAACGCGCGCGAAACCGAGCCCTGCTGCGCGAAGCTGGAGCCGTGCTTGGTGAAGGTATGACGAATTTCGGCCGCAGCGCGGTTCTTGTTGTCGGTCAGGCCCTGCACGATCAGCCCCACACCGCCTCCGGCATACCCTTCGTAAACGACCTCTTCGAACACGGCGCCTTCCAGCTCCCCGGCGCCCTTCTTGATGGCGCGATCGACGTTGTCGGCCGGCATGTTAACGCTCTTGGCTTTCTGAATCAGCGTGCGTAACGTCGGGTTCATGCCGGGATCGCTGCCGCCCTGGCGCGCCACTACCATCAGTTCTTTGGCAATCTTGCTGAATACCTTGCCGCGCTTGGCGTCAGCGGCGCCCTTCTTGTGCTTAATCGTTGCCCATTTACTATGACCACTCATCATCTACCCCTTCTTTGCCACTCACATCCCAAAATCCGAACCCCCTATATACTCGATCCCGCCTCCATCGTAAATCCGATTAATTCGTCTGGCGCGTCACCCTCATACTCTTGCATCCATCCGATATCGAACCCAAGATCGGCCACGACGCCGGCCACGCGCTCATACTCGGCGCGCGCGAGGCGCCGGTTCCAGCCGTCCATCGCGGGGGCCCGGAAGGCGGGCGTGTATTGCGCCATCACGCTGATGGCGATGCCGGGGCCGATGTTATCAGCCAACCAATGCAGGTTGGCGATGGTTTCGTCCGCACGGTTGGGCAGGATCAGCAGCCGACAGATCGTGCCCTGGGTGGCCATGCCGTCGGCACCCAACTGCAGCGGCCCCTTCTGTCGCCACATCTCCAGAATGGCTTCACGAGCGATGGGGGCATAGTCGGCACGCCCGGAGCCCTCATGCGCCGATACCTCGCAGGCGTAACGCAGGTCGGTCAGGTAGATGTCAACCGTGTGCTCCAGGTCGACCAGCGTCTCCCGGCGCTCGAATCCGCTCGTGTTGTACACCACCGGCAGCTCGATGGCCTCTTCACGCATGCCGGCGAGCGCCTGCTGCACATGCGGGATCCAGGGCGTGGGACTGACCAGGTTCCAGTTATGACAGCCAGCCGCATGCAGCTCGCGCAAGATGCCGGCAAGCCCATCGGCCGAATAGGTGGTGCCGTCCCCCTGCTGACTCCAGGGGTAGTTCTGACAATACAGACAGCTCAGCGTGCAGCGGCTGAAGAAAATGGTGCCCGATCCGCCCGTGCCGGAGAGGGGCGGTTCCTCACCATAATGGGGGCCGTAGCGGAAAACCTCCGCGTCTGCCCCGGCACGGCAGAACCCCAGCGCGCCGGAAAGCCTATCTGTGCTGCAACGCCTTGGACAGAGTTTACACGATTGCAGAGCCTTCACGTCGTAGCCGATCTCCGACTTGCCGCGGCGCAGCCCAGAGGGCGAAGCCGTGTCTCCGACTTCCGATCTCTGGCCTCCGACCTCCGGTTACTCTTCGCTCTTGGCCTTTTCGGCCTCGGCGACGACCTTCTGGGCCACATTGGCGGGAACCACCTCGTAGCGGCTGAAGTCCATTTCGAACGAGCCCTGGCCGGCCGTCATGCTGCGCAGCTCGGCGGCGTAGCGGAACAGTTCGGCCTGCGGCACCTCAGCGGTCAGAACCTGCATGCCCTCGTCGGCTTCCATGCCCATGATGCGGCCGCGCTTGTGGTTCAGGTCGCCATTGATGTCGCCCAGCGAGTGGTCCGGAATCGTGATCTTAACGGTCATGATCGGCTCGCGCAGTACGGGCTTGGCGTTGGCCATGGCTTCGCGCAGGGCGCGCGAGCCGGCGATCTTAAAGGCGACTTCCGAGGAGTCGACATCATGGTACTTGCCGTCGTAGACGGTGACCTTGACGTTGGTCACGGGATAGCCGGCCACAGCACCGCTTGTCTGGCCCTCAACGAGGCCCTTCTGTACGGCCGGCATGAAGTTACCTGGAATGGCACCGCCCACAACGGCGTCCACGAACCACTCTTCGTCGCCTTCGGGAAGGGGCTCAACGCGAAGGAAGACCTCTCCAAACTGACCGCGTCCACCCGACTGCTTCTTATGCTTGTAGTGGCCCTCGCCGTTGCCTGTGACGGTCTCCATGTAGGGAACCTTGGGGGTGCTGAGCGTGACCGAGACATTGCTGCGGCTCTTCATCATGCCGACAGCGACGTCAATGTGTACATCGCCCAGGCCCTGCAGGACGACCTGGTGGGTTTGCGCATTGCGGTCCACATGCAATGTGGGATCCTCTTCGCAGACGCGCGTGAGGGCCAGCCCGATCTTGTCCTCATCAGCCTGGGTCAGGGCCTCGACGGCCTGGAACATGACCGGTTTCGGGAAGCGGATGTCATCCATCACGGTGGTCCCGCCTACCGCACACAGCGTATCGCCCACGTGCGTGTTCTTCAGTTTGGGAACAGCAACGATATCACCCGGCGTAGCCTCGGAGACGGTGTCCTGCTTCTTGCCGTTGATGCGCAGCAGGTTGCCGACGCGTTCCTTATGCCCGCGCGAGGTGTTCTGCAGTTCGCAGTCGCCCTTGAGTGTGCCGCCGAGCACACGCACGAAGTTGAGCTGGCCGACGAACGGATCGTTGACCGAGCGCCAGACGAAACCGGTGAAAGGTGCGTCAGGTGTCGTGCTGACTGCGTTGCCCTCCTTGTCGAGCACTTCGCGGTCCAGCGGCGAACGGAAGAGGCGACAGATGCCATCCAGCAGCTCGGTAACACCGATATCCTTGAGGGGCATCGCCACGAAGATCGGGCAGAGACCGCCGGAATCGACGGCGACATGCAGCCCTGCTGCGATTTCGTCAGGGGAGAGATCTTCGCCGCCCAGGAACTTCTCGATCAGCGTGTCATCCGTTTCGGCAGCCAGCTCAACCAGTGAGCCCTTGGCTTCCTCCACTTCGGCCGCGATGTCGTCCGGGACGTCCTTGGCGGCCAGGATGTCGACAACCGCCGAGCGATCGCCCGTGGGGAGAGCCACCGGCACGCATCCGTTGCCGAACGTGGACTGGATCTCTCCGATGACCTTCTCGAAGTCGGCATTGTCACGATCGAGCCCGGTTACCACGAAGCCGCGGGCCAGGCCGGCGCGCTTGGCGTGCTTCCAGACCTGGCGGGTGCCCACCTGGACACCGGAGACGGCATCGACCGCGATCAGGGCCGTACCCGTGGCACGGCAGGCAGAAATGACCTGTCCGTAGAAGTCCATGTAGCCCGGCGTGTCCACAAAGGTCAGCGCGCGCTGCTTGCCGTTAGTGGCCTTGTAGGCGGCGGCGAAGGGCTTGGCAACGATCGTGATATTGCGCCCCTTCTCCTCTTCGGTGTAGTCCGCCATGCTGGAGCCGTTGTCGACCTGACCCAGCCGGTCATTCAGTCCGAGCTTGAAGAGCAGTGCGTCGACGAGCGTCGTCTTGCCACTCCCTGTATGCCCCATTACCGCAAAAGTTCTCGCGTCAGCCACTGGAATGTTATCCATGATCCCTGTCCCTGTTTCTGATTGTTAAACGACGAAAAGGGCGGATTATGGCACGCAGCAACACTATTTGCAAGGGGGTGTTGCCCAAATCGAAAAAGCGCCTTCGGCGAGATGCCTCGACAAGCTCGACATGACAATTCCTTAGGAAACTCGGCAAGGCAAGCCGTGTCATCCCGAGCGGAGCCGAGGGATCTCCTCTTGGGCTACACTATTTGCAATAACTGACCTTGCTCAAACGTTTACATATTTAGGGGGACACTGTGTCTTCTGCTGAGGTATATTGACCGTCTCATGAAACTGCTTCGTGTTCTACTTGTCAGCACCTGCCTTCTGGTTCTCGGATGGGGTGTGTCGTCGGCCAACGAGATTGATCGGCTCGTACTTCAGAAGCTGGACGCGGATGGGCTGGCCTGTGCGCAGCGTTGCAGCGATGCCGTCTTCGTCCGTCGTGTCACCCTCGATATGATAGGAACGCTCCCGCGCCTGGGGGAGGTACGCACCTTCCTGGAGCGCGAAAACCCCCGCAAACGGGCCCAGCTGATTGACAAGCTCTTTGCCCGCGACGAGTTTGCCGACTACTGGGCCATGAAATGGTGCGACATCCTCCGGGTCAAAGCCGAGTTTCCCAGCAAGCTCTGGCCCAACGCGGTGCAGGCCTACCAGCGCTGGCTGACCGATGCCATTCGCGAGAACATGCCCTACGACCGCTTTGCCCATGCCTTGCTGACGACCTCGGGCAGCAATTTCCGCGACCCGCCCGTCAATTTCTACCGTGCAGTGCCTGAGCGCAAGCCATCCGCCATCGCCACGACCGTGGCACTGACGCTCATGGGGCAGCGCGCCGACGGCTGGCCGGCGGAACGCCTCAACGGCATGGGCGCGTTCTTTGCGCGCGTGGGCTATAAAGGAACAGCGGAGTGGAAAGAGGAGGTCGTCTTCTTCGATCTGCCCCGTGCCCTCAAGGAAGGGGCGCCTGCGGGGGCGGTTTTCCCGGACGGCACGGTCGCGGCTCTGGCTGCGGACCGTGATCCGCGGGAGGTGTTTGCCGATTGGCTGATCGGCCCAGATAACCCCTATTTCGCCCGCAACATCGTAAACCGCATCTGGACCTGGCTGATCGGGCGCGGACTTATCCATGAGCCCGACGACATCAGACCGGATAATCCTGCCTCCCAGCCTGAACTCCTCGCCTGGCTCGAAAAGGAACTCGTAGCGCATAACTACGACCTGCGCCACATCTACCGGCTGATCCTGAACTCGGAGACCTACCAGCGTTCTTGCGTGCCTGCCGAGGGCGCCGTGGGTGATCCCTCGGGCTTCTCGCACTACCTCGTGCGCCGCCTCGAGGCGGAGGTCCTGATTGACGCCATCAACCAGGTCACCGGCGGAACAGAGGAGTACAAGAGCGAGATTCCGGAGCCGTTTACTTTTATCCCGCGCCAGCACCGGGCCATCACACTGGGGGACGGCAGCATCACGAGTCCGTTCCTCGACATGTTCGGCCGCCCGCCCCGCGATACGGGCCTGGAGTCGGAGCGCAACAACGAGCCGACCGATACGCAGCGCCTCCACCTGCTGAATTCAACGCATATCCAGAACAAGATCCAACGTGGGTGGGCACTGAAAGCGCTGGTCAAGAGGGCCAAATGGAAGCCGGTACCTGTAATCAACCAACTCTATCTGACGATTCTCTCGCGCCATCCCACCGAGGCCGAGCGCAAGGCGGCACTGGCCTATGCGGACTCGGGTGACCTGAAGCGGCATGAAGCGTTTCATGACCTGGCATGGGCCCTGATAAACAGTAAGGAATTTCTGTATAGGCACTGAGTTGCGGTTTTTATAGGAGGGTAGGGCCCGCTCTCCGAGCGGGCCGCGAGCAGGATCTGAGAGTGTATTGCGACAGAACAGCGAGAATCGCTTCTCTGTCTCATCCCACTCTCTCTGACTTGCGCCCGGCCCGCTGCGGAGAGCGGGCCCTACCGAACGTCCTTGGAGTGCGTTTGGCATGAGTTGTGGAGGATGCATGAGATGACAATGACACGACGCGATATGTTGAAGAGCTCGCTGGCAGGCGCGGCGGGATTGGCGCTCTACGATCCGCTGTTGGCGCGCGCCGTTGCGCCAGTTCCAAGGGCCAAGTCCGTCATCCAGATCTGGATGTGGGGCGGACCGACCCATCTCGACACGTTCGATCCCAAGCCCGACGCCGGCTACGACTACTGCGGACCGTATGACAAGCCGATCGGAACCAACGTGGACGGCATCCAGATTGGTCAGGCGCTTCCCAAGCTGGCGCAGCAGGCCGACAAGTACTCGATCCTGCGCGGCATGACCCACGGCGTCAACGGCCACGAGACCGCCTCGTACCTTGTACAGACCGGGCACAAGTCCGGCGACGGCATGGTCTATCCCTCCGTCGGCGGCGTGGTCTCCTATTTCAAAGGCTATCGCGCGGGCTATGAAGGGCTGATCCCGCCCTATATCGTGCTGACCAAGCCGCAAGGGCGCTTTTCGGAGGCGGGCTTCCTCGGCACGCGCTACAAGCCGTTCGCCACCGGAGGCAACCCTTCCAGAGATCCGTTTGTGGTGGAAGGCGTCGTGGCCGCAGGCATCTCGCGCAAGCGGCAGGAGCATCGGCGGAAGCTCTTGAATGAGCTCGATACGCTGGGCCGCCAGATGAAGGGCAACGCCGCTTTTGCCGCCTCGGACCGCAGCCAGGCACAGGCCTATGACCTGATTCTCGGTGACGCCGGCAAGGTGTTCGATCTCACCGAGGAACCGGACGATGTCCGGGCCCGCTACGGGCGCCACGAATTCGGGCAATCCTGCCTGCTGGCACGGCGCCTGGTGGAGCGCGGCGTGCCGTACGTGACGATCAACTATCGCGGGTGGGATACGCATAAGCAGCATTTTCAGAGCATGCAGCGTCAGCTCCCGCAGCTCGACAGCGGACTCGCCACGCTGTTTGCAGATCTCTCGGAACGCGGCCTGCTCGACTCCACGATCGTCTGGTGGGGCGGCGAATTCGGACGGACGCCGAAGATCCAGTGGGATCCGCCCTGGAATGGCGGTCGCGGCCACTTTGGCAAGGCATTCTCTTCGGTCGTGGGCGGTGGCGGCTTCGCGGGCGGCCAGATGTTGGGCGCCACGGATGAGAAGGGCGAGAACGTGGTAGAACGCAAGATCTACCCGCGCGACCTGATCGGAAGTATCTACGAGCTGCTGGGTATCGACCCCGCGGCCACGTTGCCCCACCCGCAAGGGCTGAACGTGAAGGCCATGCCGGAGGCAAGCGACGGACAGGATGCCGGAAGGCTCTACGAAATCATGAAAGGCGCGCGCGCATGACCCCTCGTGTTCCAGTGTCCAGAACTGCAAATCCGGCTGCAAAGCCTTCTGTGTCATCCCGAGCTTGTCGAGGGATCTCCGCACCACCGATTGGCAGGAGATTCCTCGACTTCGCTCGGAATGACAGAACGGTGTGGACTGTGTCATTAGGAGGATGGTTGTGGGGCGCCGCTGTGTTACTGGCCCTGGTCGGTGCCGTGCATGCCGCTGAGCCGCACATCGGTTATGTCTACCCGGCCGGTGCGAAGCAGGGCATGACGGTGGACATCGTTGTCGGCGGCCAATTCCTGGAAGATACGGAGAAGGCGCTCTTCACGGGCAAGGGTGTACGCGGCCGGGTGGTCGGGTATTACAAGGAGCTTACCCGCCAGGAGATCAACCGTCTGCGCAACCGCAAGCAGAAGATCGAGCAGACT
The DNA here is from genome assembly GCA_030745755.1 of Kiritimatiellia bacterium. Taxonomy (GTDB): domain Bacteria; phylum Verrucomicrobiota; class Kiritimatiellia; order UBA8416; family JABMPJ01; genus JABMPJ01. The sequence continues at coordinate 22,440 of JASLOA010000028.1, read as the reverse complement.
CTGGATGGCAAGTCCGAAGAAGAACAAGCCAAGCTGGAGGCACAGCTCGCCGAGATTTTCGACACGTTCGAGGCGCAGGGCTGCAATGAGGAGGGGCGCTATCTCAAGGGGCGCCGTCCGGATCCCAAGAAACAGCCCAATGCCCAGATCCGCGAGCAGGTCACGCTGCGTTGCACGGTGAACCAGGATGCAAAACCGGGCGCCTATGAACTGAGACTCAAGACACCGAGGGGGCTCTCCAATGCCATCATCTTTCAGGTGGGCAAGGTGCCCGAGGTACGCGAAGTCGAACCGAACAACCGTGAACCCGAAGACGACCAACACCTCGCCATACCAGTCGTTGTCAACGGCCAGGTCATGCCCGGCGACATCGACCGCTTCCTCATCCAGGCCACAGCAGGGCAACGTCTCGTATGCAAGGTTGCCGCACGCAGCCTGGTGCCCTACCTGGCGGATGCCGTTCCCGGCTGGTTCCAGGCTGCGCTGACGCTCTATGACGGCGAAGGCAAAGAGCTGGTGTTCGTGGACGACGATCACTTTGACCCGGATCCGCTGCTCGTATACGACGTACCCGCCGATGGCAACTACGTGCTCGAGATTCGGGATGCCATCTATCGTGGGCGTGAGGATTTTACGTATCGGCTCACCATCGCGGACGCGCACAGCATGGATGTTCCGGTTCTGTCGGCGGCACAGGGGCCTGCCCGCCAGAAAGGCGACACCGTCGAGGTGGAGCCAAACAACTCGCCCAAGACGGCCCAGGCTATCGCCCTGCCCGCCGTGCTGTATGGCCACATAGCGAAGCCCGGTGATTCGGATCTCTACACGTTTGACGGGCGCACTGGTCAGTCGGTGGTGATCGAGACCCGTGCCCGGCGTGAGGGCTCCCCGCTCGATTCCGTACTGCAGCTCAAAGGGCACGATGGGAAGTTAATTACCGTGAACGACGATCATGTCGATCGACGCGAGGGACTGGTGACGCACCATGCCGATTCCTATATAGAAGCGAAGTTGCCTGCGGACGGCCGCTACGTTGTGCAGGTTGGTGATATCCAGGGCAAGGGCAGCGCCGAGCATGCCTACCGTCTGAGAGTCACACCGTCACGCCCCGGGTTTGACCTGCGCGTCACACCCGCGACGCTGAGCGCTACGCCGGGAGGAACCGTTCCCATCACGGTGCATGTCTTTCGGCGCGATGGTTTCGATGGTCCGATCGAGCTTTCTCTTGCACAGAAGATCCTGGACTGCAAGCTGAGCGGAACGGTTATCCCATCCGGTACGGCGAAGATCCATGCCACCATCACGGTGCCCTGGAAGGCCGAGGAGGGCGGTGTGGAGTTGTCCCTGCAGGGGCGTGCCAGGATCGGCCGCACGTTCGTAACCAAGCAGGCTGTGCCGGCCGAGGATCGCATGCAGGCGTTTCTGTGGCGCCACCTTGTTCCCGTCGAACAGTTGGTGCTCTCTGTCGTGGATGGGCCGCGCATCACGATGCAAGCCGACCTGCCCGAAAGCGGAAAGCTGGAGCTTGTCCCCGGAGAGGAGACGTCCGTTGTTCTGCGCCTGCCGCGCCGTCGCCCCATAAAGAGGATGCCGCGCTGCGTTCTGTACGAACCTCCGGAAGGGCTGGATATTGTTGCGACCTCACGCCGTAACAAGAATACAGAAGTGGTCGTAACCTTGAAGGCCGATCCTGAGAAGCTGAAGCCGGGCACAGAGGGTAACCTGGTGATCCAAATCCTTTCTCCCAACAAGAAGGTCCAGACAGCACTTGGTGCCGTACCCGCCATTCGCTATGGTGTAATAAGCTTATGAAACAATCTGAAATCACTCCCGATGTGGCCACCCTACAGCTCTCGTCGCATGTTGAGCATCATGTTTGCCTGCTCGCAGACGACGATGGCCGGCTCCCGATCATCAATGGCCGTCTTCCGGCAGGCCACCACAAGCTGCACCAGTTTGTCTTCGGTGGCTGTCATCACTACGAGACGTCCGAGCTAACCCAGGCCGGAGACGTTCCCACCACCTGGCTACAGGGCGATGCCTGCCGCCAGGGCGAGATGCTCGCCATGCAGCTTCTTGCGATCAGCGGCGTTGATGCGACGCCGGTCTGTCTCGACGGCAAGCCGATTGGGTCGGTCTACGGAGACGACGATGCACGCACCTGCTACCTCGGCGGCATTATCCCCGCCGACCTCACCTCCTCGCGCGAGGAACAGGCACGTTCCGTGTTCGAGCGCATGGGCGAGGCGCTTGAGTCGTGTGGCATGAAGCCGACCGATATCGTCCGTACCTGGCTCTACCTCGACCGGTTGCTGGAGTGGTACGGTCCGTTCAACACGGTCCGCAGTACTTGGTTCCGTGAGCAGGGCATCTTCGATCACATCGTTCCCGCCAGTACCGGTATCGGCGCGGCCAACCCGTTCGGCGCCGCGCTCGCGGCCGGACTTATCGCGGTGCAGCCGCTCTCGGATGCCGCCAGGATCGAGCCGGTGCCCTCGCCACTGCAGTGTCCGGCGCTCGATTACGCCAGCTCGTTCAGCCGCGCGGTTGAGATCGGCGTGCGCGATCATCGCACGCTCTACATCTCGGGAACCGCCAGCATCGATCCCGATGGCAACAGCGTCCATCTCGGCGATGCCGGGAAGCAGGTGAAGCTCACCATGGAAGTCGTAGCCGCGATCCTCGAATCGCGTGGCATGAGCTGGAACGACGCCGTTCGCGGCATCGCCTACTTCAAGAACATTACGCAGGACAAGCCCATCTACGACGCCTACTGCCGGGCCAATGGCATCCCAAGCTTCCCCCTCGCCATCTCCCACGCCGATGTCTGTCGCGATGACCTCCTCTTCGAGATTGAGGTCGATGCCGTGATCGTGGAATAGTAGGTCCATGACACGCGAAGCGATTGAGAAGGTCGGGCTGATCATTGTGGGTGATGAGATCCTCAATGGGCGACGACAGGACAAGCACTTCCAATACACCATGGACCTGCTTCATGAGTGGAAGCTGGGATTGGCCTATGCCCTGGTGTTGCCCGATGATATGGACGCCCTGGTGACCCACTTCACCTGGGCCATGGCCCAGCCCTGTCCCTTCTTTTCGTGCGGAGGCATTGGCTCGACCCCCGATGACATAACCCGCCAGGCGGCGGCCGCCGCCGCCGGCGTGGGGCTTGAGCAGCATGCCGAGGCGCGGCAGATCCTGATCGACCGTTACGGCGCAGAGGCCACCGAGCCGCGACTGCGCATGGTCACCTTTCCCATCGGCTGTACGCTCGTGCCGAACCCCGTCAACCAGGTCCCGGGTTTTGGGCTCGCCAATGGCTACTTTCTGCCCGGGTTCCCCTCCATGGCCGCACCCATGATGCGCTGGATACTGGAAACCTATTACGAACCCGGGGCGGAGAAGGTGCGCTTTACGATGGCGCTGCCCAACACCCGCGAGGCGGACCTGGCCGACCTGATGGAGACGTTCGTGGCCGACTACACCGATCTCACGTTCTCGAGCCTGCCCCAGCATACGGATGCCGGACCCCGCGTGATTCTCAGCATCAGCGGGATTCCGGAGCGTGCCGAGGGCGCCTATGCCGATCTCAAGCAGCGCTTGCGTGACGTGCCGGTGACGTTCGAAGAGAACGCCTCATGAGAGCGATCTCCCACGTTGTCTTTTCTTTCCCCACAGCCTTCTCCCGCGTTCCCTCTTCTTCCCCCACGACCTCGTGTCTTGTTCCTTCTTGTTCCCCCACGACCTTGTGTCGTGGGAAACAAAGATCCCTGCCTCCCGCGACGCGGAGTCGCAGAAAGGCCGCGCTTCTGCTCTGCACGCTGCTCGCCACTTCACTCCACGCCGCATCGGTCGTGCTGGTGCGCGGCACAAGTTCGACACCCAACAAGGCGGAGCGCAACTACGCCGCCGGTGTGACGCGCCGTATCAGTGGCTGGCTGTCCGATTTGGGGATTGAGCACCGGGTTGTCGATGACGAGGGCGTGTCAACGCGTACGCTCAAGGACGCGCGGGTCGCCATGCTGACCTATAACCCAACGCTGCGGGCAACAGAGCTGGCCGCACTTCACGGGTTTGTGAAGCGCGGGGGACACCTGGTCGTCTTCTATTCGGCTGATCCCAAACTGGCCCACCTGATGGGGGTCAGGCTGCATGCCTACCGGGCCGATCCTACCGCCACGCGCTGGACGCGCATGAGCTTCATCGATAGAGCGCTGCCGGGCGCGCCCGCGGTGGTGCATCAGCGTTCGCGCAATATACGCGCCATCACACCGCGCCGGCGAGGTCGGGTGGTGGCCTTCTGGGAGAATGCCGCCGGGCGTCGTCGCGACCCGGCCTGGGTGCAGACCGATGCAGGCTTCTGGATGAGTCACGTTCTGTTGGATGACGGCGACACCTGGCACAAACAGCAGCTTCTCGTGGCACTCCTGGGGCAGTTCGATCCCTCCGTGTGGCCGGTGGCTGCACAGGCCGCGAAGCGACGTGCCGAAACACTGGGGGTCTTCGAGTCCTACACCGAAACAGAGCGGATAATCCGGTCGAGGGCACCGCGCACCGGGAGTGCTGCGACCGCGGCCGCCTCGTTGGCGCAGGCGCGCAAAACACGGGCATCGCTCGACGCCCTGGCCAAGAAGGGGGACCATGCCGGGGCGTTTGCGCAGGCGGACATCCTCTATCATCAGCTCATGCAGGCCTATGCCGCTACGTTCGAAGCCGGTCGTCACGGCTTCCGTGGAGTTTGGGACCATTTCGGGCTTGGTTTGTACCCTGGCGACTGGACGCGCACGTGTCGTGAACTCGATTCGCTGGGCGTCACGGATGTCTTTGTTAATGCGCTGTGGCCCGGCAAAGCGCTCTACCCGAGCAGCATTCTGCCGGTGGCTGATGCTGTCGGGCTCTATGGCGATCCACTCAAAGATGCCGTGACAGCGGGCCAGGCGCAGGGACTCAAGGTCCACCTGTGGAAAGTGTGCTGGAACCTGGATGGCGCACCGGAGGCGTTCGTTGCGGATCTGCGCAGGGCCGGCCGGCTGCAGCGCAGAGATACTGGAGGTGTCGCTATGCCATGGCTGTGTCCGTCGCATCCCGATAACCTGCGTCATGAGAAGGATGCGCTGCGCGAGGTGCTCACGCGTTACCCGATCGACGGCATCCACCTCGACTACATCCGTTATCCCGGCTCCTATGCCTGCTATTGCAGTGGGTGCCGCACGCGCTTCGAAGAGCATCTCGGGCGACGTGTGAATCGCTGGCCCAAAGATGTTCACAAGGGCGCTGATCGCAAGGTATACACACGCTGGCGGTGTGGCAACATTACGCGTCTCGTACGTGACGTCAGCGTGTTGGCGCGCAGGGCGCGTCCGGGCATTCAGCTATCGGCGGCCGTATACGGGAAGTATCCGAGCTGTAGAGACAGTGTGGCGCAGGACTGGCCCGCGTGGGTGAACGAGGGGCTGATCGATTTCGTTGCGCCCATGAACTACACCGCAGATCACGGGGTTTTCGAGAAACTGCTCAAGAGCCAGGTGGCCCTGTTGAAAGATGAGTCCCGGCTCTGTCCCGGTATTGGCGTAACCGCCGCCGAGAGCCGCCTGGGCGTCCCCGCCGTGCTGCAGCAACTCGAAGAGGCACGCAAGCATGGCGCCGGCGGGTTTGTTCTGTTCGATCTGAACGAGGTCCTCTCCCGCGAGATTCTGCCCTACCTTGGTCTGGATTAGAGCGGGCCCCTGGCCATCGATCTGTCTGTGCCAAGGGCGAGGTAGGGCGCGCTCTCCGAGCGCGCCGGGAAAGATCACTCTTTTTTACTTGTTCACACCGCCCCTGCAGGGCATTATCCCCGCCTCATTTGAGTCCTATGGCAGGGTACTCAAGCGGTCAACGAGGGCAGACTGTAAATCTGCTGGCTACGCCTTCCTAGGTTCGAATCCTAGCCCTGCCACCAGCCTTCGCTCGCAGCGCAGCAAGAGCGAAGGCTGTCACGCCGTAGTCAATCCGAGCTTGCGAGGGTTGCGGAGGCGGACGATTCACCACGCTGCGAGTCTACGGCTTGGCAAGCCACCCACCTCTCTCCCTCCACCGAAAGCCAACAGGTGAGACGCGCTCCTTCTCGGGGTGCCCATCTTTTCCTTTACCATTTTCTCCTTCCGCGCTTAAATGCGGCATAAGCGAAGGAGGTCCGGTATGTTCAAGAAGCACCAGTGGGTCGGGATGTGTCTGTCGCTGGCCCTGGTCGGGGCGGCTATGGGCGAAGAAGCGGCGGCGGTCACACGGACGTCGGCGCTGAAGTCACTCAAGATTGGCGGTCGACTCATGCTCGACGCCGCCACGTATGACAGCGACGATGTCGATCTGAGTAGCGGCACTGAGGTGCGGCGGGGGCGTCTTTTCGCCAAGGGCACGTTCGACGACGACTGGTTCTTCAAGGGGGAATACGATTTCACAGCTACGGGGTCGGGCCAGTTCCAGGATCTCTACATCGGCTATGCCGGATTGAGCGATGCGACAACGCTCACGGTTGGCCAGTTCGTTGAGTACGGCTCGATCGAAGATGCCACCAGCTCGAAGTATATCACGTTCATGGAGCGTGCCCTGCCGGTGCTGGCCTTTGCGCCGGCGTCGCGCCGGATTGGTCTTGGCATCGATACGCATGGCGATGCCTGGTATGCCGGTGCCGGTGTTTTTGGTGAAAACAGTGGTGTGGACGAGTCGCAGAAGGAGGGCGTTGGGGCGAGTGCCCGCGTAAGTTGCGCGCCGTTGCAGGGCGATGGCGGGTCGCTGCATCTTGGCGCCTGGGGCGCCTATCGCACGCCCCGTGGCGACGACCTTGGTCGCGTTCGTGCGCGACCGGAATCACACGTATCGGACACGCGCCTCATTGATACCGGTGTCATCAGCAACCTGAACGCGCAAACGAGCTATGGCGTGGAACTCGCAGGCGTGGCCGGACCGTTCTCTGCACAGGCGGAGTATCTTGCGATGGAGCTCGACCGCGACATGCACGACAACGAATCCTACTCCGGCTGGTATGCTTACGTAAGCTGGGTTCTGACAGGTGAATCGCGTTCCTACAATCCGCAGAGCGGTTCATTCGGTCGACTCAAACCCCGAAATCCGGCCGGGCAGGGCGGTATGGGGGCCTGGGAAGTGGCCGCCCGTTACAGCAGACTGGATCTGGACGATGGGATCCTGGGGGGCACCGAAGACAACGTGACCGTGGGTCTGAACTGGTATGTCAACGCCTACACGCGCTTCATGTTCAACTACGTAAGCGCCTCGGCCGAGAAGGATGGAGGAGAAACCGATGTCGATATCATCCAGGTTCGTGCTCAACTCGATTTCTAGGCGAGGCGTTGCGGCCCTCGTCGGCGTCCTTCTGGGGGCCGCCGGGTGGTGCTTACCTGTCACCGCACAGGAAGCGGTACGACCGTTCCGCTTTACAATGGAGGACTATCCACCCTTCGAGTACGAGGAAGACGGCAAACCGACCGGCATTGATGTTGAGGTCGTCACGCGGATCATGGATCGGCTCGGCATTCCGTTTACAATCGACTTCTACCCCTTCCCGCGCGCGTGGATGCTGCTCACCAAAGGGAAGGCGGAAGCGGCAACGAGCATATCGTACAATCCATCACGAGAGCCGCACCTCCTCTTTACGGCTGGGCAGAAGGCGTTCTGGACAACGGGAGAGATTCCTGATGATTACCTCTGGATGACCGAGTACGTGTTCTTTGTTCGCCGCCGCCTCAAGGATTCACTGGAGTTCCGTTCGTATGAACAGCTTGAGCATGACAACTACCGCATCGGCATCAACAAGGAGTACACCTATCACCCGGCCTTCTGGGAGCACAAGCTGAACACGCACGAGTACATTGGTCCATCTGAAGCATTCGGTGCGCTTGCCGAGGGGCAGATCGAACTCTTTCCCATGGACCGTACGATCGGCCTGTGGACGCTGAAGCGAATGGGGCTGGAGTCAGAGATCACCCACTTGGGACGGCCCCTGTTCAGAAAGCCGTACCTGATGGTCTTCTCGCGCGCTTCAGACTACCCGGACATTGCAGGCGTGATGAAGCGCTTCTACGCCGAGCTCGCTGCCATGCGAGAAAGCGGGGAGTATGATCAGATCCGTAGCCGCTATGTCAGCGGTGCCAGCCTACACAGAGCCGACCGGCCACTGCGTTTTGTCTGCGAGGAGTGGGTGCCGTTTGAGTACCTGGCCGATGGTAAGCCCCGGGGCATAGATGTTGAAGTAACCGACCGCATCATGAAGCGTCTCGGGGTCCCCTACGAGATCCAGTTCTATCCGTGGAGTCGCGCCTGGCTGATGGCTGAGAAGGGACAGGCCGAAGCTGTCCTCTCGGTCTCATACAAGGCCTCACGGGAGAAGGTCCTTTACTACACCCCCGAACAGGCAGCCTTCGCGAAGACGGGCGAATTGCCGCCGGATTACCTGTGGCAGGCCGACTACGTGTTCTTCGTGAAGAAGAAGTACGCGGATACCTACTGCTTCGACTCCTACGAGCAGGTCAGAACGAACGGGTACCGGATCGGAACAAATAAGGATTACTCCTATGATGATGCCTTTCGCCAGGCCGATCTCTCCCGGATCGAATACCCGGACACCAAGGCGGGTCTCACGGCACTGGTTGCTGAGGAAATCGACATGTACCCTATGGTCAAGACCGTTGGATTGGCCACGCTCAAGGAGATGGGGCTCTCTCAAAGTGTAACGTGGTTGCCCAAGCCCCTTTTCAGCAAACCGTACCTGGTTCCCTTCTGTCGTACGTCCGACTACCACTGCCTGGAATACATCATGTATGCCTACTACCGGGAGCTGGCGAGTCTGCGCAGAAGCGGGGAATACGAGGAGATCTACAAGCGCCACGTTTTGCCGGAGCAGTGAACTTCCGTCGCGGGCGCATGACTGGAGCATACTTTGAAAAGCCACAAGACAACACTGGTCAGCTCCCTGCTGGCATGGCTGTTGCTGACGCTGGTGTGCGTCGGGTTCTTGATGGGGACAACCGGTTACTTCATCATCAGAGCTTCGGTCGAAGCCAGTATCGGGCGGCGGGCAGAACGGATGGCGCGAAGCCTGGCGGATCGCCTTGAGGAGCACATCTGGAATCTCGACGATCTGCGTTTACGTGACCATTTCGAGCAGCACCCCGCCGCCGCCGCGCCCGACCTCGCGAGTGTGCGATTCCTGACGGAGTTCGAAGACCTGATCTGCGAGGTGACACTGGGGGAAGAGGCCGAACCGATCCTGCGGCGCTGTCCCGTGATGCGCGATGGTCTCCGTATCGGCTTTGTCGAGACCGCTTACAGCCGCAAGAGCCTGGCGGATACGCAGAGCATTATCGTTCGATCCGCCGCGCTGGTGATCCTCGGCGGTGCGGTTGCCATCTTCCTTGTGACCATCTGGCTGATGCGGATGATCCTGAAACGTCCGCTGGTGAGACTGGCGCGCGAACTGCGTAGTATTGCCGGTGGTGACTACACTCGGAGACTGCCCGAAGGAGAACACCGTGAGATTGATCTGATCAACCGGGAAGTCAACGCCATGGGGCTGCAGATCGAGCAGCGCACAAACCAGCTCAAGGACGAGATCCGGGAGCGCAAAGAGGCTGAGCAGGCGCTAGAGGCGCTTCGTGACCGTCTTGAAGTTCAAGTCACTGAGCGAACGCTTGCCCTGCAGCGCGCCTACGAGGATCTGGACCAGGAAACTCGAGAACGCCGGCAGACACAGAACGAGATGCTGGAGATTGCCCACCGCGAACAGCAGCGCATCGGTCGCGACATCCATGATGCACTGGGCCAGCAGCTTGCCGGTACGTCGTTCCTGCTTGGGTCGCTCGAGAAACGACTACGCGACCGGGAACTGCCCGAGTCCGATCTGGCTGCTGAAGTGGGGGGACATCTGCGTGAGGCAGTCAGTAAGGCGCGCCAGCTTGCCTACGGGCTGGCGCCCACCGGTATCTCTGAAGAGGGGCTGATAGATGGATTGGAGTCCCTGGCCGAGAACACGAAAGCGCTCTTTCACATTGAATGTGATTTCACCTGCACCCCCAACTGTCACGTCGACAACGGCACGGTGGCGATGCATCTGTATCGCATCGTACAGGAAGCCCTGCATAACGCGATCGGTCACGGCAAAGCCGACTACATCTGGATCAGCCTCAGCATGGATGGCAAGCATGGCGTGCTGACGGTCAGGGACAATGGTGCGGGGCTCGATCACTGCAAGCCCTCCGATCACGGTATGGGAATGCGCATCATGCGTTTTCGTGCCGAAACGATTGGTGGTGGGTTTGATATGACGATCAACGAAGGCGGTGGCACGACGATCACCGTCACGTTTGAAGATACCCCTCCCGAGGAAAAAGAGTGAAGAGACTTCCCGTCACAAACGTATTAGCAGTGAGAGCGTCTTGATCGAGGGTCGTTTATGGATGGATCAGACAAAGCTGTTCGGTCGGTTTCTCCTACTGGGAGGCCGCCGATGGAGGCGATTGTGGCGGAATACGAGACAGCACTGCTGCGCTATACGGCGCGTATTCTCAACAGCTCTACTGCTGCCCAGGACGTGGTGCAAAACACCTTTATCAAGCTTTTCCGCGCCTGGAAGCCCGGCATGCATGCTTCGGCCGGGCTAAAGAGTTGGCTCTACCGTGTGGCCCATAATGAGGCCGTCGACCACATTCGCCGTGAATCCCGGCTCACCCTTCTGCACGAGAAACAGGCTAACGATCCGGCTCTTACCGTCTGTACGGATGGGCACAACTGCCCCATGACAACCGGCGAGAAGCATGCGACCGTGCTCTCGCTCATGCATACCCTTCATCCCCGCGAGAAGCAGGTCCTGTTGCTACGCCTGGAGGAAGGGCTCTCCTACAAGGAGATCAGCCGCGTGACCGGCCGCAGCGAAGGGAACGTCGGCAACCTGCTCCATCACGGGGTCCGCAAGCTGTCGGCCCATCTCAAGAAAGCGGGGGTGATCACATCATGAACTGTGCCGCCAGCAAAGCCTTGCTCACACTCTATGTGCTGAACGATCTGGACGAGGCCACCGCCGCCACCGTCCGCACACACCTTGACTCTTGTTCGGACTGCCGGGCGGCGTTGCAGGATATCGACTCGACCCTCGGTCTGCTGCGCGACGCCCTGGCAGTGCCGACCGGAGCCCCGCGCCACCTGGCCGTCAATCGCCGCCTCAAAGCGCTCAAGACCCGTCGCGACCGGAAACCGTCTGTTGTAGTCACGCATGACAATTGGTTCACACGCCACCATCGTGGGCTGGCTGCCGCCGCCGCACTGGTGTTTGTGCTTGGCACGATTGGGCTGCTCCTTCCAAGTTTGTCATCCTCGCGGGAGCACGCTCGCATGACTCGTTTTAAAATGGGGGAGATTGTGGGGAGCTTGGATGCAGATTCCCCCCCCGAACCCCGGAAGAGCACGCGTTACGGTTTTAAGGCCAAAGGTCCCCGGCTATTCTCTCGCCTTCGCGGCCGCAAGAGCGACGTTCGTCTTGGCGTTGATCTGGCTCCGGCAGAAACAATCCCCCCCCCGCCAGCCAGCGCTCCTTCGGATGCGGGCGTCCTGCTTGAAAAGGTGCGCAACGAGGGATTGGAACGGATGGACAAAGAACCTTCAGATCCTTTCGAGACGGGCTGGAGCAGCGGACCCAGTCCCAAACCGGCTGAATTCGATGCCGTAGCGATAACCAAGAGCCCTGTCATCGTGAACGGTGCCTTTGGCAATCGCAGCGCCGGACGCCGAGGACAAGCCATATCCCAGTATGGTGGTGGTGCGCCGCAAGCGGACGATGACGTCTCCGTTAATGCCTCTTTCGGCGAGGTAGACGACTCGCAGATCGCGACCATCTCCGGTCAGTTGACACCTGTCACGGAGCAGAACTGGACAGGGGCTGGGACCACCGTTCCCGCAGATCCATCACGGCTCGTTCAGGCAGGCGCGACAATTGTTCCGGCTACGGAGGGCGAGACCACGACCTACTACCGCTACTTGCCGAAAACAGAGCCTCGCCCGGTCGGCAAGCCCACCGGCGATGTGTCTGATGGCGTTCCCCTGCTTGGAGATATTCCCGTTGCGGGCAGTTTGGGCGGCGGCGATCGCGATGGTGATGCATTCTCCATCACCGCACCGCCAGCGAAAGGAGTAACGTCGGACGCGAAGAAGAAGGATAAGGAGAGCTCTCGCAACGACTTTGTCGCACTCGACACGTCCGGTGTTTCGAAGAGCGGCAATTGGAAAGAGCACTTCAAAGAAATGGGTGTGAAGTGGCCGGATAGTTCGAGCGTCAAGCATGTGCGGACCATCGGCAAACTTGTGGTCGGCGGTTCGGAGGGGAAAGGGCTTGACGATGGAAGAGACCTCAATGGTACGCCCGGCGAAGATATCGCAGAAGTGTGGGATATGATGTCGGTGGTAGAGAAGTCCCAGCAGGAAGAGCTGGCAAGGAAGCTTCGAACGACAGAAGAGAAGGCGAAAAGGGGACGCAAGAAAGCTGGGGAAGAGGCACGGCGCAGAGAAGAGGAACGTGAAGAGGAAGAGAAGCGCTTACGCTTCAAAGCGCATGGGGTCAATCCATTCGTAATTACGCGTCAAGAGGCGTTCTCCACATTCGGCATCGATGTCGATACCGCCTCTTACACGCTGACGCGCAACATGATGGCTCAGGGCGCCCTGCCGCCGGCGGAAGCGGTGCGGACCGAGGAGTTTGTTAACGCGTTTGACTATGGCCACGTGGCGCCTTCACATCGCACCTTCCGGATCTACACCGAGCTGGCGCCGTCACCCTTCGGGCGGGGACACCAGATGCTGAAGATCGGAATCAAGGGCCGCCGCCTCGGCCGTGAAGAGCAACGTCCGGCCGTATTGACGTTCCTGGTGGATACCTCCGGGTCCATGAATGCACCCGAGCGGATTGGACTGGTTCGCACGTCCTTGAAGTTGCTCGTGGAGAATCTGGCACCGCGAGACCAGGTGGCTGTCATCCAGTATGATTCACATGCCCGCCTCCTGTTGGAACATACCCCTGCATCGAACAAGGCGCAGATTCTGCAGGCCATCGACCGGATGCAGTGTTCCGGATCCACAAACCTGGAAGAGGGGATGGAGGAGGCCTATCGTCTCGCTGCCGCGGCGTTCATCGGTGGGGCCGAGAACCGTGTGCTGCTGCTTTCAGACGGTGTGGCTAACCTGGGCAGCATCGCCGCCGAGGACATCTTGGATAAGGTGGTCACCTATCGCAAACAGGGGATCTTCTGTTCCGTCTTTGGCGTCGGCTCGGGCAGCTACGACGACACCATGCTCGAAACACTCGCCAACAAGGGCGATGGGGTCTATACCTTCCTTGACTCGGAAGAACAGGCACGGCGCGTGTTTGTCGACGACCTGGCGGCAACGCTCAACACGATCGCTTCCGATGTGAAGATCCAGGTAGAGTTCAATTCAATGGTCGTCAGTCAGTACCGCCAGCTCGGATACGAGAACCGGCGCCTCAAAAAGGAAGACTTCCGCAACGACGCGGTGGATGCAGGAGAGGTGGGCTCCGGACAGGCGGTCACCGCGCTCTATGAGCTGTCACTGCTTCCGCAGCTTCTCGCCAAGACCCGCATAGACTTGCCGCCGCGCAAGCTGGCAACCGTACGTGTACGCTATCGCCGCATCGATACGGGTCGCGTCGAAGAGATCGAGAAGGCTGTCTGGCCGCGCGAGTGTCTGCCGGTCTTGGAGAGGGCGAGCCACGGGTTCCGGCTGGCGGCCGGAGTGGCTGAGTTCGCGGAAATCCTGCGCGGTAGCCCACACGCCAAGGGCAGCGCGTACGAGGATGTGGCGGATGTTCTGCGCCCGGTGGCGCTTGAACTGCATCTGGATAGGCGGGTGCAGGAACTGTTACAGATGGTAATCGCCGCGGAATCAACCCCGCGGGGGGAGTAGAGTAGTGTACCGTAATTGCGTCCGTGTAATTGGCCTGTCATTCCAAAGGGTCGCGCTTCTTAGGAGCTGTCACGCTGAGCTTGTCGAAGCATCTCGCCGACCTGTCCGCCGCAGCCTGGGCGAAGGAGGAAGGCGTCTCTGCGATTTGGGTGACACGCTAGACGGTGTCCGAAAAGGGCTGGTAGGGCCCGCACTCCGTGCGGGCCGTGTGCAAGCGGCGCGCAAGACTGGTGACAGGGAGGCGATTCTCGCTTCCTCTGTCACTTCGTTGCGTATCTCTTGCTCGCGGCCCGCGGCGGAGCGCGGGCCCTACCTCCTGATGCCAGCCCTTTTGCACATGCACCCCTTTTCGGGCAGCGTCACGCTAGTAGGGGGAGAACAATGAGGACGATTATGAAAAGGTATCTGTTATTGGGACTGTTGGCCGGCTTGACTTTTTACGCTGGCACCTCAGCAGCCTACGCCCGTGAAGCGAAACCCGTAATGGTCTCCGACCTTGAACTGGTAGGCGAGATCGAAGGGGAGAACATCAGCTTTGCGCTGACCCTGAATGCGGATGTCGACAAGCGCCGTTCGCAGCTGGCGCTGGTCAGCGGCGATGTGGCGTACCTCGGTGGCGAGCTGCCGCGTAAGGCGGAGCTGTCGCGCGAGCAGGCGACCTACATGATCGAATTTGGACGTTCCGGCGAGCAGGATGTGGAGTTCAATTTCGCCAGTCGCCCAATCAAGCAGGGCGAGTGGCGCCGCACGCGCTTTTCCATTCCAGCCGCAACGGTCCGCAAGCTCTCCGTCATATGTGACCGCAGCGACCTGGAGATCACCTTCCCGGGTGCGCTGGATGTTCAGAAGGATACGACGACCGACGGACGTACCCGTGTGACGGCTTTCCTCGGCATAACCGACCATTTTGAGGTCACCTGGAAACCGGAAGTGCGCAAGCTGACCTCCGAGCTGGCTGTGACATGTGATGTCAACGCCATGGCAACCGCCGGTGTGGGTGCCATGCAACTCGATTCCATCTTCACGTATCGCGTCATCCAGGGCGCGCTCAACGAACTGCGCTTGTCCTTACCGGAGGTGCATGTCACCCAGGTCTTTGGTCCGGACATCCAGGACTGGCGCGTGGAGGAGGCCGACACCGGCGATGTGCTGGTGGTCCAACTCAGCCGGCCGCAGGAAGGGGTCTACCGTCTGCGGGTGCTAAGCGAGCTGTTGCTACCCAGTTTTCCCTGCAAGACCGCGATGCCTGTTTTCGCTCCGCATGACGTCCTGCGCACCAGCGGGTTCCTGATGCTGGGCACTGATAGTGCCATCAAGTTGCAGATCAACAAGGCCTCGGGTGTGAGCCAAGTGGACCCGAGCGCCTTCCCGACTGTTGCGCCGAAGGGGTTGGGAGAGGAGTATGCGCGCCACCGACCGGTCCGCAGTATGTTCGTCTATCAGTATGCCAGCACACCTTACACGCTCGAATTCACGGCCGACGATATCGTGACGTCTTTCACCGTGGATGATCGTCTCGTGGTGACACTGGAGGATAACGATCTCGTCTTTGAGGCATCCATAGAAGTGGACATCAAGGATGCGCCCGCACGCGAAGTGCTGGTGGCGGTGGAGTCCGATCCGGCCTGGACCGTTACAAGTGTGACCGGTTCCAAGATCGCCGATGCGGATGTCGACGTGTCTGGCGGAGAAGGCGCCGATGCCCGCAAACGCACGATTCGCATTCCGTTCAAGCAGAGCGTCAGCGGGGTCACACTGGTCACGGTACGCATGGAGCGGTCGCTGCCTCCCGACCGGGATGGATTTGATGTGCCCCGGCTCAGCGTGCCCGATGCCCGTTCTGAGCGCGGTTACCTTGTCGTGGGTGCGGAGACGGGAATTCGGCTGCGCCCATCAAAGGTTGATGGGCTTCGCGAAGTCCATACCGGGTCGGCACCCATGCAGGTGCCGGGCGCGCAGCAGGCATTCCGATTCAAGTCGGCCGGCTGGAGCCTGGCCCTGTCGCTGCAGCGTGCACGTCCCACACTCCATTCGGAGGTGTTCCACCTTGTGTCCCTCGGTGAGGGTGTCATGTACTGCAGCGCCGCCATCACCTACCACGTCGGCGGTGCGCCAATCCAGTCGGTCCAGGTGCATGTGCCCGAGGCGATCGAGAGTGTGGAGTTCACCGGTGCCGATATCGAGGGATGGACGCGCGACGGCGAAACCTGCACGGTGCGGCTACAGACACGCATCATGGGCGACTACACGCTCCTCGTAACCTACGACAGCCAGTTTGCCTATGAAGGGGCAAACATCCGTGTAGGCGATGTCGAGACGGTGGGCGCCGACAGCGAAGTGGGCTACGTGGTGGTTGCCAGCGCGGTAAGCCTGAAACTGGAAGAAGTCGAGGCCCGACCCGATTGGCTTTTCGCCATCGATCGTACGGAGATTCCGTCGGCCTATGCGGCGACGGTTACTGATCCGATCATAGCCGCCTACAAGTACGTACGCGGGCCGCACCCGGTGGCCTTGCGCGCCGAGCCGTTCCAGACGGAGTCGCTGATCGAACAGATTGCCGACTATGTCGAGCTTGCCAGCCGTGTCAGTCGTGATGGGGAGTCGATCACGACTGTGGACTACTTCATCAAGAACGCCACACGACAGTACCTTGTGGCCAAGATGCCCAAGGGCGTTGACCTGTGGTCGGTGCGGTTGGTGAAAGACGATGGCACCTCCGAAGATATTCTGCCGCAGGAAAGTGAGGCCGGACTGCTGATTCCCGTGAGCCGGCTGCCTGATCCCAACACGGCGCTCCATCTCCAGGTGGTGTATGCCCAGAACCACGGCAAGCTGGGCTTCTGGCGGGGCGGGTTGAGGGGCATCTCGCTCCGGGCTCCGGCGCTGAACCAGGCGCACGCCACCTTCGCGCGCTGGACCGTAGAGGTCCCTGACACGCTTGCCATCGCGGGTGTGTCGGGCAATATGACCAGTGAGAGCCGACGCTCACGCGGCGGGTTGCTCAATGTGCTGGGACGGACCGTGCGCCTGGCGGCTGCCTTTGCGGATGGACTGGGTGGTTGGACCATCGGCGATGCCATCTCGCTCAAGAGTGGAAGCATCCAGAAGGGCATCTACACGCGGACCGTCAACCTGGCGAATGACCATGCCCTGTCGCTTAGCCTGCGAATCGTGCCGCCCTGGCTCGGCAGCGCCGGCTCCGGTCGACTGCTCGTACTGCTCTCGTTGGCCGGTCTGCTGATGCTGACCAAGGGACTTTGCAAACGCGGTTCCGGGTTCCTTGTTGCCCTCGGTGTAACACATCTCGTAGCGGGCGTCGCCCAGGCGGCAGCAGGACGGGCCCTGCTGGCTGTGGTGCTATTCCTGGCCTTGCTGTCAGGCATCGTGCTCTGGCTCACCCGTCGTGGTGGCATCAAGTGGCTCTGGCGTTTTCCATGCTGGATCCTCCGCTGCATCGCGCGCCCGTTCCGCCGTAAACCAAAGGAGCTCCCCGATCTTCTGGATGAAGATATCCCTGCGCCGTGGGAGTATGACATGGAGAGTGACGAACAGCCGAGCGACGAACAGCCGAGTGACGAGCAATCGAACGACGCACCGCGCTCTGGCGCCGTGTCGATCCGTTACCTCCTCTCTGTGATGCTGGTGAGCATTGTGGGCTGTGGCATCTGGTCTGCATGTGCATCCGAGGTAGCCCTCCCGCCACCTGCCGCTGTCGTACGCCAAGCCGTAGTCCCCCCGCAAGGTGAGGAGCGAAGGCTGGTGATAATGGATTCCGTGGAGATGACCGTGGCGGGGCCATCCATGTCGCGTGATGTGGAGCAGAGCGCAGCCTTGAGCATGAAGGTTGCGTTCGAAACGGATGAACCGGGTGATGTGCATCTCCTGCCCGCCGGCGCCGTGCTTACCGATTACGAGCTGGAGGATGACGACCTGGAGATCGTTACGAGTCCGGACGGCTATGCGCTCAAGGTGAAACGGCGCGGTGAATTTGAGTTCACCATTGAAGCCTACCTGCCCATAGCAGAGAAGAATGGGCTGTGGAGTCTGCCGCTGCATGTGCCGCAGAGCTTGCGTAACCGGATGGTGTTGACCCTGCCGGAACCGGGCATGGAAGTCGCGTCCGCCTCGGCTGTTCGCCTGCTCAGCACGGAGGAGGAAGGCGTCACCACCACGGAAGCGGTATTTGTTGCCGGAGGCAACGTGACCGTAACCTGGCGACCCCGTGCGCGTAAGACGAAGCTGGAGGAGTCGGTCTTCTATTGTGATGTTACGACCACAGCAATGCTGCGGCCGGGTGTGATCGATCTGAACAACGTGATCCGCTACCAGATCGCCCAGGGCGAAATCAAGGAGCTCAAGGCGCGCATCCCGGCCGGGATGGCGGTGACAGCCGTGCATGCCGAAGGGCTGGCAACATGGAGTTTCGATCCGGAAGCATCCATGCTGGAAGCCATTCTGGATAAGCCCGCCGTTGGTGCGCTCACTGTGAGGGTGGTCACCCAGGTGGCGAGCGGCGGCCTGCCCTATGGGGCCACGGTAGGTGTACCGTCCCTGAGTGGTGCAGCACGCCAGCGTGGTGTGTTGGCCTTCAGCGCACCGGATGCAATCCAGGTGCGGGTGGTCGAGAGCGAGGGACTCAACTCGATGAACATCGAGGACTTCGAGGCCATGGTGGCATCGCCCCGGGCCAAACAGTCGGCCGCAGGTGCGCCCTCCACGCGCCGGGCTTATCGCTACAGTCAGCCCGCCGAGGTGAACGCGCGGGTTGAGGCCGAACAAGTGCTGCCCGAACTGCGGGTGACCGAGTCGGCCACGCTCTCAGTTGCCGATGAACGCATTGTGCTGGCAACGCGTCTGGCCCTGACCATCCTGAGGTCGGGTGTCTTCTCCGTGACACTGGACCTGCCCGCCGACTATGAAGTCGAAACGCTGACCGGCAAGGATGTCGACCATTGGGATGAGATCACGGATGTACCGTCAGGGGGGACGCCGCCGGCCGAGGGCATGCAGCGCGTGGTTGTGCATTTCAACCGCCAGGTCACAGGCAACACCGAACTCAATATGGTCATGGCTCGCACTGAGAAGGGCATTGAGGAGCGCATCGCGGTGCCACGTGTTCATATGGCATCGGTCCACAAGCATGCGGGGCGGATCACAATTTCCGGCGAGCGGGGCATCCGGCTGATGGTGGATGAGCAACGCGGGGTGGATCTGAAGAAGGCCAGTGAACAGGGCATACGTCAGAAGGGTGTGCTGGTCTTTGATCTGCTGCGGCCAACCTGGTCGATCGTTCTGAAGTCCGAAGTCATGGCCCCGGCCGTGGCGCCCGAGATCCTGCAGTGGGTCGACCTGGCAGAGGGCATGCTCCAAGTCCGTTCGTTCATTCGCTACAAGATCGAGAATGCCGGCGTGAAAAGCTTCCAGCTCAGAGTCCCGGTCCCGGGTGTGAGCCTGACAATCACCGGCCGCAACATTGCGCGCGTGCATGAGATCGACCGGGGCGAAGGTGTGTGGCAAGTGGATCTCCATGGCAAGGTGGAGAACATCTATCAGCTCATGGCGAGTTACCAGTTGCCGTATGATACCGCGGCCGAGTTCGTGACGCTCAAGCCGCTCGCGACGATTGATACCGAGGATGCGCGCGGCTATCTCGTGGTGACGTGTGGCGGACGCGTCCAGGTGCGCCCGTCCGGGCCCGCGGTAGGTCTGAAAGTGGAGGACCCGCGCAACGTGCCGTCGGTCTTTGGGGCAGGGGAGCTGTCCGATGCCATTCTGTGCTACCGCACCCTGGAGCCCGACTATGCACTGGAATTGTCCGTGGTACGGCATGATGCGGCCGGTGTGTTGCCGGCACGGATCGATAAGGCACGCATCCGGTCGGCACTGTCTACGGGCGGGAAGCTGCTGACGCAGGTGAAACTCGATCTCACGGTGCGTCGTCTCCGTTTCCTTAAGTTGGAACTGCCGCATGAGGATGACAGTCTGTGGGCCGCACAGGTTAATGGTCGCGAAGTCCAGGTGTCGCGCGACGACGGTCGCTTCTGCATCCCGCTCGAGGAAGAGGAAGGCGCCACCTCCACGACCGTGGAGTTCATCTATGCCGGGTCCGCTGACAGCGGCGCGCTGTCGCGCCGGCGCGAATACCGTGCTCCTCGGTTTGAACTCCCGCAGGAAGATATCGAATGGGAGTTCTTTGCACCGCCCGGCTTCAACTACTACGACTTTGATGGAACGATGGAGTACGACGTAGCGCGGCAGTGGGGCTACGACGTGTTCGATTCGGCCTCCTATCGCAAGCGCAACCTGGAGCGGCAGGAGGGAAGCATCCAAAAGGCCAAGCTGGAACTCGACAACGCGGGACAACTGCTGATTGCCGGCGAGCAGCGCCAGGCGCGCAAGGCGTTCGAGCAGGCCCTGAACTACTCGCAGGGGCAGGCCGACCTGAACGAAGATGCACGCGTGCAGCTTCGCAACCTGATGAAGCAGCAGGTCAAGATTGGCTTGATGAATCGTCGCGATGTGGTCCGTTACAACCAGAACATCATCGAAGAGGACGAACAGCAGACGCCAATGCCCCAGCAGGAAACTGTCCAGCAGAATGCACAGCAGTACCTCGACCGGATCGAACAGCGCCTCTCCGAGAAGGATCGCCATGCCCTTGAGATTGTGGCTAACAAGATGATCGATCAGCAGGCGGCTGCGGCCGGCGTGGTAACTGCCATCCGCGTCGCCATGCCCGAACACGGACAACGCCTCAACTTCAAGCGTCCGCTCCAAACCGACCCAACCGAACCACTGACCGTATCATTCAAAGTCGGCCGCGGTGGCAAACTGCGCAGCCTGCTAGCCCTCTGGCCCGCCTTCGTCCTCTTCGGTCTGACCTGGTACGGCTGGAACCGAAGAGAGGTTCCGTAGAGAATGTTCTGCGATTTCACAGATAACCCATAGTCGTAGCGTTTTGCTGTACTTCATCTCAATCTCCCATGCTTCGCAGGCAGACCCATTTCTGAATTTGCAGAAGATTCCGAACACAACCCGGAGATCCTGCTGTGCCCTGTCAGGTAGGGCGGACCGTCCCCGGTCCGCCGCGAACAGGAGAGGTGAATGTCTGCGGAAAGGAAGCGCCAGGCGCCGACCTTCCCGATCGTGCCGATACTCAGCACTTCCGCAGCGCCAGCGCAAACGCGCTGACCCAGGGGAGAAGCTTGACGCCACCGTCGTCGATGGCTGACTCCAACTCCTGGCGTGAGAGAAGGATGAGTTCTTGCGGCTCCAGATCGTCCGATTCGACGTGTCCGACAAACCGGGCATTGCGGGCGAGGAAGAAGTGGGCTGTGCCCACGCCGCGATTGGAGTCAACCGGGAAGCTGCCAAGAAACGTCCAGTCGTCCGACTCGTAACCCGTTTCCTCCCGGAGCTCCCGTTCAGCGGTGTCGCGCGGTGAGTCTCCTTCTTCGATGTAACCTCCGACCGGCCCGATCGAGGCGCCTTCAATCGCATACTTGCCCTGTCGCAGACAGACAAACCGATTCTCGGGTGTAATGGCGACGATGTTGACATAGTCCGGGGTAATCACCCATGGCCAGTCGTCAATCACGCGTCCTTCACCAAAATCAACCGTGTGTCGCTCAACCTTCAGAAACTTCCCGCAGTCGAGCCACATCTCCTTCGCCAACGTCTTCCATGTATTCATGTAGCAGAGTGAATGATGAATCGGGAAGTAATGCCAGCATTAATGGTAAGGATATACCGCAGGTAGGCAGGGCCCGCTCTCCGGCTTGTCGCGGCGTAGTGTAGCGAAGACGGAGCGGGCCGCGGAACCGCCCTTGCCTTGGGCCACCTGTTCTCTTATTGTCAGCGCCATGAACGATCGTTTCACAGAGCGGCGTCGGTTCTTTCGGCATCCCACAAGCGTTCCTGTTGAGTGTCGCGTGGACGGGCATGACGACTTCTCTCCCCACGAAATGAGAGATGCAAGCCATGGAGGGATCGCGTTCGTCTCTGACCGACCCTATGAGCTCGGGGATATCGTGGAGCTGCGCTACCCTTCACTCCCGCATATCGAGGTGGTCCGTGGTATGATTGTTTGGACGGTTGAGGCCGATGGTGAGGACTCGGCTACCCATATCAATGGCCTCTCTTTCAGCGATGCCTCTGCCCATTTTCACGGTCGCATCGTGGAACAGCTCTGCCACATCGAGGACTACCGCAAGGAGCAGGTGGAGAAGCATGGAAGAGAGATCTCCTCTCGCGAAGCCGCATCCGAGTGGATCGCCAAAAGCGCCGCAGACTTCCCCAACTGACGAGACCTCTGTTTTGGGCATTGGTTCTGAGTTGGGGCTGTAGGGCCGCACCGCATGCGGCAATCCGCACCCCAAAGGGGTGCTCCATCATAGCCCAGGCAGAATGCCTGGGGGCGGAGGTGTCCCGGGTTCAGCTCTCTTTCCCGCGCACCCGCCGCAACAGCGCTCCCCA
>JASLOA010000027.1 GCA_030745755.1 Kiritimatiellia bacterium | reverse complement strand
TCGGGGTGGTCCACGTTGGAGGGGCGGTGGAGAGTCATGAGCGCGTAGCGCTCATGACCGGAGATCGGAGATCCCTCCTTCGCTCTGCGAGCTATGGAGGGCAAGCGGAGGTCAGAGGTCGGAAGCTCCCGGTCCGTGATTGTGTTGCGCTGGACTATTTCGGAGATGTCGAGGGCGGATGCTTTGTCTGAGTTGGCGTCAAGGGTGTCGATCATGACGTTGCCTACGAGGCGGATTTTGTCTTCGGGGACGCCTTCGGCGCGCAGGTTGGCGGCGGCGAGGGAGTCGGTTACGTAGAGACGATCGGAGAGACGGTCGCAGACCATGCGATTGATCTCTTCGGGCATATCGAGATCGAATGAACGCAGGCCGGCTTCGATGTGGGCGAGCTGTACATGTTCCTTCTTGGCCGTGATCGAACAGGCGCAGGTGGCGTTGACGTCGCCGACCACAATGATCCAGTCGGGTCGGCGGTCGTGCACAACCGACTCGAACGCCATCATCGTTTTGCCCACCTGCTCGGCGTGTGTGCCGGAGCCAATGCCGAGATCGATATCCGGCTCAGGAATCCCCAGCGCATCAAAGAAGGAGGCGGACATCGCGGCGTCGTAGTGCTGACCGGTGTGCAGCAGAAAGTGCTCGATCAGTCGTTCGGGTTCCGAAGCGTTGTGCGCATCGATCGCCCGGGCGAAAGGGGCGATCTTCATGAAGTTAGGGCGGGCACCGACAACGGAAAGTATGCGTAATGGTTTACTCATGGGGGGAGGATAAGGGAAGAGGTCGGAAGACGGAAGTCGGAAGTCGGCGGGGGAGACTGAGCAGCGGGAGAGGGAGAAAGGGAGAGGAGAGATTGTAGCGCCGAGACAAAGCGCCGAGATATTGGTTGCCTTCCTCCTTCGCTGAAGCTACGGAGGACAAGTCGGTCGTTCCCCAGCGCAGTCCAGTCGCCGCCCCCGCAGAAGGCTCGCGCTACAGCGAACTAAATTCTCGGCGCTTTGTCTCGGCGCTTCAGTCTCCCAGCCAGCAACCTACCGCTACCGACCAGAACAGGGGCCACATCAGTCGGCTAGGATGCTCTTCTCTTCCAGGTAGGCGATGATTTGGGTGGTGCTCTGGTCTACGGGGGTTTCGGCGGTTTTTAGCGTTAGCTCAGGGGTCTCGGGGGGGTCGTAGGGGGCGTCGATGCCGGTGAATTGGGCGATCTCTCCTGCGCGGGCTTTCTTGTAGAGTCCCTTTGGATCGCGTGTTTCGCAGACTTCGATGGGGGTATCGACGTGGATCTCGACGAAGCGGTCGGGACCGATGATCTCCCTGGCCTTGGCGCGGTCTTCGCGGTAGGGCGAGATGAAGGAGGTGATGACGATCAGACCGGCATCGTTGAGGAGCGCGGCGACTTCACTGACGCGGCGGATATTCTCGGTGCGGTCGGCGGCGCTGAAGCCGAGATCGCGGTTGAGTCCGTGACGGATATTGTCGCCATCCAGAATAAAACAGGCCTGGCCACGCTCGTGCAGGGCTTGCTCGAGATCGCGCGCAATCGTTGATTTGCCGGAGCCGCTCAGACCGGTCAGCCAGAGCGTGGCGGGTTTCTGCTTAAGCAATGCGACACGGTCGTCCGCAGAGACACCGCTGACTTCACGTCTGATGTGCGTACTCTTCGGCTCAGCGGCTGCGTCCACGTGTGAGGTGGCGGCGGCTTCCCTATCCAGAATCATGCCGGCACCCACCGTTGCGTTGGTGTTGCGGTCGACAATGATCAGGCAGCCGGTTGACCGGTTGCGACTGTAGGCATCGAAACATATCTGGCGATGGGTCGACAAACTGACCCGCCCAATCTCGTTGGCGTGCAGCGTCTCGGCGTCCACCCGGTGCAGCGAATTGATATCGAAGCGGTACTTCAGGTCCGTGACAGTGGCAGGAACCAGGTTCGTGGTCGACTTGACCAGGTAGGACCCGTTCAGCTTGAGCGGCTCATCGTTCATCCAGACAACAACGGCCTCGAAATCCTGCGCCACGTGCGGCTGGTTGTTGGGATGCACGATCATGTCGCCGCGACTGACATCCACTTCATCTTCAAGCGTGACAGTGACAGCCATGGGAGGAAAGGCCTCTTCGACTTCACCGCTGAACGTCGTTATGGAGGCAACGCGCGAGGTGCGTTCCGACGGCAGAATCGTCACATCGTTGCCCTTACGCAGTATGCCCGAGGCCACCGTGCCGCAGTAACCCCGATAGTTGAGGTCGGGACGCAACACGTATTGGACCGGGAAGCGCATATCGATCAGGTTGCGGTCGGTCGAAACCGGCACTCTTTCCAGGTAGTAGAGAAGGGAACCGCCCTGGAACCAGGGCATATTCTCGCTCTGATCGACCACGTTGTCGCCGCGCAGGGCCGAGATCGGGATGAAATGCATATCCACATCTTCAAGCTTGGCAGCGAACCCTTCGTAGTCCAGGCAGATGCGCTCGAACACCTCCTGCGAGTAGTCCACCAGGTCCATCTTGTTGACGCAGACGGCCAGGTGGCGAATCCCGAGCAGGCTGGCGATGAAGCTGTGGCGGCGGGTTTGCTCCAGGATCCCATGGCGCGCGTCGATGAGAATGACCGCCAGGTCACAGGTGGACGCGCCGGTGGCCATATTGCGAGTGTATTGCTCATGGCCGGGCGTGTCGGCGATAATGAAGTTGCGCTTGTCGGTCGAGAAATAGCGGTAGGCGACATCAATCGTGATGCCCTGCTCGCGCTCGGCCTTGAGACCGTCGGTCAGCAGGGCAGGATCGAAGTCGGTGTCGGTAGTACCGTGAACCGTCGAATCCTCGATCACTGCGGCAAGCTGATCTTCATAGATCATCTTGGAGTCATAGAGCAGGCGGCCAATGAGGGTAGATTTGCCGTCGTCCACACTGCCGGCGGTGAGGAAGCGGAGCATATCCTTCTCACCATGCCGTTTCAGGTAGGCAATGACTTCGGCTTCGTTGGTCGGCAATCCGGTTGCTGAGCCAGTAATCATTAGAAGTACCCCTCCCGCTTCTTCTCTTCCATCGAGGCGGACTTGTCTGCGTCGATGACGCGTCCCTGGCGTTCGGAGGTCTTGGCCAGAAGCATTTCCTGGACGATCTTGGGGACCGTGTCGGCATCCGACTCGATGGCACCGGTGAGCGGATAGCAGCCGAGGGTGCGGAAGCGGACCCGCTTGCGCTGTGGTTTTTCGCCCGGCTCAAGCGGAAGGCGATCGTCGTCTACCATGATCAGGTTACCGTCGCGCTCGACCACCTCGCGCTCATCGGCGAAGTAGAGCGGCACGATGGGAATTTCTTCCTGCATGATATAAAGCCAGATATCCAGCTCGGTCCAGTTTGAGAGCGGAAACACGCGGATGGATTCGCCCTTGTGGACGCGGTTGTTGTAGAGGTTCCACAGCTCGGGGCGCTGGTTCTTGGGGTCCCACTGGTGAAAACGGTCCCGGAAGCTGTAGATGCGCTCCTTGGCGCGCGACTTCTCTTCATCGCGCCGGGCGCCACCGTAGGCGGCATCGAAGCCGTAGTGGTCAAGCGCCTGTTTGAGTCCATCGGTCTTCATGACGCGCGTGTGCTCTTCCGATCCAAACTCGAATGGATTCATTCCGCGCTTCACGCCGTCCTGGTTGATCCAAACCAGCAATTCGAATCCGATCTCCTTCTCCATCCGCCCACGGAAATCAATCATCTCCTTGAATTTGAACGTGGTATCGACGTGCATGAGAGGGAAAGGAATAGGCGCGGGATGGAACGCCTTCTGAGCCAGACGCAGCATGACCGACGAGTCTTTGCCGATGGAGTAGAGCATCACCGGCTTATCAAAAGACGCCGCCACCTCACGAATAATGAAGATGGACTCCGCCTCAAGCTGCTGCAAATGCGAAAAGTTGTAGGTGCTCATCAGCGCTCCTGTTGTCACGTCGAGTGGGTAAGGTAGCGAGGTTGCGGGGTTGAGTCTATCGCGAAATTGGGACGAAAAGGCTGTGAGCAGGGGGGGTATTAAACCACTGAAGGCACAGAAACACACGGACGACTTCAGCGGGGCCAGGCATTCCCGCTTCGCGCTTTTTTTGACAGGATGTACCAGCCTTCGCCCGTTGGGCTACGGCTGGTACATCCTGTCAAAGATGACGGAGTGTTCAGCAGAAGGGCACGCAAGGACAAGTGCATGGCTTCAGGCGTACTCATACACCGGGGTCTCAACAACCCTTGCGGGCTTCTTGTGAGCCTTGATGACCGCTTGAATATGCTCGACCGTCTCGGGGGAGAAATACTGCTCACCCGTCTCACGACAGACCCTGGCCGGTACATGCTCAATCAGGTAGAACTTGCCCTGATGCTCCAACGTGTATGTCACCTCGGTTTCAATCATTGTCTCGCTCATCATATCACCTCGTCAATCCACCTTACGCGTTTTGAAGTCAATCCACAGGTCTGGATCCGGTTCGTATACAGTGACTACCTTTACTAGAGGTCGTGTCGGATAGCTGCATTGAACATGCAACGCCCGGCCAGCACGAGTGAAACCCAAGACCAGACAACTTGGACCATACTTGTCATCGGGGTAGTCTTCGATCACCTCACTTCGCTTCGCCACCGCCTGCTCCAACTCAGCAATAGTAATGCGGCGCAGGATGGACTGATCCACAGCATGCTTTGACAGTTCATACTGCCGCCTCGCTATCTTGTCACGGATTTCTTGAAGCAACACCATGGTGTTACATTATCAGGGAACAGCACACCACGCGAGAGGTACTTTCGCGCGACGTAGGATGGATGCAAGAGATGGGTCGCCCCCGCGCGCGACTTGTCCCGGCGTAGCCTTTGGGCGAAGGCTGTGTCCCTGCCGCGCCGGAGAAAGCGATCAGCTATCCGACTCTCCCTCACTCTCGGCAAGGGCTGCTTTTCCTGCCCGGACCAGACCGACCCCCAGGACAGCTACAACCAGGACAATCCCGACGGCGAAGAATGTACGGCTGCCCAGCCACTGGGTCAGGCTGCGGGATGCCTTGGCATCATAATCGGGATTGTCGATTACGGGTCCGACCTCGAACTCGCGGGGTGCGATCTCTCTGGCAAGCAGACGCTCAATATGCGAGGTGTCGAAACGCTGCTTAGAGGCAATGCTCCCACCCAGCAGGAGCCGATAAGTATCACTCGGGGCAGCCAGGAACAGCACCTGCCAGGCCGGGCCGTGCCCGATCACATTGTCGACCTTGAGCGGGACGGCATCGCCATCCTGAAACACCAGCCTGAAACGCCTCTGCTGCTGCTCAGGGAACGTCACCTTCAGTGCGTCCTTCTTGAAACTGCGGAAAGAAATGCGCGAGAGGGTCGCCGCCCCCACCTGTCGCCACTGTTCGCGCCCGTCACGCCGATACGGCACAAGGACGCTCACGCGCCTACTGAAGTTCCTCACCCCCGTCTCTATCGTGAAGGATGTGAGCGGCGTATGAAAGGTCTCGACCTCAACGGTAGTCGTGCCTTTCTTTGCGTCCTCACTGACGGACCACCCCTTCAGTTTGTAGCCGGCGGTGACAGGCTCGCGGTTGTGCGCCTCGTCGCGGTGCGTACTGAGCTGAACCGCGCCGATGCGAAATGGCCGCGTCGTTTCAACCGTGGTTTCGGTCCGCTGCAGCTCCTCGCTCTCACGCAGGGAGCGCGTGATCTCGGTGCGGGGCGACTGGGTTGTGTCGGTGACCGCATCAATAGAGATCTTGAGCTTGCGGTACTCGTTGCGAGGCAGAGCCACAGTGACATGGCGCACATCCATGAACCGCGTGTAATCATAGATGAGCGCATCCGAAACCAGGCGCGTCGCTGTCCCATCCGCGCCAATGCCATCAACCGAAATACTGCGTTCGAAATCGCGCAACGGCGTC
This sequence comes from Kiritimatiellia bacterium, assembly GCA_030745755.1. GTDB lineage: Bacteria > Verrucomicrobiota > Kiritimatiellia > UBA8416 > JABMPJ01 > JABMPJ01. The sequence goes on along the minus strand of JASLOA010000027.1, from coordinate 272,481 downwards.
ACGAACACAATGGTATCGGCCACGGGCGCCTGCGACAGCAGATCGATGTCAACCTCGATGCGATTCTCCGGCAACTCACGCAGGGCCGCGACCTTCGATCTGCACGTCGCCCGTACGCGGCGTACACGCCGTGCCGTAGCCCGGCGCATCAACACAGGAGCCGGCGCATTCACGGCGTCAACAACGCAAAGGTTCGGAGCACCGACCGCCAGGAGATCCCACGACGCTTCGTCGAGGGTAACCGCTGCAATCTCTTCCTGCTCTGAATCGGACGCAATCTCGCGGCAATGGCTGAATTGCGCGGGCTCGATTGCCGCCGATGCCGTTCCGGCCACCACCGCCAAGAGAGCCGCCATAGCTCCGATCATCACTCTCAGACTAACCGTTCGCAGCATCATTGGATTTCTCGCTTTCTTCATTTTCCGACACTCTCTTCGCGCCCCGCACTGAGGCGACTTTCAAACCTGATATATACGAAGGCCCCCGCGAGCAGCACCGCCCCCAGCAGGATGAAGGCGACAATGCGGTAGAGCGGATCAAGACTCCCGAGGTCTACCATAATGACCTTCGCGGTGGCCACGAGGAACAGCGCCAGTCCTGCGAAGCGCAGTGAGCGCACCCCCTTTATGATGCCGCCCGTAATCAGCGACAGGGCAAAGATGCCCCAGAAGACAGAGATACCACCTGCACGCAGTCCGGCTACAAAGTGTCCGAGGAACGTGTTCAGCTCGAAGGTCATATAGAAGAGAAAGAGCACCAACGACCCATATCCGAAAAAGAGAGCGGGACGTCGGCCCTGCCCGTTTCTGCGCAGCAGCATGAATGCGTACACGAAGAAGGCCAGAACCACGCCAATATCGAGGAGCCGCATTCCCGCCTCAAGGAATGAGTAGTGCCCCATCCGGAAGCAGTAGTCGGAGACAGAGATAGACCAGGAGGGAAGATCCACAAGGGCGACCTTCACCAGTGTTCCCACGACAAAGAGCATCAGAATGACGAAAAGCGCCTTGGCCGCGCTGCGCATGTAGAGCGACAGGCAGGCGATGCACGCCCCCAGCCACAACACGGTCAGGATCGGGAGACGCACAGGCGCACAGAGATACATGCAGGTCCGGTTCAGCTCAAAGTGGAGATAGACGAAGAGCATTCCAAACGCCAGCGCGGCAACCGTAATCAGCCGCGGTCCCGGCGGCACGATTTCCTTGATATCGTTGCCCTCCTCAAGCGCCAATGTTCCCGCGTCAGCGGGCTTGATATGCAGACGCATCGCCATGGCCATGGAGACCACCGGGAACCCGAACCCGATGAGGCGCTGTGCAAACAGTTTCGCGTAGGCCAGCAAGGTCATATCACTGGCCAGCCGGCGGCCAAACTGTCCATAGAGATCGACCGTGAAGAAACGCCCCAGCACGATCATATAGAGCACATAGGCAACATAGCGCAGGAATCGGCTATCCAACTTTGCCACCAGCCACAGCAACATCAGAGCCTGTGCGCTCCAGCACAGCGTCAGCCATTGATCCGACAGCAGGAGAGGAATCGTAATGATCAGGAAGAGCGCCGCGAGTGAGATGAAGCCGAGCGCCAGGCCCCGATCACGCCGGTTCTTCGACAGGAACAGGTAGAGATGGCCCGTATAGAAAGCCGCCAGCGCCGCCGCGATTGCAGCCGTCCAGCGTTGGCCAAATGCCTCGCTGACCAGGCCATACGAGATGCCGAAGAAGATGCTCGCGTTCAGCACCAGCATGATCAGTTCGAAGATCGTGGCCTGCTGGCCCTTCAGAAGCTGGTGAATAAAGATGATGGTCGAGAAGAGCACAAAGAAGGCAACCAGGAAAGGCAGCACCGGCCAGAACAGGGCTACCTCGTAGTAGCGGTCCAGGGAGGTCCACACCAGGCCCCACGTGGCCGCAAACGCCATCACATTAAGCAGGTGCCACCGCCCGCACCGTCACTGCAGGTCCCGCCTGTACCGCCATGGCTGCCGCCGCCACCTACATACCACTGTGCCAAGCCGCCGCCGGGACCGTGACCACCATCATAGGTGTTGCCACCTGCGCCTCCCAGGTATCCCCTCCCCCGGACATCCAGACGCGAGTCCGCGGCTACTTCAAGACGCCCGATTACAGAAAATACGAGTCCCGATACGGAAGCGCTGTGCGTCAGGACAGCACCATTCGTGAGAGTCAGACGGTCAAACACATGCTCACCATCCAGCGTCAGGGCAGCACCATCCACCAGCACAGCTTGGCCGTCCAAGCTCATGTCGTTGGTAGCGATGGAAGTGGATTCTGTGACAACCACATCAAAACCAGCACATATGCCGATCGAGAGGAGCCAACAGAGTAGTGAGTACGTCTTCAGCATTGAGGATCCTGTCTGGATCAGCGATTGGTGTAGACGCCCATAGACACAGAACCGCGAGCGGGTACATTCTCGAGGAGATCTTCCACGTAGCTCTTACTGAGAGCATCTCCGTCAGCGACAGGCGCTGCCACGTTCACGACGCGGTTGCTGGCAAGGTCCAGAACACCTTCCAGCTTTGAGTCCCCTACCACGTGCAGCTTGGCCTCGGGGGCTGCCGTGCCGATGCCCAGTGAACCCATCACGGCATTGGTGGAGGATGCCTCGGTCTGGTTCAGGCGGTTGCTGATGGAGACGTTGTCGACGATCCAGTCGCCGGCGATGCCGACAGTCAGAATCGCTACCAAGATAAGGATCACGGGGAGCAGTGTTCTCATGGGGTTCCCTTTATGAGGCCCTCGCCTGTTACGGTCACATTCATGCCACTGATGGTGACATCTTCGAGATAGGTGCCGGAGAGCACGTGGATGGTGTCGCCGGAGAGAGAGGAGAAGAGCGCCGTGCTGATGGTCGGTTTCGGACCGTGGGAACCATCCCACTGACGAGCCAATCCGTCGTAGGACAACTGACCGGCCGACCTGCTGACGAAGAGTGTCACTGTGGCCGAGGAAGCATCATCCGGCCGAGTACCGCGTGCCAACTCCGCCTCATTGGCAACCCCGTCCAGGTCCGGATCATCATCGGCAGAGAAGTCCAGGTGCCCGAAGTGCTCCTGTTCCCACGCGTCAAGCAGTCCGTCCCCATCGCGATCAGAGACGGAATCCGCATCGGGGCCGCCGAGATAGATGAGTAGACTGCCGAGGCCCGCGCATGGGAGGGCGAGTATGCAGCACAGCAATACCCATTTGGTGAGGGTCACAGACATCCTTCCTGTGCAGCTCGCAGGAAAGACAGCTATCCTCCCTCTACGCTCCCGCTACGATTCTTATTCACCATAACCCGAATCTGGAAAAATCGGCAATACGGGAGAATCCTATTTCTCACTAGGGGATATTCCCTAGGCCCTCTTCGGCGGCGGCTGTTTGGAGGGGGGTCTGTTGGCTGGGAAAGCGCTGTGGAGAGGGGGTGGTTTGGGAAGGATGAAGAAGCGATTGAGTATTGCGGGAGTGACACCTTGCGGGGAGAAGGGATCTTGGTTTCCCACGACCAAGGTCGTGGGGGAACGGGAGAGAGAGGTCGTGGGGGAACGAGAGAATGCGGTCGTGGGGAGCAGGAGACAGAGGTCGTGGGGGGGGGCTTTAGAGGATGCGGCCGGCTTGTTGGGAGGTGGGGGTGCCGTTGATGATGGTGGGGGTGCCGTTGACGATGAGGTGGGTGATGCCTTTGGAGAGTTGGTGGGGGTTGCCGTAGGTGGCGTGGTCCTGGATCTGGTTGGGATCGAAGATGACGATGTCGGCTTTCTTGCCTACGGCGATGATGCCGCGGTCGTGGAGTCCGAACTGGGCGGCGGGGAGCGAGGTCATTTTGTGGATGGCCTCGGGGAGCGGGACGGTCTTGCCATCCAGTGACCAGCGCAGGAAGCGGGGGAAACTACCGTAGGCGCGCGGGTGGGGATAGTCGTGGCTGAGCGGACCGGTGGGCGCGCGCAGGGAGGCGTCGGATCCGAGCATGACGTAGGGTTCGGCCAGGATGCGGAACATGTTCTCCTCGCTCATGCCACTGAAGAATGCGCCGGTCGTGAGCCTGTCGGTCTCGCAAAGATGCAGGATGGCGTCGACGGGGCCGCCACCCAGCTCGTCAGCCACTTCCAGGAGATTCATGCCGCGAAAGCGAAGGTTATCCGGGTGCGTGGTGGAGCCGACCATCACCCCACCCCACTCTTCCGTGGGACGGCTATCGAGGAGTTCCGTGCGCAGGCGGCGGCGTTGTTCGGGATCGGCCAGACGTTTGAGAATGGCCTCACGCCCTCCCTCGGCAAACCAGGACGGGAAGACGACGTCGAGATCTGTGGCGCCGGCGGTGTAGGGATAGCGATCGGCCATCACGGGTAGACCGCGCTCACGCGCGGCGTGGATCGTCTCACACGCCGCATCGACCTTGTGCCAGTTGCTGCGTCCGGCGGTCTTGAGGTGGGATACCTGGATGCGGGCTCCCGCCGCTTCGCCTATCGCAATGGTTTCTTCGATCGCCTCGATCAATTGAGCGCCTTCGCTGCGCATGTGGCTGCCGTAGATGCCGCCATGGTGCCCGGCAACGGCGGCGAGCGCCACCAGCTCGTCGCGCGGGGCATACATGCCGGGAGCGTAGACCAGGCCGGTTGTCAGCCCGCGGCCCCCGGCGGCCATGCTCTCTTCCATGAGCTGCAGCATGCGATCCATCTCGTCGGATGTGGCGGGGCGATTGTCGTAACCGACAATGTTGCGGCGCAGCGTGTTGTGCCCGATCAGCAGCACGGCGTTGACAGCAGGTTGAGCCTGCGCGAAGAGGGCGCGGTACTCGGCAACGCTGTTCCAGCTACCGGGATAGTCCTTGTCCGCCCAGTCGGACGGGAGCTGCGAGATATCCGAGATCGGGGCGCCGGAAGCGCCGCAGTTGCCGCACACCTCGGTGGTGATGCCCTGGAACACCTTGGATGGCGCCGATGGTTCGATGAGCAGGTAGGTGTCGGAGTGGGTGTGGGCGTCGATGAAGCCGGGAGCGAGCAGCCCGCCTTCTCCAAAGGCTACGGCGTGGTCTCCGCTTCGCTCCGAGAGATCGGGAGTCGGAGATCGGAGATCGGAAAAAGGTGAAGCGAGGTCGATGGTGTCGCGCGATTCGGCGGCGGAGAGGTCGCCTATAGCGGTGATGGTGTCGTCGGTGATGCCGATGTCGGCGGTGTAGGGGTTGGCGCCGGTGCCGTCGAGGATGGTGGCGTTAAGGATGGTCAGGTCGAACATGCGGTCCACGTTATATCAGATTAGCCGCGAAGGAACGCCGCGGCGAGCTTGCGAGCAACTGGCCGACGCTTGCGTCGGCAATGAACGAAGTGAATGGCAACGAACGCAAAGCAAGAGGAGGATTCGGCCGGTTACTCATGTATCTCGGGAGATCTTTCGCTCCCACCGGGTAAACCGGTGGGGGGCGTTTCCTCTGCTGCTTCTGCCTCGCTCCCACCGGATGAACCAGTGGGGGGCGCCTCTGCTTCTGCGGCATGTTCTTCGCTTTCGCCTGAGTTGGCGGGGGGCGCCTCCTCCGGTTTCTCCCCGCCGCCGAGAAGGGCGATGACTTGTTCCTGGACGGGTTCGAGTTCGTCGAGGCTGAGCATGGGGTCGCGAATCAGGAATGTCTCGCCTGTTTTGCGGAATTCATAGACACGGATGAGGGTGTCATCACGTGTCTGGGTGGCGCGCTCGATGAACTGGCGTTTGCGTTCCAGCATGACGGCCAGGATATAGATGACGTTGGCGTGCGATTCCGGATCCTCGTCCATGAGACGACGCAGCAGTGACTCGGCCGTGTTCTGTTCAAGGGCTTCAGCCTCGGGCGGAGGCGGAAGCAGGAAGAGCCCCTTCCACATGCTGACGCCTCGATCGTCCGGAGGATTGTTAGTCCAGCATTCGGCGCAGTGATCGGCGCGCACGTAGCCTTCCTCATCCGTGAATCGCAGAACCGTAAAGCAGTCCTGCCTGTCTTCAAACTCCGCATCGCACTGATCACAAACGGAGGCCCGCGGTCGAATATCCCAGTCTGTAGCCATGGAAAAGTAGTGTTGGCCCTCTTTGCATCGCTGTCAAGATATAGCCCCGACATTTCACCACAAGTGTCGAAATGTCGGAAACACCCAAGGAAATCCCAAATACCTACTTGTCGCGGCGGAGCGCGTAGACGGAAACCCGAAGAGCTGTGCCGATCGGAACCACTAGGGAATCTCCCGTAGGGAATTTCCCGTAGTGCTATGTTATTATCTTTTTCTATTGCCTCTCGCGCATCACACTGCTACTGTCTACCCAAGCTGAACGACGGTAATGACAAGAAAGGCATTAGAGAGATGATGGACGGGCTGACATCTGGCGAGAGGGTTTTGCTGTGCGTTATACTGGGGCTGCTTGCGGCAGCGGGTCTGGTACAGATGGGCAAGCGGGCAAATGCATCCACATATACGGCTCCCCCGGCGGCGGAAGCCAGCCCGGAATAGCCTAAATCAGTTCCGCGAAGAGGTCGTAGTCTGCGCCCCCCGTGTAGCGCACGGGAACGAGATCTCCGGCCTCAGCATTGTTTGCCAGGCCCGAGACGAATGTGATGCCATCGACGTCGGGGGCTTGGCGGCGGGTACGGGCCAGCCAGCTACCTCGTTCGTCCCCCGGACTCTCCAGTAGCGCCACGTCGTCGGATCCCACGAGCTGCGCCACGCGCTCGGCTACGATCTCCTGCTGTGCGAGCAGCAATTTTCCACGCCGTCGTTCAGCGGTCTCCGGGCGCGGCCGTCCGGTCAGGGTCTCGGCAGCCGTACCTTCTTCGGGGGAGAATGCGAACGCACCGAGGTGGTCATACTTTGCTTCGCGCACGTGGTCCAACAGGTGCGAGAAATGCTCGCGCTTCTCTCCCGGAAATCCGACCAGGCAGGTGGTGCGCAGCGTGGCGTCCGGCAGTCGCTTGCGCACACGTGCGGGGAGGGTCTTAACCGCGCGAGCAGTTCCGGCCCGGCGCATGGCTTTGAGGATGTCCGGATGGCTGTGCTGGATCGGGATATCGAGATAGGGCAGGACCTGCTCGACCTCGCCCATGGCATCGAGTACGGCATCCGTGACTTCAGACGGGTAGCCGTAGAGAATGCGAATCCAGAACTCACCGCCAATGTTGCCCAGGGCGCCCAGTACACCCGGCAGATCAGCCCCCTCCAAATCACGCCCATAGCTTGTGGTGTCTTGCGATATCAGGTTGATCTCTCGAATGCCGGAGGCGAGCAGCTGTTCTGTTTCCGCGACCAGCGCATCGATCGGGCGCGAGCGGTGTCGGCCCCGGATAGAGGGTATGGCGCAGAAGGCACAGGGGTGGTTGCAGCCTTCACCGATCTTGAGATAGGCGAACGGGCCACCGGTCAGAGAGAGGGAGGGCAGGCGCGGTTCGTAGAGACGGTGTGAGGTCGGCGTGATATCGGCAGCAGCATGCTCCCCTCCTGCAGCATTCCGAATCACGGCCCCTATCGTTTCGAGTCCGTCGAGGCCCACAAAGGCATCAACTTCGGGCAGGCTGTCGGCCAGTTCCTGTCGATAGCGTTGCGGCAGGCAGCCGGTCACCACAACCGCGCGCGGCCGCCCTTCGTCGCGCAGAGCGCAGGCATCGAGAATGGCGGCAACGGACTCTTCACGGGCGTCATGAATAAACGAGCAGGTATTGACCAGAAGCACATCGGCTTCTTCGGGGGTGGTGGCGATCGTGATGTTCTCGGTCAGCATCACGCCGGCCATGATCTGTGAGTCGACCAGGTTCTTGGCGCAGCCCAGGCTGATGATGCCAACGGAGAGGGATCTTTGACTCCCACCGGGCAAGCCGGTGGGGGGTCCGGGAGATGGAGAAGACTTGCCGGTGGGGGGGCTGGGAGATGGGGAGGGCTTACTGGTGGGGGGGGCGGGAGATGGGGATGACTTGGCTTTGGGCATGTGGCCTCTCAGTCGAGATAGACGTCGGAAGGTTCGGCGGCAACAGGTAGCGACGGAGCAGCATCAGGCAGCGCCACTTCGCCCTTACCCCGCACGCAGCGGCTCAGACTGGAAATCACCAGCAGCACAAGAACCAGCACGCCCAGCAGCGCCATCATATGACGGGCTGACAGGTTCTTGAAATCGATCTGTGAGAGCTCCTTTTTTCGAGCCGTGAAAGTATCCACGAGGCGGCTCCATGTTCGAACCACAAGACTGGTGCCCCCTCCGCAAGCGCGACGGCACGCGGCCCCGACGGAGTCAGCCCCACTCTGCAGGGCGTCCACCGCATCGGTCAGGAGGTGCCCCGCACGATCCTGCCAGGAGGGTTCGACCTCGCGATATCCCTCATCCATCAGAATGCCGCGCCGGTCGTTCGCGCCCACGTCAGCTTCAGAGAAGAGGTCGAGTTCTTCCGGCTCCGCGCTACGCGCTACGCCGGACAAGTCCGACTTCGCTGGGCCCTGTTCCGGCAGATCGAACTCTGGTGCGGGAGGTGCTTCATCTACGGGAGATACATCTTCTGGCTTCGGTTCGGGTTCAGTTTCCGGTATAGAAATCAGTTCCGGCTCCGCTGCGCTACGCTGGGACAAGTCCGGCTCAGGCTCGGGCTCTGCGGCGGCCTTGGGCTTGGCTTCGACAAAGCGATCCACATACTCGGCGACCAACGCCTGGGGATCGAGCCCCACGAATTCGGCGTAGAGCTTGATAAATCCCTTGGCGTAGATGGGAGCGGCTATCTTGCTGAAGTTCTCTTCTTCCAGGGCCGTGACGACCTGAACCATCATGCGCGTTCCGCTGGCTACCTCGGATGCCGTCAGCTTTTTGCGCATCCGGGCTTCTTTAAGTGCTGCACCTAGAGCCATGTTGTCCCCCTTGCGGGCTGCGCCCGCATGTGAGTGATCAGTCATCAGTGATCAGTGTCTGCTATTCCTCTAGTGTCCTGTATCGTAGACCAGTTTTCAAGAAACGTAACACCTTGTCATTCCGAGGGAGGTCGAGCCATCTCCACCCTACCCGTGAGGCAGAGATCCCTCGGCAGGCTCGGGATGACACACCAGTTATACAAACGCAATTGTGATACAGGACACTAGTACTCTTGAACGTCGTCTTCCACGCTTCCGACACCGTCTACCGGCTCCTCGTCGGTCGGGTTCTCGGGAATCTCGCCATCCAGATCAATCAGGATTTCACGCGGCTCCGATCCACGTGGCGGACCAATCAGGCCGCGTTCTTCGAGAATATCCATGACGCGTGCCGCGCGCGTGTAACCGATACGGAGTCGACGCTGCAACGATGAGGTCGAGGCGCGACGCGTTTCGCGAATGATCTCCACGGCCTGGGAGAGCAGCACATCGTCCTCGTCGCCCGTATCCATGGCGCCGGGCGCCGCGCTCTTCTCGATCTTCTCCTGGATCTCCGTCACAAATTCGGGCGGCCCCTGTTCCTTGATGAAATCCACAATCTTGCGAATCTCGTCATCGGTGGTCATGGCGCCCTGTGCGCGCATCAGCTTGCTGCTGCCTGGAGGCAGGTAGAGCATATCGCCGCGGCCCAGGAGCTTGTCGGCGCCGGGGGCATCGAGAATGATACGGCTATCGTTCTTCTGTGCGGTCTGGAACGCCACGCGGCCCGGGAAGTTGGCCTTGATGGTACCGGTGATGACATTGACCGACGGACGCTGCGTGGCGATGATCATGTGAATGCCGACCGCACGCGAGAGCTGCGCAAGGCGGGCGATCGAGTTCTCGATATCGGCCTGGGCAGCCAACATCAGATCGGCCAGCTCGTCGATGATGATGACGATGTACGGCAGACGGTCCGGCATGGAGCCCTTGGAACTGCCACCTTCGCCGACGCCCCCGAACAGTTCTTCCTGCTTCGCAATCTCACGTTGATTGAACGAGGCAATGTTACGTACACCGACCTGTGCGAACATCTTGTAGCGCTTCTCCATCTCGTTGATGGCCCAGCGCAGTCCGAGACAGACCTTGTGCGGATCGGTGATAACGGGCACCACCAGGTGCGGGATATTATTGTAGACCGAGAATTCCACGATCTTCGGGTCCACCAGCAGCAGCCGCAATTCCTCCGGGCTCTTCGACATCAGCAGTCCGGCCAGGATCGAGTTCATGCACACGGTCTTGCCCGCACCGGTGGCGCCGGCAATGAGCAGATGCGGCATGGCGGCGAGGTCGCCCACAATATCGACACCGGCCACATCCTTGCCGATACAGAGCGGCACGTTTGCCTTGCCGGAACGCCACGACTGTCCTTCCAGAATCTCGCGGATGACCACCATGTTGGCCACGGCATTCGGCACCTCGATGCCGACGACGCCCTTGCCGGGCACCGGGGCCTGTACGCGCACACTGGTTGCCTTCAGCGCAAGGGCCAGGTTGTTGCTCAATCCACTGATCCGCTCCACCCGTATACCGGCCGCCGGCAGCAGCTCGTAGCGGGTAACCACGGGGCCGACATCCACGTTGGTCAGCTCCGTCTCGACACCAAACTCGCGCAGTGTATCGACCAGCACCTGGGCGGTGGTCGCCGTGTCGCCCTTCATGCCTGCCTGCGCCGGGACGGCATCCAGCAGACTCATGGAGGGAAGCTGGTAGGGTGGCTTCTCCGTCTCCGCCCTGCGGGCTTCCGTCTCCGCCCTGCGGGCTTCGCCGGACAAGTCGCCGGACAAGTCCGTCTCTGCCTGCTGGTCTTCGGCGGGTGCCTCGACCGCGACAGTCGCCTCGGGCTTCGCTTTGCGTTTGGCGCGCTTGCGTTTCTTCTTGGGGGGTTCTTCCGTCTCGGCAACAACCGCTTCAACGTTTGCCGGGTCCGACTCCACCTTGGCCTTCTTGCTCACGACGCGTTCCAGGCGGCGACGGCGTTTCTCGAGTTGACGCTCTTCACGATCGAGTTGGGTCCGGCGATCGTTGCGCTCCTCCAGGGCGACACGCCCCTGGGAGACGAGCTGCATGGCCTCTTTGCCGATGAACTGGCCGGCGCGGATCAGGTTGCGCACCTCTATCAGCAGTGCGAGCGCTATGGCAAACACCGACCAGACTACAATGCCGGTTCCCACCGGACTGAGCGCCTGGACCAGGACACCGCGGATCAGAAGCCGGCCGAACAGTCCACCCGCCTCGGTGATATTCAGCGCCGCACAGCGCGCCAACAGCCACGAGCTCCCGGGGTCAGCCTTTGCCGCTCCCGCCGAGAGTTCCATCAGCGCCACGACCGAGAGAATCCAGACGAACAGCCATATCCCGCGCGGCCAGACCCGTTCCTCGCGATCGAAGAAGAGTACGGTTCCAAAAACCAGGCACCAGAGCGGGGCCAGGTAGGCTCCCATCCCGAACAGCATGAAGAGTCCGAACGACAACCAGGCGCCCACGGGACCAATCAAGTTGGCCGGCGGGCTGTTCGGTGGCGCTTGCAGCAGGCTGATATCTTTCCAGTCATAGGAGAAGAGACCGAGCGCCAGGAACAGGCACAGCGGTACCAGGATGATGCCCCACAATCGACGCCAACCGGCGTCCTCTCCCGTCCATGCCGTCATAGACTCACTGCTCCCTTAGCTGCACCTTGACTGTTTCGGGTCTCACAGCTGTCGCGACGTCCACCTCCGGCGGCACGTGCACGGCAACCGGCAGCTCGTAGTTTGCATCCGCTTCCAGGTCGATGCAGTTCACGTAGACGCGCACGGCGTCGTGCGAGATGCCTTCCAGAACTTCTGAACGCCCCATCAGGACCACGTCCACCATGCGCGGCTCGATGTCAACGCAGGCCGGCGCCCCGGGCTGGGTCACGGCCAGGACGGCGACGTTGGTTACGGTGCGGCTGATGCGTTCGGTGACAATCGTGACCTCGACGGTTACCTCGCGCGGTTCAATCTGGTAGACCCAGGCATCGCCGGGTGAGAGAACGGCAACTTTGCGTGTAAACGATTCGACGCGCCCATCCACATCCACCGGCTCGCAGCTTACCGCGCTGATATGGGCCAGACGGCGCCTGGGACCACGCAGCTTGACGGCCTTGGGTTCATAGTCGAGCTCCGCTCTGCCCATGAGCGGCACGCCAACGGTCTTGGGCTTGAGCACAATCACATCGCGCTCGGCTTCGCGGTCATAGGAAAGCGTCAGCGTACTGGGGCGAATCGAGAGGACGCGTACTTTGCCGAGGCCCACGATGTGTTCGGGCCGAATCGTGACGACCTCAGACCCACCGGGGTTGGTCTCACGCGGTTTGACCACAGCCTTGAGTTGAGTCTGGTCGAGCCGGCGCAGGTCGTCCTGTGACCCGCCAAACGTGACATCCACCGACGTAATGCTCTTGTCGAGCACCGCCATGCCGGGCCCCATCTGCACCTCGATCGGTACGGTGTACGGCACCTCAAAGCTGATGGCACCACGGATCGCATAGAAACTGAGTGCCCCCAGCAATATAGCGAGGACTTTGAGGGTCCAGTTCTTCACGAACAGAGATCTGACTACTTCAAAAGGGTTAGCCACCGGACTGCTCCTCGTTGACCCGTTTCTCTTCGGACTTGGCAATGCCTTCCGGCGTAAGATCGAGTTGTCCCTGCGCGCGACGCCAGGCGCTTTCGGGTCCGCGTCCGCGAATCAGCAGCGCACCGAGGAAGCGCTTCAGGCGTGCGCCATCCAGTCCCCGGCTCAGACGCCCGCGGTAACTGACCGAGATGGTACCGGTCTCTTCCGACACCACAATGATGACCGCATCGGTTTCCTCGCTGAGCCCCACGGCAGCGCGGTGACGGGTCCCGAGCTGTTTGTGCAATTCCGTTCGCTGCGAGAGCGGAAAGATACAGCGCGCGGCCATGATGCGTCCCTCACTGATAACCACGCCTCCGTCGTGCAGCGGGGTGTGAGGAAAGAAGATCGTGGCCAGCAGTTCCGGAACCACTTGCGTATCGATACGGATACCGGATTCCTGGATCGCGCGTGTGCCGATCTCGCGCTCAATCGCGATCAGCGCCCCGACCCGATGGTCGGCCAGCTGCTCGACGGCCTGCACGATGTTGTCGACCACGGTCTTGCGATCGACCGCCACCACGAAGGCCGGCTGTTTTCCAAGCTCGGCCAGGGCGCGCCGGATCTCCGGCTGGAAAATGATCAGAAGCGCCACAGCGAGATAGACCGAGAAGCGGCTGAGCAGCCAGTTCAGCTCGTCCAGGTTGAAGAGACGGGTCAGGCCGATCATCACAATGATCAGCAGGGCCAGCCCCACCAGCACCTGTGCACCGCGCGTTCCCCGGAAGAAGAGAAAAATGTAGTAGAACGCGCAAGACAGCACTACCACCTGCACGATGACACTGATCCATGCTGTCATAGTTCTCTACTGCCTCTCTCTGCCTCAATGGCCCGTGCCATACGGGCCGCCTGCACCGATGCGGCCACATCATGCACGCGCATGATCTCCACGCCGGCCAGCACACAGTTCACCAGGGCCGCCAGGCTGCCGGCCAGGCGATCCTCTACAGATGCACCGGTAACGTCCCCGATGAACCGCTTGCGCGACAGGCCCACCAAGGCCGCTAGACCCGCTACCCGCCACGCCTTCACGTTGGCCAGTAGCTGCACGTTATGCGTGACGGTCTTCCCGAAGCCTATGCCCGGATCCACCGCCAGCGCTTCCTTTGCGATACCTGCGGCCCGCGCCGCTTTCACGCGCTCAGCCAGGTACGCATGCACCTCGGCAACCACGTCATCGTAGCACGGATCGTTCTGCATCGTTCGGGGCGTGCCACGCCTGTGCATCAGCACGACCCCAGCACGTCCGTCTGACGCCACTGTAGACATCTCGGGGTCGTGCGTCAATGCCGACACATCGTTAATAATGTGTGCTCCCGCTGCCAGGGCTTTGCGCGCCACGGATGCCTTCATGGTATCTATGGAAATCGTCGCGTCCGATTGCGCCGCAACCTGCTCGATCACCGGCAACACGCGGCGGCACTCCTCGGCGGCATCCACGGCATCGGCACCGGGGCGCGTCGACTCGCCCCCGATGTCGACGATGTCGGCGCCCTCATCTACGAGCCGAAGGGCATGCGCAACGGCGCGTGAGGGATCAAAGAAGGATCCGCCATCCGAAAAAGAATCCGGCGTCACGTTCACAATCCCCATGATCAAGGGACGTTCCGCCGCAACAAGGTGCCTCCCCCGACAGGACCAGACGGCCGAACTCATGCGCTGCCTTCGCCAGCGGACGGCTCGGATGCCGAAGCTTCACTGTCGTTCGGCTTCTGATCTGTATCATCTCGCAGCGAAGCGGAGAGAGAGACGGAGCCTTCGGCGGAGGCGAGCGCTTCCTTCTCGCGATCAATCTCGGCCCGCTCCACTTCGCTGAGGACACGGTCGTGCTCCACGATCTCCTCGACGTCGCGTCCGTCGAGTGTCTCCTGCTCAAGCAGCATCTCGGCAATCATGTTCAGCTTATCGTGATGTTCGGTCAGGATACTCATGGCCCGCTCGTAGGCGTTGGCGAGCAGTTGACTGACCTCCTGGTCAATCTGCTGCGCCGTCGCTTCGCTGTAGTCCTGGGTGCGCTGCACCTCGCGGCCCAGGAACATCAGTTCCTGGTTCTGTCCGAACGTCTGTGGTCCGAGCTTCTCGCTCATGCCCCAGTTGCAGACCATCAGGTGTGCGAGGCGCGTAGCCTCTTTCAGGTCGGATGCCGCTCCCGAGGTGATGTCCCCAAAGACCAGCTTCTCGGCCACGCGTCCTCCCATCAGGCCGCACAGGATGCCCAGCAACTTGATGCGGCCCTCCATGTAGCGGTCCTTTTCCGGTAGCTGCATCGTAGCGCCGAGATAGGCGACGCCGCGCGGAATAATCGTAATCTTGTGGAGCGGCTCGCTCTCCTCCACGAGCTGCATCACGAGCGCATGGCCGGCCTCGTGATAAGCCGTCACCCGCTTCTCCTTGGCATCGAGAACCCGGCTGCGCCGCTCGCGTCCCCAGCGCACCTTGTCGCGCGCCTCTTCAAGATCCGCTATATCGACGGACTCCTTGCCCTCGCGCGCCGCCAGCAGCGCGGCCTCGTTAAGCAGGTTGGCCAGGTCGGCGCCGGAGAAGCCGGGCGTACCGCGTGCAATGCGGCGCATATCCACCTTGTCGCCGATCTTCTTGCCTTGCGCGTGCATGGCAAGAATCGCGGCGCGCCCGTCAATGGTGGGGAGGTCGATCACGATCTGGCGGTCGAAGCGGCCGGGGCGCAGGAGGGCCTGGTCCAGCACATCGGGCCGGTTGGTGGCCGCCACGATGATGACGCCTTCCTCGGTTTCAAATCCGTCCATCTCAACCAGTAGCGCATTAAGGGTCTGTTCGCGCTCGTCGTGTCCGCCGCCGATACCGGTGAAGCGGCTGCGGCCAACGGCATCGATCTCATCGATAAAGATGATGCAGGGCGCGTTCTTCTTGCCCTGCTGGAACATGTCGCGTACGCGCGACGCGCCCACGCCCACGAACATCTCGACAAAGTCGGAGCCACTGATGCTGAAAAACGGTACATCCGCTTCGCCGGCAATCGCCTTGGCCATGAGCGTCTTGCCTGTTCCCGGGGGGCCCATCAGCAGCACACCCGTGGGGATGCGACCGCCTAGCTTGGTGAACTTCTTGGGGTCCTTCAGGAACTCAATGATCTCCTGGACCTCTTCCTTGGCTTCATCGATGCCGGCCACGTTAGCGAAGGTGACCTTGTTCGTATCCTTGGTCAGCATCTTGGCCCGGCTCTTGCCGAAACTCATGGCCCCATGACCCGCCTGGCGGATCTGGCGCATAAAGAGGAAATAGAGCAGTCCGAAGATCAGGACGACAGGCAGCACACTGGATACGAGTTGCCAGGCGAACCGGTTCTGGCGCGGCACGCTGAAATCGACATCGTTGGTAATCAGCAGTGTACGCAGATCCTCATCGGCGCCGCCTACATAGGCTTTGAAATCCTGCAGGTCGCCGTCCATCACGCCTTCGGGCTTCATCTTGCCCTCAACGTAGTTCTCGCCCGAGACGTCGCTGACCACTTTACAGCGTTCAATCCTGCCTTCTGTCACGGCCTTGACGAAACCTGAGTAGGAGATCTCGGCGCTGACCTGCTGCTGCGAGCGCCAGAGCTGCATCATCACAAGAATAAGGCCCAGCACGGCAACCCACGCCAGGATCTGGCGCATCGGTGGCGGAGGCGAGGCGGGACGCTGTGGGCCCTTAGGCGGCACGGGCGGAGGAGTCTTCTTTTCCGGTTCCATAGTTGGCTTTCCTAGAATCTGCAAACAGGCATGATACGTTGCCACACCCAGCAGGGTCAATGTGGCATTTGGGAGTACTCGCGGCCGCTGCTATTCAGCGGTTACGACAGGGGGTACTATGGATTAGAAACGCTCCCGAGGCGGTGCTGCTTCTCATAGACCTCGTAGAGGCGCATCAACATGAACCCGAACACAAACGGGAAGAACACCTGTAGCGTAAGGTTGCGGCCAGCATTGAATGTCAGCCCCAACCCCATCAGGAACATGCTGGTACGCAAGACAGACTCACGCTGTAACCAAAGACGCGCCAGGATGCCCGACCAGATCGCCATAAGAAACGCTGCCGCGACGGGACCCAGAATGATCCCGAAATTCTCGACACCTTGCCCGACCACGCCGGTTGTGATGATACATGCCACCACGGAACCGCCTGGACGTCTCCGGAATCCGCGGGCAAGCGAATAATCCACACCGAGAAGGGGCTTGTCCTTCCAAAAGCGGCGCGGGACGAAATTTGCGGCCTCACCGAAGTATCCTCTGCCCCAGTTGACGCTATACGTTCCTTTGTCGATAAACGTATTCATGTAGCAGAGCTCCTTGAACATATCGAGCCCCAGGTGCCGATCCGCAGTGATACCCCTCCCCACGTTCTCACCTCTTGCTGCGGCTACAACCGTCTCGGTTACGCCACGGGTGCGTGTGCCCAACATCACCTTGAACCAGGAACTGACGCACAGGAGCAGAACTGTGATCGTGATAAACTTGAGCACCTTGCTCTGGCGAGAGAATATGAGATAGCCGGCGACCAGCGGAATGCCTATGGCCAACAAAGGGTTCCGCCTATTCCCGAACATCCAGAAAGGCCAGGAGAGGAGCATCATGAATCCCGCCACAATGCGCGGATACTGTCGGCGGGCCAGTGCAAAGAGGGCGCCGAACATTGCGCAGGCAAAAAGGTGCACAAAGAAGCCTGTAGACCGGAGAAAATCGAGCGGTCCGCTCGTCAAAAAGCGCCATCGTACTGCCACCCCTTCTGTGCACCATGCACCTTTACACAGAAACAGTAGCGGGCAAACAGCGGGGCGTCCAGCAGAACTCAATCGAGACGCTGCAGGAGATAGTCGACCTCGACCTGTTTGCAGAGTGGGATGATCCAGCGCTCGTAGATCGCGCGGACCTTCTCGGGCGCTATACCGCCATCACCCGCCTTGAGCAGCTCGCTGCCGTAGGCCGACGCCTTGTGGCTGACGCGATCGTGGACCTGTGCCTCGATTTCCGGCACCGTGATCACCGCTTCTATTCCGGCAGCATCCCCGGCGCGGATCACGGGATCGAAAGACGATGCCGACTCACGATACTTGCTTTCGGCAACAAACATGCCGTAGTGGATCCGTTTGGACAGGGCCTGCAGCAGATGCACATCGATCACCGCGCAGGAGCCGTAATTCGCATCGTCCCCTTCTGCGCAGATGAAGGGCACGATCTCGTTAACGTACATGACCATGATCTGTGCATTCAGGTTGACCCGGTTCTGGTGAAGCGGATTCTCCGCATAGGCCAGCGGCGGCAGTATGGGATCCGGAAGATCGTCGAAGAACGGATGTTCATCCGGGCTTGTATAGCGGCGCACCTTGGCGTGTGAGCGTTCGGTCTCGTGCAGGATGAATTCCAGCAAGGTCTCTGCGCCCAGGGGCGGCCCCATCCCGCCGACCCGGTACACCGGCGGATTGTGCAAAAACTGGGCCCGCTCGATGAGACCGAAGATAATCGTCTCCTCAAGTCGAACGAGTACCCCGCGCAGGTGGTCAAGCTGGAGTTCTTTTGTCATCGTGCGTCGAACGTACCAATATCCAACAGGGAATATCCAATCCTTTTTCCGCTAGTGTCCTGTCTCACAATTGCGTTAGTATAACGGGCGTGTCATCCCGAGCGAAGTCGAGGGATCTCTACTCCGGCATGAATATGAGATTTACTTCGGCAAGCTCAGCACAGGCTCTCGCTTTGCTCGGAATGACACGGACTTGCATATTTCTGAAAGCTTGTTTGCGAGACAGGACACTAGCGTACATCCAATCGCATGATGCAGTGTCTGCCTGCGGGCAGGCGGAGGGGAACCAGGATAGTATGGCTAACGAAACATCGGTCCGATACAGGCGGATACTGCTCAAGCTGAGCGGTGAAGCTCTGCGCAGCAAGGAGAGCGGACTCAGCATCGACCCCGAGATCTGTGACGGCATCGCCAAGCGGATCAAGAACGTCGTCCAGATGGGCGCCGAGCTGGCTGTCGTCGTCGGGGGCGGCAACATCTTCCGCGGCATCAGCGGAGAACAGGGCGGCATCGACCGCACCTCGGGTGACTACATGGGCATGCTCGCCACCATCATCAACGCGCTTGCGCTGCAAAATGCCCTTGAGCACAACAACATGGATACACGCGTCCTGACGGCCATCGACATGCAGAAGGTCGCGGAGCCCTTCATTCTGCGCCGTGCCCTGCGGCATCTGCACAAGGGGCGCGTACTGATCTTCGGAGGCGGCACCGGCAATCCCTATTTCAGCACCGATTCCGCCGCCGCCCTGCGCGCCAGCGAGCTGCACGCCGACGTCCTGATGAAAGGCACCAAGGTGGACGGCATCTACTCGGCCGACCCGGTTAAGGATCCCTCTGCCACACGCTTTGACCACCTCTCCTATGACGAAGCCCTGCACAAGAACCTGAAAGTCATGGATGGAGCCGCCTTCTCACTCTGCCGCGAAAACAAAATCCCGATCGTCGTGTTCAATTTCTTCGAACCCGATGTCATGGAACGTATTGTGGCAGGAGAGAATGCCGGCACCACCGTGGGAGACTGACTGACCTGAAAGCGATGAGGAGAGGGTGACATGGAATCCGTTGAAGAAGTACTGATCGATTGTGAAGAGAAGATGGAAAAGTCGGTGGCCTTTCTGCAGGAGCAGTTCTCCGGCATCCGCACCGGCAAGGCTTCGCCGGCACTGGTTGAAAACGTGCAGATTCCCTACTACGGTACCCCTACCCGGCTGCGCGAACTGGCCAATATCTCGACACCCGAACCCCGCCTGATTGTGATCAACGCCTATGATCCCTCTGTGCTCGGTGAGATCGAGAAAGCGATCCTGGGTGCCAACCTTGGCGTTACCCCCATGAATGATGGTCGCGTCGTGCGTGTCCCGATTCCGGAACTCAACGAAGAGCGCCGCAACGAACTGGGCAAAGTCGCCCGACGTATGTCCGAGGACACACGGGTCGCCGTGCGCAATATCCGGCGCGAGTCCAACGACCAGGTCAAGTCGCTGCAGAAGAGCAGTCTCATCACCGAAGATGACCGTGACGAAGGGCTGAAAGAGATTCAAAAACTCACCGACAAGACGATCGCATCGATTGATGACGGGCTCAAGGCCAAGGAAACCGAGATCATGGAGGTCTGAGCGGGACACTTGACCCTGCCCGACAGGAGAGGATATAGTGGCTGGGTTCTGATGGGAGATAAACGATGGTAGACGATTCCGACAAGCAGGAGGCCCCCAAGCTTCCACCCAAGTTGAACTTGCGCAAGCAGGGCATCCTCAAACGTGCACCGACATCTGTAGCGACACCCGCGCAGAAGCCGGAACCCGAACCTGAGACCGTGCCAGGATCCGCGCCCGAAGCAGCCGCCGAGACGGACACCCCTGTGGTCAAGCAGGACACCTCGCGTCTCGTGGTGAGGCCGGCCGCAGCCGAGTCCGCTGAAGAACCCGCCGACAAAGCCGAGCCGGCCCCCATTCCTGCTGCAACTGAAGCCGCCGCGGAAGAAGCCCGGCCCAGCATCAAGCTCAAGCCACTCAAACCCGCGACGGCCCAGGCGGACACGCCCGAAGCCAGGGAAGAAGCGCCCGCCAAAAGCGATACCAAGCGCAAGACATCCCGCATCCCGCTTGAAGCAGCCAAGGCCCCGGATGAAGACGCCAAAACAGAGGGCGTGGCAACCCTCAAACCCAAGACCATCAAGATCAAGCCCAGCGCGCCCGTACCCAAGATGCGCTCGACTCAGCCCCTGAGCATCACCGTACCGATCACCGAGGACGACAGCTCTAAGCTCGCGACGGATGCTGCCAAACGCAAGACCTCACGCATCCCACTCGAAGAAGCCCTGACGGCCGACAAGGAACCCGATGAACCAGCCGAACCGGCTGATCCGGCCCGGCCGAAGACCATCAAGATCAGACGCCCCGGCAGCGAGACCGCCACGGTTAAGGCCAAGAAGCCCAGTTCCGCGGCCAAGGCCAAGCAGGCGGACGACAGCGAGATGAGCAAGACCTCGCGCCTTGATCTGCCGCCGGACGCAGCAGATGCGACACCCACGCAGAAGAAGACCATCCGCGTGAAACGCCCCGATGGCGGTGGGGCAGCCAAGCCGGCTGCCAAGTCGCATCCTGCTCAAGGCGTGGTGCCGCCCGAGCCGGTGGGACCGATCCGCTCCGATGAGCCCGGAGCCGTCTGGGCCATTCTGGCCGTTGCTGCTTCGCTGGTTATAGGCGTCCTTATTTACGTGCTGGCCGCCCAGGCGGTGGGCCCGAATATCTCACTGACAGGGCTTTCCTCATGGACAGATGGCCCCAACCTGTCGTGGCCCGGCAAGATTGCTAATTAGTACGAAAGTGAAGCCCAACGAGGAGTAGATCAACATGGCAAGTGACAAGATCGTACAGATCGAAGGCGACAACTGGCAGACCGAAGTAATGGAGAGTGCGATCCCGGTCCTCGTCGATTTCTGGGCCGAGTGGTGTGGCCCCTGCCGCGCCGTTGCACCTATCCTGGATGAACTGGCCGACGAGATGGACGGCCAGGTCACAATCGCCAAGGTGGATGTAGACAGCAACCAGCAGTTGGCTGGCGAGTTCAGCATTCGCTCCATCCCTACCCTCCTCATCGTCAAGGAAGGGGTTGTCCAGGAACAGATGGTGGGCGCCATGAACAAGGCCGACCTTAAAGGCAAGCTGGAGGCCCATCTGTAAGTCGGTCTCCCGGACCTGTCTCAGATCAACATCAGTAGGACGCGTCGGAATAGACCTCGATGCGTCCTTTCTGTTTCATGTATCTCCGGCTCCTGCCACCAGCGCATCCCGTCCGCCGCATCCATCACTCCGTCAACCACCACCCGATTCAGTTTCTTGCGCATCACGCACCTCCTTTTTCATCGTTGCGCTTAAGACTGTACAACAGGGGGTAGGACATATAGTGTCCTAGGATAACTTTTTTCAACATCCAACAGGTAGCGGAGGTCCACTGTGCCCAAGTTCAAGCCCCAATACCGACGCCTGCTCTTCATCGATCGCGAGATTCGGAAAGGGAGCTACCCCAACTGCCGGTCTCTGGCGGAGACATGGGAGGTATCGTCCAAGACAGTCCAGCGCGACATTGACTACCTGCGCTATGAGCTGAATGCGCCGATCGACTATGACCCCGGTCGGTTCGGGTTCTTCTACACGGAACCCAACTACCGCCTGCCGGCCATCTCCATCAGCGAAAGCGACCTGTTTGCGGTCTGCGTGGCAGAGCAAGCCCTGCGTGCCTTTCGCAATACACCCTTGCACGCCCGCCTTCTGTCGGTCTTCAACAAGATTGAGGACTCCCTCCCCGACCGCGTCTCTGTGCATCCGGCCTGGCTGGACAGTCGCGTGACCGTGTTCGCCGAACCCATTACGTCGATTCGCCCTGACGTATGGGAAACGATTGCCGTCGCCATGCGCGAGAACCGACAGATGGCCCTCCGCTATGCCGGCGTTGGGCGAGACCCGTCTGAGCGCACCGTTGACCCCTACCACCTCGTCAGCCACAGGGGCGAATGGTACGTGATCGCCTACTGCCATCGCAGTGAAGGCATTCGAACGTTTGCCGTCTCACGCGCGCTCAACGCCACGCTCGAGACCACCACGTTTGAGCTGCCCGAACAGTACGACGAGCAGGCCCTGGCACGTGAGCAGTTTGGGATCCGCTGGGATGCGAAAGAACGCGCCGTGGCTATACGCTTCGATGCGAAGGCCGCCCCCTATATCCGCGAGCGCACCTGGCATCCGGAACAGACGCTGCACGACACAGCGGGCAATGGGGTAGAGATACGTTT
The DNA here is from genome assembly GCA_030745755.1 of Kiritimatiellia bacterium. Classification (GTDB taxonomy): domain Bacteria; phylum Verrucomicrobiota; class Kiritimatiellia; order UBA8416; family JABMPJ01; genus JABMPJ01. Next base: position 250,117 of record JASLOA010000027.1, on the reverse strand, counting down.
CCGGACGCGACACCTGCAAGAGGTACGCGACTGGATTCTCTCGTGGGGCTCACACGCGCGCCCTGTGAAGCCCAAGGCGCTCGTGAGCATGGTCAGAGACGAACTGACCACCGCCCTGACCCAATACACTGATCACTGATTACTGCTTGCCCGCCATAGCCCGAAGGGCGACGGAGGGATCACTGATTACTGCTATTTCTCGCCGGCCAGCGCCTCAGCAATATTGAGCGCGTGGTCTTTGACGCGACGATGTGCGGTCAGAATATCAGCGTAGATCAAGCTGTGCAGCGGTGTGGTGATCTTCTCGCCGACGCGTTCGATATGTCGTGACCGCAACTCCTTGATACGAAACGTAATAGCATCGCCTTGTGTGTTGGCTTTCGAAATGATCTCCGGGCGCTCTCCCTTGACGCCGCCAGAAACCATCTCCACGTATGCAGCAACGTCGTCGTGAAGCGCGAGGAGCTCTTCCCTCTCCTGTGCGGAGAACACAATCCCCTCTTTCTCCGCCCTGATATAGAGCTTCAGTATGCCTGCAACGTAATCGCTGATGGACTCATACTCGTCAGCCATTCTGAGCTGTTCGCGCCCGGATGTAACCACCTCATGCGAAACATTTCCGGAGAGAATGCTGCCAAGAAATTCAGTGACTTCCTTCTGCACAATGTCGAGGACCTCTTCCCGATGGAAGAGCTTCTTTACGAGCTCTTCATCCATCTCCTCTGCAGTCACAATCGCGCGCAGGAAGCCAAACATCTTCGATGTGTGTCGCCCCATCTCTGCAATCTCGTCAAGGGACTGCTGAATGCCTATGGACGGGGTGTCCAACATACGAACATCCAGGTACGCGAGATGCGGGGTTTCCTTGTGTGGCGGGTCATTCACCAGCCATGTGACGAACCTCGACAACACGCCGATGAACGGAACAAACACGATGGTGTTGATCACGTTGAACCCGGTGTGCGTGGAAGCGATAAGCGCGGTAATGTTCAGAGACTCACCTGGTTCAGCCGTAAAACCAACCATCCATTCAATCAGCCTGAGATAGCCGAAAAACACGGGAACAACCCACAGCGTGCCGATCACATTGAACACGATGTGCGAGTAGGCTGCACGACGGGCATTCACCGTGGCGCCCAGAGAAGCAAGGAAGGCGGTAACCGTTGTACCGATATTCAGACCGAGGATCAGTCCCGCAGACGTATGGAAATCAATAATGCCGGTCTGGGCTAACGCGATGGTGACACCCAGCGTCGCTGAAGACGACTGCACAATCATCGTGGCGATACATCCCACCAACGCGCATTTCAGAACACCCAGGTAGGTCCCGGCAGCCATCTGGCTGAAGATTTGCTCCAGTACCTCTTTCACTTCAGGAATCTTGAAAGCCGCTCCCATCGTGTGAAGGCCGAAGAAGACCATGCCGATGCCCATGATGCACATGGCTGTATAGCGCAGCCGTTCGTGTTTAGAGAAAAGATAGATCAGCGCCGATACGCCCAGGATGGGGAGCCCGTACTTGCCAATCTTCAGTACCAGAATCCACCCTGTTATGGTCGTGCCGATATTGGCCCCAATGATCACACCAATGGCCTGCATCAGCGTCATGAAGCCACTGTTCACAAACCCTACGACCATAACCGTTGTCACAGAACTGGACTGAACAAGACACGTAACGAGCGTTCCGACACCGCAGGCAACCAGTCGATTGTTCGTAACAGCAGCAATCAGGTGCCGTAGCCGGTTACCAGCCACAGCTTGCATTCCTTCAGACATGTTCTTCATGCCCAGAAGGAAAATGCCTAATCCGCCGATTACCTGTGTTATGATCTTAAAGAAGAGTTGTGCGTCCATTGACAGTTCCCCGCTGGATGGTGGAATGTGAGTTGGGCCGTACCATAGCCGGAAGCGCTGCGTTACTCCATCACTTTCCATTCTGAATGTGTTAGAATTATGTTAGGTGCTTGTCTCGGAAGAGAGGGTTCTCTATCGTGCCGGGCAGTCGCGGGCCCTCTCTCGCGACGCGGCATGGAAGAGGAGCATTATGAAGGGCATCATACTTGACCTCGATGGCACCGTTTACCTTGGTGGACACGAGATCCCCGGCGCCGGTGACTTCGTGCGCGCGTGTCACCAGCGTGATATTCCCTGTCTCTTTGTCACCAACCGCTCCAACCGCACACCGGCTGTTGTGGCGGCCCAGCTCCAGGGCTATGGCATTGAATGCACTGCGGAGGACATATGGACGTCCTCGCAAGCCACGGCCCACTACCTCGAGAAAGGGTCGGCCTACACGATTGGCGAACCGGCCCTCGGCGAAGCGCTGCTGGCCGAGGGATTCACGATTACCGATGAGTCGCCCGATTACGTGATCGTCGGCTTCGACCGCAGCTTCACCTATGCCAAACTGAAGCTCGCCTGCAACCTGATTCACAAGGGCGCCCGCTTCATCGCCACCAACCCGGATCACGGCTTGCCGCTGCATGATCGCGTGGCACCGGGCACAGGAGCACTTGTCGCAGCCGTTGCAACCGGCTCCAAGACAGAGCCTCTCTTCATCGGCAAACCTGAGCGCCGCATTATGGATATGGGAGCGGAGCGTATGGGACTCGATCCGGCCGACATCCTGGCCGTGGGCGACAACCTCACCACCGACATCATCGCCGGCCAAGCCGCCGGCATGCCCACAGCGCTCATCCTAACCGGCTACTCCAAGCGCGCCGACCTCGAAACCGCCCCGGTTCAGCCCGACTACGTCGTAGAAACCTACACCGAACTCCGCGACATCGTGGGCGTTTAGCACTCAGATAAGGATTTTTCGGGTGCACGGGTTCCCAGGGGTTTCACCCCTGGCTATGATGTTGGACCCCTTTGGGGTCTTTCGCAACACCCCAAAGGGGTGTCCCGTCATAGCCCAGCGAAAATCGCTGGGACCATATCGTATGCATCCCAGACCTCTCTTATCTGAGAGCCATTCCCCCTAACCCCAACGGAGGCCAAGGGGAAGGTCACGCAGGCCTTAGCGGTTTGGTATTCCAAACCGGTCCAGCCAAGTGGCCTTCCCCTTGGCCGAAGTGACCTCCCCCTTGACCGAAGCGACTTGCCAATGTGCCGCAGTACCACCTATAGTTTCAGCCGCAATGAAAACGACCCTCGCCCTACTAACCTGCCTCGCCACACTGCTCAGCACCTCTCCGGCGATGGGGGACATCATCGCCGCCACGCTGAAGTTTACGCGTACGCAGGATATACTGGCGGAAGCCGACCGTGCTGCCGAGACGGCCGACCACGGCAGAGCGCTCCTGCTCTACAAGCTCGCCCTCAACTCTTTTACCGAGATCATGACCGAGACCCCGGACTTCAATCCGGACATGATTGAGTTCCGCATGGAGTACTGCGACGACCAGATTCAGGCCCTGCTGGACGGCATGAAGCCCGACGTCGAGGACCCGCCCGGACCGGCCGGGACCAACGCCACACCGGTCGAGGTTCAACAGCCCGGTGACGTGCCCTCACTCCTCGCCCTGGCGCGCGCCTGTCTTGAAGAAGGGGAATCTGAAGCCGCCCGTGCCCGCATCATTGAAGGGTTCAAGCTCGATCCGGACAACATCAGTCTGCGTCTTCTGGCCGGCCTGGCCCAATGTCAGGCGCGTCGTTTCGGCGATGCCATCTTCCTGCTCAAAGAACTTTCAATCGAGGAGCCTTCCAACGCACCCGTTCACGTGGGTCTGGCTGCCGCCTACTTCGGTGACGGTCAGAGGGACGCAGCCATAGAGGAACTGGACACCGCCATCTCTGTGGAGCCCGGCCTCGCGGAAGCCCATTACAACATGGCCCAACTCATGCTGACGGGACCCGAGCCCGATCGCAAAGCCGCCCACGACTTCTACCATCGCGCCCTTGAGCTGGGCACCACGCCTGACTCCCGCCTTGAAGCCATGTTCGAAGGCGACGAGGAAGAGTAGTCGGGAGCTCTCTGCCACGAAGCGGCTATGGCTTCTCTCAGAACCGCTCTAGTAGATGGTAATCCCCAACACGATGAGCAGGATGGCCATGGCCATACCGAAACCGCCCCAGGCACGACAGAGACTCTCGGTCTTCACAATGCGTTCGCCGCTGCGACGGAAGACATAGGGGCTCAAGATGAGCGCGACGCCTTTGAGGACCAGGATGTAGGCCATCACAATAACCAGGTAACGCCAGGGCGAGGGGTGCCACCGCGCCGCTGCCAGGAGCGGGGCAGGCACCAGCATCATGATGCCACCCAGGGCACGCGGGGCGAGCAGTTCACTGTTCAGAATGTTGACCAGGATACAGATCACAGGAAGCAGCGCGTAGAGGATGGCCCGATACTGCTCGAAGCGCCCCATCGGAGTCTGGTGCAGCAGCCAACCGGCCCAGGCAAACCCGATCACCGAGAGCACGGCGCCCATGATGCGACTGCGCGGAAACCGTTTCAGTCCAAGCATGGCCAGGTGCGGCGCCAGGATCATAACTCCATAGAGCGGCGCCAGGATGGCCCCCATCAGAATCGCATACTTGGCCAACACACTCATGCTCCCCTCACACTTCCCACTGCGTACAACGTCGTCGCCGTCACCCGCTCCACCAGCAGTTCCACGCAGTCGCCCCGTTCCACGCCCGGGATAGGCTCAAATACCACCACTTTGTTCGTGCGCGACCGGCCGGACCAGCGTGCCGCATTGCGCAGACTGGGCCCTTCCACGAGGACATTCACCCGTTGTCCCACGAGCGCCTTGTTGATGGCTTCGACACGACGGGTCTGGTCCTCAAGCAACACCTGGTTACGACGCATCTTCTCTTCATCCGACACGTCATCGTCCCACTCCGCGGCCGGGGTACCAGAGCGCGGAGAGTACTTGAAGATGAAGGCATTGTCGAATCCGATCTCCTCCATGAACGCCCGTGTCCGCTCGAAATCCTCTTCTGTTTCGCCGGGGAACCCGACGATGATATCGGTCGAAAGCGCCACGCCCGGCACGGCCGCCTGCAGCACTCGCGCGGCCTGCCGGAACTGGTCAACGGTGTAGCCACGGCGCATCCGCTCCAGGATAGGATCCGACCCCGACTGACAAGGCAGGTGCAGATGCTCACACACAGTGGGGAGCTCCGCCATGGCACGCACCAGCTCCGGGGTGCAGCCCGATGGATGGCCCGAGGTGAACCGTACGCGCTCAATGCCAACCACCGCATCCACGGCCTCGAGCAATCTCGGAAACGGCGTCTCGTATCCGCCTGCCGAAGTCGAGCCTTCCGGCCACACCGGATTGCGTCGCCCATAGTTCATGACGCTCTGTCCCAACAGCGTCACCTCGCGTACGCCCTGGCCCACCAACTCACGCACTTCGTCCACAACACTCTCGGCCGGACGACTCCACTCGCGCCCCCGTACGTGCGGCACAATGCAATACGTGCAGCGCCTGTCGCACCCCAGCAGGATATTCACGAACGCTGACAGATGGCCCTCCACATGCCCCGTCAGGGCCTCGGCATCATCCCCATCCCCCACATCCAGCACGGGCGCTTTGCCTTCAAACACCTCCTGCAGTACCAGCGGCAGGCGCGACATGGCCTGTGTGCCGATTCCAAATCCCAGGCCCGGCACCTTCTCAAACAGGGCCGGTCCCAAACGTTGCACCATGCACCCCATCACGCCGACCACGCGGTCGGGATGGTTGCGCCGGCTATCCGCAACCAACAGCCCCAGTTTCCCGAGGGCCTTGGCCTCGGCTTTGCCGCGCACGCTGCAGGTGTTGATGACGATGACGTCGGCATCCGCCTCCCCCTCCGCGCACACATACCCCTGCCGCATCAGCAAAGCGCTCACCGCTTCGCTGTCGCGCACGTTCATCTGGCACCCATAGGTGATAACGAGAAATTTCATTTCCAGCCCTTGATCCTGCAATCCGGGTTGATGCCGCACAACCCCCGCTCTTCCAGTGATCAGTAATCAGTGGCCAGCAGGAAACGCAACCTGCTGATCACTGATCACTGATCACTGATTACTGACTACTTCTCTTCAGCCCGATCTTCTCCAAGAGGTCTTTCGAGAAGTTCTCGGGGTACCAACGCGGTTCATCCAGCGTGCCCCGTACCCGAAACTCAAACAGCTTGCTGAGCGGAAAGGTCACCACCCGCACCAGCTTGGCCACCATGTTGTTATCCTTCATCAACTTGACCTGTGCATGAAAGTCTACGGCCTTGTCGAAACCGCACTGACCATAGCCCTTCAGACTGAGCACACTGCCGTTGATCTTGATCTCCTTACTCGCCACACGTGACTCCTCCACGCGGAACGCCGCCGATGCATCACTCTGGCGCAGCACGAAATCCAATCCCGGGATGATCCGGGTCATGATTTCGGACAACCCGCCAAAGACCGGCAGCATGAAGACGCGTCCGTCGTCGATCGTAATCGCGCCGTCTCCCCGGATCGTGTCCCCGTTGCCCTCGCCGAGCATGCCACACAAGGCGAGGCACCCCGAAAGCCGGCCACGATACGCCTGGTTGTCCTCGGGGATCAAGACCGCAGACACACGCTCGAAGTTCACATTGGTAACGCAGAGCGACACATCAAACGCCGTGTTGCTCGCGCCTTGGGCGGGCAGAGCAAATGTCGCGCCGCCGGTCATTTCACCCCCGTACGCCCCGGCACGCACCGATGAGAGGGTGACCGATTCATCGAGCATGTGCATGCTCAAGCTGCAGAACTCCAGTGGATGATTGGTGTAATACAGATCACGCCCCACGAAATCGATTGTGAAGTCCGTGCCCTTCAGTGCCTCGTATCCGGCCACGCCCCTGGCCTTGATCTCCACGGGGCCTTCAAAGCGCCACCGGTCCCAGAAGGGGTCGGAGAGCACACCGATCGACTGGCGCACGAGATGGGGATTCAAGGAGCCGTGGGCATCGAAACAGATATTCGTCTGGCCCCGATCGATAATCAACTTGCCCTGCATACTGCCATCACGCCGCACGACGGTGAGCGGATCGAGCGTCACCACAACAGGGGCGTTGGAGCTCGTTACGTTGAGTGCCGCATCGGCCTGCAACACCGGTACGCCGCGGTACCGCGCCGCCTTGAGGTGGACGTCACCATCGAACACAACCGCCCCCCCCTCGCCCGCCCCGACCTTGAACGTCAGCGAGGTGGTCGGCGGCTTATCATCGAACGCGAAACGCTGGAACAGCCGGACCAGCCCATTCAGATCCCATGCCGTCAGAATCGGTTCGACAATGCTCGGATACATGGCGGCCTCAGCCTGGCCTTCCACCATGGTCGTTCGGGAGTCGTACTGTACGTGCCCGGCTGCGGTTCCGCTCAGACCATCACGCGACAGCGTCGTCCGGATGTCGAACAGCCGGACCGTTGTCTCACTCAATTTCAGCCGGCCCTGCAAGGCCTCTATCATCGTGCCCTGGATCCGGCAACGGGTCAGCATCAGCTCTGTCTGGTAGGCCCCCAGCGTCACGGTCTCGTCCGGCTCGCGATGCGCACTCATGAACTCAGGGCGGATCTCGCCATCCATGACCTCCACACGCTGGACCGTGCTCATCCCCCGCAGGAAAGCCAGCGGGTCAATCCAGAGCGTGACCTCTTCGGCTTCAACGGCCGGCGGGCCCACCCGGCTGCGCCGGTAAACCGAGACAGCTTCAAGGCGCACCCCCCTGATCAACCCCATCCGGATGGTCTCGGCCTCCACCGCAAATACTCCCGTGTCGATACGGCGCATCAATGCGTTCCCCATCTGCCAGGGCAAGCCAACATGCGACAGGTAGATACCAACCAGGATAAGCAGACACAGCAAGCCGGTCAGCGTACGAAAGAAGATGCGCTCCCATACATGCAAGGCGTTACGGATACCGGGCTTCATGCCTGCGCAGCCCCTTCCTTCTGGAACTCGGCAATCGCCTCCATGAACGGCTTGCCGTAACGCTCGAGCTTGGCATCGCCGACCCCGGTGATGCGCAGCATCTGTGCGGGTGTGACCGGATAGCGCCGCGCCATTTCATGCAGCGTCCGGTCCGAGAAGATCACGTAGGGCGGGAGCCGGCGCGCGGCCGCAAGCCGCCGCCGCAGAGCGCGCAGTTCGTCGAAGAGCGCCTCGTCATAGGCTTCAACGCCGGTTGCGGCGCTCTTTTTGCGCTTGGGCGCACTCTTGCGTGTACGCAAGACATGCACCTGTCGGTCGCCAAAGAGTACCTCGCGGGCAGGCGGTTGAAGCTGGACAACGGGGTATTTCCCTTCTGTCTGCTCCACCACCCCTTGCGCCAGGAGATTGTCCAACAGGAAGCGCCAATAGCGCTTCTCGCGATCCTTCCCCACGCCATAGGTCTTGATGCGGTCATGCCCCAACTGGCGCATCCGCTCCGTATCTGCCCCGGTCACCACGTCCACCACGTGCATCATGCCGAAACGCTCACCCGTGCGGGCAATGGCCGACAGGATCATCTGCGCATCGCGGGTGGCGTCGACCCGCTCGACTTCACCTGCGCATATGTCGCACCCACCACAGTTTGGCTCGGGATAGGATTCGCCGAAATAGCCCAGCAGGACCTTCCGCCGACAGGCGTGGACCGTGGCAAGGCCCACCATGTCGTTGAGGCATTTCAGGGCATGCCGCTGCTCGTCGGCATCCGGGATCTGGTCAATGAAAAATCGGATCTTGGGGATGTCCGCATACCCAAACAGCAGTAGCAACTGGGCCGGCTCACCGTCGCGGCCAGCGCGTCCAGTCTCCTGGTAATAACTTTCGATATTCTTGGGGAGGTCGCCATGCAGAACGTAACGCACGTTGGACTTGTCGATCCCCATGCCAAATGCAATCGTCGCCACGATGACATCCACTTCATCGCGATTGAACGCATCCTGGTTGGCCGCGCGCGTCCCGGCATCGAGCCCGGCGTGATACGGCAAGGCCTTCACGCCCGCTTGCTCCAGCATCGCGGCGGTTTCTTCCACGCTGTTGCGCGTGGTGCGGTAGACGATTCCGGACTCGCCGGCGTGGTCCTTCACAAAACGGAGAATCTGCTTCAGGCCCTTCTGCTTCGGCACCACTTTGTAGAACAGGTTGGGCCGGTTGAACGAGGCGCGCACCACGTGCGGGCTGCGCAACCCCAGGCGCGTCACGATGTCCTCCTGCACACGATGCGTCGCCGTGGCCGTAAACGCGGCGACCGGTACGTCCGGGAACCGCTTTGTCAGCGTCGCCAAATTCAGGTAGTCGGGCCGGAAGTCATGGCCCCACTCTGAAATGCAGTGGGCCTCATCGATTGCCGTGAAGGCGAGGTCGACATGGGCCAGCACATCGATGAACTCCTCCATCGCGAACCGCTCCGGGGATACGTAGATCAGGTCCAGCTCGCCTTGCATCAGGGCGCGCTGTACGGCTACACGATCGCTGGACGAAAGCGCACTGTTGAGGTAGGCCGCCCGCAGGCCTGTCGCCGTAGCGGCGTCCACCTGGTCCTTCATCAGCGAGATCAACGGACTGATCACCATGCAGGTACCGGACATGATGTGGGCCGGCAGCTGGTAGCAGAGCGACTTCCCGCCCCCGGTCGGCATCACCACAAACGCATCGCGCCGGTCGAGAATGGCCTGCACGATCTCCTCCTGGTTCGGCCGGAACGAGTCGAACCCGAAGACCTGCTTCAGCACACGTCCGGTGTCACCCGTCACACCTGCACCCTCTGGAACGTCTGTTTGCATAGCCCGTCATGATACAGCGGCCTTCCCTGCAGATACCAGACCATAGGCAGGAAAGACGATGATTTGTGGTGTAGAGTAATGCACCCGTACATACAGGCCGAACCCGTCAGACAGCCGAAGCCCTACTTTGCTCTACATGCATCTGCGACCAGCTCTGCCACGGCGGCTTTCCACTGCTCCGGACGGATAGACAGGTAGGACTCGTGCCCGACGCCCTCGAACAGCTGGAAGGTCTTGGGATCGGGCGCGGCGGCGTAGACACGCTGGCCTTCCTCGAGCTTGGCGCGCGGATCATCCGTGCCGTGCATGAAGAGGGCGGGACAGGTCAGGGCCTCGGCGTAGTCGACCGGGTTATGCGCGAACCCGTTCAGTCCGCGTTGCTGACCGGCCCAGAACATGAGGAGCTGGGCGCTGGGAAACGAGGGCGCGTGCATGACCTCAAAGCGGTTGCAGACCGTGTTGAACATCGTGTCGAACACCGCTTCAAGAATCACGCCCTCCGGCGTGATGTCCTGCATGTAGGCTGCCCGCAGAATCGCTGCCGCACCCATGCTCTGCCCGAACAGAATGATATTCTCGTGGTTGAGCCCCTCGCGGGCATAGGCCAGACAGGCCACCACGTCGTCCGCCTCGTCAACACCAACGGTGGTGTAGGCTTCAGACGATCCGCCCGACCCACGAAAGTCGACCAGCAACACCGAGGCGCCATCATCCATGAAAGCCCGGGCCTCGCCGAGGAGCGAGGTCTTCTCCGCACAGTAGCCATGAAACAGAATCACGAGCGGCGTGGCGGGTCCGCGGTTCACGTACCAGGCCGCGAGGATGGCCCCGCCGGAACTCTCGATCGACAGCTCTTTGCAGTCCGCTGCCAGCTCCTGCGGATCGCGCGCGCTTTCCGGTCGGGGAATACTGATGCCATTGAAAAGCGCGTCCGCCTTCTCCGCGAAGGAGAGATCCTCGGGCTTGCGCATGCGCCCTTCGGGCCCGCCGAACTGCAGCATCGCACGCGCGTGTTTATAGGCCAGCACATTGAGAATCGCCAGCAGCACCAGTGCGATGACCACTGCCACCACGATAAACCGTTGTGCCACCTTCTTCTTCATGCGTACGTTCCCGCCCTCTCAGCCCTTGGTCGATTCGTGGAGTGCGGCCATACCAAAGAGCAGGCGCTTGAACGTCACCGTCTCGAACCCGGCGTCGCCAAGGATGGCGGCGAGCTCCTCCGGCGGATAGAAGCGGGGAATCGTGTGGGCCAGGTAGGCATAGGCCGGCCGGGCGCCGGAGAGCGCCGCACCAACAGGTTTGACCAGGCCCTTCACGAATCCGTGGAAGAGCGCGCGCAACAGGCCACACGTTGGCTGACTTGTCTCCAGGTTGACGAAACGGCCGCTGGGCTTGAGCACCCGATGATACTCGGCAAATGTCTGCGTCAGCACCTCGCGGTCAAGGTTGATGTTGCGCGTGGCGAACGACATGGTGATCAGGTCTAGACTGTTGTCCTCGAACGGCAACGCCTTCACATCCGCCACGATGAAGTCGATCCCCTTCCCTTCCGGCTTCTTCATGGCTTCCGCCATCATGGCGCGGGAGAAATCTACCGCGTGTAGGGTTACACCCTCCGGGGCCAGCCGGCGCAGATACATCGCCGTCTCACCTGTACCGGTGCAGAGGTCGGCCCACTCGGTCCCGCCACCCGAAGCCGCCAGGCGCGTCAGCTTGCGCCGCCACAGCACATCAAACCCAAACGTCAGCACGTGGTTCACCAGCTCATACGTGCGCGACACCTTCGGCGAGAAGATCTTTTCAACCGCATTGTCTGTTTCAGGAATCATGACGAACTGCATTCCATACCACAGCCTGCCCGGGCAAAACAGCAGTTATTGTGGACGGGATGAGGAAGCAGCGGAGTTCCCCTGCTCAGGACGACACTACGGGAATTTCCCGTAGTGAAGTCCAGCCTTATCCCGTATTGACCGAATGGGCCTGCGGCCCCGACTCTGTGCGCGCGAAGGGGTGGGTCTTATGCCAGTTGTGTTTGGATTGCTTTTTGCAATAGGTGTTCTTGCAGCCGTGATGGCTCTGGTACGTGTATTGAGATTCCTGTGTTCCTGCTTCTTTGGCGCGCGCCCCGTTCGAAGATGGATGCGCAAGCGGCTCATCCACTCCTATACCTGTCGGACCATTTCCCGTCGCATGGGCAGTCGCCTCCTCGACTGACTCCCCCCTCACTTTCCATCGCCAGCGGACTGCGATTCGGGTACTCTGTGCGCAGCGATGAACTACCTGGCACATGCCATGCTCTCACCCGACGATGACCTGGTCATGGTCGGCAATCTCGTGGGCGACTTTGTGCGCTCCCTGGATGGTCTCCCTCCCCGCCTGCGCCAGGGAGTGGTTCTGCATCGCCGCATCGATCGCGTGGCCAATGAGCATCCGGCCTTCCGACGCAGCGCGCAACGCCTTGTACCCACAATGGGACACTACGCGCGCGCAGCCATCGACATTCTATACGATCACCTCCTCGCCAGGCACTTTGACGATTTCGGAGACACCGGTTCGCTGGACAGCTTTGTCGCAGGTATTGACCGTCGGTTTCAGTCCCAGCGCCTGCATCTGCCCGGAGATCTCTCCACCCGTTGGGAGAGCGTCGCCTGGCTGAGCTCGTATGCCCACACCGAGGGCATTCGCCGCTCACTTCACCGCCTTTCGCAACGCAGCCGCCGAGATGTTGACCTGACAGTGGCCATGCCACTCCTGGAAGCCTATCACGAAGCCTTCAAGGAGGATCTGAGTGAACTGTTTCCGGCCTTAAAGGAAGTGGTCACACTGTCGGACCAACCTGCAGAGCAGGGCTGTGGCAGACCCTGAAGACTCAACCTTTCGGGCCGTCGGAAAATCCGACGAGGCCAGCCTTGGCCTCTAGCGCTTCCACGGAATGTCTGCCACCCCATCCAGGTGATTGCACATTCGGGCGAGTGCGTAGAGGTAGTCTGAAAGGCGGTTGAGATAGATCTGAATGTCCCTCAGATCCGGATCGTCGACCTCTGCCTGCAGCGCAACAAGCCGCCGCTCTGCCCGCCGACAGGTCGTACGGGCCACGTGGGTGAACGCCGCCGCCCGGCTGCCGCCCGGCAGCGTAAAGCCCTTCCGTTCCGGCAGCACATCGAGCATGCGGTCGATCGCGGCCTCCAGCTCACCCACTTCCGCCTCACCCGGCCACGTGAGTTTATATGCCTCTGTCTGATGTGCCGGACACGCCAACCGGGAACCTGCCTCAAACAGTCGCGCCTGAATTGCCTGCATTTCCCCGGCCAGATCCCCGTCGACAAGCTCCGTCGCCACGACCCCGAGCCAGGAGTTCAGTTCATCAACCGTGCCATAGGTCTCCGTACGCAGGCTATCCTTGCGCACACGTTCGCCGCCCAGCAGGCTGGTGTCGCCGCCGTCGCCGCCCTTGGTATAGATGCGTCCCTTTGCCATAGTGCTCGAACCCTACCGGCTGCACACACCGCGACTCAAGGGCAAACGCCCACACGATTGCCCGCCGTCATTTCGGTCTGGCACTGTCGAGCTTCGTCAGGATTTCGTCCAGCTTTCTCGATGCCGAAGAAATCTGTACCTGGAGTCCCAGAATAATGACCATGAAGAACACAATGACCAGTACGGCTATGCCCTGCAGTATTTCCGACATGTTGCTTACCCCTTTTCTCGGTAGATCGATACGCCCTGCTGCATGGCGACCACTGTAGCCGATAGGCAGACGCTACGCAACATGCGGGTACTTTCCGGGCATAGAGCCGGTCAACTGGCGATAGGCTTCGTACGCAAAAGCCGAGACGGAGAGCGAAAGGTTGAGGCTGCGCGCGTGAGGCCCGGGCATGGGCACACGGTAGAGATGCTCGGCATAACGCGTGTAGAGTTCCGGGGGCAAGCCACTCGACTCGTTGCCAAACACCAGGGCACACCCCGCGCGGACACTGCAATCGAAACAGGTCTTCATCCCGCGCGTACTGGAGAAGAGGAGCTGGGTCGGCTGCTCGGTCTCCAGGTAGGCCTCCCAGCTATCGTGCACGGTCAGATCAACATGCTGCCAGTAATCCATCCCCGCACGGCGCACCCGGTTCTCCGTCAGGGCAAACCCCAGTGGTCGGATCAGGTGCAGCCGCGCACCAAGACATACACACAGCCGCCCGACCGCTCCCGTGTTATGCGGAATCTCGGGTGCGACGAGAACAATGTTGAGATCAGCGGGACGATCAGACATGACAACAGAATACGCTGCGTTGTATGGCATGGCAAGCGACAGGCATCCGCAGGACAAGCAAGGGCATAGCCGATCTCTATTCCTCTTCCCTCTGCCCTATTCTCGGTAATGTCAAAGCTAGCAGGACATTTTCTTGGCTATCTTCTCTCTTTGCAAGGCCCCAGCTTCTTCGAAGCCTTCTCGCCAGTTTTCCAGTCCATTTCGGCCTACGAGAACGGGCGACGAGAGCGGTGGACGATTGAGATTCTCACTACGCGTAATCCGCTCTCGTCGCCCGCTATCGTCCACCGCTCCCCGCTTCATCCGTTTTCATTACTCTTTTGACAGCACCCTATTCTCTCTCCCGACGCACGATACCACCAGGATCAGAACCGTCGATATCACAAACCCGGGGAAGATTTCGTACAGGTCGAACAGGCCGCCCGATAGGTTGCGCCATGCCACAACCGTCGCGCCCCCGCCCACGATACCGGCCAGCGCGCCGCGCGGTGTCATGGCGGACCAGTAGAGGCTCAGCAGAATGGCAGGCCCGAACGCCGCCCCGAAACCGGCCCACGCATAGGAGACCAGCCCCATGACACGCGTGTTCGGATCAAGCGCCAGCGTGCAGGCCAACGCGGCGATCACCACCACCGAGATACGACCGACGCGCACCAGCTCCGATTCAGTGGCATCGCGGTCAAGATAGGTGCGGTAGATATCCTCCGTGATGACCGATGTACAGACCAGGAGCTGTGAGTCGGCCGTACTCATGATGGCCGCCAGGATGGCGGCCAGGCAGATGCCTGCCGGGATCGGGTGAAACAGAGCCTGGATCAGGTGGATGAACACCTTCTCGCCATCTTCAATCCCGTCCGCCCCGAACCGGGCCAGACCGCAGAGCCCCACCAGGACCGCGGCCATCAGCGAAAGGGACGTCCAGGAGAGCGCGATGCGGCGGGCCCGCTTGACTTCCGCTTCCGACCTGATCGCCATGAAACGGATGATGATATGGGGCATCCCAAAGTAGCCCAGGCCCCACCCCAGCGTGCTGATCAACCCCATGGGGCCGATGCGCGCATCCTCGCCGCCTAACCAGCTCAGCGAGGCAGGCGAAGCCGCACGCACGCTGTCTATCCATGCCATGCCGCCACCGGCCGCGGAGATGGCGAGAAGCGGCACCGCCACCAGTGCGCCGATCATGAGGACGCCCTGCACGGCATCGGTCCAGCAGACGGCAATAAAGCCTCCCATTGCCGTGTAGACGATGATGGCCACCGCCCCGACCAGTACCGCCAGCCGGTAATCCAGCCCGAACACACCTTCGAAGAGCTTGCCACCCGCGACCAGGCCGGCAGCCGTATAGATAAGAAAGAAGGCGAGAATGACAATCGCCGTCACAAGGCGCAGACTGCGCGTACGGGAGGGGAAGCGCTTTTCGAAATAGCCCGAGATCGTGAGGGCCCCGAGTCGGGCACTCTCTCTCCGCAGCGGACCCGCCACAAGCAACCAGTTGAGGTAGCTGCCCACGAGCAGTCCCACCCCAATCCAGACCTGGCCCAGCCCTGCTGCAAAAATGGCGCCGGGCAACCCCATCAGCAACCAGCCGCTCATGTCCGACGCACAAGCACTCAACGCTGCCACAAACGGCCCCAGCCCCCGTCCCGCCAGCAAGTAGTCCTCCAACGTATTCGTCCGCCGAAACCCCGCCAGCCCTATCCCAAGCATGGCCACCACATACAGCGCAAATACCACCCCTATGGTAATCCCAGCATCCATGCGCATTAGCCTGCGCAGCACGCACGCCGTTGTCGAGACGTTAATGGACAGAGGAAGGGAATAGCGTGGCGAGCGGTGGAGCCCCAGGCATTCTGCCTGGGCTATGATGGGGCACCCCGATGGGGTCGGGGAATGGGATGGCAAGGCGATCTTCTCCGGACCCCAACGGGGTTCAACATCATAGCCCGGCGAGAATCGCCGGGTCAGGGCGCAGCCCTGAGACGCGCCGCTTCCCTCTATTCCCAGACATACTTCTCATCGAAATCCACTTCGTGCCGTTTGAGAAAGGCCCGGTATTCGTCTTGGAAGGTGACCCGTTTGTGGTGCTCCATCTGGTTCTCGATGTAGGTGGACACATCATCGATCTTTGAGCTACTGACTGAGAAGATGGCATACCCTTTCTGCCAGTGAAACTGGGCGAAGCTGGGGTTCATGCGCGCCCACTCCTGCTTCACGATCCAGCCGCTGCTCTCGCGCTTGGCGGCAGCCACCGTGTCGGCGATGGTTTCGGTGCGGGAGAGGAGGAAGAGGATGTGGATGTGTTCGGAGGCCACGGCAATGCGCATAACCGGGCAGCCGCGGTTCTTGAGAACGCCGGTGATGTAGGCGGCAGTGGCATCGCGCATCTCCTGCATGACAAAGGTCTTGCGACGGTCCTGGGTGCTGAAGGTGAGATGGAGGGCGGCGCGGGAGAGAGATTGGGGCATGGGGGCCTTTCCTCGGGTTTCACCCGAGTCCCAGGCATTCTGCCTGGGCTATGATGGGGCACCCCGTTGGGGTGCTGGTTTGCTTTTCTGGCACGTTTCCGAATCCCAGGCATTCTGCCTGGGCTGTGATGTTGCACCCCGTTGGGGTGCCTGATTCTTCCGAACGGTAGCCGGAACTCTGGCTGTCCGCAATGAAATCCTTCCCCGCACCCGAACGGGATGCCGCCCCGACCTCTTCAGGACCCCAAAGGGGTCCACCATCATAGCCCAGCGAGAATCGCTGGGACCAAATCGAGCCCTTCGCGCTCCGCACCCCAACGGGGTGCAACATCATAGCCTGGGGTGAAACCCCAGGATTGGGGCGGATTCCGCGATCCCCCCTCTCTTCGTGCTGTCCCTTTACCGCGTGGGATGGTAGATTCCGACGTTTTTTGAGGGTATTGAGATGATTGAGACTAAAGCGGTACGGGTTAGATTTGCACCGAGTCCTACGGGACATGTCCATATCGGCAACATCCGGGCGGCGATTTTCAACTGGCTGTATGCGCGGCATACGGGCGGGGAGTTTCTGCTGCGGGTAGAGGATACGGACCTGGAGCGGTCGACGGATGAGGCGAAGGCGACGCTGCGCGAGGCGATGGCGTGGCTGAAGCTGGATGTCGATGGCGAGGTGATGTACCAGTCTCAGCGGCGGGCCGCCCACCTGGCCGCAGCCGGGGAGCTGGAAGCTTCAGGCGCTGCCTATGCGCTGGCTGGCGCGGACAACAAGGGCGAAGCGGTCTGTTTCCGCATGCCGTGGGACTCCAAGGCCTATGAGAAGGTGGGGCCGGCTAAACTGGATGTCCACCCGGAGGTGCCTGTCACCGTCAGCCATGCCGGGGTGAAATACGCGCTCGTCAGCAAGAAGGGCAAGGCAATCGAAGAGAGCGGCTGCCTCGCAGGCTTCAGCGGCTTACGCCTTTATGATGCCAACGATGTATGTCTCTACGAGCTGGCCTCACCCGAAACGGTACTGGCCGGCAAAGCGGAGTTCACGGTCGAGCACGTGGTGCGCATGGAGTTCCAGCGGCGGCAGGTGGTCTTCGAGGATCTCGTTAAAGGCCGCATGACCAAGCCGCTCGACGGCATCAAGGACCTGGTGATCGTACGCAGCACCGGCGCGCCGGTATTTCACCTGGCGAATGTGTGTGACGATATCGTGCAGGAGATTACGCATATCATCCGCGGCGACGACCACGTCGAGAACACGTTCCGGCATATCCTGCTCTATGATGCGATGGACCAGAAGCCTCCCGCCTATGCGCACCTGCCCATGATCGTCAACGCGCAGGGCAAGCCCTACAGCAAGCGCGACGGGGATGCCTACGTGGGCGACTTCAGGACCCGCGGTTTCGATCCGGATGCGCTGTTCAACTACCTGACGCTGCTGGGCTGGGCGCCCGGGGACGATCGCGAGAAGCTATCGCGCGAGGAGCTGGTGGCGGCCTTCACGCTCCAGCGTGTGCGCAGCGCGCCCTCGCAGATGGACCTGAAGAAGCTGGCGCACATGAATGGTCAGTACCTGGCCGAGCTGCCGCTCGACACCTTCATGGAAGGCGCACGCGAGGCCCTGGCGGAGCATGATTGGGGTCGCGGTGTGAATGAAGAGCTGTTCCGCAGTGTCTGTGAACTGATGCAGTCGCGCACACAACTCTACCCGGACGTGGCTGTGTGGACCTATTTCTTCTCGGACGAACTGGAGTATGATCCCAAGGGCGTGCGCAAGTTCTTGCAGAAGGAGGGCGTGCAGGAGATGCTGTCAGAGCTGCGCGCCGCACTGGATTCCACCGACTTCGAAGAAGCCCCGCTCGAAGCCGCCATTCACGCGATTGAGCGCGCACACGATATTAAGGAAGGCAAGCTGAACCAGCCGATCCGCGTGGCGGTGACCGCGACCATGGTCGGCGCGGGGCTGTACGAGACCATGGTGCTTCTGGGAAGAGAGCGGTCGTTGGCGCGGTTGGATTATGCTATTGAGAATCTGTGCGGCGAGGGAGAGTAACCGGCATAGTGATGCATCCAGTTGCCCCAGGCATTCTGCCTGGGCTATGATGGGGCACCCCTTTGGGGTGCGGGAGAGAGCAACCCCAACGGGGCTGAACAGCATGCAGCTATGACGGTGCACCCCTTGCGGGAGAGAGCAACCCCAACGGGGTTGAACATCATAGCCCGGCGAGAATCGCCGGGGAGACGTCGAGAAAAGACAGAGAGCGGAGACGAACAACATGTCCAAGGCTGATGATGGACCATTGAGCGACTTCATTCGCGACAAGGTGGCGGATGATCTGCAGAGCGGGAAGTATGATGGGCGTGTAGTGACGCGTTTCCCGCCTGAGCCGAACGGCTATCTGCATATCGGGCACGCCAAGGCGATCTGTCTGGATTTCGGGATTGCCGAGGAGAACAGCGGCGAGTGTCACCTCCGTTTCGACGATACGAACCCGGAGAAAGAGGATGTCGAGTATGTCGACTCTATTATGGAGGATGTCCGCTGGCTCGGTTTCGACTGGGGCGAACACCTCTACTACGCCTCGGACTACTTCGAGCAGATGGTTGAGTGCGCACTGAAGATGATCCGCGACGGCAAGGCCTATGTCTGCGACTTGAGTGTGGACGCGTTCAAAGAGTATCGCGGGGTGCCGACCCGGCCGGGGAAGCTGCCGCCGGGACGGGACCGTTCGGTCGAGGAGAACCTGGACCTGTTTGAACGTATGCGCGCGGGCGAATTCGAGGACGGCAGCACCGTGCTGCGCGCGAAGATCGACATGGCTTCACCCAACCTGCACATGCGCGATCCGGCGCTTTACCGCATCAAGCACGCCACGCATCATCGCACCGGCGACACGTGGTGCATCTACCCCACCTACGATTTCGCACACGGACTGGAAGACTCGATCGAGCGCGTGACGCATTCGCTCTGCACCCTCGAGTTCGAGGTACACCGCCCGCTCTATGACTGGCTGCTGGAGGCCTGTGAAGTCTATCGGCCCGAACAGACCGAGTTTTCGCGCCTGAATCTGACCTATACGGTGATGAGCAAGCGCAAGTTGCTGGAGCTGGTTGAAGGTAATTACGTGTCCGGCTGGGACGACCCCCGCATGCCGACCCTGTGCGGGCTGCGTCGCCGTGGCTACACGCCCGACTCGATCCGCCGCTTCTGCCGCGGCGTGGGCATCACGAAGGTTGAAAGCCTGACCGACATCTCCCTGCTCGAACACCACATCAAGGACGAGCTCAACCAGACCGCCAACCGTGTGATGGCCGTGCTTGATCCGATCAAGCTGGTGATCGACAACTATCCGGAAGACCAGGTTGAGGAGCTTGAAGCCATCAACAATCCCGAGGACGAATCGGCCGGCACGCGTACGGTTCCCTTCTCGCGCGAGCTGTGGATCGAGCGGGAGGATTTCCGGGAGGAGGCCAACCGCAAGTACCACCGCCTGACCCCCGGTCGCGAGGTACGTCTGCGCTATGCCTACTTCGTAACCTGCACGGGCGTGGTCAAAGATGAGACCACGGGCGAGATCAAAGAAGTCCACTGCACGTACGACCCCGATACGCGCGGCGGGGATGCACCGGACGGACGACGCGTCAAGGGCACGATCCACTGGGTCTGCGCCACCAGGGGCGGAGAGGCGGATGTGCGGCTTTACGACCGCCTGTTCTCCGTCGAGCGTCCGGCTTCGTCTGCTTCGCCGGGCTACGCCGCGACAAGTGCCGATTTCAAAGACAACCTGAATCCCGACTCACTTAGGACCGTGCAAGCAAAGGTGGAACCGGCCATCCTCGAGATGGCGCCGGGGTCGCGTTGCCAGTTTGAGCGGAAAGGGTACTTCTTCTCTGATCCGAAGGACTCGTCTGAGGGTGCGCCGGTGTTCAACCAGATCGTGCCGTTACGCGATTCATGGAGAAAGCGTACGAAGTGACTGAACCAACCAAACAACGCGTGATCGCCATTGTTGGGCGACCGAACGTCGGCAAGTCGGCCATCTTCAACCGGCTGGCGGGGCGACGCATTGCCATCGTGCACGCTCAGAGCGGCGTGACGCGCGACCGTCTGATGCACGAGGTGATCTGGAACGATGAGCACTTCGAGCTGATCGATACAGGGGGCATCGGGACGATCAACTCCGCATCACCCGACAGCATTGAGGGCGGGATTCTGATGCAGGCCAATGCGGCCATAGAGGACGCGGCTGTTGCCATGCTCGTGGTCGATCTTGAGACCGGCGTGGTGCCGCTCGATGAAGAGGTGGCGGCCATCCTGCGCAAGAGCGGGTGTCCCGCATTTGTGGCGGTCAACAAGGCGGACAACCCTCAGCGCGATACCGCGGCCACAGAGTTTGAGCAGCTCGGCTTGCCGGTCTTCCCCGTGTCGGCGCTGCACGATCGCGGGTTCGGCGAACTGATGGAAGCGATGATCCCGGAGCTGCCGCCGCCTGTTGAGATTGAAGACAAGGACGCCCTACGCGTCGCCGTTGTGGGGCGACCCAATGTCGGCAAGTCCTCCTACATCAACCGCCTCTTGCGCAGTGATCGCGTGATTGTTTCGGATATACCGGGGACGACCCGCGACAGCATCGACGTACCGTTCACGGTGGGGCATGGCCCACAGGCACGGCACTACGTGTTGGTGGACACGGCCGGCATGAGACGCGTCGGCAAGATCGATAACTCGGTCGAACGGTTCAGTCGCTTCCGCTCCGAGAAGAGCATCAAGGATGCCGATGTCGTCGTGCTGCTGACTGAAGCCGGCTCAGACCCCACGACCATGGATAAGAAAATCGCCCGTGCCGTGGTGGACGCGGGCAAAGGGTGCATCGTCATCGTCAATAAGTGGGACCTGGCGACGAGAACGCAGCGTCAGTTTGCACCCGAAGTCAAGCGAACCATGCCGTTCATGGGCCACTGCCCCCTGGTATTTGCGTCGGCCAAGACCGGCTACAACATTCGCCGCACCGTGGAGGCCATTGATCATGTTGCGGCACAGGTCAGCACGGCCCTGCCCACCGGCGTTTTGAACCGTGTGCTGGAGGGCGCCTACGCGAAAGTGGCACCCCCTTCGGTCAAAGGTAAACGCATCAAGATCTACTACGCCACACAGGTCAGCCATTCCCCCATTATCATCCGCATCTTCTGCAATGACCCCAGGAGGATTGTCCCCGCCTACCGCGCCTACCTGGTCCGTATACTGCGCAGCCACTTCGGCCTTGAAGGGGCCCCTATTATGCTCCAATTCAGGGGCCGCAAACGCTCCGATTGAGCCCCCATTCCTGCAAGGCGATGTTCTGCCAGACAAGAACACTGACCCGGCAATTTTCTTGCTCTGTAACCCCTTGCTTGACTGCGATTTACAGAGAACCTTCTTTCGTGATGATCTTTTTCTTGACCCCCCTATATATGGCCCTTATTGTGTGCATTGCGCTCAATACACCACAATATATAGTACAGACCGTTTTGCCCTGTTTTTCTTCATAAGTCCTTGATCAGTGGGAGATTTCACCATGCTTGACGTTACCGACAACGAGAGGGTCGAGGCCCCCGCAAAGCCCGCATCCCGCACAGCAAAGGGGCGCACCCGCACCCGCCGCACAACAGAATCCACCCGGTCGACTCCGGCTCGCAAGCTGAAGGTTACCCGCCGCCTGAGCACAGAAGGCGCCAACCCCTTCGAACAGATCGAGTGGGAGCGTCGCCAGGCCTCGATCGGCGATGACAAGGGCAACACCATTTTCAGCCAGAACGATGTCGAGGTGCCGAAGACATGGTCCATGCTCGCCACGAACGTTGTCGCTTCGAAGTACTTCTATGGGGCACAAGGCACGGACGAGCGTGAGTACTCGGTGCGCCAGCTTATTCACCGCGTCTCCCGCACCCTGGCGGATTGGGGGCTGGAGGATGGCTATTTCGCGAGCAAGGAAGATGCCGAGGCTTTCTATGATGAGATGACCTACCTCTGCGTCAACCAGTATGGCGCGTTCAACAGTCCGGTCTGGTTCAACGTCGGTTTGCACCATGTCTATGGTTACGGCTCGGACAACAAGACCAGCTACACGTGGGATGACAAGGCCGAGGCCATCGTTCCGGCAGGAGACACCTATGTGTCGCCCCAGGCCAGCGCCTGCTTCATCCAGGCCGTCGATGACACGATGGAAGACATCATGCGCCTGGCCAGCGCCGAAGCGATGCTGTTCAAATATGGCTCGGGCACCGGTACGGACCTGAGTACGCTGCGCAGCAGTCGCGAGAAACTCTCCGGCGGCGGTACCCCATCCGGCCCGCTGAGCTTCATGCGCGTGTTCGACCAGGTGGCCGCGGTCATCAAGTCGGGCGGCAAAACGCGCCGTGCGGCCAAGATGCAGAGTCTCAAGGTCAGCCATCCTGACATCCGCGAGTTCGTGAGCTGCAAGACCAACGAAGAGCGGAAGGCGTGGGCCCTCATTGAGCAGGGCTACGACGGCTCCTTCGGCGGCGAAGCCTACGAGTCGGTCATGTACCAGAACGCCAATCTCTCCATACGCGTCACGGACGACTTCATGGACGCGGCCGAGAAGGAAGGCGACTGGACCACAACGGCCGTTGTCTCCGGCGAAGCGGTGGACACGTTCCCGGCGCGTGACCTGCTCCGTGACATCGCGGAAGGCACGCATGTCTGCGGTGACCCGGGATTGCAGTATGACTCCACGATCAACCGCTGGCACACCTGCAAGAACTCAGGTCCCATCAACGCCAGCAACCCCTGCTCGGAGTATATGTTCCTGGACAACAGCGCCTGCAACCTGGCCTCCGTCAACCTGATGAAGTTCGTCGATAAGAAGGGCGCCTTCGACATCAAGACCTTCCAGCACGTGGTACGTCTTTTCGTCACGGCACAGGAAATTTTCGTCGACCGGGCGAGCTACCCGACCGAGGAGATTGCACGGAACTCACATCTCTACCGTCCGCTCGGACTCGGCTATGCCAACCTCGGCGCGCTGATCATGCGTATGGGCTACCCTTACGACAGCGATGAAGGGCGCGCCTATGCCGGCGCCATCACAGCGCTGATGACCGGCACGGCCTACCAGACCTCACAGGAGCTGGCCAAAGCCAAGGGACCGTTTGACGGCTATGCCGAGAACAAGGGGCCCATGCTCGACGTCATGAAGATGCACCGTGACGCCGTCAAGGGCATCGACTCCGAGCTGGCACCGGACAACATGGTTGAGGCCGCCGCCAAGGCATGGGATACGGTGGTCGATCGCGCCGGCCGCAGCGGCTTCCGCAACTCGCAGGTCACCGTGCTGGCCCCGACCGGCACCATCGGTTTCATGATGGACTGTGATACCACCGGCGTGGAACCCGATATCGCTCTGATCAAGTACAAGCAGCTTGCGGGCGGCGGCATGATGAAGATTGTCAACAACTCGTTGACCCTCGCCCTCGACCGGCTGGGCTACACGGCCGAGCAGGCCGAGAACATCGTGCAGTATGTCGACGAGCATGAGACGATCGAAGGCGCTCCGGGTCTGCTTCCCGAGCACGTGGAGGTCTTCGATTGCGCCTTCCGCCCCAAGAACGGCACGCGTTTCATCTCCTACAAGGCCCACCTTAAGATGATGGCCGCCGTGCAGCCGTTCCTCTCGGGCGCCATCAGTAAGACGGTCAACGTGCCGACCGAAACATCGGTCAACGAAATCATGCAGACCTACACTGAAGGCTGGCAGATGGGACTCAAAGCCGTAGCGATCTATCGCGACGGTTCCAAGCGCATTCAGCCGCTGAGCACCAGCAGGGAAAGCCCGGGCGCCACGGCGGTGGGCGCCGACGATTCCGATGACCGGATCAAGGCCGCCATGCGCAAGCCCTTCCGCCGTCGCATGCCGGCCACGCGCCAGTCGATCACACACAAGTTCGAGGTGGCAGGACACGAGGGCTATCTCACCGTCGGCATGCACGAAGACGGCAGCCCCGGCGAGCTCTTCATCACGATGGCCAAGGAAGGCAGCACCGTGGGCGGAACCATGGACGCCTTTGGTACCGCCATTTCGCTCTGCCTGCAATACGGCGTGCCGGTGCAGGAGCTCTGCCAGAAGTTCGCGCACAGCCGCTTCGAGCCGAGTGGCTTCACAAAGAATCCGGACATCCCGATTGCCAAGTCGATCGTGGACTACATCTTCCGCTGGCTCTCCGTGACCTTCCCGAATGGACATGCTTCCACTGTGTCGCGCCCCGTGCCCGTAGCGGAACCCGTGGCAGCGGCCCCGGTAGCAGCGGCCGATACCGCAACGAAGGCGGACACCAAAGCTGATCGGGTAGACAAGCAGTTCGAAGGCATCATGGAAGATGCCCCCGCCTGCGATAACTGCGGCTCGATCACCGTTCGGAACGGCGCCTGCTACCGCTGCTACAACTGCGGCAACTCGATGGGATGCTCCTGAGGGAAGTACGAAGGACGAACATTCGAACAGCCGAACTACGAAGTGACGCCGATCAGCCGCTTCTCATTCGGCTGTTTGTCGTTCGGCTGTTTCCATGCTGATCCGTATCGTCAGATTCCTGTTGGGGCTATTGCTGATACCGGTGTGTGTAGCGGCGAGCATGACGCTGTATGGTCTCCTGCGTGAGATCCAGCCCGGTACGGTGCCCTCCGATACGTGGTGGCTGCTGGGCGGTTTTGCGTTCTGGCTCTTTGCCTATTTTGTGCTGCCCCGCCCCGTGCGCTCCTACATCCTGGCCCATGAGCTGACGCACGCGCTGTGGGGCTGGATGATGGGGGCGCGCGTTTCCAACCTGCGCGTGGCCGAGGACAAGGGAAGCGTCACGCTGTCGAAAACGAATTTTCTGATCACGCTGGCCCCCTATTTCTTTCCGCTCTACACCGTCTTGACCATCTGCCTGTTCGGCGTGCTGAGTCTGTTCTATGCCGTGGAACGCTATCATCTCTGGTGGATGAGCATGATCGGGTTCACGTGGGGATTCCATTTCACGTTCACGGTCAGCACCCTCATGCAGCGCCAGAGCGATATCCGGGCCTGTGGCCACCTGTTCTCATACACACTCATCTACAGTCTGAACGTCATGGGCATCGGGCTCTGGACCGTGGCCGTCACCCCGGCTACACTGGAGCGTTATGTAACCCACTTCAAGACGGCCATGGTGGAAAGTTCTGTTGTCTGTATGGATCTGGTGACCGCCCTGGTCGAGTGGATTCGGTAGTGTCCTGTATCGAAGATAGGCTTTCAGAATATGTAAGTCCTTGTCATTCCGAGCGAAGCGAGGCGACGACCAACGGGAGGACTGCCAGATGCGCAGCATCTGGAGCGAAGCGGCAATCTCATATTCATATCGGAGTAGAGATCCCTCGACTTCGCTCGGGATGACACACCAGTTATACGAACGTAATTCTGAGACAGGGCACTGGCATTCGGATGCAATAAAGACCCCGTGCCACACGTTGTAAGGGCAAAGAGGCCATGGATACCGAAGATCGACGACTGATCAAGCAGTACCGCAGCGGCGATGTTGAAGCGTTGTCGGTCCTGGTCGAGAAATACCGCCGGCCTCTTTTCGGGTTCATTCTCAACATGACCGAGGGACACGGCGACGCGGACGAGATCTTCCAGGAGACCTGGTTCCGGGCGATTCGCAAGTTCGACAGCTACCGGCAGAAGAACTTCATGGGGTGGCTGGTGAGGATTGCGCGCAACCTGGTGATCGACCGCTACCGGCGGAAACGACCGACGGTAAGCCTGGACATGGCGCGCGATGATGAGGGCACACCGGCGATACAGCTGGTTGATTCAGCGCCTGGCCCAACAGATAACGCGGTTACAGAGGATGATATGAACGCCGTGAAGCGGGCGGTGGACACCTTGCCCGAAGAGCAGAAGGAAGTGTTTGTGATGCGCATGCAAACCGGATTGAGTTTCAAAGAGATCGCCAAGGCACAGGGCGTATCGATCAATACGGCACTGGCCCGGATGCAGTATGCGCTTTCAAAGCTGCGGCCCCTGTTGCAGAACGAGTACGATGCGATGCGAGACGAGTTATGAAATGCCAAACGATAGAACGATGGATGCTGTTGGGCACACCGGCTGACGATGTGGCCACGGGATGGACACGGATGGTGTCCGCGCGCCGGTCCCGGAAGGTCGAGGCCCACTTGAAGCTGTGCGCGGCGTGCAAACAGTGGCTTGCCGACTACCAGGCCATACAGCAACTGGCAGCGAATGCACTCCCGGACGGACAGCCATCTGAGAAGGTCCTTATCAATATCCGGCGTGAAGGACGTGTGCAAACTGCAGACGCACCCGCGCACAAGGGAGCAACGCCATGGTTGCGGCCGGCCTACGGCCTGGCTACGGTCGCGGCGGTCTGTCTCGTGTTGGTCGGCGCATGGTGGATGAAGCCGGATCAAGTCGGGTTTGGAAACGAGGCGCAGCTCAGCACCATCATGCTTATGCTGTCGGAAGACACGGTATCCCTTGATGAAGAGACCACCGCCCTTTCTGCCGATGTGGAGGAGGTCGCATCACTGGACACACTCGCGCAGCAACTGCTGACGCTGCAAGGCCTGGACGCTGGGTACACCGAGGCGGAACTCAGCACTCCAGTCGAGGAGCTTCCGGCCACAGATCCTCTAACGCGTAGTACGTCCGCGTTTCGGGCAGGAAGATATGGATGATCACGTCCACGTAGTCTACCACCATCCATCCCGACTCCGGCGCACCGCCCTTTCGAAATGCGTGAACCCCTTCCTGCTTGAGCTCATGCTGCAGGTCGTTAAACATCGCCTTCAGGTGAGGGGGACTGGAACCGCTGACCAGGATAACGTAGTCGGACAGGCTCGACACCTCTGAGACGTCGATCGCTACGAGCGCTTCGCCTTTCTTATCCGCCAGAAGAGCAGCGGCTCTGAGTGTGAGGGCACGGGCATCATAGACTTGCGGCGTTTCTTCCATCAACGGTCTCCCAGGTAGAGGTGGTGCTCGGTGATATACATATCAACGGCATCCGGAACAAGATAGCGAATACTCATGCCCTCTGCAACGCGATGCCGGATGTCGGAAGAGGACACCTCGAACCGTCGGCCCAAGGTCACGTTGTCCAGCAGGCGCTCCGGCCACGGTGGATCAAGGTGCAACGCCTCGGGCCGGACGACCCGATCCAGCTGTCGCGCGAAGGTGACGAAGGTACAGAGCGGCAGCAGGTCATAGATCCGATGCCAGAGATGCAGCTCGACCAACGTGTCGTCACCAATAATGAAATACAGGTCGTGGTCCGGGTAGAGATCCGTCAGCTCCGTCAATGTCTCCACCGCGTACGACACCCCCCCGCGATCCAGCTCTATGGAGCTGGACTCAAAACGAGGATCGCCTTCGATGGCTGCCTCCAGCATCTCCATGCGAACGCGCCCCGGCACCAACATCCCGGGGTCCTTGTGAGGCGGTCGCGCACACGGAATAAAGAGAACCCGGTCCAGCTCGTAGGTCTCGAGCGCGCTCTGGGCAAGAATCAGGTGCCCGCTATGGACCGGGTTAAACGACCCACCCAGAATGCCCAATCTGTTCCTGCTCCTCATCGTCACACCCCCACCCTACCAACGCCGCCAATCCACGCGCAACGGTTTAATGATGGAGCCCTCCAGAAGCACCAAGGATTTGCTTGCTCCCGGTTAGGTTCCACGCTACATTCCTGCCCTTCATTGCGCGCTCGGGTGGCGGAATGGCAGACGCGCTAGGTTGAGGGCCTAGTGACCTTTATTGGTCGTGCGAGTTCAAGTCTCGCCCCGAGCATTACTCCGGAGCAGGTTGGTTCTACCTTGGAATGGCACTTAGATAAGGCGGGTTTGGGATGCATACGATTTGGTCCCAGCGATTCTCGCTGGGCTACGATGGGACACCCCTTTGGGGTGTTTCGAAAGGACCCCAAAGGGGTCTAACGTCATAGCCAGGGGTAAAACCCCTGGGAACCGTGTGCCCGAGAAAAGGCTTATTTAAGTGCCATTCGGTTCTGCCCTGACTGCTCTGTCCTATCTCACAAATCCTCACCCCCCGTTTCGACTGTCATTTCTGGGGTCTGTCGTGCATAATACGCGCCGATGCCCACTGCTCGTACACACTTGAGATTGCAGGTTACCTGGTTGGCCATGATGGACTTGGCGTGCCTGGTTGTCGGTGCGGTGATCGGGATTGGGTTGCGCTTCGGAACAGCCGAGGTGGTGCAGTATGTCTTCCAGAACCTGAACGGCTGGTTCCTCCTCTTCAGCTGCGTGATCCTGGCCAATTACCTGGCCGGCTCCTATCGCATTCAGTACACGTTCTCACGTTTCAACCTTTTCGTGACGTGGGCCTTCTCGCTGATCTTCGCCCTCCTGATGATCAGTATCTTCTCGTACACCTGGTTCCACATGGTGCTGGGTCGCGGGGTGCTCGCCTTGACCATCGGCACCTACAGCTTCTTGTCACTAGCCCTGAAACTGGTGGTCTACCGCAACCTGTTTCGGAGCGACATGGTGCTCTCCCGCACGGTCATCATCGGCACCGGCGACCGTGCCAGGGCCATCCGCAAGACGCTGGAAGATGCCTATATCCTGCCCGCCCACAAGGTGATCGCCTTTATGAACCTGGAACAGGAAGGCGATGCACAGCCGCATACGGGTGGATTTATCGACGGCGCGGCCGTGGTCGACACCTCGTTGGGAGACTTCACCGAGATCGTTCGCAGCCTGGGCGTGGCGCTGCTCGTGGTGGTGCTGGACGATATGAGCGAGGTCCCCTTGCTGTACCCCAGTCTCAAGCGGCTCCGCTTCGAAGGCGTTGAAGTGCTCATGCCCCTCGACATGGCGGAGATCTATCTCGGCAAGACCCCACTCGACCTGATCAATGAAGAGGAGATGATGCATGCTTCTCTGGAGTGCCGTCTTCCCATGTACCGCAGACTGAAACGCTTTCTCGATGTTGGCATTGCCCTGACCGCGACGATTGTCCTGGCGCCGGTGGGACTGCTGGTGGCCGCTGTAATCAAGCTGGCTGAACCGGGCGGCCCCGTCCTGTATCGCCAGGAGCGTGTCGGCCGGTTCGGGCACGTCTTCCCCATCCTGAAATTCCGTACCATGCGGGCCGATGCCGAAGCCGAGAGCGGTGCGGTGTGGGCCATGGACGGTGATCCCCGCATTACGCCCGTGGGGCGCTTCCTGCGTACCAGCCGGCTGGACGAGCTGCCGCAGCTCATCAACGTGCTGCGCGGCGAAATGAGCCTGGTGGGACCACGACCGGAACGACCGGAGTTCGTAGAGCAGCTCGTAGCCGAGATCCCCTGGTACGATGAACGCGAAAACGTCCTGCCCGGGATCACGGGCTGGGCCCAGATTCGTTACCCCTACGGCAGCAGCGTTGAAGACGCGCGGCGCAAACTGGAGTACGACCTGTTCTACATGAAGTTCATGTCGATGAGCCTCGACCTCCAGATCATCCTGCGCACGCTGCGTATCATGCTGCTGGGCAAGGAACGTATCCTATGACCGAGAACCCCGATAAGCCTGCCGACGCCGCCTCCCGCTCCTCGCGCCTCCCGGTACTACTTCTGCTTACCTGTGTTCTGCTTGTATCCTTCTGGCAGATCATGTCCTGGCGCGCCCGCCGGGGATTCGATGCATTCCGGCTCAATGCTGAAGTTATTGCCGACTTTGAGCCACGCATCCGGGGCTATGACCTGTCTGAGATCCTCGCAAGAGACGATCCCCTGGAGCCGAACATCATTTCCTACCACGTCCAGCCCTGGCGCGGGGAAGGCGGGAGAGCCGCATCACCAAACCAGACGGTGCTCATCCGCCTGGCACACGGCTACAACGTCGTCGATTGCATGCGCATCAAACACTACACCGTGGATCCCCTGCCTGACTTTGAGGTGCCCTTCCCCCACCAGGTCTGGCGACTCACATCGTCGATCAACGACCAGTCGATCTGGGTCACATCCATGCACGGTGGCGAGAACTTCGCCGCCCTGGAGATGGACACGCGCGATATGGCGTTTCCGAAGATTGGAACGCCGGACGACCCCGGCTGGAACCCGAGCGGCCTGAAGCTTACCAGCCTGCGCCGCCCCATCTACAATCTCAAACGCACCCTGAACGCCCGCTGGAACAACGCGCGGTGCGACCTGTTGACCTTCCTCAAGCTGCGTCGCCCGGTCTACGCCAGCGACGAGATCCTGACACTCGTCAGCACGGTTGTGCTTCCTCCCGCCAACGATGCCAATCCCGCCGACATCCTGACCGAGCGAGTCAAGCGCCAGGCCATGGTCCATACGCAGATCGCCACCCAGCTGGCGGCCTATCGCAGCGAGGCCGAACAGCCCTAGGCTGCCACCTTCGTGCCACGCTTGCCATTCGTTCCCGCACGCGCTAACCTGAGCAGCGTATCACTGTGAAACACGGCAGTGCATGCTGCTGCATGAGAGGGGGCAGATATGTTGCGTAGAACAGTACTGATATTGTTGATGGCAGGCTTGGCTTTGCCGCTGATAGCCAAAGAGCCCGAGCCGGTCGATGACAGTGCTCAGCGACGTGCCGCCGCAGCGAAACTGCTCGACCTGTTCAGCATGGACGAGACCTACGACCAGGCCATGAAACAGACCATGAATATGGCGGTCGGTATGGTCGAGAACCAGGACCTGCCCGAACCCGAGAAGGCCAGTGCACGCAAAGCGGTTGAGGCCAGCATAGCCATCTCCATGGAGAAGTTCTCCTGGAAGCACATGAAGGGCATCTTCATTGACATCTACTCCAGCGTGCTCGCCCTCGATGAACTGGAAGGGCTGATCGCTTTCTACGAGTCACCGATTGGTCAGAAGTTCCTGAAGAAACGGCCCCAGCTCAACCTGGCGACGATGGAGAAGATGCAACAGCTCATGGAAGAGATGATGCCGGACCTGCAGAAGGCCGTTGATGAGGCGATACAGGTGGAAGCTGTTATTGAGCTCTACGGGGAGTGAGAAGACACGCCACGATATAGAGAAGGTCGATGAGAAGTCGTTGTCACGAAGCGGAGCAGACCGGACCGATCGCGCGGCTCTACCAGGCTGGACGGACGGCGCTTCTGCTCGGTTGCGCGGCGGGCTGCACGATGACGGGCACCTTGCACGGAGGGGAAGAGATGAAGCCAAACGCGGAAACACGCGTACACACCACGCTGGGGGATGGCCGATGGTTCCCGGGCGATCCTGCCGGTCTGCGCCGCCAGGTGAATGCCTATATCGACGCAGCAGATGCGGGGGGTGTCACAGGCCGCATCGTTTCCGCCCTGGCACCTCACGCGGGATACGTCTACTCCGGGGCCGTGGCGGGCCATACGTTTCGAACCATACGCGATACCGCCCGGGCGGGCCTGGGGCCCGACCTGGTGGTCGTGCTGGGCTTCTCGCACCGCAGTGCGAGTCCGGGAGTAGCCCTGCTTGACGCTGACATCATCCGTTCGCCCATGGGCGATGCCACCGTTGACACGACGGCTGCGGCACAGATGGTCAAAGGGCGCCCCCGTATCGTCCTCGACTCCCGCCCTCACCAGGGCGAACATTCGGCCGAAAACGAGATCCCATTCGTCCAGGCTGCACTTCCCGACAGTCCCATGGTTGTGGGCATTATAGGCGATCACGACCCGCGTACACGCCACGAGCTGCTCGAGGCACTGGAGGAACTCGCCAAGACACGTCAGGTCCTCGTGGTGGCCAGCACCGACCTGCTGCATGATGCCGACTATGACAAGGTCTCGGCAACCGACCGGCGTACATTGGACCGCATCACGGCTCTCGACAGCAAAGGCCTGGCCGAGAGCTGGAGCTATCGCAACCAGGTGTGTTGCGGGATTGGACCGGTCCTGACCGCCATGGCCTACGCCCGTGCCCGTGGAGCCACCCGGGGCACGCTCCTGCGATACAGAAACAGTGGAGACGACCATCCGGAAAGCCGCGGCAACTGGGTGGTCGGGTACGGCGCCGTGGTGTTTACGGCCGACTAGGCAAGCTAGGCGGCAGAGGGTACTGCCGCGGCAGTCTCTAACGGCAGCTGAATGGTCACCTTCGTGCCCTCGTCCGGCCGAGTATCGAACAGCAGCTGGCCGTGGTGCTCCTCGATAATCCGCTTCGTAATGGCCATACCCAGCCCTGTACCTTTGCCATCTTCCTTGGTCGTATAGTAGGGCTCAAAGATGTGTTCGAGCACCTCGGCCTTGATCCCGCTGCCGTTGTCATCCACCACGATATTGACCGTATACTCAGCCTTCTCGCAACTGACCTGAACATGCCCGTCCGGAGGAGAGACCGCCTGGATTGCGTTGGCTATCACGTTGTGGATCGCCCGCAGAAGCTGCGGCCTGTTCCCATTGATCACGGCATCACCGGGCTGCATATCATAGTTGATATCGACATCCTCCGATGCCGCCAGGGGCGCTGCCCCCATCACGATATCCTCGATGACATCCGATAGCGCAGTCGGTCCAAACTCGGTGAGCGTGGCCTTGCCATACTTCTGCCACATGTGCGAGAGCTCACAGCAGCGACGTACGTTCTGCCCGATTACTTCAAGATAGTCGCTGGTGGATCCGAGGCGGCCGCCCAGGTCGTCCTTGGCCTCCTCAAGCTGGTTCGTGAGCAGCTCCACGTAGCCACTCACGATCATCAGCGGGTTGCGCATGTCATGCGCAATTTCTGCAGTCGACTGGGCCATCGTGGCCTGTTCTTCCTTGCTGGCCAAGTCGTTCACCAGTCGTGAGTTGACCTGCTGAAGATCCTCCAGCATCCCCACGCGACGCCGCTCTATGCATGTACGCTCAACATAGCGCTTCACCGCAGCCAGCATCTCGTTGGTATCAAAAGGTTTGCTCAGGTAATCCGTCGCCCCCAGGCGTAGCGCCTCCTGGGCCGTCTCGAGGGCGCCGTAGCCGGTCAGCATCACAACCGAAACCAGCTTGTCGTGTTCGCGAATCTCACGAAGACCGTCAATGCCACTCTTGCGCGGCATCCGGATATCCATAATCACCAGGTCCGGATGCTCCTCGCGCATCAGGGCCACCCCTTCATCCACCGACTCCGCACACAAGACCTCGTAGGTCCCTTTGAGCAGAAAGCGAATGCTCTCGCGCGGGCCCAACTCATCGTCAATGACCAGTACTTTGTGTGCAGGGTCGGCGATCATCATTCACTCCTAGAACTGGTACCCGTATGTAACGGAAGCCAGGTGCGGCTCCATCTCGTACGTGCCGGCAATGCCAGGATTCGGGTTCTCGGCCGGAGTGACCTCGCGATCCTCCGTGATGCTGTATGAGTAGGCAAAGTCAATCTTGTGTGCACCGCTCTGGTAACCGGCACCCACACCCAGCACAACCTTGTCGCCTTCGGTCAGCACAGGAAGGAACGTTGAGTCAGGAACCGGCGTGGGAAGCCATGTGAATCCCGTACGCAGTACCCATTCCTCGCTGCAATTCCAATCCGCACCCGCGCCAAACGTCCAGGTATCATCCCAGTCCTGGGGCAGGTCCGCGCTGCCCAGTACGGCGGCCAGCAGAGGGTTGTTCACGCCGATATCGAGTGACATGACGTCGTTCTGTGAATGCTCAATCCACTCCACGTCGGCCTCAAGACGCAGCGTATCACTCACCTGGATACCGTATCCAATCGCAGCAACGGCCGGGAACTTGATTTCCGTCTCGAAGTCGCTCCGGGGCACAGCCGGCAGTGTTGGCGGCGCATTCGCAATAGAGAAATCGCCTTTGACGGTGACGTCAGCCGCGGTGCGGTACGATACGCCAAGACGCTGGTTGTCCGTTATCTGCCAGACCAGACCCACGGTGCCACCCACGCTATAGCCATCACCTTCAAACTCAATACGACTACTGGGGGCGGGAACGCCGGGGGGAGGCAGCAACGACTGTTTGAACTCCAGGTTGGCCCACATCACGTTCAGACCGGCACCGACCGACACGCTGTCGGAGAGCTTTACACCAAACGAAGGTGCAATGTTGGCCGTCATCATCTGTGCGAAGTCTGGCGTGGCGCCATCCAGCAACCCGCCGCGGCCCCACTCCATCGACTGACCATAAGGTGTGGTCAAGCCTATGCCGACCACGGCATTCCCCTCGTCCAAGGGCATCGTGCCATAGATGGCAGGCAACATCGCAAGGGCTACGTCTGAATCCTCGCTCGCACCAGCCGCCGTCGTATACTTCACCGGCGCATAGGCAAACGTCGCGGCAACACGTGCATGGTTCTGGACGCTTTCAACGAATGAGGTAGAGCGAGCCACACTCCTTAGCAATGAACTCCTTCCATGTATCTTCAATCGTGGCACTCGGACTGAACTTGGTCTTGGGGCTCTCGGTCTGCCTCATGAACCCACGGCGGCGGGCCAACCGCTATTTCCTGATCACCTCGCTCGGGTTTTCATCATGGCTCTCCTGTTTTGCCTTGGTGCCTATCGCAAACAGTAGTGGTTCCCTGATTAGACTCATGCGGTTTTCCGGAGTGTCGTCGGCAATGCTTCCGGTTGTTTTCGATCTTCTCCGCCACTCGATCGTGCACGAAGAGGAGAACCGGAAGGACCTGTTGCGCTCAATACTCCCATGGTGCTTCTCCGTTCCGGCCATCACCGCGATTTCCTTCCACACTGGGTTTGTTACCAGCGTAGACATGACGCGACAGGGCATGCCCATGCCAGTCTATGGCCCAGGCCGTTTCCTCTTTGCCATCATCTCCTCAGCAACCGTGATCATCTTCTCGTGGCGGTTCATAAAGGACCTGAAGGCCGCCCAAGGCATCAAGCGGACCGAACTAGGTTTCAACGCACTGGCGGCTGCTGCCTTTGCCGTGGTGGGCCTCACTTTGGCTCATGTGATTCCTGCCCTGACCGGCACCCGCCATGTCCAGCAGTTCCTGCCGCTCTGCGCGCTGCTCTATACCGGTATACTGGCCTACGGCATTGTCACAAGACGCATCATGAGCGTCAGTGATGTCCTCCGGCGCATCACAGCCTACCTTCTCATTGCCGCCTATCTCGTCGTCGTTTACCTCGTGGTATTCTGGCCTACAGCCATCCTGATCCGTGATATCGGCCATCGGGGCGACTTCATAGCTCACCTCCTGGCGGCCTTGGCCATGGCCTTCTCTATCGCGCCCGCACACGGAAGGATGCAGCGCTTTGCCAACCGCCTGTTCATCAATATGCAGACCATGGATACGCAGAAGGTCATTCGTGATGGCCAGTCGATCATGACTTCGATCGGCACGATGGATGCCTTGCTGGAACGCTTCGGGACCTTCATCTGTGATGCAAGCGGCACCGACCGCGTCATTGTGCTTCTGAAACAGGACGGTTACTACAGGCAACACTTTCCACTGGACCCGGAAGACCCCATCATATTGGACTCGGCCGATGGACTGATTCAGCAGCTCCGCGAGGGAAGACGGCCCGTCTCACGCGACCTGCTCAAACGCGAACGCCCCACTCCCGACCGTGAAAAGGCTGCGGCCACGCTGTCCCGCTTCAAGGTCTCAGTGGCCATCGGTATCAATGTCAACGAACGTCTGGATGGCGTTCTTCTCCTGGCCTCCCGGGTCTCGGGCCGGATCTACAGCGCCAACGAACTGGATGCGATCCAGATCATCTCCAACCAGCTCGGCACCTCGGTGGACAACTCGCGCCTCTACACGGCCCTGCAGGATGGCAAGATCTACAACGACATCCTGGTCGACTCACTTGTCAGTGGTGTTATCGCGGTCAATGCACAGAAGCAGGTTACGGTATTCAACCGCCAGGCCCAGTCACTGACCGGCATCACCACCGACGCCATTCTC
Organism: Kiritimatiellia bacterium; assembly: GCA_030745755.1. GTDB lineage: Bacteria > Verrucomicrobiota > Kiritimatiellia > UBA8416 > JABMPJ01 > JABMPJ01. The sequence continues at coordinate 213,789 of JASLOA010000027.1, read as the reverse complement.
AACCAGGCCGCCTCGCAACTACCCCCTGTTATCCACGACGTCATCGATGCCGCACTCGAAACAAAGGAGGGCATTCGCGACCGGGACGAGACGCTGGGGCTTGACACAGAGAACGAAGTGCCTGTTCGGCTCAGCTCAACGGCCTTTCACGGTACCTCCGGCGATGTGCTGGGCGCCCTGGTACTGCTCAACGACATGCGCACCGTCAAGCAGATGGAGGCCCAGATACGACGCTCCGACCGCCTCTCCAGTATCGGAACGCTGGCCGCGGGAATGGCCCACGAAATCAAGAATCCGCTCGTCCCCATCAAGACTTTCACGCAGCTCCTCCCTCAGCAGTACGAGGACGCGGAATTCCGGCAGACCTTCTCGGATCTGGTGCTGCGTGAAGTGGGCCGCATCGACTCAATCGTTACCCGCCTACTCCACTTCGCCCGTCCGGCCGCGGCCACGCTCGCACCCACCTCCCTGGAGGCGACTGTCAACGACTCCCTCAAACTTCTCGAGCAACAGATTCGCAACCGGGGCATCATGCTGGAGAAGCGCTTCCGCGCCAACCGCGACACCATCATGGGCGACAAGGATCTCCTCAGCCAGGCTTTCGTCAACTTTATCCTCAACGCCATCGAGGCCATGGATGATGGTGGGACGCTGACCGTGTCCACCTCCCTGATCGATGCACACGGGCGCCGCTTCCTGCCCGGCCATCGCTTTGTGCGGAAGCTGATCCGGGTGGATATCCAGGATACGGGCACGGGTATTGATCCCGAAGGACTCTCGAAAGTCTTTGACCCGTTCTTTACCACCAAGAGTGATGGCACGGGCCTGGGCCTCGCCGTGTCGCACGGCATTATCGAAGAGCACGGCGCCACAGTGGATGTTGAAAGCCAACTCAACGAGGGCACCACGTTCCATCTGCTGTTCGAACTGATTGAAGACAGGAAGCCACGACAAGGCGGACCTGTCGCGACGAAGTCGGAGACGAAGACGGAGGCAGTCTAATGCAAGCACCATGTGTACTCTTAGCGCGCGATGACGACGTGGCGCGTCGTGTGACCGGTCAACTGCATTCGTGCGCCCAGGTCAGTCGACTCGAATCCGGCGCCGATGTCCTGGCCGAATGCCGCAAGCACGATCCGTTGCTCCCGATCATGGAAATCGGGTGGCGCGAAGCTCTCGAGACCTGTCGCGAAGCGCGGCGTCAGTATCCCGACACCTTGATCATCGCGCTGGGTGTCATGCGCTCCGACCCCATGATCGAGGCGGCCGCTTTGGGCGTGTACGCCTGCGAGCCCCCCGAGGTAGACCGGCTGAGACTCCAGGACCTGGTACGCCACGCCTTCGCCCACCTTGCGCTGCTGGAAGAAAACCGGATCCTGCGGGACAGCACACCCGCGCCCCCCGAACCCACACCCGCGTCACGCCCCCAGGCGCACGAAGCCACCGTCAAGCCGCTCGGTCCGCTGACCCATGTGTTCCGCAACTTCCATGACGTAGACGGCATGCTGCATGGCGTCATCGAGGCGGCCGCCAGCACGGCCGGCGTATCCCGCGCCGGCATCTTCGCCCGGGTCCGGCCCGGATCCGACTTTGTCTTCCGCGCCGGCTTGCGCTGCCTCCCGGATACGGAGACACTTGCCCTTTCGCCCGACGACGACGTTGTGCGCTGGATGCACGAACAGGCCCACGTGGCCGCGCGCATGACGCTCCCCCATATCGATCCGCCCGCCACGCGGACCATGATCAAGCGCTGGCTCGATCTGCTCGGCGCCGAAGTCATTCTGCCGCTGCACGGGCACAACCAGTTGATCGGGTGGCTCTTTGTCGGACACCTGGCCTCCGGTATGCCGTTCGACCACGATGCCCTCAACCACCTCATTGCCGTTGCCCACGACGTGGCCGTCGTGCTCGAGAACGGACTCCTCACCGAGGAAGCCGCCATACAGAAGACACTGGCTGAAACGGTACTGGGCTCTATTCCGGCCGGTATCATTGCGATGGATGCGGGCGGCGGCGTGCAGTGGTTCAACCCATCGGCGGGACGGATGCTTGGGATTGAGACACAGGAAATCATCGGTCAGCCCCCCACCCTTCTCGGCGCACGTCTGGCCGACATGCTGATCCGCGCCACGCGTGGCGAAATCACGGAGGACCCGGTCAAGTGGACCGATCCCATCACCCATCTTCCGCTCTCCGTGATGACGCGTGCCCTCAGTGACGGCGACACGTCGCTCGGGGCCGTGGCCATCCTGCACGATCTCTCCCGCGAACGGCTGTTGCGCGAGAAACAGGAACGGATCGATCGCGCTACGTTCTGGACCGAACTCGCCGCCGCGATCTCGCACGAGGTACGCAACCCGCTTGTTGCCATCAGCACGTTCGCCCAGCTTCTGCCCGAACGACACAGTGACCCCGAATTCCGAGAGCAGTTCAGCGAATTGGCGGTGGGTGAGATCGGGCGGCTTAACGCCATGATCGACCAGGTCAATGACTTTGCCAATCCCCCCGAACTGTGCTTCCGCGATGTGGTTCTGTCCGACGCCATCACCCAGGGCGTGAAACAGGCCAAGGAACACCTCAACTCCGGTATCCCGGTGCGGATCACGGCGGATTCATCACTGCCCCCTGTCCGTGGCGACCTGTCCGCCCTGATCGATTGCTTCCAGCACATTGTATCCAACGCGATCGAATCTCTTCAGGAAGTCGCCGATCCCTCGATCCTCGTCGTGGCAACCGGCGGCGACAGGACGGCGGCCGACCAGGTGACCGTGCGCATCCAGGACAATGGTCCGGGCATTCCGCCCAGTATCGTGGATAAGGTGTTCTCCCCCTTCTGCACGATGAAGGCGCGCGGCATCGGCCTGGGGCTTCCCATAGCCAAACGCACGATCACCGATCACAGCGGTCATATCGATATTGAAACCGGCACCACCGGCACCACCGTCGTGGTCGTACTACCTGTTGCCGTGCCACAACAGACTGAGAGCCCACAGTATGAAACAGCATATTCTAGTCGTTGATGATGAACTTGGACCGCGCGAATCTCTGAAAGCGGTCTTCTCAAGGGATTACGACATTAGCCTGGCCGAGAGCGCCTCGGAAGGCATGGCGGTTCTCGAGCGTGAGCACGTCGACCTGGTACTGCTCGATGTCATGATGCCCGAGGAGGACGGACTCACGTTCCTGCGGCGGCTTCAGACCAGCCATCCGGATCTGCCCGTGGTCATGATCAGTGCCGCCAGCTCGGTGCGTCCCGTTGTAGAAGCCATGCGCGTGGGTGCCACCGACTTCGTTTCAAAACCCTTCGATGTTGAAGAGATAAAGCACATCGTCCGCCGCGCACTGGAGACCAGCGTGCTGCAGCGGCGCGTGGTCACGCTGGAAGACGATGTCGCACGCGAGTTCCCCGTGACCGGCATCGTGGGTCAGTCCCCCGCGTTCACGGCCGCCCTGGATGACGTCCGCAAAGCGGCCGCCACGGATTCAACCGTCCTGATCAGCGGTGAGAGCGGCACTGGCAAAGAACTGGCCGCCCGTATGCTGCACAGCCTCAGCAATCGCAGCACAGAGCCCTTCGTGGCCGTCCACTGCGGTGCCCTTACCGAGACGCTCATGGAGAGCGAGCTGTTCGGGCACGAGAAAGGCGCTTTCACCGGCGCCGACAAACTTAAGCACGGTCGATTTGACATAGCTGGATCGGGAACACTCTTCTTCGATGAAGTGAGTGAGATGACCCTCGCTACGCAGGTCAAGCTGCTGCGCGTACTCCAGGAACGTGAGTTCACACGTGTGGGCGGCACGCAGGTCATCAAAACCAACGCGCGCATTGTGGGCGCCTCGAACAGAGCCCTGCGCAAGGAGGTCGCGAGCGGTGATTTTCGTGACGACCTCTACTACCGCCTCAGCGTCGTACCGGTCACCCTCCCCCCGCTGCGCGAACGCGGGGGAGATATCTCGCTACTGGTCCACCACTTCCTTGCAGCCCTGCGGCCGACACTGAACGTGGAGGCAGAAGCCTTTGCCCCGGAGACACTGGCCCTTCTCAACGCCTACACATGGCCGGGCAACATCCGTGAGCTGCGCAATGTTGTGGAACGTATGCTCGTGCTGCATGGCAGCAGCCGACTCATTGAGCCGGCATTTCTGCCGGAGGAGTTCCACGAAGGAAGTTCCATCGTCCCCGTTCCCCCTGCTGATTCCGACGAACCGCTCCAGGACCGGGTCAGTGCCTATGAAAAACAGATGATAGAGAAGGCGCTGCAGGATACTCACTGGGTACAGACCCGCGCGGCCGAGCAACTCGGCACCACCCGCCGCATCCTGCGCTATCGCATGGAGAAGTTGAACATCCCCGCCCAGGCTCCAAGTACTTAGGGCCCACGCAGAAACAACTTCACATTCGGGCCGCCGATGCAGCGGGACTACACGGCATTCCGGCACCTGCTTACGCCGGCTTCCGGCACACGATCTGAAAGCAGATACCGTTCAGAATCCAGCTGAGCTCCGGCCGGGTCTCCTCGGGCACCAAGTCGATGGGGGGCGGGTCCAGGAACAGCGGGTTGAGCCGGGCAAGATAGCGCCCCCACCAAGTGTGCTTCCGCCTGGACTCCAGGTTCTCGTCCACGATCAGGAGCTGTCCTCCCGGGCGGGTCACACGCAGCATCTCCGCGATGGCCTCCCGTTTCCCGTCACCGAACTGCTGAATGGCTCCCACGTGGACGACCGTGTCAAAGCACCCATCCGCGTACGGCAGCGCCATGGCATCGGCCACGTGGGCGTCCACCGCTATGCCCCGGCGCCGCGCCCGTTGCAGGCCCTGACGCAACATACGGGCGGAACAGGTCCATGGCCACCAGCTTGCCTTGCGGCCCGATCATCGACCAGATGGCGTCGTAGTCGCCCCCCGATCCCGCGCAGTGATCCAGCACCCGGTCGCCTGGACGGAGTGCGAGGCTCTGAATCACGCGCCGCCGTTCCGCCGGTATCCAGACCTTCGAGGCCGCCGTGAGGAGCAGCATGAGCCACACATATCGTAGCGGCTCATAGTTGACCCCGAAGACGCGGTGGTCCTCCTCGGGCAGTTCGGGCATCGTCTCTACCAGGAGGGGCAACCCGTCCTGGACACCAAAGGTGTGCCCGCCCCCGGTGCAGCGCGTGCCACCGGGCGCGTCCGCCAGTTCACTGCGGCACAAGGGACAGCGAAGAAAGCTCTCGGTCTGGTCGTTCGGTTGTTCCATGTGCGAAGGTCTCCCTCACCTGTCCAACCACCATACCAGACCCACGGCCCGTGGCACAATGGAAAGCGAATCGAATTCGCTACGCCCACCTGCAACGCTGTAGTACTGCGGGAAGGATGAACGTCAACGGCGGCGCCTGCCCACCCATCCCTTGATGTCAGCGCCGATGCTGTACATACACGGCACTACGAGCAGCGTGAGGAAGGTCGCAAAGACCAGCCCGTAGGCCAGGACGATGGCGGCCGGTGCGACAAAAGGCTCATAGCCGCCGATACCGTAGATCACCGGGGCCAACCCGAGCACGGTGGTAACGGAAGTCAACAGGATCGGGCGGACGCGCTTGCGTGCTCCCTCGAGAATGGCGTCGTGGACCGGCATGCCGTCGCGACGCAGTCCGTTGATGAAGCTCACCAGGACAATCGCATCGTTTACCACCACGCCTGCCATACCCACCATACCGAGCATGGCCATCATGCTCAATGGCTTGCCGTGCAGGATCAGGGCAAAGATGACACCGATCAGGCCGAACGGAATCGAGACCAGCACAGTGAACGGCTGAAGGAAGGAGCGGAACTGAACCACCAGGATGGCGAAGATCAACAGCAACGCAATGCACATGGCCCGGATCATCGACTTCATCGTCTTCTGGGTCTCTTCAAACTCGCCTCCGAAGTCCAGCCGGTAGCCGGGGTACTCCCGGTGCAACTCTCCGAATTCACGTCCCACGGCGGCCGCAATCGAGGCGGCGGTGACGGTTTCGTCCGTGGAGTCCACCTCACCATAGACCGACACCACGCGCTCGCCATCGACATGGTAGATACCGGTAACGCCCTTCCCCTCTTCAAAGCGCACCACGCGCGACAGCTCGATGAGCCGTCCCTGGTGGTTGGGCACGCGCAGGTTCTGGAGGTACTCCACGCGGTCGCGGTAGGGTTCCGCCAGCTTGACGCGAACCTTTGTTTCTTCGTGTGCATCGCGAATCACGGTTGCCTCGATGCCCTGGAACGCCGTGTAGACGGTCTGCGCAATCGACGCGACATCCAGCCCAAGTCGCGCCGCCTCGGCCTTGTCCACCACCAGGCGCAGCTCGTCCTTGCCGGGCTCATGGTCATCATGCACGTCCACCGCACCGACGGTCGAAAGAAAGGCTCCAATCTTCCCGGCGATTTCATCGAGCACCGCATAGTCACGCCCCACGATCTTGACGTCGACCGGCTTGCCCACCGGCGGACCGGGCTTGACCATTTCGAAATCGATCCGCTCCACCCCGCCGATATGTGTCATGAGCGGACGCAACGCCGCTATCATCTCCTGGGCGGAACGCTCCCGTCTGTCGGCAGGGGCGAGGTAGACCAGCAGCATCCCGTACCGGCTGTCCGCCGTCACGTTGGCGCCGTGCGGATCGCTGATGTGGCCGGTCTGCGATATCAGGTTCGACAGCTCTCCTTCGTCCAGCCGCTCCCTCAAGACCGCTTCCACCTTCGCCACCGTGTTCTCCGTCGCGTCCAACGCCGTGCCCTGGGGCATGGTCACGTTTACCTGGAAGAGATCGATCAGGTCCGCGGGGAAGATCTCAACCCGCAGCCCCTGCTTTGCCACGAAAACCGAGCCTATCATGGAGGAAACCAGGATAAGGACGAACAGGATGCGATGGTGCAGCACGCGCTGGAGCAGACGACCGTAGCCGTCCTGCAGCTTGGCCGACAGCCGCCCGGAACGGCCCGAGGCGTGGGCGTCCTTGTCAACCGGTTTCGCCAGGTCCGCAATGTGACAGGGCAGAATAAGGAGCGCTTCGAAGAGCGAAGCCGCCAGCGTGATGATGACGACGGCAGGAATCCAGCGCAGGAACTTGCCCATGATATCAGGCAGAAACATCAGAGGAAAGAAGGCCGCTATGGTGGTCAGGACCGTCGCCGTCACCGGCCACATCACCTCGCCACTGCCCTTGATCGCCGCCTCCTTGGGAGACAGTCCATCCTCGAGGTGTCGAAAGATGTTCTCGGCAATGATGATGGCATCGTCCACGAGCATCCCGACGACAAGGATGATGCCGAACATGGTCATCATGTTGATTGAGATACCCATCGACGCCATCACCAGCAAGGCCGACAGGAACGCGAACGGAATTCCCAGCGCCGTCACGAGTGCTATGCGAAGATTCATGAGCAGAGGCAGCGAGAGCAGCACCATCACCAGGCCCACCATGCCGTTGCTGAGCAGCACGTTCAGGCGGCGCTTGATCAGGTAGGCCTCCATGTCGACCACGGCCAGCTCAATGCCTTCGGGCAATGTCTCGCGTTCCTGCTCCACGATTGCCTTCACCCTATCGGCAATGTCAATCGTATCCCCCTGGTCCTTCTTCTGCACCGACAGCAGCACCCCGCGGCTACCGTTGTTGCGCAGGCGGATCGCCTCGTCGGCAAACGTCTCCCGGACAACCGCAATATCCCGCACCCGCACCCGCTTGCCGTCGGGGTTCGAGCGTACCACCACGTCCTCGATTTCCCGGGGGGTGCGAAACTGACCGATCGTGCGGATTACGATCTCGCGGGGTCCGTCCGGAAGCTTGCCGCCCGGGCTGTTAATGTTCTGTCGCGCCAGCGCTGCTGAAACCTGCTGCAGCGAGATCTCCTGCGCGATCAGCTTCTCGGCGTCGGCTTCCACCCATATCTCCGGATCGCGCCAGCCGTGACGCTCGACGATGCTGACCCCGTCGACCGCCTCAACGCGAACCTTGAGATGGTCGGCAAAGCTCCGCACGGCCGTCTCGCCGGCCCTCCCTCCCACGAGGAGGTGGATGGCGTAGTTCTGTGAGGTTATCACCGTCAGAACGGGGTCTTCCGCTTCGTCCGGCAGGTCCCTCACGCGATCGACCTTGCGCGCGATATCGTTGATAACCCGGTCCGCGTTCTCAGCATCCGGATCGATCGTGAGCGCGATGACCGAACTGTGCTCCACGGAACGCGAGGTAAACTCCTCGATATCCTCCACGGCGCGCAGCTCATCCTCGAGCGGGATGGTCACCTGGTTCTCGACCTCCCGGGCCGAGGCATTGGGGTAAGGCGTGCTGATGACGACGATATCGAAGTCGACCTCGGGGAAGAACTCGCGGTTCATTGACACGGCCGTAATCATGCCCACCACCAGCACGACGATCGTCAGCATGTTGCCGAAGATGCTGTTGCGAACCGAGAATTCGGGAAGATGCATGGTCTACCGATCCGTTTCTACCCCGGGAACAGGCACCTTGCCATGTGCCAGGCGATACTGGATGACAGCTTTCTGATAGGTTGCGACGGCCACATTGTATCGCTGACTCGACAGGGCGTAGTCATCCTCGTACTGCACGATCAGGTTGATGGCGGAACGCCCCTGCTCATACTTGTTCTGCTCCAATGCGAGCTTCTTCTGTTCCAGGTCACGCGCGCGTCGCGTCTTGATCACGCGGTCCCATCCGTTTTCAAGGTTACGATCAGCCACGGAACACTCGAGCTCGATCACGGCCTCGAGGGATGCCCGGTTGTTGATGGCCTTTTTATGAAGCAAGCGGGCTTCCTCGAGAGCACTGCGTTCTGTGCTACGCCCCCACCCCGCATCCAACATCACACCAACGGTCCACGCGTTGTCGTCGAACTCAATACTGCCGTCGAAGTCCTCACCACTGCTCCCCCGCCCGATCTCACCGAAGAGCTGCAGGTTGTGGCGAAACTCACTGGCGCGCGAATCCAGCTCCGCCTCGGACTGTTCGATCAATGCCTCGAGCGCGGCCAGGTCCTTGCGTGACGACACATCCACGGCTTCACTGTCCGTGGGATGGATCTGTGCGACCTCCTCGTCCGCGACCGTGATCTTCACGTCACCCCACGCTTCGTAAGGGAGCTGCATCGTGTTCTTGAGTGCGTCGGCGGCGTTGGCCACGGCATTGCTCAGGCTCAACACATCCACACGACGTGTGGCAATGAGTGCTTCGAACGCTAACAGATCCGTCTCGTCCAGCAGCCCGTCCTCGACCCGACTACGGTTCGTCTCCAGGAGCCGTTCCGCGCGCACCAGCGAGTCACGCCCGGTATCAAAGCTCTTGCGGGCCATTTGAAGATTCCAATAGGCATCCGCAACGTGTCCGGCCAACAGCTCCTCCTCGCGTTCATACGCCAGACGCGCCGCTTCGCCACCGGCATCCGCACCGCGACGGCGCGCCCGGTCCGCTTCGCCAAACGCATTGCGCAGAATCGACTGCGACAGCCGTAGACCCGCAAGCGACGAGTAGGGCTCCGTCAGAAAAGCCGAGAGCTCGCCACCCGCCTGGATGTGGGAGTGGTTGACCCGCAACTCCGCGTGTGTGCCCGAGCGAAACGCCTTGCCGAGCGCGAACTCGGCAGTCGTGAGCTGACGGTCCTTGAGAAAGAAGCTCGCCGTATCGCGCGCTTCGGAGTCGGTGTAACTCACCTGGCCATGCAGGCGTGGATCATACGCACCATCCACCGCCTCAGCACGATTCCGCACCACCGCCTCATCAATCGCCGCATTGCGCAACGCGAGACTGTGCTTAAGTCCGTACGCGACACAATCCTGCAGCGTAAACGTGCGCGACTCCGCCTGTAGCGTATGCGGAAGAGCCAACAGAACAACAGACAGATAGAGAGACAGCCTCATGGCAGCATTCAAACAGGTCATGCTATGCAGCGTCAAGCAGCTTGGCGGATCGACTTGCCATCTTGAGGGCTGAGGGCGTACTCTCCCGATATGGAGGCACCACGGTGAACAACATCTGGTTTGCATTTGGACTTACACTGTTCGCGGGCATGGCTACGGGTATCGGTAGCGCCATTGCGTTTCTCGCCAAGAGGACAAACTACCGGTTTCTCTCTGTCGCCACAGGCTTCTCGGCCGGTGTCATGCTCTATGTCTCTTTTGTAGAGATCTTCTTCAAGGGGGCTGGCTCGCTGGTAGAATTCTACGGAGATCCTCTCGGTCACTGGGTCAATGTACTCGCCTTCTTCGGCGGCATGGCGATCATCGGCATCATCGACGCTCTCATCCCCCATGCGGAGAATCCGCACGAGGTCCACTCCGAAGCCGAGAGCGCACCGCTGCACGACCCCACGGCGCCAATCCCCTCCCCCGAACACCAACACGACGCATGCTGCGTCGGGGCGATTCGTCACCACAACCCCAAGCTCATGCGCATGGGGTTGTTCACGGCGCTGGCCATCGCCATCCACAACCTTCCGGAAGGGCTGGCAACCTTTCTGGCCGCACTGGAAGATCCTGCGCTTGGCATCCCGATCGCCATCGCCATCGCTCTGCACAATATACCCGAAGGCATCAGTGTTTCGGTTCCGATCTTCTACGCGACCGGCGACAGGCGCAAAGCTTTTATCTACTCCCTGCTCAGCGGCATTGCGGAGCCTATAGGCGCGGCCATCGCCTATGTTCTGATCCGCGTCGTTGCAGGCGGCCCCTCCGGTGCCATCCCTCCGCAGATCATGGGTGTGCTTTTCGGCGGCGTTGCCGGCATCATGGTCTACATCAGTCTCGACGAACTGCTCCCCACCAGCCGGGCCTACGGGAAGGGACACGATAGCCTGCTCGGCCTCGTGGCCGGGATGCTTGTCATGGCACTAAGCCTTCTGATGATGCGCTAGCGTCGCTCCTGCCCGGGCCGAACCACCTCTACCCAATGGCGGGCACCCACGCCCAGCGCATCGTGCAGTTGGTGACGACAACTGATGCCGCAGGCGAGGATTGTCTTGCCTTCGGCGACAGCCTTGCGCACGGCGGGGAAGAGCCGTTCTTCGCCGACCTGCACCGAGAGATCATAGTGTTCGTAGCCGAACGAGCCGGCCATGCCGCAGCAGCCGGAATCGACCTCTTCACAGGTAGCATCATCTGTGCGGCCGAAATGACTGTGAATCGCGGCCGTGCCGAAGACCGACTTCTGGTGGCAGTGCCCGTGCAGGGCATAGTCACCAGGCTCGAAGGCAAGTGGAGGTATGTTGCCGGCCAACACCTCGGCTTCAAGGAATGCGTCAATCATAACGATGCGGCCCGCCACGCGCGCTCCCAACTCGACGTCGTCGATGAGATCCGGAAGATCATCCTTGAGCGCCGATGCACACGAGGGCTCCAGACAGATGATGGGCAATCCTTCGCGAGCAAAGACATCCAGCTTCTCCATCGTCTTCGTCCCGTGCTTCTTCGCCGTACGCACCAGTCCCTTGGAGAGACGCGGGCGCTGACAGCAGCCGGCACGGGCAAGGATCACCTCGTAGCCGCAGCCCTCCAGCAGCTCGACCGCGGAGAGTCCGACCCGCGGCTCGAGGTAGTTGGCGTAGGTGTCGTCGAAGAGTACCACACGCGTGGAATGGGTCCTCGACGGCGTTTTGGTCAAGCTGTCGGTGTTGCTCAAAGGAGATGCTTCGGCAAGCTCAGCATGACAGTTCCCCGGAGAACTCGGTGATTTCGAGACTGTCATCCCGAGCGAAGTCGAGGGATCTCCTTCTCGGCAACAGTCCCTCTTCGGGCGTGCCTTCAGGAGTGAGGCCAGCGGCCGTACGGCGAACGGCGGCTGCGGCCGGCGCCGGTCCATCCCGGCAACCTTCTCCATGAACCACCCATACAGAGGTAGACGCGACACCGCGTTGACCAGCGGCGCCAGCGGGCCGGCCAGCACACGCGCCATGCCCGGCATGCCGCCGACCATCCGGTAGCCCAACGGCACCCCGTGGGCATCGTGATGCATCTGCAGGACGTCGCTCTTGAGACGCGCCATGTCGACCGAATTGGGACACTCCGATTTGCAGGCCTTGCAGGCCAGGCAGAGATCCAGCACCGCCTTGATCTCGTCGCTGCCCAGCGCGTCCTTGCCGAGCTGACCGGACATCGCCAGGCGCAGCGCATTGGCCCGCCCGCGCGTGGAGGCCGACTCGTCGCGCGTGGCCATGAAGCTGGGACACATCGTGCCGTCATCGACCTTGCGGCAGGCCCCTACCCCATTGCACTGCTCAACGGCCAACTGAAATCCGCCCTGCTCACGATAGTGAAAGAGCGTTGCCGCATCCGCGTCGTGATACTGGTCCCCGTACCGCAGAAGACTGGTCATGGGGGGCACGTCGATGACCTTGCCCGGGTTCATCAGGTTATCCGGATCGAACAGCCGCTTCAGCTCGCGGAAGGCTTCGTAGAGCCGGGGACCGAAGAAGCGCGGGATGAATCCGCCGCGCACGATGCCGTCCCCGTGTTCCCCGGCGAAGATGCCACCATACTCAACCACCATGTCGAACGCACTGTTGGCGATCGCCACCATCTTCTCGCGATGCTCCGGCAGGTGCAGATCGAGCATCGGCCGGAAATGAAGGACGCCCACGCTGGCATGTGCGTACACACTCGACCGTACTTCCAACTCACTGCAGACCTGCTGCAGACGCTTGGTGTACTCGGCGAGATGCTCAACGGGGATGCAGGCATCTTCGATCACCGCCTGCCCTTTGACCGGCCCCTTCACGTTGCTGATCAGCCCCAGCCCAAGCTTGCGTACCGCCCACACGTTGGCCATGGTGGCTGGATCGGTCTGTTCGGGCCAAGCGTACCCGATGCCCCTCTCTTTCAGATCACGAACCAACGCATCCATCTGTCGAGCCACGTCGTCCGCAGCGGTACCCGACATCTCACAGATCAGGACGGCTTTCGGGTGGCCTTCGATGAACCCGGTCATGTCGCGCGTGGAGGGATTGACCAGTGCTTCACTAATCACAACGTCGTCAAGAAGCTCAATCGCGCTGGGCCCATGCTCCAGAATGGCAGGGATGTGGCGTAACGAGTCGATCTCGTCTTTGAAGTGTACCACGCAGAGACCGCGTGCTCCGGGCAGCGGAGTCAGGCGCACACATGCCTCCAGCACAAATGCCAGTGTGCCTTCACTGCCGACCACCAGGTTGGAGAGATTCCAGGTGCGATGCCCCTCCAGGTTGCGCCCGCCGATGGAGCCAGTATAGCCTGCCCCGTCGACAAACTCGTCCAGGTTATAGCCCGATACGCGACGCATCACCTTGGGATAGCGCGCGAGGACCTCGGCGCGATTGGTGTCAATCAGGTCCTTCACGCCCCGGTAGAGCCCGGCCTCGCGGGAATCGCCCTCGGAGCGTTTCTGCCAGGTGGCGGCGTCAGCGGCGTCCAGTTCCATGACCGTGCCGTCGGCAAGGGCAACCTTGCAGGAGATGACGTGATCGATCGTTTTGCCGTGCACCACCGAGCGCATGCCAGAGGAGTTGTTCCCGATCATGCCACCGATCGTAGCGCGATTGCCCGTGGCCGGATCGGGCGCAAAGAAGAGCCCGTGCTCCGCCAGCGAGGCGTTGAAGACATCCGCCACCAGTCCCGGCTGCACCCTCGCCCAGCGCTCCTCCACGTTCAGCTCAAGCACCTGGTCCATGTACTTCGAGACATCGACCACCACACCCGACCCGAACGTCTGTCCCGAAAGAGCCGTCGCCCCACCACGCGGCGTGATCGGCAGCCCAAACTCCGCTGCGGTCTTCACCGCCGCCATGCAATCCGCCTCATCCCGCGGCACCACCACGCAGGCAGGCATCACCTGGTAGTGGCTGGCATCCGTGGCGTAGATGCCACGGTGTACGTCGTCGATATAGACCTCCCCGCGCACGACCGCACTCAGTGCGCGCTCGACAACACGTGCCCTTCTCGACACAGTCTTCTCCCCTCCTGCAGTCATGGAACAGGCACTATACGTTGACCCACGAAGCCCAGCAAGCACATGCCGCCTCTCACGTATTGCTTGACGCGCCTATGCTTTCCGCATAGGTTCTTATGCATGGCGCATAATCTGTTTACAGCGAACCAGCTCGCCATCCTCCAGGTTCTGACAGAGGAGCCCGGCAGGTCCCTTACGATGTCAGAGCTCGGGCGGGTCCTGGGCAAGGCGCCCGGGGTGTTCCAGCGCGGCTTGAATGCGCTTGAAGAGAGCGGCTTTGTTGTGAGCCAACGCACAGCCAACCTACGCCTGCTCCAAGTCAACCAATCACACCCGCACTACGAAGCCATTGCGGCCATCGTTCGCTTCGACAGCACCCCCCTGCCGGCGGACGTCTACATGGGGTACGCGCCGGCGCACATAGGCGAACCACTGAAGGTGGCCGAGCCGCCCGGCACCTATACAGCATCAGCCCTCAAGCTTCTGATCATCGCGGGGCCCAACGGTGCCGGCAAGACGACATTCGCCCGTGAGTACCTGCCGCGTGAGGCCGGATGTCATATCTTCATCAATGCCGACTACATCGCACACGGGCTCTCCCCTTTCTCGCCCGAACTGGCCGCACTCAAGGCCGGCAAAGTCATGTTACGAGAACTGGACGACCACCTATCCCATCGCCGCAACGTCGCCATTGAGACCACACTTAGCGGCAGACGCTATGCACGCCTGATTCCGAGATGGCGCCAACAAGGCTATGCCGTGAAGCTCATTTTTCTCGCGCTCCCCAGCGTCGACCTCGCGCTGGCCCGTGTCGCAATCCGCGTACGACAGGGAGGGCATGCGATACCGGAGCCGACGGTGCGACGACGCTTCACGTCGGGACAGGAGAACTTCGAACGCGTCTACAAGCCACTGGTCGACGCCTGGGCCCACTATGACAGCTCGGGACCACACCCCGTTCTGATTGAGGAGAAGGAACCATGAGCAAGCGACGCCGAGTCAAAGACCCCGACATCCGCGGCGTGGAACCCGCCCTGCGCCGCGCCGCCAAGGCCGCACGGCGCATCGCGAAGGCCACGAACACCCCCCTCATCATCTGGGAGGATGGCAAAGTCGTTGAGAAGTGGATCCGCTAACGCCGACAGGCGGAGCGCTTGACGTTATCACCATATTTATGTATATATGTATCAGATCTTGTACCACCATGAGATATGGAGATCAGTATGCCCCAGGACGCGACACTGCATGTGAAGCTCGATAGCGACACGGATGGGAAGCTTAGGAAGCTGGCCTATGACCAGGGCAAGAGCAAAGGGCAGTTGGTCAGGGAGGCCATCTCGGCGTGCTACCAGACCTCACTCGAAGATCTGCCGCTGCGCCAGCAACAGGCCCTCGCGGCGTATCAGGGCGGCTACATCAGCCTCGGCAAACTTGCGCGCGTGCTGGGAATGCACGCACTCGAATTACGAGGATGGCTGAAAGAGCACGGCATTGCGGAGCGGAGCGCATACGGCGAAACGGACGCCGCCAATGCGTGAGCCAGCACCCAGCTACCTTTTCGATACGGTCACACTCAGCAACTTCGCGCTGGCCGGACACTTCGAGCTGCTCATAGCACGCTATGGACGGAGAGCCATGATTACGCCGGAAGTGCTCGACGAGGTCACCGATGGCGTGGTCGCCGGCTACTACGCCTTGAGCGAAATCGAAAAGGCTGCGAACGAAGGTCGCATCGGTCGCACCACTCCCCTCCCCGCTCCTGCACGGCAGACCTATCGCGAGTTGCTGCGCATCCTGGCACCGGGAGAGGCCTCCTGCATAGCCCATGCTGCCGTACTGAACGGCGTGGTGGTGACGGATGACCGTACCGCCCGGCAATGCTGCTCCGAGCGGAGCATTTCCGTCACCGGCACCATAGGCATTCTCACAGCCTGCTGCAGCGACGGAACGCTTTCGCCCGAGGATGGAGACACCCTACTTCACGACATGATTGAGGCCGGTTATTACTCACCCGTCGCGAACATCAGCGATCTTATCTACCGAGAAACTTGAGCCCCCTGCACGGGCCTGATATAGTGCGCGTTTTCGCCGTTTAGAAAGAGCCTTGAGGACAGCGTTTCATGGCAAAGAAGAAACAGGTTGTTTACGACGAGAGCAAGATCAAGACGCTCTCCTCGCTCGAGCATATCCGGCTGCGTACCGGCATGTATATCGGCCGTACGGGCGATGGCAGCGACTACGACGACGGCATCTATATTCTCGTCAAAGAGGTCATCGATAACGCCATCGACGAGTTCATCATGGGCCACGGCAACCGGATCACGATCACGCTCAAGAACGACCTCGTTACCGTACGCGACTACGGGCGCGGCATTCCGCTGGGCAAGGTGATCGACTGCGTCTCACGGATCAATACGGGCGCGAAATACAACGACGACGTCTTCCAGTTCAGCGTGGGTCTCAATGGTGTCGGCACCAAGGCCGTCAACGCCCTCTCCTCTCATTTCCTCGTGCGCAGCGTGCGTGACACGAAAGGCGTCGAGGCCTCCTTTACACAGGGGAAACTGATCAAGGAGCGCAAAATCCGCTCGATCAAGGAGCTCAACGGCACCTACGTCGAGTTCACGCCCGATCCCGAGATCTTTGGCGACTTCACCTTCAATGAAGAACACCTGCGCCGGCGCCTGATGCTCTACGCCTATTTGAACCCTGAGCTCAAGATCAAGTTCAACGGCGAGCTCTTCATCTCGCAGAACGGCCTCATGGACCTGATCAAGGATGAGTGCCAGTACGAGAAGATCTACCCGCCTTTCCACTTTCGCGAAAAGACGTTCGAGTTCGCCTTCACACACACGAACCGGTTCAGCGAGGAGTATTACTCGTTCGTCAACGGCCAGTTCACGACCGACGGTGGCACACACCTCAGCGCTTTCCGTGAAGGACTCCTCAAAGGCATCAACGAATACGCCAAGAAACGCTTCGAGGGCGACGACGTGCGCGAGGGCCTTGTCGGCGCGGTAGCGATCCGGCTCAAGGAACCCATTTTTGAATCACAGACCAAGAACAAGCTCGGCAACACGGAGATTCGCGCCGACCTGGTCCAGCGCACCAAGAAGATGGTTGAAGACCTGCTGCACCGCGACCGCAAGAAGGCCGACGCCCTGCTCAAGAAGATCGAAGACACCACCAAGCTGCGCAAGGAGTTGCAGACGGTCAAGAAGGTCGCGCGCGAACGGGCCAAGGCGGTATCGATCCATGTGCCCCAGCTCAAGGACTGCAAGGTGCACCGCAACGTCAAGGGCGGCGAGGCATCCCAGATCTTTATTACGGAGGGACAATCCGCGGCCGGCTCGATTGTGAGTTGTCGCGATGCCAAGACCCAGGCCATTTTCACGCTGAAGGGCAAACCCCGCAACGTCTGTACACTGGGTCGCGAGGAGCTCTATAAGAATATCGAACTCTACAACCTGATGCGTTCCCTGGACATCGAGGATTCATGCGAGCGGCTGCGCTATGAGAAGGTGATTCTCGCGACGGATGCCGACGTCGACGGGCTCCATATCCGCAACCTGATGGTCACCTTCTTCCTGCGTTTCTTCGCGCCACTGGTCGAGCAGGGCCACGTACAGATTCTCGAAACCCCGCTTTTCCGTGTACGCACGAAGAAGGAGACGATCTACTGCTACTCAGAGCGCGAGCGTGATGCCGCAGTGAAGAAGCTGGGCAAGTCGAGCGAAGTGACACGATTCAAAGGCCTCGGTGAAATCTCTCCGGGCGAATTCAAACAGTTTATCGGCTCCGGCATGCGCCTGACCAAGGTCACCACCCGCGGCGAGAACGCGGTCAGCGAGGTGATGGAGTTCTACATGGGCAAGAACACCCAGGAACGCCGACAGTACATTATGGAGAACCTCGTGCCGAACGTGGCGGCGGGATAGGGGGAGGTGTCAGGTATCTCAATCACATCTGCGCAACGTGTGTGTCATCCCGAGCGAAGCCGAGGGATCTCCGCCCAAGCCGAATGCTGAGATTCCTCGCTTCGCTCGGAATGACAAGGACTTGTGCATTGTGCAGGTCTGCCTGCGAGACAGCAGACTAGACGACAGAGGACACGGTTTAGACGATGGCGAAGAAAGCAGTGAAAAAGAAAGTCAAGAGGGCCGCGCCTGTAGAAGACGAGGCGGCGGATCAGGCGGAGCTGGTGCTGGACGGGGATGCTACGCCTGAGAAGAAGGCGGCCTCGAAGCCAGAGAAGCGCAAAGAGACAAAAGGCCATCCCCACACGTCCGGACCCCTCGGGCGCATGATGGATGACAACTTTCTGCAGTACGCCTCCTACGTGATCTGTGAGCGCGCCATCCCCGCCCTGGCCGATGGACTGAAGCCGGTACAGCGGCGCATCATGCACGCACTGCATGATAAGGACGACGGCCGTTTCATCAAGGTCGCCAACGTGGTGGGCCACACGATGCAGTACCACCCGCATGGCGATGCCTCGATCGGGGATGCGCTCGTCACACTGGTCAACAAGGGCGGCTACCTGATTGAAGGCCAGGGCAACTTCGGCAACCTCTTCACCGGCAACGATGCCGCTGCCCCGCGCTATATCGAATGCCGTCTCACGGACCTGGCCCGCAAAGAGGTTTTCCACAAGGCGCTGACCGAATACGTCCCCAGCTATGACGGACGCAACAAGGAGCCGGTCCTCTTCCCCTGCAAGCTGCCGCTTCTGCTGATGCTCGGCGCCGACGGTATCGCGGTGGGTCTCGCCACGCGCATCCTGCCACACAACTTCCCCGAACTGCTTGAGGCGGAGATCCATGCCCTGCGCAGGGAGAAGTTCGAGCTGTATCCCGACTTCCTGCAGGGCGGGCTCATGGATGCTTCCGCCATGAAAGACGGCATCGGTACGGCGCGCGTGCGTGCCCGCATCAAGACGACCAAGAACGGTCGCCTCGTCATCACGGAGCTGCCGGCCCTGACGAATACCGAGTCGCTCATCGCCAGCATCGAAGATGCCATCCGCAAGAAGAACATCCCGATCCGATCGATCAGCGACTTCACCGCCGAGAAGGTTGAGATCGAGATGAAACTCTCACCGGGCGCCGATCCGGACGCGGTTATCAAGGCGCTCTACGCCTATACCGGCTGTGAGACCACCGTTTCGAGCAGCATTGTCGTGATCCACGAGGGCCGCCCGGTCGAGATGACCGTCCCGCAGATTGTCAAGGAGAACGCCCGCCTGCTGGAAGCCACGCTCAAGGCAGAGCTCGAGCATCGCCGCGACGAGCTGGGCGAAGAGATCAACGGCAAGACCCTCGTCGAGATCTTCGTTGAGAAACGCATCTACAAGGACATCGAAGAGTGCAAAACGGCCGACGCCGTGCGCAAGGCCGTGGTCGACGGCTTCAAGCCCTACCGCAAGCGCCTGCGCCGCGCCCTGACCGATCAGGATGTCGAGATGCTGCTCGGCATCCGGATTCGCCGAATCTCCCGCTTCGATCTCGAACGCAACCGCAAGGAGATCGAGAAGCTGGTCGATGAACTGGCCGCCGTGGAGAAAGACCTCAAGCAGCTCAGGCGCTACACGATCCGCTACCTGAAGAACCTGATCAAGACCTACGGCGACCAGTACCCGCGTAAGACCGAGTTGACCAGTTTCAAGCAGGTCGAGGTCAAGGAGCTGGCCGCCGAGGAGTTCTCCATCTGCTACAACAAGGAAACCGGCTACCTGGGCCACTCGAGCACCGGCGACGAGCTACTCAAGTGCTCACGCTTCGACAAGCTGATCCTGGTATGGTCGGACGGCCGCTACCGCGTCGTGAAGCCGCCCGAGAAGATGTTTGTAGACAAGACCCTGCTCTATTGCGCCACGTTCGATCGAGACAAAGAGTTCACCGCCGTCTACCACCACGACCTGTTTGTCTTCCTCAAGCGCTTCACCTTCGGCGGCGCCATACTCGAACGCGAATACCGCTATGCGGCGGACCCGGCCACCGTACACCTCTTCCAGGAAGGCACGCCCAAACAGATCTTCGTCAAGTACAAGCCGGCCAAGCGCCAGCGCGTCCACCAACAGTGCTTCGAACCAAAAGACGTCGCGATCAAGGGCGTCAAGGCCATGGGCAACCACATGACCGGCAAACCCATCGTCCGCATCGCCACCGAGGAACCCCGCTGGTGGAAGAAAGACGACGAGTCACCCCGAGGCCGCTTCTCGTAGGAAGGCGGCGAAGAAGAAAGGCAACCACCAAGACACTAAGGCACAAAGGGGATGAAAGGTTGGCACTCGGCTAAGACAGAACCTGTCCCCCCCAGAAACACTTCGTGCCTTCGTGCCTTCGTGGCTGCAGTTGGATTCTTTGACCTATGGCAAGAACTAGCCAAGAGCGACAACTGACGTCAGACGATATTCGCATGCTCAGCCGTATCTGCTTTCCGGTTCTGCAGAACCATGAGCCGGATACGCTGAAGGAGCATCTCGGGATTGCCGCAACGGTTGAAGAGAGCGAGGCGAACCAGGCCATGTGCAACGCATTGGCCGAGCGCGCCCGACACCTTCCCACCCCTATCCTGACAGAGATCAACCGGCTCCTGGCAGCCAGCAGGATGAATACCATCCGCACCTTTTTTGCCGAGGCGGGTGATGCACCGTTCGAGCCCGGCGGTCCTGATGCATCGGAATTGACCGATATCTTTCCCGAAGGCCGCTTCCCTCGCAACCGGCCCAGCCCCGATGAACTCGAGCGCGTCCCCATTGAACGCGACACCGTGGCGTCTGCACTTGGACCCGATGGCAGCATTGCCCTTTACATGGGACGCTACGAGCACCGTGCCGGACAGGTCGAGATGTCGACAGCCGTCTGTGATGCCTTCAACCGCTCGGGTTGCCTGCTCGTCGAGGCCGGCACCGGTATCGGCAAGAGCCTGGCCTACCTGGTGCCCGCGATCATGCGCGCGAAAGCCAACCAGCTTCCGGTCGTGGTCAGCACGAACACGAAGAACCTGCAGTCCCAGCTCTTCGAGAAGGATCTGCCGCTTCTGCGCGAAGCACTCGACATCGACTTCGCCGCCGCCCTGATCAAAGGGCGCATGAACTACCTCTGCATTCGCAAGCTGGTCTACCTGCTCAAGGAGATCGACCAGGAGCTGGACCTGGACGACAACGATCAGTCCGACATCCTGCATGTCCTGGGCTGGGCGGCGGCAACGGAGACGGGTGACTTCGCCGAGAGCTCCGTGCTCGAGCAGCCTTTCACGCGTGACCTGCGTGGCCGCCTGGCCTCCTCGGCCGAGGAGTGTCCCGGACGGAGCTGTCGGCACTTCCGGCGGTGCTTCCTGCGCAAGGCGCGCGCCACGTCGCACGCGGCCGACGTCATCGTGGCCAACCACTCGCTCGTCTTCGCCGAGATCAACATCAACACGTCGGCGCTGCCCCCCTACGTGGACATCGTCTTCGATGAAGCCCACAACATCGAGGAAGCGGCCACCCGCCACTTCTCGATCGAACTCTCCGCCACCAAGCTCCGCTTCATCACCCGCCGCCTTCTGCGGCGGCGCGGACGCCGCCGCGGACGCGGCAAAGGCTTCCTTCCCTCGATGCTCACGCATCTCGATTCCGATTCGTTCCAGGGCACTGAAGTACAGCGCGAGAAGGCCAGGGAGCTGACGGAGTCGATGTTCACCCGGGTCGAAGCGCTGCAGACGTCAGCGGCGCGTCTTTTCGAAGCCATGACCGACCTGCTCGAGAAACCCACGCGCAACCTGGGGTCCCTGCGCATCACGCCCGCAGTCAAAGAGACGGCCGTATGGAGCGGCATCGAAGAAGCGCGCACGGGTATGGATGAAGAGTTGCGCGGACTGGCCGAACAGGCCGACAACCTCGCCGAAGTGTTGCGCGAGGTCGATGCCGATGAACTGCCGTTTCACATGGACCAGATCCAGGAGCTGGTCGCCACATCCATAAACCTCAAAGAGTTCCTGCAGGACCTTCACGTCGTGCTCTCAGCACAGGAAGAAGGCTATGTCTTCTGGGTTGAACGCACCGGCTCGCGACGCGACAGCGCCCGCGCCTGGGGCGCTCCCATCACCGTGGGCGCCAAGTTGGCCGAAGCATTCTATTCACAGAAAGAGACCGTTGTTCTCACCTCAGCCACACTTACCGTGAAGAACACGTTCGCCTTCTTCAAGAGTCGGCTCGGTCTCGACCTCGTTCCGCCCGAACGCTGCATGGAACTGAATGCCGGAAGTCCATTCGACTACGAACAGCAGTGCCGGGTACTGGTACCGATGTTCCTGCCCGAGCCCGGCGAAGCCGGCGGCAGCTATGCGGCCGAGCTGGGCGGCCTCCTGGCCCAGGTGTTCCGACGCACACACGGACGCGGCATGGTCCTCTTCACCAGCTACAGCATGCTGCGCGAAACGACCGAGGCGCTTGAGCAGGACCTCGAGTTCGACGCGATCCCCGTCCTGGCGCAGGGCAGCTCCGGGTCGCGCGAGAACATCACGTCGCTCTTCAAGCGGAACATGGAAGCGGTTCTCATGGGGACACATTCGTTCTGGGAAGGTGTCGATGTGGTGGGTGAAACACTCTCCTGTCTCGTCATCGCGCGCCTGCCCTTCGCGGTATACACCGATCCTGTCCAGGTGGCACGCTGCGAAAAGATCGCAGCCGAAGGTGGCGACCCGTTTCGCACCTACTCACTGCCCAATGCGGTCATCCGCTTCCGCCAGGGCTTCGGTCGCCTGATTCGCCACCGCAGCGACCGCGGCGTGGTGATCGTGACCGACCGACGCATCATGACCAAGTCCTACGGTGCCTCTTTCCGCAAGAGCCTCCCCACCCGCACCATTTCCCTGAGCGATCGCGACCCCTTCCTGGCCGCGATCGAGGAGTGCCTGGCAAACGCATCTTAGCCCACCAGGGGTTTCACCCCTGGCTATGATGTTCGCCCCCTTTGGGGGCGTGTCGAAGCACCCCAACGGGGTGCCACATCATAGCCCGGCGAGAATCGCCGGGAACAGAGCATAGACCACAGACGCCCTTGGCCCGACCTGCGCGCCTCGACTCTTGACCTCACCAACCTAATCGGCAATCCTCCCTCCCGTCATGAAGAACTGGATCTGGATCATCATTGCGGTGGGAGCAGTACTGGTGCTGAAGAACCTGCTGATGGGACGGGCCTCGAAGGGGGATATTCAAGCGAAGCTGGAGCAAGGTGCCCTGGTCGTCGACGTGCGCACTCCGGCCGAGTTTTCGGGCGGCCATTACGAAGGCGCGATCAACCTCCCGCTGAGCACGTTGGCTACGCAGCTCGACAAACTCGACTCCGACAAGAGCAGGCCGATCATCCTCTATTGCCACTCCGGTGCCCGCTCCGCCTCCGCCAAGCGCACCCTGGAGCAAGCCGGCTACACCAACGTCCTCAACGCCGGCTCCCTGCGTCACATGCCCTGACAAGGCCATCGCAGATCGTCAGGGAGTGATCCGCCATGCGCTCGGCCTGGCTGGCAGAGTGCGTCGAGAAGACTACCGTGGTGCCACGCGTGTCGTTCAGTTCACGAACATACGCCTCAACCATTTCCACATACTGCTGGTCAATGCCGGCTGTAAATTCATCGAGCAACATGACATCGGCGGCGAGCACGAGCGTGCGCGCCAGCGCGACCCGCTGCGTTTCGCCTCCCGAAAGGGTGTGCGCATTGCGGCGGGCAAACGGCTCCAGCGCCAGTCGCTCCATCACCTCCTGCACACGGCGTCGGACCTCGCCCGCCGGCGCATGCCTCAGACGAAGCCCATAGGCTATGTTGTCACGGACATCCATGTTGAACAGGTAGGGATGCTGCATCAGGTAGGCCATGCGGCGGCGCTGACCCAGCCATGCGCCCCGATCGTCATAGCTGACCGCCTCATTACCGAACCTGACCCGCCCGTCAACCGGCCGATCCAGCAGCGACAGCACCTGCAACAGGCTGGTCTTGCCGCAGCCGTTGGGACCGGTCACCGCGTAGACCTTGCCTCGCTCGATCTGAAGCTCATCAGCGCGCAGGACGAAGTCGCCCCACCGTCCCTCAACCTGTTCCAAGTGATACGCGGTCATCTGCTTCGCTCCCGGAAGAGGCCGAAAAGAATGTTAACGGCCAGCGCCACGGTCAGGAGCACCACCCCCAACGCTATTCCGAATGCGAATTCACCTTTGCTGGTCTCGAGTGCCATTGCCGTGGTGATATTGCGCGTGTAGCCACGGATGTTACCGCCCAGCATCATGGAGACACCCACCTCGGCGAATACGCGACCGAATCCCGCCACGACGGCCGCCATGACCCCGTAGCGCGCCTCGCGAAGGTACATCCGGAAGCTCTGGGTCGTGTCGGCTCCGAGCGATACGGCCGTCGTGCGGATACGCTTGTCGAGACCAGCAACCGCGCTCACGGACAGACCGGCAACGATAGGAAAGGCCAGGATGAACTGGCCGATCACCATGGCCGTCTGGGTATAGAGCAGACCCCATTCCCCAAGCGGCCCCCGGCGCGACAGGAAGGAGTAGACCATCAGACCAACCACAACCGTGGGCAGTGACATCAGCGTGTTCAGAATCGTAATGATCGCACGAGCGCCCGGGGAGCGCTTCTCGGCAATCCACATGCCGAAAGGAACCCCCAGGACAGTGGCCAGCGCGGTTGAGATGAACGATACCTTGAGCGAGATCGCAACCGTTCCAAGGAACTCGGGTTCAAGGCTCCCGATGATCCGCAAGCTGTCACGTAGGCCCTGCCAGATGTAGTCCATCAGTTGTTGCCTCCGGCGGCAGACGGATGAAAGAGAGGGGTCCCCTTCCAATCATAGGCCGCTATCAACCGCTGGCACTCCGGACTGGTCATCCAGGCGACCAGCGCCATCGCGAGTTCATACTTCACATGCGCATACCTGTAGGGACTGACGGGGATGATGCCGTAGGGGTTGAAAAGGTCCGGATCGCCTTCAACGACCGGTTTCAGCCGGATCTTATCCCGGTTAAGCAGATAGGTAGCCCGATCCACCATCACGTACCCGTTCTTCTCGTCGGCCATCCTGAGCGTGGCACTCATGCCCTGCCCTGCCTCAAGGTACCAGGCGCCCGTGGGCTCTCGTTTCGCTTTTTTCCAGAGCCGGCGCTCCTTCTGGTGCGTGCCTGAATCGTCACCGCGAGAAACGAACAGCTTCCCCTTCGCCATTATTCGCTTCAGCGCAAGCTTGGCGTCATTCAACCCCCCAACCCCGGCCGGATCGCCGACCGGTCCAAGCAGCAGAAAGTCGTTGTACATCACGTCACGGCGGTTAACCCCATACCCCGCCTCGACGAAGGCATCTTCCGCCTCACGGGCATGAACCAGGATGACATCCACGTCGCCATTCCGGGCAATCTGCATCGCTTTTCCAGTGCCGACCGAGATGACGTGCACCTCGCAGTCATGCGCCTGCTCAAACGGCGGGAGGATGCGATCAAGCAGCCCCGTTTCATACGTACTGGTGGTCGTGGCCAGCCGCAATATCTCGCCCGCCCATCCTCTGATGGGCAGAGACAGTAGAGCGCAGAGAAAGATCAGCTTCAGGTAATTCCGCATTCAAACTCCCGACACCCATTTGGCTTGCATTCCGGCATGTCGTTATGCAGGTTCCCAATGGCTTCGGCGAGGACACTAGCCCAGCCACGGTAGCGTGGCAAGCCCTCACGAAATGGAACAACAATGCGAAATGCACCCAACATGCTGCTGATCGGGTCGACCGGCCGCAACATCGGAAAAACCGAACTGGCCTGTACACTGATCCGCCGCACCAGGCCCACGCAACCGGTCGCAGCCGCCAAGATCACGGTGATCCGCGAGGCAGGGGGACGGTGCCCGCGTGGGGGCGAAGGATGCGGGGCCTGTACATCGGTGGATGGCGCCTACGACCTCATGAAGGAAACCAACCGGGACGGCGTCAAGGACACGTCCCGCCTGCTGTTGGCCGGCGCTTTCCCCGTCTTCTGGTTGCGTGTCCACGTGGCACACATGCGGGAGGGCCTCGACGCCCTCTACGAACAGATTGACCCGCACATCCCATTGATCTGCGAATCAAACAGCATTCGCCACGCCGTGAAGCCGGGCCTATTCCTGATGGTGAAGGACAAACGCACCCGCACCTGCAAGCCAACCGCGCGCGCCGTGGCACACCTGGCCGACATCGCGGTGGGTTCGGATGGCGAGCGCTTCGATCTGGAGCTGGAGCGAATTTCAACCCGGCATGACACATGGACACTGCGCCGCAAGGCCACCGCCGTTATCCTGGCGGGTGGCCAGAGCTCACGTATGGGACGCGACAAGAGCCTGCTGGAGATCAATGGCCAGCCGCTTATCCAGCGGGTACATGAGCAGCTCCAGGGGCACTTCGACGAGATTCTGCTCAGTTCCAACGATACCCGGCACGCATTCCTGGGACTGAAAACCGTCGCCGACCGGCAGGCCAATCAAGGACCACTGATGGGCATAGCCTCAGCGCTCGAGGCCGCCTCCCACGACCGGGTCTTTGTGGTGGCATGTGATATCCCGGATATAGACATCAACCTGGCCCATCGGATGCTGAACGACGCCGAACAGTACGATGCCGTTGTCCCGCGCAGCAGCCCGCGGGGGGGTGATGGACCCCGCCTCGAACCGCTCTTTGCCGTCTATAGCCGCAGTGCTCTACCCCTTATGAACGATAGTCTCGCCGAAGGCCGGCGTCATGTGCGAAGTATCTTCGAAAAGGCGCGCACATGCTACCTGGACGTGGACGCCGTCTCGGCCCCGCCGAACCTGAACACCGAGGCGGAATACCGTGCCTACGTCGACCGGTTCGACAGCACGCGCCGCTGACGTCGGCCCCCGCACAACAACCGAAGCTGACCGGCCGTCGTCCGATTTGTCTTGATAAGTGCCCCGTCTCCATGACACATACGCGGGGTTGACATTGTCTCCGAGCCGGGCGGCCTAAGGGTCAATAGCTATGGCTGTCCGGCCGGTAAGGGCTCGAAACGGAAACGTCTGCGCCTCCCGGGGCTGGTATGCACTGAGCATGCCGGATCACCATTGGAAAGGAGACCCCTATGATAACGCCACTCGAGGCGTGGGAGCGTGTGGTTGCACATACCGCACCGCTTGCCGCACAACCCGTTGCCCTCGACTCCGCCACCGGCTACATCCTGGCAGATCCAGTTGTTGCCGACCGTGATGTACCCCCCGCCGATCGAGCCGCTATGGACGGCTACGCGGTGCGTGCGGATGATCTGCGCGAGTGTCCTGCCGTACTGACCATGGTGGGTGAAGTCGCAGCAGGTTCGGACGCAACGCCCTCAGTCGGCCCGGGCGAATGTGTGGCTATCTACACAGGCGCCAATGTTCCCGCCGATACCGACACCGTGATCATGGTGGAAGATACCGAACCGGTTGGAGAAAAGCAGGTCAGATTCATGCGAGCGCCCCGCCCCGGGCAGCATATCTTTCGCCAGGGGGAAAACGCCCAACGCGGCGCCGTTCTGCTTGAAGCCGGCGCCCTGCTGGGGGCGGCCGAAGTAGGTGTGTGTGCGGCGGTCGGGGTGGACCGACCAACCGTCTACGACCGACCGCGCGTATCGATCCTCTCGACGGGGGCCGAGCTGCTGGACGTCTCGGATGCGGTCGGCGTTCACCAGTTGCGGAATTCGAACGGCCCCATGCTGGTGTCGGGGTTGCGTGGTTCCGGGTTCGACGTGGTGTGTTGCCGGGCGGTGGAAGATGATGAAGAGATGATCCTCGCCGCCATGCAGGAAATGCTTGCCGACTGCGACTGCCTGGTACTGACCGGCGGCGTGTCGGTAGGAAAGTACGACCTGGTGCCCAAGACCATCGAACGCCTCGGGGGCAGAATCCATTTTCACGGGGTTGCGATCAAGCCCGGCAAGCCCCAGCTCTTTGCCACCACTGACGCGGGCAAGATCCTCTACGGCCTTCCCGGCAACCCACTCAGCTCCATGGTGGGACTCCAGGAATTCATACTGCCCGCGCTGCGGCGCCTGTCCGGCTGGGCGCCCGCGTGTTGCCGCACCTGCTTCAGCGTCACGCTCGGCAAGGCAATCGGCGGCAAGACCGGCCGGCTGCGGCATAAGCTGGCGGCACTGACATGGCCGCCCGATGGACCGGTAGCCATGCCGGTCGAGTACAGCGGTTCGGCCGACCTGGTGGCCGGTGCTGAAGCGGATGGCACTGTGACAATCCCCGCGGATGTGCCCCGGATCGAAGCCGGGGAGACCGTCGACTTCTACCCCTGGAGGCCAGTCGCTTGATTGCGTGCGCATCAACGGACAAGCTGTCGCTCCGCGTCTCCGTGACGGATCGCTGCCAGTTACGCTGCCTCTACTGTATGCCGGAAGAGGGTGTTGAGCCGTGCGCCCACTCCGACATCTTGCGCTACGAGGAGATTGAGCGCCTGGTCGCTTTTCTGAAAGGGCATTTCAACCTGACGAAGGTCCGCATCACCGGCGGCGACCCACTGGTGCGAGCGAACATCGAGACGCTGGTGAGTATGCTGAGTCGGATGCAGATCCCTGACCTGGCCCTCACTACCAACGCGCAGGTGCTTGAAAGCAGGGCCGAACGACTGAAAGAGGCCGGCCTGCATCGTGTCAACATCAGCCTGGACTCACTCCACTCCGACACCTTCCACCGACTGACACGCGGCGGTGAACTGCAACGGACGATTGATGGTATTCGTGCGGCCGTGCGGCATGGGCTGACGCCGGTGAAGCTCAACATGGTCGTCATGCGAGGGGTCAACGACAGCGAGGTGAAGTCTATGCTCGCGTTTGCGCTTTCCGAGGGATGCGAGCTGCGCTTTCTCGAGCTGATGCCGGCCGGCATGGACCGCCATGAGTTCGACCGCCACTACGTCTCTTGCACCGAGATATGCAGCGCCCTGAGCCCCGAGTTCACCATTCGGCCTCATGCCCCGCGCCCCGGTTCCACGAGTCGGCTGCATGACGCTGAGTCCCCGTCTCACGGCCGTGGGCGTTTTGGTGTCATCACACCAACCAGCCACCCTTTCTGCTCGGACTGCCGACGCCTGCGCCTCACTTCGGATGGCTACCTGGTCGGCTGCCTGGCCCGTCAGAAGCGCGTACAGGTTCGCCCCCTGTTGGCGGAAGATGCTGTCGGTCGGGAAGAGGCCCTGGCCCTGGCCGTGCAGGAGGCGATGGGGCACAAGCGGGAGGACCACGTTTTCGAGGCACCGGCTTCCATGGCAAGGATAGGTGGATGAGCAGAATCCGTTTCGATCGCATTGGGTTCCCCCTGGCCCTGCTGGTGGGCCTTGCCGCGGCAGGTCTGCCCTATGGCTTCCTCATCGGGCTGGTGGGCGGCACACTTCTGGATCGGCTTGGCCGACGTCTTCACCTGGACTCTTCGCCTCACCCGTTGCCGTTTCATCAAGTAAGGAGCATGATTCATGAGCACAACTGACTTTGCCCATCTTTCCGAGAGCGGCCAGGCCCGCATGGTGGACGTGGGAGAAAAAACACCCACAAACCGCACCGCCCGGGCCGAAGCATACATTGACCTCGGGCGGCAGATTGCCGAACAACTGCGTGCCACCGGCGCAATCGCCAAAGGTAACGTGGTGGACACCGCTCGCATCGCCGGCATCATGGCCGCGAAACAGACCTCCAGCCTGGTTCCGATGTGCCATCCGCTGTTGCTGGACCATATTTCGATTGATGCGGAATGGGAGGGCGACCTGCTTCGGATCGAAAGCTGCGTGCGATGCACCGGCACCACGGGGGTGGAGATGGAAGCGCTAACAGCCGTTTCGGTGGCGGCGCTGACCGTCTATGATATGTGTAAATCGGCAGGCAAGGGCATCGAGATCAGGTCTGTGCGGCTGCTGGAGAAGACCGGCGGCAAATCAGGCAGCTGGCAGGCCGAATCCGGGAGGAACAACTGATGACAAGCCAGGACAAAGGCAGGATTGACGCCATTTGCCTCAGCGCCAGGAAGGGCGAGCGCAAGACACCCGTGGAGCAGGCACGCCTGGTGGCCCAACAGGGCTTTGAGGGGGATGCCCATGCGGGCGACTGGCATCGCCAGGTCAGCCTGTTGGCGGCAGGCGATGTTGACGATATGAAAGCCAAGGGACTTCCCGACCTGAAGGCAGGCGATTTTGCTGAGAACCTGGTGGTGTCGGGAATCGACCTCTATCCTCTCGGACTGGGCAGCCGCCTGAGGATCGGGAACGGGGTGGAATTGTCGGTCTCCCAGCTCGGCAAGACCTGCCACGCCCACTGCGCGATCTACCATCAGACCGGCGACTGCATCATGCCCCGCCTCGGCGTCTTCGCGCGCGTGCTCACCGGCGGCGAGATCAAGGAAGGCGACGCGGTTGAAATCATGGAGTGTGTCCCGCGCGACACCTTGCAGGTGGTCGTGCTCACCATCAGCGACCGCTGTTCGCGCGGGGAGGCCGAGGATACCGCCGGGCCGGCCGTGGCCAGGCGCCTGGAGGCCGGGCTGGGGGCGCACCTCTACCAGCTGGAGGTGATTCCCGATGAGCAGGAGCAGATTGCGGCCCGCATGAAACACTATGCCGATGGGCACTCGATCGATCTCGTGGTTGCCGTGGGCGGCACCGGCTTCTCGCCGCGCGACGTTACACCCGAAGCCGTGAGGTCGGTCGTGGATCGGTTGACCCCGGGGCTGGACGAGGCCATGCGTACGGCCTCAATGACCAAGACCCCGCGCGCCATGCTGTCACGCTCCGCTTCCGGTATCTGCCAGCAGACGCTGATCATGTCGACCCCCGGGTCCGAACGTGCAGCCTCCGAGAGCATTGATGCGGTTATGCCGGCACTGGGACACGGAATCAAGAAGATGAAGGGAGATCCCTCTGACTGTGGACGCTAACCATTCCAACTCACTGCCATCCCCCGCCCTGGCCATTTGCGGCTACAGCAACGCGGGCAAAACCACATTGCTTCTTCAGCTCATTCCTGAACTGACCCGCCGAGGGCTCAAGGTTGCCGTGCTGAAACACGATGTACACGGCCTCAACATCGACACCCCGGGCAAGGATTCCGACCGCATCTACCAGGCCGGAGCCGATGTCGTGTTGCAGGGGCCCGAACAGAGCTTCGTTCGACTCCATGGCAATGGGGATGCGGAGCTGGAACAGGTGCTGGCCAATCTCTGCCGACACTACGACCTGGTCCTGGTAGAGGGCCGCAAACATACCCCTTTCCTCGACAAAGTCTGGCTCAGACGTAGTGAAGATGACGTGGCGCCTGAAGGAACTATGCGCGTCACACTCGATCTCGGGCGTGATGACGACCGCCTGGCCGCCGTTGTGGAACACCTTGAGAACAGCGTCACACTACGGCATCAAGACGCCATCACCACCGGCGGCATGCTTACCGGCGCAGTCTGATACTCGCGTTCTGCCAGTTCTTTCTTGACCGGGGCTGATGGACGGTCTAGCCTCCCGCAATCTTCGTTGGTACCACTCAGTGGTAGCAAGATCGCCGGCTCGCCGCGCGGACACCGATGTGCGGCCCATGTAATGCCGAGGAAAAAGGTAGAGGAGATATTCAACAAGATGCAGATAAAAACATTTCTTCTGACATGGTGTTTGGTGTTCACGACTGGGTCGCTCCTGATGGCGGCGGAACTCTCAGATCGCGCCCTGAAGCAGGGCATGGAGCTATACGACAAGCATTGCGCCTCCTGCCACGGGGAGACGGGGCAGGGCGATGGCGAGGCCGAATACCTGCTGTCACCGAAGCCGAGAGATTTCAGTGGTGGCAGCTTCCGGCTGACATCGACAGAGTCCGGGCTCCCATCGGACGCCGATATCGTCGACACGTTGCGGATGGGCATGGCGGGATCGTCGATGCCTTCCTGGGGACATTTCGAGGACCGCGACCTGGAGACGCTTGCGGCAACGGTGAGGCATCTTGCCGTTGAGGGCAAGGTCGCCGACCTGCTGGCTGACGATGATCGCATGACACGCAAGGAGGCGCTTGAGATCGCCCACGATGTGTTTGAGGCGGGTCCGGTCGTCAAGATCTCCCCGGAACCCAAGCCCACGCCGAAGCAGCTCGCCGTGGGCAAGGATCTGTATACAGCCAACTGCGCGAACTGTCATGACGCGGATGGGCGCGGCAAGAACAAGCTCGACATGAAGAATGACGAGGGGCGCGCGATCTTCTCGCGCGACTTTACGCAGGGCATCTTCAAAGGGGGCAGCGGAGGCGTTGACCTGGCCCGACGCATCAGGCGCGGCATGCCCGGCACGCCAATGCCTGGAACCGACTACACTGACGACCAGCTCTGGGCGGTGACTCACTACGTGCAGCAGTTTGTCAAGCCGGGCGCACAGGAGCGGGTGCTCCAGAAGCAGAAGATCTTCGTAGCGGCGCGCGCCGAGGGCGTGATTAATCCGAACCCCAGTCACCCGGACTGGAGCAACTATGCGTCTACGTTTGTTCCGGTCATGCCACTGTGGTGGCGTCACGACCGTATCGAAGGGTGTGAGCTGCAGGCCGCGCATGATGGCACGAAGCTGGCCATACGCCTGTCATGGAGCGATGCAACCCGCGATGACTCCATGCTTGCCCAGCACGGATTCACGGATGGCTCGGCAGTCCAACTCTCGTCCAGCGATGACCCCCCGTTCTTTGCCATGGGGGCCAAGGATGACGAAGTGAGCATCTGGTACTGGAAGGCCGCTTTGACGAAAGATATGGCTCGCGGTCGCGGTACGGTCGCGGATGCGCACCCCAACATGCCGCGCGAGCCTCATAATTTTGGCGCCCCGGATGGGCCGCCGTTCCATACCGGTGAGCATGCGGGGAACCCCGTGTCTCAGACATGCCCCGTATCTCCGGTGGAGAGTCTTGGCGCAGCGGGCTTTGGCACGCTGACCACCCGTGGCGCCGCCGCGCAGACCATCACCGGCGAGGCGCACTGGGAGAAAGGCCGCTGGTCGGTCGTGTTTGTGAGCGACCTGAAGGATGGCGCCGGAGCCACTCCCGGAGACACGATTTCGATTGCACTGGCGCTGTGGGACGGCGCTGCGGGAGATCGTAACGGCCAGAAATCAGTGACGATCTGGCACAAGCTCAGAATTGAAGGATGATCACGTCGGGAATCGAGGAATAAGAATATGCAAGACAACTCACGAGATTCAAAACGGCCCCTCAACGACCACCTGGCGGAAGACAAGTCAGCGGTCTCGCGTCGTAGCTTCCTTCAACTGCTCGGGGCGGGTTCCGCCGTGCTGGCATCACCCATCGATGTCCTTGGCGGACTGACCTCTATCCAGGATATCGAGAATCCTCTCGAACACTATCCGGAGCGGGGATGGGAGAAGGTCTACCTCGATCAGTATCACTATGATCGGACCTTCACGTGGATCTGTGCGCCAAATGACACCCACATGTGCCGTATGCGTGCTTTTGTGAGGAACGGCGTGATGGTACGGGCCGAGCAGAATTACGATCATGGCCGTATCGGCGATCTCTATGGAAACAAGGCGACCGATCATTGGAATCCGCGTGGCTGCCCCAAGGGGTATACCTTCCAGCGCCGGGTGTACGGCCCCTACCGGCTCAAGGGACCGGTCATTCGCAGGGGATGGAAGGAATGGGCCGATGCCGGGTTCCCTTCCCTCTCGGATAATCCGTCGCTCCGCAAGAAATACCGGTTCGACAGCCGTGGCCAGGACTCTTTCGTGCGCGTGTCCTGGGAAGATGCGTGGGACTACAGCGCCAGGGGCATGATGGCAGTGGGCGACACCTATAGTGGCGACCAGGGCAAGGCCCGCCTGCTGAAGGATGGTTACGACGAGGCGATGTTGGAGCATTGGAAGGGCGCCGGAACCCGCACCATGAAGATTGGTTCCTGTCTCCCGATCCATGGTCTTATCGGCAAGTTCGGGCTCTTCCGCTTCGCCAACATGACCGGCCTGGTGGATCACCATGTGCGCGGCACGAGTGAGAAGGATGCGGTCGGGTGTCGCGAATGGACCGAATATACCTGGCGCGGCGACCAGGCGCCGGGCCAGCCGTTCGTACACGGTCTGCAGACCTCCGACTGCGACATGAACGATATGCGTTTTTCCAGGCTGAACATTCAGATCGGCAAGAACCTCATCGAGAACAAGATGGCCGACAGTCACTGGCTGACGGAGATCATCGAGCATGGCGGCAAGATCGTTGTCATTACGCCGGACTACAGCGCCCCGTCCGCCAAGGCCGACTATTGGATCGGCGTGAGGCCGGGTCTCTCGGACACAGCCGTGGTGCTCTGCCTGGCCAAGATCCTGATGGACAATGACTGGATCGATGAGACGTTCGTCAAAGGGTTCACGGACTTCCCCCTGCTGGTGCGTACGGACACCTTGAAGCGGCTGCGCCCGGAAGAGGTCATTGACGGTTACAAGCAGAAAGACATTTCGAAAGGCCCGTCGTTCAACCTTCATAATCTCAAGGCGGACCAGCGCGAGAAGATCGGTGATTTCACCATATGGGATGCCAAGGCCAAGAAGGTTGTGGCCATCAGCCGTGACGAGGTCGGCAAGAATGCCAACATGAACGCCGCTCTGCACGGGAAGTTCAACGTTACGACCGTGGATGGAAAAGAAATCGAGGTCATGCCGGTCTACGAGATGTACAAAGAGCATCTGAAGGACTACGACTCGAAGACGGTACAGGATATCAGTGGCGCCGATGCGACACTGGTTGAGCGACTGGCCAGGGACATATGGGAGACAACCCAGGCGGGACATCCGGTCGCCATTCACCATGGTGAAGGCACCAATCACTACTTCCATGGCACCTTGCACAACCGGGCCTGTTACCTGCCAATGATGCTGACCGGAAACATCGGCAAGCATGGCGCCGGCGTATTCACATGGGCCGGCAACTACAAGGGCGCCCTGCTGCAGGGCTCGCCCTGGACCGGGCCGGGCGCCGGAACCTACTCGCACGAGAACCCCTTCCATCCGGTCATGGATGAGAAGGCCCGCATCAATCATCATGATCATATTCGCAACTACACCTACGGTGAAGATGTGGCCTTCTGGGGCCATGGCGAGAAGCCGCTGATCGTGGATACGCCTTCAGAAGGGCGCAAGGTGTTCACGGGCAGCACGCATATGCCGTGTCCGACCAAACTGATGTGGTATAACAACGCCAACCTGATCAACCAGGCCAAGTGGGTCTACAACCTGATCGTCAACGTCTTTCCCAAGATCGACATGATTGTCGATCAGCAGGTGGAGTGGACCGCTTCGGCCGAGTATTCCGATATCATCCTGCCGGCGAATTCCTGGGTGGAATTCGAAGACCTGGAACTGGGGGCGGCCTGCTCCAATCCATTCCTGCAGGTATGGGGCGGAAACGGGATCAAGCCCTTGTACGATTCCAGGGACGATGGCGAGATCTTTGCCGGAGTCGGCAGAGCGCTTGGCAAGCTTACCGGGGATCGTCGCTTCGCCGATTACTGGAAGTTCGTGACGGAGAAGAAGGCCAGGGTTTATATCCAGCGCGTGTTGAACAACTGCACCACGACCCGCGGCGAGAAAGGCGCCTACCAGCTCGACAAGATCGAGAAGGGCGCGTATGGCGGTGAGCCGGGCGCCGCGTTGATGCTGTTCCGCACCTACCCCAGAGTCGCGTTCTATGAACAGGTAAACGACGACATTCCCTTCTATACCGATAACGGACGTCTGTGCGGGTATTGCGATCTTCCCGAGGCGATCGAATACGGCGAGAACCTGATTGTTCACCGCGAAGGGACGGAAGCGACGCCGTACCTTCCCAATGTCATCGTCTCGACGAGTCCCTATATCAGGCCCAATGACTATGGTATTCCGCAGGATGCCATGGACCCGGACCTGCGGACCGTCCGCAACATCAAGATGAGCTGGGCCGACGCCAAGAAGACGGTCAATCCGCTCTGGGCCGAGGGCTACCGCTTCTTCTGCTCGACGCCGAAGAGTCGGCATACCACGCATTCCTCCTGGTCAACGGTTGACTGGCACTGGATCTGGAGCACCAACCATGGTGACCCGTACCGCGAAGACAAGCGGGCGCCCGGCGTGGGCGACAGGCAGGTCCAGATGAATCCGGCGGCGGCACAGGAGATGGGACTCAACGAGGGGGACTACGTCTACGTGGACGCAAACACGGAAGATCGTCCGTTTGTTGGTGCCACGAAACAGCATCCGCTGACCAAGGCATTCCGCTGCCTGGTGCGGCTCAAGTTGAACCCGTCACTGCCCTACAGCATGACCATTATGAAACACACGGGGTGGATTGCCACGGAGCGTACGGTCAAAGCACACGAGACCCGCGAAGATGGCATGGCGCTGGCGGAAGATACGGGCTACCAGTCGAACTACCGCTACGGATCGCATCAGAGCATCACGCGCAGTTGGCTGATGCCGATGCACCAGACCGACACCCTGTTTCACAAGAAGACCGGAGCCATGGGTTTCACGTTCGGGTTTGCGGTGGACAATCACGGTGTGAATACGGTGCCGAAAGAGACGCTGGTACGCATCGTCAAGGCGGAGGACGGCGGACTGGGCGGACAGGGCGTGTGGCTCCCGGCCACA
Source organism: Kiritimatiellia bacterium (assembly GCA_030745755.1). Lineage (GTDB taxonomy): Bacteria > Verrucomicrobiota > Kiritimatiellia > UBA8416 > JABMPJ01 > JABMPJ01. The sequence continues at coordinate 177,200 of JASLOA010000027.1, read as the reverse complement.
ACCGGTCGTTCGGTCGGCACGGAGAATGACGAGATGAAGCGCTACCTTTCGGGCGATCTGACTACAACAGGATAAGCATGTCTGAACAGACGACAGAACCGGTCGGGCCGGGCACGGCGGAGCAGGCGTTCCAGAATGAGGAGCACCCCGCCAATCGCCCGGTTGAGGCAGGTGACCCCATGGGAATGACGGCTGATTCGGCGCCGGGCGACCCGGAGCTGATGTTGACGATTCTCGTCGAGGAGTTTGCCATGCTTGGCAAGAGCCACGACGAGATTATGCAGCTGTTTGACGACCCTTTCTATAGCGCCACAGCCGGTCTGAAGCAGTTGCTGGGGGCGGACAGGGTCCGCGCCCGGGTCAACGCAATCCTGGAGCGTTGCGGAACTTTGAGGGTGTCAGTATGTGCAACGGAAGTGTGCGCATAGGATTTTGAGGATAATACAAGGAAGGATACATCATGTCCGACGTTTTTAATTGGCAACTGGGCCGCGAGATGAGCTACCCGTACGACGAAAGTCATCCGGATTCGCAGTTCGCCTTCGTGTTTAACATCAATCGGTGTATTGCCTGCCAGACCTGTACGATGGCCTGCAAATCGACCTGGACCTTTTCCAAGGGCCAGGAGTTCATGTGGTGGAACAATGTTGAAACCAAGCCGTATGGCGGCTATCCGCTGAACTGGGACGTAAAACTGCTGGGCATGTTGGAAAAGACCAACCCCGGCGGGCAGACGTGGGATACGTTCGAGAAGAGCGCGGAGAAACCGTTTGGGCTGTTCGAAGGAAACACCATTTTTGAGGCCGCCGACAAGGATCCTTCCGCCGACGCATCCCGGCGCGCATTGGGGTACCTGCCCACCGACCAGGAATGGCAGAATCCGAATATTCATGAAGAGACGGCCTCCGGTAAGGTGATGAAGGAAGGTGAATGGGGCCGCTCCACCCAACTGCCGGAACACGACGTCTGGTTCTTCTACCTCCAACGCCTCTGCAACCATTGCAGCTACCCGGCCTGCCTGGCGGCTTGCCCCCGTAAGGCGATCTACAAGCGCAAGGAAGATGGCATCGTCCTCATCGATCAGAAGCGATGCCGCGGCTACCGGAAATGTGTGGAAGCCTGTCCCTACAAGAAGTCCTTGTATCGACCCACAACCCGTGTTTCAGAAAAGTGCATCGGCTGTTATCCGCGTATTGAAGGCAAGGACCCTGAGCTGAGTCCCAACGGGGAACCCCTGGAAACCCGATGCATGGCCTCCTGCGTGGGCAAGATTCGGTTGCAGGGACTGGTCCGGATCAAGGACGGGGAATGGGATCCCATGCCGGACAACCCGCTGTACTACCTGATCAAGGAGCGTAAGATCGCGCTGCCTCTATATCCGCAGTTTGGAACACAGGCCAACGGGTACTACATCCCGCCGCGTTGGGTTCCCAAGGGCTACCTTGAGCAGATGTTCGGTCCGGGGGTTGAGGACGCACTGGCCCTCTACAGCTGTCCCGATCGAGAGCTGTTGGCGGTGCTCCAGCTGTTTCGTTCGACCCAGCAGATCATCGAGAAGTTCAAGATCAAGAAGGGTCCCAAGCTTGCAGAGATCGAGAGAACGCTGCCCTCCGGGGAGAAGAAGGTTCAGGAGATCTATAACGATACGGTTATCGGCTACAACACACACGGCAAGGAAGTCGTGCGTGCCACGACGGAACAGCCGGCGTTTGAGAGGTCGAAAGAACACCTGAACTCCATCTGATGGGGTCCGCCCGGACGAACACATGAGCAGCACTCCAGATCACACACCAAATACGGACCCCGCCCTTCAGCAGGCGCGGTCTTGCCTGTATCAGTTCTTTGCGCTGGCACTATCGGACCCCCTCTCGGAACGTGCCGACCGATTGCGGCAGTCTGAGTTTGTTGAAATGGCCGCCGCTGCGGCTGATTTCATGAGCCGTGCGCAGGCGGACGATGCCGCCGTGCTCGCACCGGGTGAGATGCCGGCGTCCGAAATGAGCCTGCAGCCGGTGCTGAAGCTTTTTGAGCGGTCGGCAGAGCATTTCGAGGCCGACTACCAGAATACGTTTGGCTTGCTCATGTCCAAGGAATGTCCGCCCTATGAAACAGAGTACTGTCCGCAGACCTTCTCGGTGTTTCGCTCGAATGAGCTGGCCGACATCGCGGGATACTACCACGCCTTCGGCGTAGAACCATCACGCGATCGGCCGGAACGGCAGGATCACATCGCGCTGGAACTGGAGTTCATGGCTTGGCTTATCGGCAAAGCACTGCATGCCGACCGATCGGACAGCGCTAACGCCGCCGAAGGCGCGGCATTGTGCCGAGATGCACAGCGGGATTTCTTTGAGAAGCACTTGGTGTGGTGGATACCCGCCTTCTGCGCCGCCCTCGAACTCAAAGTGAAGCGTGCATCGGGGGAGGCCGCCGATGGGTCGCCGGCAGGTACCTTTTACGGCTGCGTGGCGCGCGCCCTGAGTGCGTTCGTGGGATGGGAACGAAACAGCATGAAGATTGAGCCGCCGACCGCACTCGTGGAGCCGAATCCCGATACGGACGATGCCGAGATGGAGTGCGCCGCTTGTAGTGGCGCGCCTGCGTAATAACAGACAAGATAGGATAGTTCACTATGACCGGAAGACTCGATAGGACGAAGCCCTGCATCGCACTGATCACCGCAATCCTGGCGCTCAGTACGCTGGACCTCTGCGCGGGAGACATTAACGGAACGGTTAAATTCAAGGGCAAGCCCCGCAAGCCGCGACCGATGAAGAAACTTGCGGCAGACACGGCCTGCGCCGCCATGCACGATACGCTGCCGGTGGATGAGAAGTTTGTCTATGCCGAGAGCGGTGAAGCCGGCGTGGTAACGCTCGGCAACGTTTTCGTATGGGTCAGGGGGGGACTGCCGGAGACGGAGTATGAGATACCGGCGGAACCCGTCGTGATCAACCAGGAGGGGTGCACGTTTGTTCCGCACGTCCTGGGTATACGGGCCGGCCAGGACCTGGAAATCCGCAACGGGGACAAGACCGCGCACAACGTGAACGCGCAGCCGAAAAGGAATAAGGGGTTCAACAATGCCCAGCCGCCGGCGACCAGGCCATTGATAAAGAACTTCAAGCGCGAGGAAGTCATGGTGAAGTTCGCGTGCGACATGCACACGTGGATGAGCTGCTACGTCGGTGTGGTCTCGCATCCGTTCTATGCCGTTACCGGCAAGGATGGCGCTTTCTCGTTGAAGAACCTGCCTGCAGGGGAGTATGAGGTAGAGGTGTGGCATGAACTGCTGAAGACCCAGAGCCAGACCGTTAAGGTTGCGGATGGTGAGGCAACCAGCATCGAGTTTCTCTACGCCAAACCTTAGGGCTGGCGAATCGATTGATCCAGTCATGAATGGCTCCGCATAGGCGGCCGCGTTATGAAGAAAGGGAAAAGGGAGTTCTATTCGACCGTGCCCAGGATCCCTCGGGCCATCATCACCAAGAAGAAGACCCCCAAGATTGTGGCGGAGGTGGATGAGGCGAACTGTACAGGCTGCCAGGTGTGTGTGCCGTTCTGTCCGGTGGATTGTATTGAGCCCGTGCCGGCGGATACGTACAGTGATGTGGCCATTCCCCCCGTACATGTGCGGCATGACGAATGCATAGGGTGCAGCGCCTGTGTCAGGGCGTGCTCCCAACTGACATGGGACGCGATCCGCATGGTGGATAAAGAGGTGTTCGAACAGAAACATGGAGTTACCATTGAGTAACTGGCGACGATACTTTCATGGATTTGTGGTCCTCCCCTTTCTGATTGCGGCGATCGGCATACTGCCGATCGCAGTCACCATGGCCATCGTCAGGGGAAAGGCGGAAAAGTCTCCCGCAGACTACCTCGACACCATCGAGCGGTCACAGGGCCAGGCGCCCTGGGACGCCAACGCCCGCTGGCGGGCCGCCTACCAGCTCTCGATGCACGTGACTGGCGATGAGGGCGTCCACATGAACGCACAGCTCGCCGACCACATGGCCCGGGTCTTCAAGAGCGAATCTGTCATGGCCGGCGACCCGAAAGTACGCCACTTTCTGGCCCTCGCAATGGGGCGCACCCGTTATGCGGCCTTCTTTGAACCCTTGCTCCAGGCGCTGAACGACGCGGATGACAGCGCCTCAAGGGCCGTCTTTGTCCGGGCTCTCGGCTACCAGGGCGACGAGCGGGCGGTGTCGCACGTGACGTCTCTGCTCACGCATAAGGATACGCTCATCCGCCACGAGGCCGTCCAAGCTTTGGGGAATATCGGCTCGCTCTCGTCCATCGATTCATTGAAGGCGATGCTGGAGGATCCTGCGCTCGATATCCGCTGGGATGCCGCGATCGGCCTGGCGAAGATGAAGGATGCATCCGGCAAAGACATTCTTCTCTCATTGCTTGATGAATGCTACTACACTGCATTTCCGAACGTATCACAGGATGCCAGGGATTGGGCCATGGAGGTCGCGATCAGGACGTCGATCCTGCTGAGAGATCCGGATCTGAACGCGGCCATAGAAGGCTTGGCTTCCTCCCGGAATCTTAAGGTCAGAGAGGCGGCTCTGGCGGCCATACAGGGGTTTTCAACCCAAGCAGAAGAGGGCTCGGCATGACAATCGGTAGGCGGAAGAAGGTCGACGGACCGAACAGCAGAGAATCAGTCTCACGGCGCGGCTTCATGTCATGGCTGGTCGTGGGGTGGGCCACGTTCGCGGCCGGCTTGGGTGGGTTGGGTGCAATCATGATGCGTTTTCTTGCTCCCAACGTGCTGTATGAACCCCAGCAGACGTTCAGGGCCGGCGCGGCTTCTGAGTATGCACCCGGTGAGGTCTCGACGCGCTGGAAGGCGAAGTACGGCATCTGGATCGTGCGCCTCGAAGACAGGATTGTAGCGCTCTCGACGATATGTACACACCTTGGGTGTACCCCCAACTGGCTGGCCAGCGAACAGAAATTCAAGTGCCCGTGCCACGGCAGCGCCTTCAGGGCCAACGGTATCAATTTCGAAGGGCCGGCACCGCGGCCGCTTGAACGACACAAGATCACCCTCGATGACGAGGGCGTCATGATTGTGGACAAGACCGTCAGTTTCCGCCAGGAGCGCGGACAGTGGGACGACCCGGAATCCTTTGTAGCGGTGTAGGAGAGAACGGCAAGCGATGACTGAAGACAAACAGGCAGGATTCTGGGCCAGGTTCTTTGGCAGTACGATCTGGCGGTCGATCTTCCGTGTCGGAATCCCCCGTGACCGTCGCGCCCGGCTCATGCAGGTCCTCAGCAACTTCTTCCTGCACTTGCATCCCGTATCCCTTCCCAAGCACGCGGTGAAACTCAAGTACACCTGGTGCATGGGCGGACTGTCCTTCTTTCTGTTTGTCGTCCTGACCTTCACCGGTGTGCTCCTGATGTTCTATTACCGGCCAACCATTGAGTATGCCTATAACGATGTGGTCGACCTCAGGGAAACGACCCCCATGGGGATCATGCGCGAAATCCACCGTTGGTCGGCGCATCTCATGGTCATTGCGGTGTGGTTTCACATGTTCAGGGTCTTCATGACGGGATCCTACAAGGCGCCACGCGAGTTCAACTGGTGCGTGGGCGTTGTTCTCCTTACGTTCACGATGCTGCTGAGCTTCACCGGCTATCTGCTTCCCTGGGATCAGCTTGCCATCTGGGCCATCACGGTGGGGTCCAACATGGCGGCGGCCACTCCGTTTGTGGGGCAGGAGGGACCGGGGGTGGCATTGCTCAGCATCGGGAATGTCGGTCTGATCGGCCGCACAAGTGATGCCCGGTTCCTCTTGCTGGGCGACACCAGCATCGGTGCCGGTGCCCTGCTGCGATTCTACGTCTTTCACTGCGTATTCTTTCCACTGATTGCCGTCGTCTTCATGGCCATTCATTTCTGGCGGGTACGCAAAGACGGCGGCGTATCCGGTCCAATGTAGGTAACGTATGGGCGCACTGAAACATATCATCAACTTAGTATCAGCCCCGCAGGTAAGCTTCCTGGTGGCGGCCATCGCGTTCTTTTTTGTGTTTCCGCCCACCGCGGGTTTCGAGAGGTGGAACCGGCGGCTGCGCCTGAACCTGCTCTGGACGGTCAGGGGCGGCATCCTCCTGCACGCCCTGGTGATCGGTGGGTTCTTCTTGAGTACACTCGACCCGAACTTCCGCGCTATCGTGGCGAAGCCGGACAACGTTCCGATTGCCCTGCTCCTTTTCGGGACGCTCTTCTTCCTCTGGTACGCCATGAAGCAGGCCGTGGACAATGACCAGCGCCTGGCCAGCGATCAGAAACCAAACGAGTACACCGATCCGTCGGAACCGAAGATCCTGGTGTGGCCGGACCTGGTCTATATCGAGCTGATTGCCGCTGTCCTCTGCATGGCGGCTCTGATTTTCTGGTCGATCGCCCTTGAAGCACCGCTCGAGCAGCCTGCCAACCCGACACTCTCGCCAAATCCGGCCAAGGCACCATGGTATTTCCTGGGGTTGCAGGAGATGCTGGTCTACTTCGATCCCTGGCTGGCGGGGGTGGTCTTCCCGGTCCTGATCATCTTCGGGCTGATGGCGCTTCCGTATATCGATACCGCGCCGGAGGGATCGGGGTATTACTCCTATTCCAGGAGAAAGCTGTTCATCTCGCTGTTCCTGTTCGGGTGGCTGCTGTTGTGGGTCTACCTGATCATCGTCGGGGCATTCATGCGGGGACCCAACTGGAACTTCTTCGGACCTTACGAGGAATGGGACATACACAAGGTGGTGCCGCTCACCAACATCAATTTCTCGGCACTGGTGTGGGTCAAACTGTTGAACCGGCCGCTGCCCGATAACATCATTGTCCGGGAGATCTTTGGGATCGTATTGCTCGGTATCCACTTCCTTGTGGTTCCGCCCCTGCTGGGCGTGACCGTGCTGAAGAAATTCTATAGCCGGATGGGCAATGTGAAATATGCGGTTTTCATGTTTCTGAGCATGGCGGCCCTGACCCTGCCCATTAAGATGTTCCTGCGATGGACCATCAACTTGAAGTACCTGGTTGCCATCCCCGGTTGGTTCAATCTGTAGAGGCGCAGGAATCACAGGACGCAATGAAGCAGAACGGTCAGAGGTGAGAGAGTAACGTGGATAATAACGAGCAGCGCTATTACGACCCGAAGACACTGAATAGAGTGTTCGCCGTTACCAGTGTCATCTTCCTCGCCTCGCTGGTTGCGATGTTCTACTACGACTATGACCGGGAATGGCGAGAGCACCAGGCCACGTTCCGTAAGATCGATATCGGAAGCGCTCGTGAACGGCTGGAGCGGGATCAGAAACGACTGGAGCAGGCGCAAGAGTACCAACAGCTCACCGAAGCACTCAGTTCCGCTCGGGCAGAGCAGTCCCGCACCAGCGTGACAGTGGAACAGGAACGGGCTGAGCTTGCCCGACTCACGAAGCAACGTGATTCCGTCCGCGAGGAGATGAACTTCGAGATAGCGGAGCACGCAGCGGCCAAGTACAAGTTTGAACAGGCACGCGCAAAGGGAGCCCCCGGAGCCGCCAAGCTTGAGAAAGCGCTTCTGGAACGTGAGCAGGCTGCTGCGGAGAAGAAGCTCATGGTTGAGCAGCTCGAATCCCAGATGGGTGAGAGACGGGCCGCGATAGAGCAAGACACGGCTACGGTGGTGGCGCTTGAGCGCCAGTTGGCCCAGCTGACATCGCGTAGCGACCTGTTGATCAGGAAGCTGGCCACCCTGGATCCCGCGCGTCTGTCAGCTCTCGATAAAGTCGGCGACAAGGTGCGTGACCTGCCGGGAATGGACATGTTCAACCCGCGCTATAACGTTCGCGATCACCAACTCATCATCGATGGCATCACCGAAGACATGGTTTTTACCCGTGTGCCGAGAGTGGACCGTTGCAAAGCCTGTCACATGGGTATCGCCGACCAGCGTTTCGCTGACGAAGACAACCCGCACCGCGCACACCCCAACCTGGATCTCTTCCTGACGCAGTCCTCGGCGCACCCGATGAAGGAATTCGGCTGCACCAGTTGTCACAGTGGTCGCGGCAGAGGCACGTCCTTCACGACCGCGGTCCATACGCCCGACAGCGCGGAAGAGCGTGAGGAGTGGGAGAAAGAACACGACTGGGAAAGACTCCATCACTGGGAAGCGCCGATGCACCCGGCGCGATATACCCAGGCCGGATGCTATAAGTGTCACACGGACAATCCGGAACTTGAAGGGGCAGACAAACTGAACCTCGGCCTGGCCATCGTCCGAAAGGCGGGATGTAACGGGTGTCACCTGATCGACCGTTTCAACGGCGAACCCAAGGCCGGCCCAAGCCTGAGGCGCCTCAAGTCGAAGCTCACACCGGACTGGGCGTTCAAGTGGATCAAGTCCCCGAAAGAGTTTCGCGCCCACACCTGGATGCCGGCATTCTTCAAGCAGTCTAACAACAGCGATATCGAGCCGCGCACAGATGTCGAACTGAAGGCCATGGTTCATTACCTGTTTGCCGAGAGCGAGGACCGTACGGGACAGGCCGAGGGGAAGCGCACGGCGGCGGGCAACGCCGAGAATGGGAAGCGACTGACCAGGGCACGTGGATGCCAGGCCTGTCACATGCTGGCGGACGACCCGTACGATGCAACATTGAGTGTGGACGCGATGCGTCGACAGCAAGGACCGAAACTGGTGGGCATGGCGTCCAAGACCACGGCCGCCTGGCTGTATGGCTGGCTGAAAGACCCGGCCACACACAGCCCCGACACGCGCATGCCGGATCTGCGCCTGAGCGATGAAGACGCACGCGACATCACGGCCTACCTGATGGCCGTAGAGAGCGACGGGACACTGACCGCAGCCGTACCGGCCACCGATGAGCGGATGCTTGACGAAGTCACACTCGAACTGATGGCGAAGAACATGTCCCAGGTGGCCGCCAAGGCAAAGGTTCACGGCATGGCTGTGGAGGAGAAACTTGCGTACACGGGCAAGCAGATGACGCGCCACTACGGATGTTTCGGCTGTCACGATATCCCCGGATTCGAAGATGAACAGCCCATTGGTACGGACCTGAGCGAAGAGGGCAGTAAGCCCATCGCACAGCTCGACTTCGGGCTGAGACATGACCTCGAACATGTCAACTATGCCTGGTTCGAAGAGAAGTTGAAGGACCCGCGGAGTTTCGATCACGGCCTCGTGAAGAAACCCGGCGAGCGACTTCTTATGCCACATTTTGGTTTCGACGAGCACGAACGGGAAGCGGTCGTCACCTGTCTCCTGGCATTTGCAAAGCCGGACTCCGAACTCAAGAAGGCCCTGCCGCGTACGCCACGCAACATGTTCATAGAAGAAGGCGAAAAACTCATCACTCAGCTTAACTGCCGCGGATGTCATGTCATCGACGGAGCCGGCGGCGCCATTGAACCTTCGCTTGTCAAGTGGGTCGCCGAACATCCGCCGGGTCAGGAGCCCGCAGCGGAAAAGGAACCGGAAGAAGAGGAAGAGGACGATGGCTGGGGCGATGAAGAGGATGAGGCCATTGATCCGGAAATCCTCGCCCGCGCGTATATGCCGCCTGACCTGACCGGTGAAGGAGCAAAGGTCCAGCCCGAGTGGCTGTTCAGCTTCCTCGGCGATCCCGCGTCCGTGCGCCCGTGGTTTGAGGCCCGCATGCCCACATACTCGCTCACGGGAGAAGAGCGGAACACGATCCTGCGGTACTTCAGCTATCTCGACAACCAGAAGTTCCCGTTCGAGAAACCGGTGACGGTTGACACAAACAGTGTCGAATTCAAGGCTGCGGAGAAGATGTTCTCACCGGCGGTCATGAACTGCAAGAGCTGTCATGTGGTGGCAGGCAAGACGCCTGAAGGCAAGACGGCGGCCGAATGGGCGCCGGACCTTGGGATGGCCAAGGACCGGCTCAAGGCCGACTGGACTTTGAAGTGGCTGCTGGACCCGCAGACGCTGATTCCCGGCACAAAGATGCCGCAGTACTGGCCCGAAGATGGCCCCAGCCCGTTACCTGATCTGGGCGCCGACACACTTCGACAGTGCCGGGCGGTGCGCGATTACCTGTTCACGCTTGAGGAGGAGTAGGCCTGAGAACCTGCAACAGTCTAAGATGAGTGAAGATACGACATATCAGCATCGCCTCAGCTACCAGCAGGTGTGTGAAGGAGACGCATGCAAGGTCGCCTGTCCGTTACACATCAATATGCCCGTCTACTATGACCTGATGCGGCAAGGCAAGTTTGAGGACGCCTATGTCGTGCTCAAGTCCGCCAACCCTTTCCCGGGTCTGACCGGCAGGGTCTGTTTCTTTCCGTGCGAGTACAAATGTATTCGCGGCAGGCTCGACACGCCGATATCCATTCGTGAAATCGAGTACTACCTGTCCGACTACATCGAGCTGGGACGGGACGGACGTCCTGAGCTGGCGCTTTACAAAGAGGGCAGCCTGAAGGGGTCCCGCCAGGAGTCGGTGGCCATTATCGGTTCGGGACCAGCCGGACTGGCTGCCGCATGGGACCTTGCCCACTTCGGCTACAAGGTCACCATCTATGAGAAGCACCACGTGTGCGGCGGCATGGCGTTCCTGGGAATCCCTGTGTATAAGCTCATGTACGATGTCTTCGAACGCGATACGGACACCCTGAGAAAACTGGGTGTTACCATCCACAACAGCGTGACGGTCGGTTCCGACATTGCTCTGACGGAATTGACGGCTACACACTCTGCAGTGTGCCTGGCGGTTGGCGCCCATATAGGCAACCTGATGCGGATCCCTGGCGAAGAGAACTGCAGCCAGGTGTTCGGCGCGTCTGACATTCTCGGCAAGGTGCGCGTGGGCAACCGGAACAGAATCGGGCTGGGCGACAGGGTGGTCGTCATTGGCGGCGGGAATACGGCCATGGATATGGCGCGTACCAGTCGGCGACTCGGTGCCGAGGTCACGGTTGTCTACCGCAGGGCACGCGAGAACATGCCGGCATATGATTACGAGGTGAATGCCGCCGAAGAGGAGGGGGTCCAGTTCAGGTTCCTGACGTCGCCGGAGCACATCGAGATGGATGGCGACAAACTGACCGGCCTGGCGTGTAGCGAGATCGATCCGGACTCACTCGCTGAAAAGGGCTCTCGGCCCCGCAAGAAAGAGAACTCCGAATTCCTGTTCCCGGTCGATTCCATCGTCCGTGCGATCAGTGAGAAACCCAACCTTGGGCTGCTCGGCGAAGAGTATATGGAGGCCGCTACAGAAGGTGGGCTCCTGCAAGAAGGGCTCGAAGATGGCCTGGAGGAAATGCCGGGGATTTTTGCGGCAGGCGATGCCGTGACCGGGCCGCTATCCATCGTCACCGCAATGGCGTCGGGCCGCAAGGCCGCCCGCGGCATTGATCGGTTCATCCGTGGCGTGCCGAAGCAGCCCGCAGAGATCGTGCCGGTGGAACAGTCGCTGTATGCCGGCGTGACATCCCATTTTGACGAGTTGAAGCGGCAGAAATCCCACAAGCGAATTCCTCTGGAGGTCGAGAAGAATTTCGAACTGCTCACCGAGAAGTTTACGCACGAAGAGGCCATGGAGGAATCCGAACGCTGTATGAGGTGCAACCACAGCATCGAGGTGGATCCCGAGGCCTGCACGGCGTGCAACTACTGCGTGGATGCTTGCCCCGTCGACTGCCTGACCATGGTGACGGAGGAGGGGCGGGAATTCACTTCACCAGACGAGCTTGAGGAAGGGGAGACAGGATCGGCTGTCATGATGCGGAATGAGTTCTGTATTCGCTGCGGCGTTTGTGTCAATGTCTGCCCCGAGGAGTGCATTTACTTTAAACGGCTACGCAGCTAGTCGTACGGGTCCGGGGAGATGGGCAAGATGTCAGGACCAGTAGGGCGTGAACAGCCGTTCAACGTGCGTATCCCCAATCTGTCCTACTGGATGGAAAATATACCGTGCCAGTACGCCTGTCCGGTGCACACCGATGCGCGTGGCTACGTGCGGGCCATTGCGGCCGGTGACTTCGAGTCGGCTTACCTGATTGCGCGCGGCCCCAATCCCCTGGCCTCTGTCTGTGGTCGCATCTGTGCCGCGCCGTGTGAGATGGCCTGTCGGCGCGGCACGATCGATACCCCCATCGCCATTCGTGCCCTGAAGCGCTTCGTCACCTCCTCCTACGGCGCCGAGGCTACACCGCCGGAAGCCCTGCTGCATTATCTGGAGACGAAATCGGCCGAGCGCCTGTGCGAGGGCCGTGACGAGCTGCGCAACTTCCTGGGGCAAGGCGGGGCGCCAGTCACCGACAGCGAGCTGCCGAGCGTAGCGATCATCGGTGCCGGGCCGGCCGGCCTGGCCTGTGCACACGATCTTGCCCTGCTCGGGTTTCGCGCGGTGATCTATGAACTGGAAGACCGCGCGGCCGGCATGCTCTATGTCGGTGTGCCGGAATACCGCCTGCCGCGCGATCTGATCCGGGCCGAGGTGGCCTCAATCGAAGCCATGGGCGTTGAAATCAAGTGCAACACTGAAGTGGGCAGAGATGTCACCCTGGCAGCGTTGCGTGAACAGCATGCCGCACTGGTGCTCGCCGTCGGTGCGAAGAAGAGCCGCGCCCTGCCTGTTCCGGGCGTGGAAGGACCGGGCGTCCTGTCGGGGATCGACTTCCTGCGCGATGTGGCGCTCGGACGAAGCGTCACGCTGGGCAAGAAGATGGTGGTCATCGGAGGCGGCAGCGTATCTTACGATGTGGCACGCAGCGCCTGGCGTACGGCCGGGCCCATGGAGATGGAGATGGTTGCACCCGAGCGAACCGTCGCCCACATGGCCTACGAAGATGTCACCAACGTGGCGGCACGCCAGACGCATGGCGAGGTCCATCTGTGTTGCCTCGAAAGCCGTGAGCAGATGCTGGCTGATCCGATGGATATTCGCGAGGGTGAAGAAGAAGGCATCATCCGACACAACAGCGTCGGCCCCCAGGAGGTCCTGCGCGACGCTGATGGCAAGGTCAGCGGGGTCCGGTTTGCGCCGGTCCTGAGTCTTTTCGATGCGGAAGGCCGCTTTAGTCCCACGTTTGACATGGACAACACCCATGTGGTGGAGTGCGATACCGTCCTGGTGGCGATTGGCCAGGTCTGCGACCTCGGTTTTCTCTCACCGGAGAGTGGAGTGGAACTGGATCCACGCGGATACCCCACCTATGATTCCGACACGCTGATGACCACGGCCGCCGGCACATTCGTTGCCGGCGATCTCCAGACGGGACCACGCCTGGTCATCGATGCCATCGCATCCGGCAAGAAAGCCGCGCGGGGCGTGTTTACACATTTGACAGGCCAGGCGGTGACATTCGAGGATACCGAAGCACATTTTGAAATCGCGGACTATGCACGCGAAGGGGGATATGAGACGATCCGCCGCGCTGAGATTGGGACGCTGGACCCCGGACAGCGACGCGACCTGAAGCGAGTGGTCGAGGGTCGCATGGAGGACAGCGAAGCCTGCCGCGAAGGGTCGCGCTGCCTTGACTGCGGCGTCAACACGATTTTCGATGGGAGCAAGTGCATTCTCTGCGGCGGCTGTTCCGAGGTGTGCCCGGAGCTCTGCCTGAAGCTGGTGTCGTTGAGTAATCTGGACATGCAGAATGCAGAGCTCGCGGAGGTCTTGGATCGCCATCACATGGCGGATGCAGCGGACACGGGTGCCGCGATCATCAAGGATGAGGCGCGCTGTATCCGGTGCGGGCTATGCGCCGAGCGATGCCCGGTGGATGCGGTAACTATGGAGAGATTTTCGTTTCAACAACGGAGGACATGCCATGTCGAATGAAGAGAATGCAAACCCGAAGTGCGACCGGCGCGACTTCATGGGGAAGGCGGGAGTCTCTGCTTTTCTGACAGCCATGGGGCTTGCTGGTGCAGGATCCCTGGTGGGGCTTAGCCCGTCGGTACTTCCGGATCCATCCAAGCAGCTCAAGATCGGACCGCCCCAGGACTATCCTTCGGGCACCGTGCGGGTGTTTGACGAAGAGAAGGTTGTCGTCATCAGTGATGATGAAGGTATCTATGCGCTCTCCCTGGTCTGTACGCACCTGGGCTGTGTCGTCACGCTCGACAGAGGCAGCGGACAGTTCGATTGCCCCTGTCACGGGTCGAAGTTCACCATGGAGGGGGAAGTGACCAAGGCACCCGCGCCGCGATCGCTGGACAGGTATGAGGTGTCGCTCCTTCCCGGCGGGCAGATGCTGGTAGATCAGGGCGTTCGACTGGACTCAGGCGAGAAATTGAAAGTATGAAGAATCCAGAACAAGATGGTGCACGTGAAGGAAGCCAGGCACCCGTGTCTGGCCTGGGGCAACTGGGCCGCAATATCCGATCCCTGCCGAAGAACTTCATGGAAAGCCTGATACGGCAGGGCATGCCGAACAGCAGTCGTGGTCGTTCGAAGACGGTCTTTGGCAACGTGTTTCTGCACGTCCACAGTACCCGTACCCATCGCTGGAGCTGCCGCCCGCTCTTTACGATGGGCCTGGGGATCGCACTGCTGGCGGTCTTCATCGCACTGGCGGTCTCGGGCGTCATCCTGATGATCTACTTTCAGCCATCCGTGGAGGGCGCCTACAACTCAATCAAGGATATCCAGACCGTCGTGCCGGGCGGGCGTTATATCAGGAACCTGCACCGTTGGGGTGCCTATGTCATGGTGGCGCTGGTCTTTCTGCACATGGCACGTGTGTTCTTTACCAATTCATACAAGGGCCCTCGACAGTTCAACTGGGTTGTCGGCGTTATCCTGTTGGTGCTGACACTCGCCCTTGCCTTTACCGGCTACTGTCTGCCCTGGGACCAACTCGCCTATTGGGCCATCACCATCGGATCGAATATCGCGGGGAGCCCGGTGGAGATCACCGACGCGCTCGGTATTACCGACTCATTTGACGTCGGGGGGATGCAACGCGACTTGATGCTGGGATCGAAGTCCGTGGGCGGTCCGGCATTGCTGCGTTTCTACTGGGGCCATTGCATTGTGCTGCCCATCATGATGATGATCTTCATGGTGATTCATGTCTGGCGCATCAGAAAGGATGGCGGCCTGTCGCGGCCTACAGACATCAGGGAAGATGAGCTTGCGGGGACGCCCTGTGACGAGCTTGCCGAGACGGCGTTCAAAGAGAAGCACGACAAGACCTACGGACTCATGTGCGTGGTTCCCGACAAGACACCGGCGGTTGATCGCGGACCGGAACAGACGGTTTCGACCTGGCCCAGCGTGTTCTACAGGGAAATGGCCATCATGTCGCTGGTCATCCTCTCCCTGGTGCTTCTCTCCCTCTTCTTCAACGCGCCGCTGAAGGAGATGGCTAATCCCGCCGTGCCCGAGAATCCGGCCAAGGCGCCCTGGTACTTCCTGGCGCTGCAGGAGATCATCTCGTATTCGGCCTTTGCCGGCGGCATTCTGCTGCCCACACTTTCCATCCTTTTTCTCATGCTGATCCCCTATCTTGACCGTGAGGAGGGGCAGAGCGGACGATGGTTTGAATCGGCGGACATCCGAAAGACGACCATCAGAAGCGCCATTCTCTCCGCCGTCGCCGTCGTCACCATGCTGACCGTTAATGTCACAGCTGGCTGGCTGAAGCTCAGCCAGATCTGGATAACGTTCATCAATCCGGGAACCGTATTGGCAGGACTGTTCGTACTTCTTTCACTCGGGGTTACGGCCAGGACACGGTCGACACGCCACGGCGTCACCGTGCTCTTCGTCTACTTCCTGGTGAGCTTCGTCATCCTGACCTATTTTGCATCCGTGCATCGCGGTCCCAACTGGGACTTCTATTGGTGGCCCAGTTTGTGGCCAACGCATTGAAACTGAAAGTGGGACGGACATTCAATGAGACTGACTCTTCTTTTATCGAGTGTGCTGGCTATCGGGTTGATGCTGTATATGGCCTTCCGGGAGACGGTTGCGCCACCGTACAGACAGTACCAGGTTCAATACCGGGATGAGCTGATAGCGCAGGCCGGGACCCCCGAAGAAGTGGCTTCTGCCAAGGCCTACCCCATCAGGCGTCGCCAGCTGTTCCTCCCGCATCTGGGCGAGGCCGACCGCTGCATCTCCTGTCACGTGGGCATGGAGGATGTGCGCATGGCAGATCAGCCGCACCCAATCCGCACGCATCCCGGTGACATCCTGGCCAAGCATGATATCCGCAAGATGGGATGTACGATCTGCCACGACGGTCAGGGGCGTGCTACGACAGTCGAGGAGGCCCACGCTAACACCATTAAGTTCTGGGAAAGGCCTCGCTTAGACGGGGACACGCTGCAGGCCAACTGCCTCCGCTGTCACCACGTGGAGAGTCTGCCGCGGGCCGCGACGCTGCAGCACGGGCGCAAGCTGTTCGCCGAGGGCGGATGCCTCGGCTGCCACAAGCGCAATGGCATAGGCGGCTTTGTCGGACCCGACCTGTCCTCAATCGGCGATGCATCATTCCATGTAAAAGTCCCCGTCGAGGAACATCACGAGGAGCTGATCAAGCGATTCGGCGGCAACGTCAATCTGGCCTACCTGTACGAGGCCGTCCGCTACCCGAGGGCACAGCCGCATGATTCGAGCATGCTGATTCGGGATCTCAGCGATGAGGATGCCTATGCCCTGGCCATCTACCTCAAGAGTTTTCAGCGGCGGGAGATTCCCGACCATATTCAGCACTTTGAGAAGCATCTACCCCAGGTAACCGGAGCCATGCTCTATGCCGAGATGTGTTCGGCGTGCCACGGCAAGAATGGCGAGGGCGCGATGTTGCCCAACCAGAATAAGCTCGGCCCCTCACTGAATGGCCACGGGTTCCAGTCCATTGCGACCCTTGACTTTGTGACCCGGTTCGTCGCGGAGTCGGGCAGCTCGCTTATGCCCCAGTGGGGCAAGTCGGGCGGCCTGTCGGAAGCGCAGATCGACGCGGTCAGTCGACACGTTCTCAGCTTGCGCGCAGCCACACCGGAACCTGACCCCGACTATGTCGGAAACATCAAGCACGGCAGGTCCCGCTTTGAAAGCCGCTGTGCCGGCTGCCACGGCATCGACGGCAACTACGAGATGGACCTTATCGGTCCGACGCTTTCCAGTCCCGAGTTCCTTTCGTATGCCTCGGAAGCCTTCATCACCAAAACCATCGTGGACGGGCGCGAAGATACGGCCATGCCCAAATGGAGCTTCCTGCGCGACCGCGAAGTCAAGGATCTCACCGCCTACCTCACACGCGCCCGTGGCGAGACGCCCTCGGTCGCCGCCGTGCAGCAGGCGGCGCAACAGCCGCACGCGGCCACACAGGGCCGCCACGTCTTCAGGAATCGCTGCGGATCCTGTCACGGTATGGACGCCGAAGGCGGCCTGGGGCCATCACTGAACACCCCCGAGTTCCAGGCGGTTGCGTCGGACCCGTTCATTCACAAGACCGTGACCGAGGGGCGCCGGGGCACCGCCATGGGTGCATGGTCGCAGCTCAGCGCACAGGAAGTCGGCGGAATCCTTGCCTTCCTTCGCAGTTTTCCCAAGGGCGTAGTACGTTCGCCTCAGGGGGGCGCTGTGGCGAGCGAGAGCAGGGGTAGGATTAATTTCGAGCGGACCTGCGCGCCATGCCATGGTGAAGGCGGCCGGGGCCTGATCGGCCCGGCCATCGGCGGTCATGACTTCCTTAATGCCGTTGACGACCAGTTCCTCCGCGAAACACTCCGCTATGGCCGTATGGGAACGGCCATGCGCGCTAATCTCAAGGGCACCGCCAGTTTTGCATCGTTCTCAGAGCAGGAGATCGAGGAGATCATTGCCTACATGCGCGCCCTGCAGCTCCAGCCCTTTGATACCATCGGGGTCACCGTCACACAGGGCGACGTGCCCCTGGGCCGCGAGCTGTTTGCTCGCAATTGTGCCCAGTGCCATGGTGACTTCGGTGGTGGTGGCTCCGGGCCCGCCGTCGGGCGACCCGGCTTCCTGGCCACGGTCAGCGACGGCTTCCTCGAGGGCACCATTGCCAACGGTCGGTCAGGCACCGAGATGCGCTCATTCTCGCATGGTCAGGATGCGCTGACCGAGCTTTCGGAGCATGAGATTCGGTCAGTGGTCAGCTACCTGCGCTCGCAGGCCGACGTCGCGCGGCAAACCCCGAAGCTTGCGCTGGGGACAGCGGCACGCGGCGCCGATCTCTATGCCCGACAGTGTGCGCAGTGCCACGGTACCGCGACGGAAGAGGGCTTTGCCCCGCGCCTGCTCAATCCACAATTCCTGGCCGCGGCGAGCGACTCCTACCTTCAGGCCACGATGTCACTGGGGCATGGCACCACCATGCGCTCCATGATTCGTGGCGGAGCCGGCGTGGTGGAGATGACCGGCCGCGAGATCAACGATCTGATACAATACCTCCGTGAGGCATTGTGAGAGAATCAATTGTAGATGAGCAGTTTGGAAAGTTAGTACTAACGGAGACAGGAGAGATACGATGAAGTCAAAACGCTGTAATATGTCGCGGCGGGCATTCTTGGAAGGCTCGGTTGCGGGTTCTGCCGCTCTGGGGCTGGGGGGCATGATCTTCGCCCCCGAAACGCTGAAGGCGGAGACTGCCTCGGGAGGGCGGATCAAGACCTGTCTCGCCCAGTGTCCCTACTGTGGCGTCGGCTGCGGATCGGTCATCAAGTACGAAGCCGAATCGGGCCGCATCCTGGGGGTTGTGCCGGATAAGCAACACCCCACCAATAAGGGCATTCAGTGCATTAAGGGCCTCAATGCCGACGAGCCGGTCTATATTGACCGGCTTACCAAGGTGTTGATCCGCAAGGACATGAGCGACCCGATCTCGGGGCATGTGTCGAAGACGAAAGGCAGCTTCAAGGAGAGCGACTTCGAAGAAGTGACCTACGAGGAGGCCGAGCATATTGTCGGCGAGAAGATCGCGGCAATTCACAACAAGTGGGGCGGCAACTCGATCGGGCTCTACGGGTCCGGCCAGCTCACGGTTGAAACGCAGTGGATCGAGAACAAGATGCTGAAGGGCCTGCTCGGGTCCAACTCCATCGAGGCCAACGCGCGTACCTGTATGACCTCCGCCGTGACGGCCTATTTCGCCACGTTCGGGTCGGATACACCGCCGCTGTGCTACGATGACATCGAGGAAGCGGACATGATCAGCTTCTGGGGACACAACCCGCGCGCGGCGCACACCATTGTCTTCTGGCGCGTGGCGGATCACAAGCTCAAGAACGGCATTCCTACGCTGATTTCAGATCCGCGCCGTACCGGCTCGGTGCAGGCCCTGGAGTCGATCAACCCCGAGAACGCCTATCATCTCCCCACGATCAACGGGGATATCTCCTGTCTCAACGCGATCGGTCACTGTCTCGTCACCGAGCATCAGGATGTGATCGACTATGACTTCCTCAAGGCCAATGTCGTGGGCTGGCAGGACTACATCAAGATGGTTACCGAGGACTACGCGCCTGAGAAGGTCGTGGATCGCACCGGTGTTGATCCCGCCCTGATCCATAAGGTGGCCGCCGAATGGGCCGACGCCAGCCGCAAGGGCAAGCGCCGCGGTCGCGGCGGTGTCCTCACGATGTGGGGTATTGGCTACAACCAGCACATCCACGGCCAGCACAACGTGATCTCGATCATCAACCTGCACGCCCTGACCGGCGACCTGGGACGTCCCGGCTGCGGGCCGTTCTCGATGACCGGCCAACCCAACGCCATGGGTGAGCGCCTCACCGGCGGCCTGACCGGGCGCCTGCCCTTCAACCAGGGGCTCAAGGGACCTGGCGGTCTGAACATGAAAGGCATCGAGCAGATCGCCAAGGCGTGGAACTGCCCGCCGGAGCGCCTGGTAGAAGTGGCCGGTCACAAGAACCCCGGCATGATGGTCGGACAGTTCGAACGCGCCCTGATGGACCAGGAGACACTCGACCGGAACGGCCTCGATCCGATGAAGGCGATGTTCTACTGCTACACGACTCACATTCACCAGCCCGACGTCAATAACCTCATCAGGCCTGCCCTGGAGAAGATGTTTGTCGTGGTGCAGGACATCTACCGGCATGCCCCGAATGTGCTGTACGGGGACGTCATCTTCCCCGCCCTGACATGGGGTGAATGGCAAGGGGGCTGCTACATCTCGTCCGAGCGCCGCTTCAATATCGTAGACGGTGTAGGCAAGGGAGCGCCCGGCTTTGAGAAGTGTCTGCCCGACCTCGACCTCGCGATCGACAAGGGCAAGTCCATCGCCAAGGCGATGGGCATGTCCGATGCCGAGGTCCAGAAGATGTGGCCCTACAAGAAGAAGCAATTCCATCCGCAGGGCCCCGAGCTGTACGACTCCGAAGAGATCTTTGAAGAGATCGTGCGCGGCAGCAAGGGCGCGGACTGTGATCTGACCGGCATGCTCGAAGTGCGTGAGCGCGACGGCATCGGCCTCTACGATCAGATCCGCCGCCTGCGCGGCATCCAGTGGCCCGCCCCGACCTACGAGCACGCCAGGAATGGTGGTACCCCGCGTCGCTACATGGGCCAGGAGCAGTGGGGCGACAAGCCCTATGGCAACTTCCGCAAGCCGGATGGCAAGCTGCACATGAAGAGCTGCAAGCAGGATTACACGGAGAAGGACGCCGTCATCGCCGAGATGCGGAAGATGGGAACGGATCCCAACTACTTCGCGTCCGATCACAAGGACGTGCTGCTCAAGGCCCGTGACATGGCCCTGCCGCCCGAATGGCCGGACGAGGACTTCCGTGGCAAGAAGTGGGACGAGGTGCCGAAGGATAAGTATCCCCTGTGGCTCGGTCTCGGCATCGTGTACGAACATTTTCATAGCGCCAAGACGATCCGTGGCGCGACGACCCGGCGCCTGGTGCCCGAACAGTTCGTTGAAGTGCACGCCGAGGATGCCGCCGAGCTGGGTATTGCCGACGGCGACATGGTGCGCATCGTAACGCGACGCGGCAGCTACCAGGGCCGCGTCTCGGTCGGCGGAATCAACTCCAAGGTACGACCCGCGCGGAACGAGGTGCCGCGCGGCTACGTCTTCAGCCCGTGGAACCTCTCCGTGGCGGATTCGGCCGATCCAGAGAAGAACAAATGGATGGTCAATGCCTCCAGCCACCGGGCCTATGACCCCGTGTCAGGACAGGTGGATTTCAAGAAGCTCGCCGCAAGGATTGAACGTATCTAAGGATACGTTATGCTCACAGCATGAAACGGATATCCAGGCGTCGTGTACTCGAAGGCCTGCTCTCCGCTGCCGTGGCGAGCGCTATGGCCGGGTGGCTGGTCCGCAGCCGCAAGAACGTGGTCGCGCGTGCCCGCCGATGGCGGGACGCAGTGATACGTCCCCCGGCGGCGCTGCCGGAGGAGGCCTTCCTGTCGCGCTGCATCGGGTGCGGCCAGTGTGGGGATGTCTGTCCCAACGGCTGCATCAGGTTCGACCGCACCACCAACGGTATCGGCGCGCCCTACCTGCGCCTGCGCGAGAAGGCCTGCGTGCTCTGCATGCGCTGCACCCGGGCCTGCCCGACCGGTGCACTGACCCCCGTGCCCACGGATAGCGGGGAAGACATCCAGGCACACGTTAAGATGGGCTTGGCAGTGGTAGACAAGAACATCTGCAACTCCTACAACGGGTTTGCCTGTGGGGCATGCGTCCAAGCCTGTCCCTTCAAAGGCCAGGCGCTGAAGGCGCTCACATGGGAGCGGCCGGTTGTCGACCCGGAGACCTGCGTCGGGTGCGGGCTGTGCGAGAAGGCCTGTATCGTCTACCCCCAAGCCATTCGCGTAAGACCACAGTCGGCCTTATCATGAAATGCACGCACCACATTGCGCCCTGCCGTCACCTGTTCCGCATCACGGTGCTTCTGGTCCTGTTCCTGGTGGCCGGGTTCAACCAGCACCGCCGCTACAAATCGCAATACGGCGGCCAGTTCGAGATTGATAGACATGCCGGATTGCGGCTGATCGACCATGTACGAGGGTCATCACCGCACATGGATCGCCGACCCATAACCGTCTCGGGTGGCCTCTGGTCGTTCAAGGCCGGCCCCGTTCGCATCAGCGATCCGCTGGCGGTGGCCGGGGGGCTACTGACATCGAAACGGTTTTCGGCCATTCTCCTGCTATCTGTCCTGTTCCCCGCGCTTGCCATCCTGTTCGCCGGTCGCGTGTTCTGTAGTTGGATCTGCCCCATGGGCCTGCTGGGTGAGGTCGTGCGATGGATACGGCGCAGGCTGGAGAGACACGGCATTCATTTCATCAACCTGCCACTGACGGGTCTTCCCAAATACGTCCTGCTGGCGTTGGGGTGCCTGGCGTGTCTGGTCTTTTCGGTTCCGTTCTTCTACAGCATCTATCCGCCCCGTATCCTCTCCGATGTCATGACCGACATGTGGCTGGGGAATTTTATGAAGGCGGAGTTGATCTTCATTGGGGTGCTCCTACTTTGCGAACTGATCCTGTGTGAGCGCCTCTGGTGCAAGTGCCTCTGCCCCGGCGGCGCGCTGCTGGCGTGGCTGAGTCGATTCAGGACGTTGCGCGTGGAGCACAACCCGGCCGCCTGCACCGCCTGCGGCGCGTGCGATCTGGCCTGTCCCTACGATCTGGCGCCATCAGAAGGCGAGCTCGATGGTGAATGCGACAACTGCGGAAGGTGTGTTGAAGTGTGCAACGATGATGCGTTGGAATTCAGTTTCAAGATGATTAGGCCACGGAACAGATCCAAGGCCCTGTTGGGACTCGTCGCGGTCCTGCTGTTGCCAGTCCTGAATGCGGAGGCCCATCATATCCGCGGCATCCCCCACTACAGCTACCAGGAGAACTACCCCCAGGCACCGTTGTTCGAGGAGTTTCGCGATACCGGCCCCTGGACCATGCAGTTCACCTTCTGGCCGATCCCATCACAGAAAGCCCTCGATCTCGCCCTCTACGTCAAGCACGCCACCACCGACAAGCCCTACGATGGTCCCGTCACCTTTCGGGTCTACCAGCACGGTGAAGATCTCAGCGAAGGCAACCACCCCTTCCAGGCCACCGCGAATCCGCGCCACATCCACAAAGTCGGCTGGGTATACGAAGAGGACGGCATCTACTACGCCGAAATCTCGCTGGGAGAAGGCGGCCAGGCCGTCAGCGAAACCTTCCGCTTCCAGGTCGGCAGAGTAAGACCCAACTACCTCCTGCTCGGAGCATCCGCCCTGGCCGTCTTAGCTCTGATTGCCTCCGTCGCCATCATCAAACAGCGACAGGGAACCACATAGGCCATCCCCCGTCGCCCTCGCGACCACACACCCGACAGAGAGCTACAATAATGGCGCTATGCACTATGGCGGCTACAGTAATGTGTCCGCATGATGGTGACTCATCTGGAAGACACAGGTGCAAATGCTCCAAAAGCGAGTAATTTATGCCGCTCTTTGATGAATCTGTGTAGATGGCACACTAGTTGCGTCAGAGCATCCAAGTGGTCATATTCAGGACTGCAGAGCGACCAGAGGTGAGGCTATGTGCGTGGGGATGGAACAGGTGGGGAGTGCCGAGGAGTCGATTGCGCCTCTCACGGGGAGGAAGAAGGAATCGATGAAGCTGAATCGTTACTCACGCACGCTGGTGACCGGAATGGGGATCGCCTCCGTGCTGCTGTATAGCAGCGCCGCCTATGCGGACTATATGAGAGTACCCGTCACGTCAGAAGAGGTGCAGACAAACCTGGATTTCGTGTGGATCTGTCTTGCCGCCATGCTTGTCTTCTTCATGAAGGCAGGTTTCAGCATGGTGGAAATTGGCTTCACGCGCGGGAAGAACGCCGTCAACGCCATCATGAAGAACGTCATGGACTTTGCCGTCAGTTCGATCGCCTTCTGGGCCTTTGGCTTCGGCTTGATGTTTGGCGCCACCAATGGACTCTTTGGAATTGATGGCTTTTTTCTTCACAGTTATGCCCAGACCCAGGATCCGTGGCTCTATTCATTCTGGATGTACCAGCTCGTCTTTGTTTCTTCCGTTGCGGCGATTGTCTCAGGAGCTATGGCTGAGCGAACCAGGTTTGTGGCCAGCTTGATGTTCACGACCGCGCTGGCTGTCTTCATCTACCCTGTTTTTGGCAGTTGGGTCTGGGGAGGATTACATGATGGCAGTGGCTGGCTTGAGAATCTTGGATTCATAGACTTCGCCGGATCTACAGTGATCCATGCCGTGGGAGGATGGGCCGGTCTCGCAGGCACATTGGTTCTTGGACCCAGAATCGGAAAATTCAGAGCTGATGGATCGGCTGCACCGATACCCGGGCACAATCTTCCGTTGGCAGCGCTTGGCACCCTGATCCTGTGGTTCGGCTGGTACGGTTTCAATGCCGGCAACACGCTGTCCGGAAATGAAACCATTGCGCAGATCCTCATAAACACCACCTTGGCAGGTGCAGGGGGCGCGATTGCCGGTATGACCACGGCGTGCTTCAGATTCGGGAAGGCAGATGCGGGAATAACATTGAATGGGGCGCTGGCAGGGCTGGTCGCAATTACGGCGGGATGTGCCCATGTTGAACCGATCTGGGCCATTGTAATTGGGGTCCTTGCAGGAATCATCGTTGTTCATTCGATCATCTTCTTTGACAAGATGGGTATTGATGACCCCGTTGGAGCTATATCCGTACATGGTGTATGCGGCTTCTGGGGCACCCTCGCTGTTGGCATATTCAAGTCGGGAGAGATGTTTCAGCTGCGCAATATACTGATTCAGTTACTCGGATCCGTTGTCGCCTTCATCTGGGCCTTCTTTGTCTCATATTTCGTATTCAAAGTTATCTCTTTCATCGTCACGTTGCGGGTCAGCGAAGAAGATGAACTCAGAGGCCTGGATCTGTCCGAGCATGCAAACGAAGCGTACCCGGACTTTCAGATCTGGCACAACAAGTAGCACATGATGTTCTATGTTCAGCAAGGGCGTACATAAAAAGCAGATCGCAGTGATATCATTGTCAACAGCATTGTCTCTTACGGCTGCTCATTGGGCAACACAGTGGTCGTACCATTATTCGTCCACGACCGAATTCTGTATCTCGTGCCACGAGATGGTTCAGCCATATCAGCAGTATAAGAATTCACCACATTACAACAACAGGAGTGGCGTGGTTGCTGAATGTGCCGACTGCCACCTTCCTCCAGGCTCGTTCAATAAATGGCGCACAAAGATCACGCAGGGAGCGAATGACTCGATCAGGCATATGTTTCTGAAGGAGGAGGATATCGATCATGAGGCCTGGAAATGCAAGGCGGTGAAGAGCATCAGTCCCGATTCGTGCAGAAAATGCCACAAGGATCTTCTGCCTGCGGGGATGCCGCGTGGTGGGTTCATGGGGCATCGCGCCTTCCTGCGTGGCGAGGCCAAGTCGTGCCTTGAATGCCACATTAATCTAGTACACACGAATCATGAATCAGGAATGAACGAATGAACCCATCCATAAAAACACCGATACTATCTGTTCTGCTTCTTGTTGCCTGTCTTTCTGTACAAGCAGATGACCTCAGAGCATTGAGAAGAGACCGCATCCTGGCAAAGAAGTGCGAGACATGTCACACACGCACTTCATCCGGCATTGTCCATGACTGGGAGAACAGCCTTCATGCCAAGGCAAGAGTGACATGTATTGACTGTCATGAGGCTGAGAAGACAGATGTTGATGCGATCGCTCATGAGGGTGCGTATATCTCGCCCCTGGTCACCCCGAAGGACTGTTCGCGCTGCCATCCCAGGCAGGTAGCTGAGTTTAACAAGTCCCTTCATCACAAGGCATCATCCTTTATTCAGGATCTTTCGGGTGATCGCGCCGGTGACAATGTTCTGGCGTATCATATCGAAGGGGAAGCCGCCGCCATCAATGGCTGCGAGAAGTGTCACGGTTCAGTTGTCAAAGTTAAGGATGGAAAACTGGACCCTGACACATGGCCAAACAACGGAATCGGCCGAATCAATCCTGACGGCAGCAAGGGCTCGTGCTCAGCCTGTCATACCCGGCACAAGTTCTCGATTGCCGAGGCGAGAAGGCCGGAGACATGCGGCACGTGTCATATGGGCCCGGATCATCCGCAACTGGAGATCTACAATGAGTCCAAGCATGGTGTCATCTATGCATCGGAGGGGCACACGTGGAACATGGATGTCTCCAGCGATGCATGGGATACGCGACATCACCGTGCGCCGACATGTGCGACCTGTCATATGTCGGGTATTGGCGAGCTAACGCCCACGCACGATGTCAGCTCCCGGCTGTCATGGGAGCTGGAATGGCCCAGGACCGAGAAAACGGAGAACTGGCAGGAGAAGCGGAACACGATGAAGACGGTCTGTCTTTCCTGCCACTCACGATCCTGGGCCGACGGCCACTACTATCAGTTTGATAAAGCTGTCGAACTCTACAACAAGGAATACTTCGACCCGATCAAGAAGGGCATGGATGCGCTCTATGCAGAGAAGTACTTAACGAGCGACAAGTTCGACGAGGAGATCGAGTTCAAGTACTTCGAGTTCTGGCACCATGAGGGCAGAAGGGCGCGGATGGGCGCATCGATGATGGCGCCGGATTTCACCCAGTGGCATGGATTCTATGAACTGGCCAAGCACAGGCTGGAGCTGAAACACATGATGCAGGAGATCCGCGAGAAGAAGGACAAAGAGAACAGGGAATAGAGCCCACTATCGGAGCCATTAACAGAGCAGATTGATATGAAACTGAAATGGTTCAGGAAAGCCATCACTGCAGGGCTGATTGTGGCGTCACTGAGCGCCGGGATTCTGGTCAAGCACATCAGGGCGAGGCGCGAAGCATCACCCCTCACCCCACCGGCCAATATGATGCCGATCGATCAGGGCACTTTTCAGATGGGAAGTAAGCAGGGCGCCCTGGATGAGAAACCCGTGCACCTGGTGAAGCTCTCTTCTTTCCTGATGGATCGCGATGAAGTCACCTACCGCGACTACCGGGAATTCATTGAGGAATGCCCGGAGTGGCGGAAAGACAGTGTCGATATCGACTGTGCCGACCTTAACTACCTCTGTGATTGGGATGGGCTGTCTTACTCTTCCGAGAAGGCGGAACATCCGATTGTCTATATCAGTTGGTTTGCCGCCAAGGCCTACGCAGAGTGGATAGGAAAAGCGCTGCCATCGGAAGCCCAGTGGGAATATGCCTCTCGAGGCGGATTCAAGAACATGGATTACCCATGGGGCAAGGACTTCAAGTCGCACCTTACGCAGTGGCGAGAATCTGACGTGCGCGGAACAGTCAAGGGGGGGCGTTACTCGATAAACGGATATGGCCTGCAGGACATCATCGGCAATGCCGCGGAATGGACTGTTGATGGATACGAAATGTACATGGAAGAAGAGCAGGTTGACCCGTCACCTTCTATCAATCGCCACCTGAAAGTAATCCGCGGCGGTTCATGGAAAAGCGACTGGGAGGATCTGAGAGTATCGGCCAGGCGCGCGTCTCGGCCGAACGTGTGTCGGCCGGATGTAGGGTTCAGGTGTGTCTTTAATCAAACAATGACAAGGAATAGAGGATGATCAAAGCAATGGAACTCCAGAGTAACAACAAGCTGTTTAAGGGCGCGGCAGCCATCATCGCTGCCGCGGGAATATGCTGGCTACTGTTTGGCCACAACGTGGCAGGTTACTATCACGTGCTTCAAGAATGGCCAGGCGGTAAGCTGAGAATCATCCAGGCACCCGGCATCTACTGGAAAGGACCCTTTTCAAAGGTGACCAAGTTTCAGATATCGTCGGTTGTCAGCTTCGTGGACACATATGAAGAACAGAAGAAGAGGCGCATCAAGATTGAAGATGCCATTGTCGTAACGTTCAGAGATAACGGCCAGGGAACGGTCAATGGCTTTGTCCGGTACTCGCTTCCCGCTGACGAAGAGCAGATGAAGCTCATCGTCAGTATCGCTCGTACGGAAGAGATTCTGCAGAGACTGATCAAGGCCAACATCAACACGGCTCTGACACTTGTGTCTGCAAACTACGAAAGCGGAGACAGTGTCAAGAACAGAGGACAATTCATCAGAGACATTCTCGACTCGCTACGAAACGGGCTCATCGCATACGACAAGAAAGTCGTGGATGGAAAGATCCTGACGACTCCTCGTGTTGATGCGAACAGTGAAATAGAGAGAATGCCCGGCATAAGCAGCAGGTTCGGGCTGGGCATCGCCAACTTCACGCTGAAGCATATCGAGTACGATAATCAGACCCAGACCAAGCTGGATGAACATCGCCTCCTTGAACAGGAGAGAAATATCGCCATATTGTCGGCAGAGAAGCTGAAACAGGAGACCATCACCGCCGCAGCGGAAGAAGAGAAGCTGTTGGCCGAGACAAGAGCCCAGGAAGAACACAAGAAGCTCGAAGCCACGATCCAGGCTGAAATGGCAGACGAGGTCGCAAGGATCAAGGCGGAGTCCGATAGAAATATTGCCTTGGTGCTGGCGGAAAAAGACCGCGAGGTCGCCGAGATAGAGCTCGCACAGGCCAAAATAGAGAAAGAAGCTCTGGTCACCGAGGCGGAAGGCAAGAAGGAGGCAGCTCTCAGTGAAGCGGAGGGTCGCAAAGCGCTTGCCGAAGCAGACGGTTCACTTGAGCTGAAACTCGCGATGCAGAAAGAGACCCTCATTGGAATTGCAGAGGCATTAAAGGATGTAAAGGTTCCCACTACCATCATCGGGCGAAGCGAAGGAGACACGGGCAGTGGCAATCCCATTCTGGACATCTTCCTCATGAACCAGATTAAGCAACTGGAGAGCGTTGACGTAGAACCATAAAGATCTCTGATTGCCGCCGTCGCCGTCGTCAGGAAGCGCCAGATGAACGGGAAAACCGAGATCGGGATGTGATGAAGCAGAACGGCCATCCCCTCAGTAAGCCGCGCGGTTTCCGGGCGAACGCCGCCCTGCACCGCTGGGTCGCGCTTGTCATGGCGCTGTTCCTGGCCCTCTTTGCGGCATCCGGCATCATCTTGAATCACCGCGCCGGCGTCTCGCGCATCAACATCAGCCGGGCGTTGTTGCCCGCTGCTTTCCGCTATCAGCACTGGAACAACGCGGCCATCAAGGGGGCCACTTGGCTTGACGACAGCGATGTCCTGCTCTATGGCGCAGTTGGGGTCTGGCGGGCAGATGGGAGTCTTGCCAATCTGCGTGACTACAACCATGGCCTTCCTGCGGGTGCGGACCGTCGCCGTATTGAACGTATTTTCCAGACGACTACGGGTGATATCCTGGCCGGGACGCGCTATGGACTGTACCGACTGGATACCGCTGATGATGACACATGGGTTGCGCTTGCCTTTCCCTCAAAGGACCGCCATGTCGTTGATCTGGCACAGAAGGGGGACACGCTCTATGTACTCACCCGGTCGCATATTCTTGCAGCGCCGGTCACGTCGCCAGAATCGCTGCAAGCCATTCAGCTGCAGCCGCCACCGGGATGGGATGGTCGGGTGCCGCTGCTACGTATCATCTGGCAGCTTCATTCTGGTGAGCTTTTCGGAGTTCCAGGACGTCTGTCTGTCGACCTGATCGGGGGCGCGATGATCGCGCTGGCCATCAGTGGTGTGCTGCTCTTCGTTCTGCCGCGCAGGATCCGGCGGCGCAAGCGCGCCGGCGGCCCGGTTAGCAGCCTTGCCGCCACCACACGCCTAAGTCGCCGTTGGCATCGACGTATCGGGATTACAATGGCCCTGTTTCTGATCGCCTGCGCGGCGACCGGCATGCTGCTCCGCCCGCCATTCCTGTTGACAATTGTACGGGCCCAGTCAAAGCCCTGGCCGGGAACGACGCTTCACGGGGCGGGGCCCTGGCATGATCGACTGCGTCGCCTGCACTATGATGCGTCGCTAGACCGCTTTCTGCTTGCGACGGGTGACGGAATCTTCTTCTACAATTCCAGCCTCGAATCCACCCCGCAGCGCGCACGACGTGAACCGCCGGTCTCTGTGATGGGAGTCAATGTACTGGAACAGACTGGGCCGGGCCGCTATCTCATCGGCTCCTTTTCGGGCCTCTATCTTTGGCTCCCGGATAAGGATATTCTGATGGACTGGATCAGCAGAGGGCCTCCTCCGGGACGCAATCCCCGCCTGCCGTCTGGCGCACATATGGTCGCCGGCTATCTGCGCGGCGAAGCGGGAGCTGAGTACGTCTTTGACTATCGGGCGGGAGCCATGGCATTGGGGCATGACACGTCTTTCCCTGACATGCCGCCAGCGGCGCAGAACGCCCCCATGTCGCTCTGGAACTTGGCACTCGAAACCCATACCGGCAGAATTTATCAGAAGATACTAGGGTCCAGTCAGCTTCTGTGGGTTGCCATTGCGGGGATCTTCGCGCTCACCATCTTGATCAGCGGCACACACTGGTGGTTGCACATTCGGTTGAGGCGCCGCCACCGTGAGAAAGCATAATTCGAGACATGCACGGACTTGCGAAATCACCACGATGTGGTATCCAGAACTAGACGAAAGGCAACACAGAGAGAGAGGATTGCGTTGGAACAGCTACTGAACAGCGGGATCAAACAGATCATCGACGAGCATGCGGAAGTGGGGCCGATTCTTGAAGCATACGGTATCGGTTGCGTTCCCTGTAGTGTCGGGACTTGCCTGTTGAAAGACATCGTGGACATCCATGGCTTAAGCGCCACGCAGGAACAGGCGCTGATGACGAAGATAGCGAAGGCCGTCTATCCTGATCGTGACATTGTCATTCCACTCAGAGCCAAGACTTCGACTGAGAACGGGACCGACTTGACGTATTCGCCCCCCATGAAGAAGCTTGTCGATGAGCACACCTGGATCAAGCGGCTTCTGGCACAAGTGCCGAATCTGATCCGGACGCTGGATCTGACAGCCGAACCGGGGCGCCAGCTCGTCCGGGATGTCCTCGACTTCATTCGCAACTACGCGGACCGGTTCCATCACGCCAAGGAGGAAGATATCCTCTTCAAGTACTTTGACGAGAAACTGGATATTCTTCAGGTCATGCTTACCGACCATGAGTCCGGCCGCAGCCATGTCAGGGCCATTGCGGGAGCCGTTGAGAAGCAAGATGCGGCCACCGTTTCTGAGCATCTTGCAGCCTACCGGGAACTGTTGACCGAGCACATCAAGAAAGAAAATGAAATCCTCTATCCATGGATGGATAAGGAGATGTCCGATTCACAGATAGGCCAGATGTTCGCCGCATTCAGTGATGTGGATGTAACCTTTGGTGACGGGCCAGGCAAGCACATTGCATTTGTTGAAACACTGGAAGCATTGAATTCGTAAACTGAACAAGGAGGTATGACATGGAATGTGGATGTCCCGGATCAAAAATGATGGATCGTAGAGATGAAGACAGTGGCGATGCCCCAGCCGCAGCCGTAAACTCTCAACTTCGGCAGTGGCCGATTCAGTTGCACCTGATCTCGCCCGAAGCGCCTTATTACACCGGCGCCGATGTTCTGTTGACGGCCGACTGCGTCGCGTATGCGATGGGCGGCTATCACAGCGATTACCTGAAAGGCAAATCCATTGCCATCGCCTGCCCGAAGCTGGATGCCGGGCAGGATATCTACGCAGCAAAGATCAGAAGCTGGCTTGAAGATGCCAAGATCAACACTCTGACCGTGTTGATCATGGAAGTTCCCTGCTGCGGGGGTCTGCTGCACCTGGCTAAACAGGCCCTCGCGGCCTCCAGCAGAAAAGTACCCCTCAAAGCCGTTGTCGTCGGCCTCGACGGCGAGATTCGCAGCGAAGACTGGGTGACGGACTAGAGCAGGGCCGATGCCCGACGCGCCCCATCTGGTGACCGATGCTTGAGATCTATAAACGACTGCCCGGAACAAACTGCAAAAAGTGCGGCGAGACATCCTGTATGGCGTTTGCCCTCAAGGTGAAGGCCGTTCAGCGCCGTATCTCAGAATGTCCCTATATGGCTGATACGGGCGAAGCGTCATCTGCCAATGAACCTGTCGGCAGTGCAGAGGACTCCTACAGTCATGTCGCGAATGAGATGGAAGAAGAAGTCAGGAACACAGACCTTAAAGGGGTGGCTCCCGCCATCGGCGCAGACTTTGAGGTCGTGGATGGGGTACAGTGTATCCGGCTTGCACTGCTGAACAGGCCCTGCGAGCTTCGCAAGGAGGGCCTATTCGAGGGGGGCGAGCAGTGTCGCGACTCGTGGGTCAAGATGATCGTCTATGACTACGTGCGGCGGAAGGGCGGTGCTCCGGTGACGGGCGATTGGGTCGCATTCGACCATTTTCCGAGGACGCCATCTCACATAAAGGCCTTCCAGAAAACGGCAGAAGACGAGTTGGCTTCGGCTTTTGATCAGGATCGAGCCAGTTTTGAAGCACGGCTTGTGCAACAGGGATCCACCCAGGAGCACGGACAGATCAGAGCCGACTACTCGTGCCGCCTGGATCTACTGCCGAGGATACCGCTGCTCCTGAGATTCTGGGCTGCAGATGACGAGTTCCCTGCAAGCTGTAAACTGTTCGTGGACAGCAGCGCAAACCAATATCTGGACATGGAGTTCCTTGGCCACCTCGTAGAGAAATTCGTCAAGGGCGTCACGAGATAACGCAGCTCCGTCGCCCCGTGCAACCCGAATGGAGAGTGGCTGTACGAGGCCGATCAGGTGGCTACAGGTGAGCGGGTGGAATGCGCTACCAGCGGACCGGCCATGAAGAGGGATGAGTAGGTGCCGACCACGATGCCGACGAGCAGCGTGAAAGCGAAGCCGCGCAGGACTTCGCCGCCCAGTACGAGCAGTGCAACCACAACCAGTAGCGTTGTGAAGCTGGTGATCAAGGCGCGCAGAAAGACCTGGTTGATCGAGGCATTGACAACGTCGCGTGAGGCCGACGCACCATCGGCCCGCTCGCGGATGCGGTCGAACACCACGATCGTGTCGTTGAGCGAGTAGCCAATCACTGTCAGCAGCGCGGCGGCCACTTTGAGGTCGATCTGTCCCGGCACCCATCCCAGGGCGCTTGCCAGCAGCAGAACCCCCACCGTAATGATGACGTCGTGCACCAGTGTCAGTACCGCCACCCAACCGTAAACCGGCCGGCGGCGGAACCGGAAGACGATGTAGAGAAAGATGCATCCCAGGCTAAGCGCCACGGCCTTCAGCGTGGCCTGCCGCATCTCACGCGCCACGAGTGGTCCCACCTGGCTGGCACGCTGCACCATGTCGCCGTCGTTCGGCACCATGTCGGCCAGTGCGCGGCTGATGGTGTGTCCGATATGGGCCAGCGACCCGGGATCTATCGCCTCAGCATGAATCCCTTGTCCGACCGTAAGCGAGAATTCCGAGAACTGGGGGCGTCCTCCACCGCCGCCAACCGCCGGACCGTGTGAGCGGAGTGTCATGGCCGGAACACTCCCATCCCAACCGCTCTGCAATCGCTCGCGCACTGTGGCGACCTGCTGCGGTGTGGGCAGGCGGAACTGCACACGCGTTCCGCCCGTGAATTCAGTTCCGAAGGCCTGCCCCAGGTGGTTCAGCCAGGCAAACAGTCCAACGGAGCCGATGATGAGGATCAGACTGAGCAGCGCCATGCGGCGATGCGCCTTCACGAAATCAACCGCAGGCAGACGCGGCGCCCGTATCATGCGCAATCGCTCCTTCGGCCGCCACGCAGCCACACCGTCCAGCATCCAGCGAATGCCAACCAGCGAACAGAAGAGCCCGGTCAGAATACCGATCACCAGTACCAGGCAGAAGCCTTTGACCGTGTCCGGCGCAAACAGGTACAGGATACCCGCTGCCAGGATGGTCGTAAGGTTGGCGTCCACGATCGTGGTGAACGCCCGATCATGCGCCGCGTGAACCGCCGCCTGCAGGGAGGCGTGCCGCGACTGCTCCTCGCGCAACCGCTCGTAGATCAATACCGCCGAATCCACCGTGATGCCCACGAGCAGAATCCCACCCGCGATGCCGGGCAACGCCACCGCGGAATCCAGCCAGGAGAGGATGGCTGCCAGGATCGCCAGGTTGGCCGCCAGCGCCGTCACCGCAATCACGCCTGCCCCCCGATAGATGAAGACCATGAAGGCCACCACGGCCGCTAACCCCACCATGAGCGAGAGGACACCCCGCCGTATGGAGTCCTCGCCGAGGCTGGGGCCGATCAGCGTCTGCGACTCGCGCGTGACGCTCACTCTCAGCGCACCGCTCTGCAGAATCACGGCCAGGTCACGCGCCTCGCGCTCAGCGAAATCGCCCATGATTTCGGTTCGTCCTTCGTCGACCAACTCGGCGATGTGGGGCGCTGAGACGAGACGACCATCCAGCACGATCCCGAGCTGTCGACCCGGATTATCGCGTGTTACCTCCAGCATGCGCTGTGCGCCGGCGGGATCGAACTCCACCTGCACCCGCCAGTTCTCCCCCCGGTGATCCGCCGCCGCACGCGCGGCCACGATATCCGAGCCGGTCAGGATAGCCTCGCGCGCGACAACCCGGAAGTAACCACGCCGAAGTTCGCCATCCTCCGTTGCCCGGTCGGGTGTCCGTAACCAGTCGAACGGTTCCTCTGCGGTGGCCGCGCCCGGAGCCCCCTGCACACCTTCCGCGCTGATCGCATACGTGTCGTGGTCCAGGCCCTGTGCTTCGATTGCCGCGTAGAGATGTGGATGCCCCTGCGGACCGGTGCGCGGCACGATCATTCTGAACTCGAGAACCCCCTGCTGCTCCACCGCCTGAACGATAACTTCGGCCTCGCGACTGTCCATGTCCGGGAGTTGAATCAGAATGCGGTCTTTCCCGTCGCGCCTAACGGCCACATCCCCAACCCCAATCCCGGTCAGCCGATAGCGCACAATGTCCACGGCCTGCGCCAACTGGTCGTCGAGGCGCGTCTGCTCCTTCGCAACGCCATCCGCAAGCCGGGAGATCTCCATCTGGCGTTCGGGATTAGGCGCCCCGGAAGTTTGCTGCCGGATCAGGGCCTGCTGTTCACGAAGCAGGCGCTCCACGCGGCTCCGGTCAGGATGAAGCCTCAGCCGTATCTCGGTACCCCCCCGCAGGTCCAGGCCAAGACGGAAGGGCAAGCGACCCAGGCGTGTCTGTTCCAGCCGCTCGGACCGAGCTTTCTCGCACAACGAAGCCAGGGCTCTGGCTTCCGGGTGTCCCGTCGGCAGCGACGCGATCTCCGCCTGCAATGCGGCGATCCGTCGGTCCAGCGGAGTGACAAAGAGCTGTAACAGGACAACGCCAAGCAGCCCCGCCGCCACACAGCCCCGCAACCACAGCACGCGCGTCCGTACCAGTGCCACCACACCTGCCACAGAGGCGATCCCCAGCACCAGAAGTTGCCAGCGCACCATCACCATCGTGGTTCAACTCCGCGTGTCAGTTACCAGACGCCCTGCCATCCGAGGGTCAGGATCTCGTCTGTTTCCAATTGCGGCCCATCCAGGTCCTGGTAGAGGGGCCGGCTGTATTCGACGGCAAACCGCTGGCCCGCCAGCAGGCCGTTCTGTGTCGCAAACGCGGCCCCAAGGCCCAGGTCGGCACGTGTTCCGCCACGACGATCCGGATCCGCGGTCGGCACCATGGCGGGAGCCAACTCGGGATCGGCACCATCGATGTTGCCCCAGCGTGCGACGTTCAGGCGCAGCGACGTTGTCCATGACCGCCCGCAGCGATAGCCACCCCAGGCGGTCGCATTCACGCGGTCGCCCAGTCGGTAGTCGTTGTCGTTCTCGACGAGGCGAATGGTTCCGAGGACCTGGCCGCCCCAACTCAGTGAATCGGTCTTCCCGTGATAGGTCACGCCGGGGTAGAGATCAAAGGTCCCTGACCCGAGCTGCATAGGATAGGGCAACCGCACATGCCCCATCGGCGTATCGCCTGTCTCGTCAATGGAACCGGTGGGAACGCCTATCCCCGCGTGCAGATGGACATGCTGCCCGCAACACCCGAACAGGTTGATCAGTGCAGCCACCTTCAGATCGCCAAGCCCGCTGGATGCCGTTGTGAATGTTGCCCCCATACGGTTGCGGTGATCCATCTCGATTGCGGCATAGGGCTGCATTACCATCAGGGTTACCCTGTCGCTCGGGGCCCACATGGCGCCAAGCATATGCATCTCCATGCTCATCTCGAGCGGCGTCACCATGAAATCAGCCAACACATCGGTGGCGCTGAGTCTATCGGTGCCATCGCGGTTGCCGTTCATCTCCATCCGCATGTAGCGATAGGAGAGCATCGCGCTGCCAGCCGGGTGCGTATGATCACCCATAACGCCAATCGGGGCATATCCACACTCCCTGTCAGGACAGTCGCACACACCCGCACCCATGACGCTCTGCGCAAGCACCAGTACCGCTAAAACCCATATTCTTGTCGTCATTACTCCCTCTCTTCTAGTGTTGTGGTTGAGAAGCCCGCAAGAGAAATAGGTTGCACTGTCATCCCGAGCTTGCCGAGGGATCTCCATGGTACCCAGTGATTTGGAGATTCCTCGGCTTCGCTCGGAATGACAGCTATTTGCTACACGGACCTCTCAATCACAACACTGGTACCTTAGATGGCGCACTTCGGCATCGCGCCGACACGCCCTGAGACACAAGCGCCAAGCTACCTCATCACTCCCCGTCGCTCAATCCATTTCAGGCCGCTGCGGCCTTTGATGTTGGTTGAAGAGAGCTGCGTGGGATACACTGTCCGCTCTATGAAACGACCTGCAATGACACTTCTTGGGTTCTGCTGCCTGGCACTGCTCCTGCACGTGTCGCCGGCGCTTTCACAAAATTCTGCAACGAGTGCCCCGCCGGAACAGTGCCCTCACTGCGTCTCGGCTGAAGATGCGGCGACCGACGGCGAGATCTGTGAGTTCTGCGGGATGATCAACTGCGACATGGGCTGCAAGGCCATCATCTTCGATTCGGAGTATCGCAAGATGGTGGTGATGCCCGGGATCCCCGATTGGCTCTACTACGGAGGAATCGTGGCGATCATCCTTGTCTCGTTCTTCTTCGCCGAGACAGTGGGTCGCCGGACCCCACGCAAACGCAAGCGACGCCGCTTCAATCTGCTCCGCTGGGGTCCGCTCAAGCGGTTCATCCGGCTGCCTATCTTCCCGATGGTGTTCCAGTTGCCGACAACGCTTCTATTTGTCTTCCTCATCTACGCCGGACTTGCAGGTCACCAGGTGATCAACATCGTCCCGACACTGACCTGGACCATCTGGTGGGCAGGACTGATCTTCATCGTGCTTTTTGCCGGCAAAATCTGGTGTGTGTTCTGTCCCTGGGATTTCGTGGCATCTGTGTTCTCGCGGCTGCGCCTCTTCGGTACCGGCAGTGCACCGCTCAATCTCGGCCTGCAGTGGCCGCGACGTCTGCGCTCCGTCTGGCCGGCACTGTGGTTGTTCATTGCGCTCACGTGGCTGGAGCTGGGTATGCACGTCACGAAGTCGCCCATGAAGACCGCCTATGTCGCAATAGGCATGCTCGTGCTGGCCCTGGTTCCGGCACTCCTGTTCGACAAGAAGTCTTTCTGCCGCCATGGCTGTTTTGTGGGGCGCATCGCCGGCATGTATGCCAACTTCGCCCCGGTCGAGGTAAGGGCCGCGAGCCGGGACGTGTGTGCGTCCTGCAAGACGCGTGACTGCTTTGCCGGCAACGAAAAGGGCAACCCCTGCCCTACCTCGCTCTGTTTGGCGACGGTCGAGGACAACACCTACTGCACGATGTGCGGCGAGTGCGTCAAGAGCTGTCCGAAGGACAACGTGGCAGTGAACCTGCGTCCGTTTGGCGAGGATCTCTATGACTATGCCAGCCCGAAGCGCGACGAGGCCTTCCTGGCCATAACGCTCCTCTCTCTGACCAGCTTCCATGGTCTCACGATGACCCCGTTCTGGGAGAACGTCATGGAGCCGGAAGGTACGATCCTGGGCTGGGTCGGCAACCTGTTCGGCACGGGACATCTCGGGTCGTTCACGATCGGCATGATCGTGGTGCTGGCCGCGCCGATACTGCTCTATCTCGCCTTCTGCCGGGCCGTTGCCGCGCTGGCCGCGCGCAAGGCGGAGGGAGGCGTAAAACACACCACCATGGAGATCTTCATCCAGTTCTCTTACGCCCTCCTCCCCATAGCCCTGTTCTATCACCTGGCACATAACGGCATGCATCTCTTCATGGAAGGGCAGAACGTCGTGACCTATCTCTCCGATCCCATGGGACGAGGCTGGGACCTGTTCGGAACCGCAACCCGGGCATTCCCGCAGATGCTCTCGACCAATACCATCTGGATCGCGCAAGTCGTCCTGGTGATCGTGGGTCACGTATACGGCATTGCCATCACGCACCGTGTTGCCCGGCGGCTCTTTGGCAAGGGGACGACATCCTACCTCGTGGAAGTCCCCATCCTCACGGCGATGATCCTCTTCTCCTACTTCTCGCTCTGGATCATGCACCTCGACATGAACATGCGAGGGACGCTGCTATGAACACACAGCGGCATCCCACAAAGATCCCGGGCCATAGGCTATAGGCTGTAGGCAATCGGGCCATGGTGAGGGCATCATGCGGACGATGGCAGAAATTGAGGG
Source organism: Kiritimatiellia bacterium (assembly GCA_030745755.1). Taxonomy (GTDB): domain Bacteria; phylum Verrucomicrobiota; class Kiritimatiellia; order UBA8416; family JABMPJ01; genus JABMPJ01. The sequence goes on along the minus strand of JASLOA010000027.1, from coordinate 138,545 downwards.
GATTCGTCCTTTGGGAACACTGGGGATTTTGCTGCGAACAGCCCGCAAGAAGATCATCTCACGCAAGGAAGCACGACGCCTGATTGATCTCCTCATAAGCACACATCATTTTCGCATCGGCGTGGAAGTCTACCAAGCCGTACTTGCCGAACTGTAGGCCAGAACGGCTGAAGTGAGGGCCGTGAGATCTTTGGGGTCAATGATGTATGGCGGCATGAGGTAGACCAGGCGTCCAAACGGTCGGATCCAGACGCCCCGCTCCACGCAAAAGGCCTGGAACGCGGCCACGTCGACCGGCTCGTGCAGCTCGACAACGCCAATCGCCCCGAGCACACGCACATCCTTCACCGCCTCTGAAGCGGTGCACGGCTCCAATTCACGCTGCAGCTGCCGTTCGATTCCCGCCACGCGCTCGCGCCAGGGCGAGTCGCAGAGCAGTCGGATACTGGCCAGCGCCACGGCACACGCCAGCGGGTTGCCCATGAAGGTCGGTCCATGCAGAAATTCTCCGGGAGATCCGCCCGATATCCCGTCAGCTACCCGTGCGGTGGTCAACACGGCGGCCAATGTCATGGTTCCGCCCGTGAGGGCTTTGCCAAGACAGATGATGTCGGGTGTAATGTCAGCATGCTCGCAGGCGAACAGACGACCGCTTCGCCCGAACCCGGTCGCGATTTCATCGGCGATGAGCAACACGTCGAACGCATCACACAACTCGCGCACGCGGCGCAGGTAGTGCGGAGAGTAGAAGCGCATGCCACCCGCTCCCTGGACAATCGGTTCCAGAATCACGGCGGCAAGCTCCTCATGGTGCGATTCGATCTGGCGCTTGAAGTCCTCGATGTAGCGCTCTTGCCACGGGGCATCAAAGGCACACGCCGGCGCCTCGGCAAAACACTGCCGCGGCAGTACGTCCTGGAACAGATGGTGCATGCCGGCAACCGGATCGCACACCGACATCGCAGCAAACGTGTCGCCGTGATAGCCGCCCCGAACCGTGAGCAGGCGGCGGCGTGCCGGTCGACCTGTCGCCTGTTGGTATTGCAGCGCCATCTTGGTGGCGACCTCGACCGAGACGGAACCGGAGTCGCAGAAGAATACCTTCTCGAGCCCCGACGGTGTCAGCTCGGTCAGCAGCCGGGCCAACTCAACAGCCGGCTCGTGCGTGAGTCCGCCAAACATCACATGCGATAGCTTCGCGACCTGTGCGTCAATGGCCGCGTTGAGGACGGGATGGTTATAGCCGTGAATCGCCGCCCACCACGATGACATCCCGTCAATCACCTCACGGCCATCGGCCAGCCGAAGGCGGACACCGTGTGCAGACACCACCGGGTAGACCGGCAGCGGATCGCGCATCGACGTGTAAGGATGCCAGATGTGTTGCCGGTCGAACTCCAGGCGTTCGGTCCATGTCTGATCATCTGGCGGTGCGGTCTGTTCAGCGGGTTGGCAACGGACGCTGTCGTCGCCCTCCAGTCCGGCCAACAGGGGCGACCAATCGAGCGCGGGCGGCTGCGACAGATCCTCAATCGGCGGCAGGTCCACAATCCCGGCCCTGTCACCCGTTTCGCGCAAGACCCGCTCGAACACACAGCGCGAATCTTCAGCGATGCGGGGGTCGTTTCCCCCGTGTGAGTTATAGACGATCCCCAGGACCTTCAGCCCACGTGCACGCGCGGCGCGCACGGTCAGAATCGTGTGATTGATGCTGCCGAGGCGCGGGGATGTGACCACGATGATTGGGTACCCCTGTGCCGCGACATAATCCAGTGTGCTGAGCGTCTCGGTCAGGGGCACCTCGATGCCGCCGGCGCCTTCGAGCAGGACATGGTCGTATCGCGCGGCCAGTCTGTCGGTCGCAGCAGAGATCACCTCCGGCTCGATCACGGTCTCCTCCATCGCGGCAGCGAGGTGGGGCGAGGCCGGGTGGGGAAAGACATAGGAACACGTCAGACCGTCCCGGTCCTCCTCTGTCAGGTCGATCCCCATCAGCGCGCGGTGGGCAATGATATCCTCCGATGTGCCGCCGCAACCCGTTTGCGCCAGCTTCTGGGTGATCACAGAATTGCCCTGCGCCGCGAGAGCGCGTGCCATGAGACCGGTGACGACCGTCTTGCCGACGTCGGTATCGATGGCGGTGATGAAGATGACGGCCATCAGCACTTCTCCGCGACGAAGACCAGGGGGTGATACGTCAGCGTAACCGATTCGCCGATGCTCCATCGCTCACGGTAGGTACTCACGAAACGGTCCAGGGCGGAACGCTGCCAGGTCGTCTGCCTGACCGCGTTGACCCCGGTGCGGCGCAGGTGCGCCACCACCTCGAGCGGTGTCTTGAACTGCATCGTAACGGTGTCCTGCCATTCGTGCAGCACCCGGAAATCACGCTGCAGCAGGTCCGCGATGAACTCACCCGGCGGATACGTCAGTCCCACACCCGTAAGGTCTCGAATCTCGCGCAGATTGTCGGGGCCGAATGTTGAGAAGCCCAGCACACCCCCGGGGCGAAGCCGGGCCGCAAGGCGCGGCAACAGCGCGCCGATGTCTTCAAGCCACTGGAAGGTGGCATTCGAGATGATGAGGTCCAGTTCGGCAGGGAGCGGAAGATCGTCTTCGATATCTCCGGCGATGAACTGTGTCGTCGTGGACCCGGCACTTTCCATCGCACTCGCCACGGCGGACCGACAGTCGTCGACCAGGTCGTTGGCGTAGAAGGCCTGCATATCAAGTGAGTCGGCGACGAGCTGCGTGAGGGCTCCGGATCCACACCCTATCTCAAGCACGCGCGGGAAGCCGCCTCCCTTGAGTCGGGTCAGAGCATCGACGAGCTGTTGCGCCATGCGGTGCTGCAACGACGCGTGGCGGCTGTACTGGTGCAGTTGCCTCCGAAAACGGCTGCGGATAAGCTGTTTATCGACCGTCTGTGTCATCATGCAACAGCTCCTCCCAGGTGACATCAAAGAACGGGTAGTGCGGGGCGTTCAAGACGCGACAGGGCGCCCGGTCACTCCAGAACCGCACCTGGTTGCCATGACGCATGATACGATCCTGCTTGCCGACAATGACCCGGTCAAAAGGACAGATGGCGGCCGGTTCGCCGCCTTTGGTCTGCACCATGATCGACTCCAATTCCGCCGCCTGGCTCTCGATCGAACGCGACGGCGGCGCGGCCATGAAGCGATCCAGGCGCTCCGGCGTATGGCACATGCGGCGATAGAACGTATCGCGCGTTGTTGCTGAGAACCCGTCCAGCGTGGCGCGATACATATCCGGGTCGATACCGTACTGCGCATCGATCGGACGTGCCGTGCCATTGACGGCGACCGCGCGGTCGAACAGGTCGTCATGGTCTGCGAATGCCCTGCCCGCCGCCCATACGCCCATCGACCACGCGACGAGCACGATGCGTTCGTAGCGCTCCTTCAGCCCCGCCACATCGACGGGCAATTCGAGATCGGCATAGTCGTAGAACATAAGTACATCCCAGCCCGCCGGCAGGGGCGCCTGCTCGAGAATAGACGCGTCCATGCCCCAGCCGTTCATGAATACAATCAGGCGGTCGCTGTGTGGTATTTTGGTCCAGTGGTATTTCATGAAGCCAGGTGCTCCGCAACAATCTCCAGAGGGGTCACGTCTTAAGGGCGTGTTGCCCAAACGGAGATTCCTCGACTTCGCTCGGAATGACAGCCTTGGAGTCATTGAGTTTCCTGAGAAACTGTCATGCTGAGCTTGCCGAAGCATCTCGCCGAAGGCGCTCTTTCGATTTGGGCAACACGCCGTTAACATCTAACATTTGACTTCTCCTCTCCAGAGGGGTCACGTCTTAAGTGCTCTGCAACGATGTCGGGAATCGCCTTGATCTGATCCCAGTCCATGTTTGCGCTCAGCGAAAAGCGCAGCCGCGCCGTGCCGGGCGGGACCGTGGGTGGACGAATCGGGAACGCGAGAAAGCCGTTGTCGCGCAGGGACTCGGCCACGTCGCAAGCCGGTTGATTGGGACCGACGATGGCCGGTACAATCTGGGAGTCGCCGCCGGTTGTGATGTTGCGTTCGCGCAATGCTTCGCGCAAGCGCCCGGCCAGGCTGTGCAAGTGCGTTCGCTCGCGTTGCATGGTGGCGGATCGGGCAAGGGTGGTCCGGCTCCAGTTCACGACAGAGGGCGGGAGGGCGGTTGTGAAAATGAAGGGGCGCATGTGGTTGACCAGGTAGTCGCGTACGTCACCATCCGTTACAGCAAACGCGCCGAACGACCCCAGGGCCTTGCCGAACGTGCCAACCAGGAGATCCACATCCGGGATGCATCCCTCCCGCTCGCACACGCCCAGGCCCCGGTCGCCGAACACACCTACGGCATGGGCTTCATCAATCAGGAGCCTGGCACGGTGGTCCCGCTTCAACTGCACCAGCCGACTGATGTCGGCCGTGTCGCCATCCATGCTGAAAACCGACTCCGAGACAATAAAGATGTCGCGATGCGCCGCCCGATGCTGCACAAGGAGCCGCTCCAAGTGGTCGTAGTCGAGATGACGATAGCGCAGCAGCTTCGCGCCCGAGAGGCGCATCCCGTCAATCAGACTGGCGTGACACAGCTTGTCGGCCAGGAAGAGATCACCCTTCTCCGCCAGCGCCGAGCAGATGCCGACGTTGGCATGGTAGCCGCTGCTGAAGACCGTGGCGTGGCGCCCACCGTAGAGCGCGCAGAGATCCTCCTCCAACGCCGTATAGGCGGGGTGATTGCCGGTCAGCAGTCGGGAGGCAGACGCGCCCATACCGTGCCTGTCCAGGTCGACGGCATCGGCGCCGGCAAAGAAGTCCCGGTGCAACGCGACATCCGCCGCCAGACCGAGGTAATCGTTGGACGAGAGGTTCAGCGCCTGCGTGTCCCCCGAGGCAAGCATAGGACCGCTGCGCTTCCCGAGCGTGGGAAGCGTGCGGCGGAGACCGGCCTCGTCGGCCCGGCTCAATGCGTCCGCGAAGCGGCTATGCGACCCATCCGTCATTGGCGGAATCCATCCAGCTGCGTTATGAAGTCCTGGTCTTCGGCCGGCTGGCGTCCGCGCGTGGTCAGGTAACCCCCGGTCAGGATACCGTTCATGCCCGCCAGCATCAGCAGTCCCTGGAAGTCCTTCATCAGCGTCTCACGTCCCGCTGCAAACTTGATCACCTTGCGTGGATGGATCAGACGGAAGAGCGCGAACGATTTGGCGACCTCCACCACGGACAGCGGCGTCCGGTCCGCCAGGGGCGTACCGGCGATCGGAATGAGGACGTTCAGAGGAATCACGCTGACGTCCAACTCCTCCAGTGCATAGGCCAGATCAATACGATCCTCCATCGTCTCGCCAACCCCCAGGATGGCGCCGGAGCACACGGTGATGCCATTCCTGCGCAAGAGCTTGATTGTGGCGATCCGGTCTTCCACCGTATGGGTGTCTGCGATCAGCTCCGCGTATCGTTGCGGGGCCACCTGGAGATTGATGTTGTAGTGTGCGATCCGGCACTCGGAGAGCATCGGCGCGGTCTCCTCACCCAGGATACCCAGCGAGGCGCACACATCCATATCGGGGAACTCCTCGTGGAGGCGCCCAATCATGGTGCAGATCCGCTCGAAGTCCGGGGTGGGTGAGGGATATCCGTAGCCACTGGTGACGATGCCGAAATGCGAGGCGCCATCGGCATGGGCCGCCCGGGCCTCCGCCAGCAGGTCAGCTTCGGCGATCAATCCGTAACGGTCGACCTCGGCTTCGTGATGGAGTGATTGCGCGCAGAACTTGCAATTCTCCTGGCAGATGCCGGAGCGGCTGTTCACGATGGAACAGGCTTCGATATCCGCCGCGTAGCGGTTGCGCACCTTGTTCGCCAGTGAGACCAGGTCGAGCGTTTCATCGCCACCGAGCTGACCCAGCGCACAGGCCAGATCACGCCTAATGGGGATGCCGTCTTCAATGATACGATAGGCTTGTTCGATAGAGGGATGCATAGATATCACCAACCCAGAACCGTCACGTCGCCGGAAACGGCAGTGACGGATCCATGTTCTGTTTCGAGTTGCAGACCACCGTCCGGTGCGATGCCGCTGACGCGTCCGCTGATTTCATTCCGTACATTCTTTACAACCGCATCGCGTCCCTGCATCAGCGAGTGGGCCTCGAGGAACGGCAGGAACGGCGTCAGATCCTGCGCCTCACGCCAGCAATCGTACTCCTGTTCGAACGCATTCAGCACGTCGGCCAGCAGCGCCGGACGCGAGGCGTCAGCCCCGGTTTCGATACGCAGCGATGTCGCGATGCTGCTGAGCTCGGGCGGAAACGCTCCGATGTTCACATTGATCCCGACCCCGACAATAACATGGCGGACCCAATCGGGTTCTGATTCGCTCTGACACAGGATGCCGCAGAGCTTGCGCCCCCCCACCAGGATGTCGTTGGGCCACTTCACCCCGGCGTCGACATCCGGGCAGAACGCCTTGAATGCCTTGAGCAAGGCGACGGCCACAACCAATGGGAGCTGACCGATCCGGCCCGGCAGCACGGCCGGACGCAGCACCACACTGAAATAGAGATTCGCACCGGCCGGTGAAAACCAGTCCCGCCTGAGGCGGCCCTGGCCAGCCGATTGGCTCTCAGACACGATGGTCGTCCCTTCGTCAGCGCCCTCTTGCGCACGCCGGGCCGCTTCGGTGTTGGTAGAGCTGAGTTCGGGAACGTAGTGCAGCGGGCGCCCGAGCGCGCGCGTGGTCAACAGGGGGGCAACCTCGGACGCCGTGGGAACATTGGGCGCCGCGCAGAAGATGTAGCCCCGCCGCGGGGACGATCCAATCTCATACCCGACGTCGCGCAAAAGCCCGATATGCTTTGATACAGCGCTGCGTGAGATACCGAGATCCGCCCCGATCTCCTCGCCCGAAACCCACTGCTCCCGCTCCCTGAGCATCCTCACAATCTGGTCCGTGCTGGCATTCATCGGCCACAGATACTAGCGGCACCCCCACCATTGTCAACCATGATGACAGGAACGGTTGACGCTGGTGCGCATGTCGCTCCATCCAAGAGGAATACAGTGAGACAGCTACGACATACTGCCCTATTAAATAAACCTGTTGACATTTAGGGCATCATGAATAATCATTCTTACATAGGAATGATTCTGATGTCAGGAAGCTTGGCAGGCCATTGAGCAATGATGGATGAGAAGAAACGAATGGATGAGTTCATGACGCAATGCCGGGAACGGCATGTAAGGGTCACACCGCAGCGCGTCGAGATCTTCAGGCAGCTCAGTCGCTGCGCAGAGCATCCTGCAGCGGAGACGCTCTACGAACGCGTGCGAGAAACCATGCCCGCCATCTCTCTTGACACCGTCTACCGGACGCTCTCCTTGCTTGAAGCCAAGCACCTGGTTTGCACGGTTGGCACCGTGGATGGGCGTACGCGCTACGATGCGACCACGGCGCTGCACTATCATTTCATCTGTGACAGGTGCCGGTCGGTCTCTGATATTTTCAGAGGGGAGGACGACACCTTCGACCCATCCATCGTTGCAGCAGGGATGGGTGATGTAGACGCTGTAAATATTCAATTGCGAGGCACATGCAGGAACTGCCTGGATCGCGCGAGCGCATAGCCTGCCTGCGCTTGACACAGACATCACAGGAATAACCAAAGGGAGGAAGTAGCCGGGAAGCAGATGGAGCAGGATATTCATGGTCACGATAGAATCAAACAGGGAGAATGACAGATGGCAACTGCAGAGTTAATCAACGAGAATGTAATTGGAGCCGCACTCGGGTCGGCTGTGGAAGATGCGGTAAACGGTAACTTCACGGGCGAGACCGCTGAAGTGGGACTCTATTTTGCGATGGCCAGGCAGGCCGAGCGGGAGGGCTTCCCGGAGATTGCGGCATCACTGAAGTCGATCGCGATCGATGAAGCCTGGCACGCGGCTCGCTTCGCCGAACTCAACGGCAAGATATCGACCAGCACCAAGGAGAATCTTGAGAAGATGCTGGCCGGCGAATGCGGCGCCAACAAGGGAAAACGCGAAGCGGCCGTGTTGGCCAAGGAGACCGGCTGCGATCCGGCGCATGATGTTTTTGATGAGTCATCCCGCGATGAAGGCAGGCATGCCCGGGCACTGGAAGGACTGCTGAACCGGTACTTCTAACCGGGATCCGACCCATCACTCATTGTGGCGCGGACATTCGTGGAATGTCCGCGCCTCATCTCTTTAGCGCTCTACACACGCGATGAAACAGCTACGCCTTAAAGTCATTACGTGCGAGTCCCTCTCAAGAGAGATGTTCCTTGCGGCGGCCTTCTCCGATCACATCATTGATTTCAAGTTCTTTCCCCGCACGGCCCATGAAGAGCCGGAGGGCATGCAGCGTTTGCTGCAGGAGGAAATCGACTGCTCATCCAGTCCCGCCCTGAGAGACGGCTCCTGCCAGAAGGGCGTCATCTGCCCGGCTTGCTGTGACACAGCATACGACCACATCGTTATCGGTATCGGTCTGTGCGGGAATGCGGTGGCCGGTATCACCGCCGGAACTACTCCGCTCGTGGTCCCGAAGATGCACGATTGCAACGCGTTTCTGCTGGGATCGGCCAGGCGATTCAAGGAGTTCATGGCAGAGGATCCCGGCACGGTCTTCTACCTGCTCGGCCAGGTGGAACGTTCCGCCGAGCTCAGCGATGTGGACGGGCTTCCACGCAGTACCGGCCTGGGCCGGAAGCTGTCGGAGTACATTGAGAAGTACGGCGAGGATAACGCGAAGTACCTGATGGAAATAGAGCATAGCTGGACCGCGTCGCACAATCGGGCCGCCTACCTGTTCCCCGAGCTCGGCACAACGCTGAGCCACAGCATCAGGCAGAAGGTTAGAGCCTACACGGACCAGTTCGGATGGGAGCTGATCGCGCTGAAACAGGAAACCGAGTTCTTTCAGCGCCTTCTCGGGGCTGACTGGGATGCGGACACCTTTCTCATTGTGGAGCCCGGCATGACCGTGCTTCCGACCCATGACGACGAGGTACTGACGTGCCAGTGAGGGAAGCATCAGTGGATGCCATCATCGCCGACTACTTCACCCCCGCAAGGAAGCAGGCATTCTGGCGCGAGAACGAATCGTGCTATCTGCGTGATCCGGACGGCCCGGCCACGCGCCCGCCCTTCACCCTCATCCTCGTTGAGGACTGGATCAAGGAGTACATGGGGCTCCAGGGATCAGACCGCTACTACACGGACATGGCGTACCAGCAGTCGGTCAGGAACGACTGCAGCAGGCGCACGCTGGCCGATATCGGCAAGCCGGTCAGCCCTGCGATCAATCTGGGTTCCACAGTATTTGCATCACTGTTCGGCGGAACTATACGGTATCCCGGTAGCGGCCTGCCTTGGATCGACCCTGTTATCACAGACCCATCCGACGTTAAGAAACTCCTGCCACTTACAAAGGAGAAGAACATTCTACAGTGCGGTCAGGTTGCCTTCTGGACGGAAGCCTACCTCGCCCTGTTCACTTCCGCTGACGAAGCGGCGCGACCGCGGTTTGGCACATACTTCCACGGGATGGCCACTCTGGGCTGCATGCTGGTCGGCGCTACCGACTTCCTCTACATGATGACGGACTACCCGCAGGAGACCAAGCTGCTGATGGACATCATCGTTGATGTCGGCATCACGTTCATGGACGCGATGAGAGAGTTGACAGGGGAGTCGCCGACGGGCCTGATGCTGGCCAACGATGACCTCTGGCTGTTATCGCCGCCCCTTTTTGAGTCATTCTGCCTGGATCCCGAGCGACGTCTGTTCCAACATTACGCCTCATCACCCGGCGACATGAGAGGCTATCACTCGGACTCACCGTGTACACATATCTTCGATGACCTTGCGTCGTTGGACCTGACAGATATCAACCTGGCGCCACACAGCTCCCTGGCCGAACTGCGCCAGGCCTTTCCGGACACGGTGATACACGGTCAGATCGCACCGCTGGCCTTCAGGGACATCTCGGCTCAGGACGCTGCAGACCTCGTTCGCGACCTGGTTGCGTTCGCCGCAGCTGACCGACACGTTGTCCTGTCCGTGGTGGGCTGCCTCAACGAGGGAACACCCATCGCCAACATCCTCGCCGCCATGTGGGCCATCGAGCACTACGGGGCGGCAACCGATTCACCCCCGACCTCAACAGATGCGCCCGCCACCCGCCGCCTCCTGAAGGGCATGCCCATGATGTTGGAAGTGGAATAGTCCACCTCAGTGGCGGCGATGATCCTCTTCTCCTTCTTCTCTCTGGATCATGCACCTCGACATGAACATGCGCGGAACACCGCTGTAAGATAGCTGTGCTCTTGGCGCATCAGAACCCGCCAGCCTGCCACACTATTGTACAATATGTCGGGGCTAATACATATATGTATCATCGCGGTATGGGTGTTCTCTTTTTGTAGTGCATGATATATGTGTCATAACACACTTATAACTAGCTTGTTACAGCCTGATACACCCCCATCTTAGGGAGATATGGCACGCTTGCTGCGTATTGGGTACGTCAGATTCCCGTGTGAAGCGTGTCTGTTGAGGTGTTTCTGATGGAGTATAAGGGGAGGAGAGCATGATGAGTGATCGACAGCGACTCTAGGTCAGGCGACAAGCGAACGCGGATGAGAAAAAAGAACACAGAGAGGAAGAGAGAAGGGACTAACAACAATGAATATACGACGGTTATCATTATGCATAGGAATACTCACCACGCTGCTGTTGTGCGGCACGGTTGGATTTGCCCAGGAGACCGCGGCTGAGGCGGCGGACCCTGTGGCAGAGGCTGCCGAATCGCTGCAGACCAACATCAATATTGTGTGGACCTGCATTGCGGCATTTCTGGTCTTCTTCATGCAGGCGGGATTCGCCATGGTTGAGAGCGGATTCACGCGGGCAAAGAACACTGTAAACATCATCATGAAGAACCTGATGGACTTCTCGATCGGTACGATCGCGTTCTTCATCATCGGGTTTGGACTCATGTTCGGGGCCACCAACGGGCTCTTTGGGACCACGCACTTCGGTCTGTCGGGAGCCGACTGGGCCGGGGGCGACTGGAACTTCACCTTTCTGATATTCCAAACGGTTTTCGCGGGCACAGCCGCCACGATCGTGTCGGGCGCCATGGCTGAACGCACAAAGTTCGCCGGCTACCTGGCCTACAGTGTGTTCATCTGCGCCTTCATCTACCCGATCTTCGGGTCATGGGCATGGGGGTCTCTGCTGGACGGCAGCGGCTGGCTTGAGAATCTCGGGTTCTGCGACTTCGCCGGATCGACCGTGGTTCACTCCATCGGTGGATGGCTGGCCCTATCCGGTGCGATTGTTCTTGGACCCCGCCTCGGCAAGTACGGCCCGAACAAGGAAGTACGGGCTATTCCGGGTCACAACATTGCCCTCGCGGCACTGGGTGTATTTATCCTGTGGTTCGGCTGGTTCGGTTTCAACCCGGGCAGCACGACCGTAGGTGACGGTGAGATCGGCCGCGTGGCCGTGACCACGAACCTGGCGGCGGCGGCCGGTGCGGTTGCAGCCATGGTAACCTCGTGGATTACCACGAAGAAGCCGGACGGCTCGATGGCTCTCAACGGTGCCCTGGCTGGACTGGTTGCCATCACCGCTCCGTGCTACACGGTGTCCGGCGTAGGCTCGATCATCATCGGCCTGGTGGGTGGCGTGCTGGTGGTCTTCAGCGTCTACTTCATTGACCGCATCCTCAGGATTGACGACCCGGTTGGTGCGGTGAGCGTACACGGTGTCTGCGGCGCCTGGGGAACGCTCTCCTGCGGCCTCTTCAACCTCGATGGCGGCCTCTTCTATGGTGGCGGCGTCAAGCTCCTGGGCGTGCAGGCGATCGGCGTACTGGCCGCGTTTGCCTGGGCCTTTGTGCTGGGCCTGATCATGTTCACGCTCATCAAGAAGACCATCGGACTGCGTGCCAGCAAGGACGAGGAGCTGCGGGGTCTCGATATCGGCGAGCACGGTATGGAAGCCTACAGCGGATTCCAGATCTTCACCAACATGTAACCGCAGGGTTGCAGAAAGGAACACTATCATGAAACTGATTATCGCCTACGTACAGCCCGAACGGTTGAACGAAGTCAAGAGAGAGTTGTACGCACGGGAGATCTATAAGATGTCCGTGACCAACGCCATGGGCTGCGGACAGCAGAAGGGCTACCACGAGTCGTATCGTGGTGTGGATATCGAAGTGAACCTGCTCAAGAAGGTTCGGATCGAGATCGCGGTCAACGCCGAATATGTTGACGCCACAGTCGAGGGTATCATTGCCGGGGCACGAACGGACACGATCGGCGACGGCAAGATCTTCATCATGAGTCTGGAGGAGTGCATACGCATTCGGACGGGGGAGAAGGGAGGCCCGGCCATCGGTTAGACAGCAACAACGACACAAACTGGCGGCTGGTGGTGTGCGAGAAGGGGCTTTCAGGCTTACCTCGCACGCACCAGCCGCTTCTCTCTGGAGAACCGCCCCCGGACCCTTCAGACCCTCTGGCAGCAGTGATTCCCTTCTCCTGCTTCTCGCTCTGGATCATGCACCTCAACATGAACATGCGCGGGACACTGCTGCAAAACAGTTGTACTCTGTTCGCATCAACACGAAAGACCACACATGGACATAACACAGGCCGAACGGGACGCCGTCTACAAAGTCATTCTCTCACGTCGCGACGTACGGGGGGAATTCCGCCCCGACCCAGTTCCCGATGAAGTACTCATGAGAGTCCTGGCCGCAGCACACCATGCGCCCAGCGTGGGATTCATGCAGCCCTGGGATTTCATCGTGGTCAAGAACGCAAAGACAAAACAGAGCATCCGCCGGGCATTTGAGGTCGCGCACGCCGAAGCCGCTGACATGTTCGATGAAGACAGGCGGGAACAGTACCAGTCGTTCAAACTTGAAGGTATTGTCGAGTCACCGGTTGGAATCTGCGTCACGTGCGACAGAAGCCGACATGGACCGGTTGTCATTGGTCGCACCGCGATCCCCGAGATGGACCTATTCAGTTCTGTCTGCGCCGTGCAGAACTTGTGGCTTGCTGCCCGGGCAGAGAACCTGGGCCTCGGGTGGGTCAGCATCATTCATAACGAGGCCCTGCGAGACCTGCTGGAGATCCCCGAGCACATCGTTCCAATCGCCTACCTCTGCATGGGATACGTATCGTTCTTCCACGAGAAACCTGAGCTCGAGAAGGCAGGATGGTTAGCACGAGAAGAACTGAAGTCGTTGATTCACCATGAACATTGGACGTCTGGCGATTGAAGACGAACGCCTCGCCACCTATAGCGACCGCTTCGGTCCAGTGCGCCTGTCTTGACAGATCCCGCCTATCTCCCGACCCCTGCCAGCTCGCCTGGCAGGTGAAGAAGCTCAGCTGCCACCACGGACTCGACAGCGCCGCCCCCCTCCGTTAACTTCACAACATAATACAGCCGTGCATATTCTTCAGGCATCTTATGCTGGGGGCAGCGGCGAAGAATCGCCGCAGGAGCCAGGAGTCAGAGGAGCTTCACGCCTTGCTGTCCACCTCTCATCTGCACTCGAAAACAACCAAATCCATCTTCGCGGGCCAGCATGCGCAGTGCCATTGAGGGTGGGCCTGGGTGAAGCAGGGAATCTCCCCTTGTCTGTCACCCCATCTTGTGTGACACTATTCGGCGTCACGCTAATATGTTCTAAAGAGAGGAAGCATCATGAACCCGTTCAAGTATGGTCAGATTGTAGGCGACGCACACTATTGCCCCCGCCTGAAATTGGAAAAGACCATCAAGGGACATATCGTCTCAGGGCAGAATATCTTAGTCGAAGGGGAGCGAAGAGTAGGGAAGAGTTCCCTCATCGTGCATACAGCCGCGAGAATGAAGGGATATCGCATGGTCTATATTGACATCAATCAGATCAAGACGACAAACGATCTGATTGCCAGAATCGTAAATGCACTGATATCGCTCGACAAGCAGGCCGGGGTTTTTGAGAAAGTGGTAAAGATGGTGTCACATTTGCGGCCCTCTCTGTCCGTAGACTCCTTCTCGGGAGATCCCTGTATCTCCTTTCATACCAACGAGATCTTGCCTCCTGAAAATGTCGAGAGCCTTCTGGACTTCATATACGGGGAACACAAGAACCGGAAGAGCATAGTCGTTATCGACGAATTCCAGGATATCCTCAACCTTGGCAACTCTGATCAGGTGGTTGCCATGATGAGAAGTCGGATTCAGTTTCATTCCGACATGGCCTATGTGTTCTCCGGCAGTGTCAGGAATGATATGGACAGGATCTTCTATGATCCCGACAGTCCTTTCTTCAAATCAGCCATAAAGATTGAAGTGGGACCCTTGTCGAGAGAAGCATTCAGCCGGCACATCATCGGCAGTTTCATGACAGGACGCAGGACACTGGAGAATGAGGCTGTTGAGAGCATCTATTGTGAATCCGGGGAAAGACCCGGAGATGTCCAGGAACTGTGCAATGCCCTGTGGAGCATCACCGAAAACGATACCTCTCTGAATCAAGCAGATGTAGCAGATGCACTTCAGGTAGTGTTTTCACGTGAAAAGGCGTTGTATGAGCACAGTGTATCCGGCTTGACTTCCAATCAGTTGCGTTGCCTGGTAGGAGTGGCGCATTTGGGAGGGAAGGGAGTACAGTCTGGTGGCTTTCTCAAATTCACAGGGATTCTCCATGCTTCATCCGTGAAGAAGGCGATCGGCAGGCTGGTCGATCTTAAGATCCTGTATTTCTACAAGAAAGAATACATATTCAATTCCCCCTTTTTCAGAACATGGTTGAAGCACAGCAACATTTGAAGAATCCACGTCCTGTCACTCCATGACGAACGCCTTTACGCGTCACGCGTTCTGCGCGCAGGCGCACACGGGTATCTCATGAAGCACGAGGCCACCGCAAAGCTCCTGGAAGCCATACGCACCGTCAGAGATGGATCGGTCTACCTGAGTGCCGACATGCGAAAACGTATGCTGAACAGATTTACACCAGGTTCGACGCCGTCAGACTCCTCTCCTGTCGAGAGCTTGAGTGACCGTGAACTCCAGGTGTTTCAAGCCGTTGCCGAGGGCATGAGCACGAAGGAGATCGCCGCCCAGCTAGGACTGAGCGTCAAGACCGTGGAGGGGTACAAAGGACGGGTGCAGCAGAAGCTGGACGTCCACGGCACAGCTCAGCTCACCCGCTATGCGGTCAAATGGTTGGATGGCACCCTCTGAGCTTGCGACACGGCCACTGTTCTGGTCTTATGTGCGTGGAAGAGTCGCCAGGGAAGGGGCTTCTGATGGAAGCGTTGCTGAACCGCGGGATCAAGCAGATCATCGACGAGCATGCGGAGGTGGGGCCCATCCTCGAAGCCTATGGTATTGGTTGTGTGCCTTGCAGTGTCGGGACCTGTCTGCTGAAGGATATCGTGGACATCCACGGGCTGACCGCAGTCCAGGAACAGGAGCTGATGACGAAGATCGCGAAGGAGGTCTACCCCGATCGCGACATCGTTATTCCGCTCAGGGAAGACACAGCCCCTGCCCAGGGGGGCGAACTGACCTACTCACCCCCGATCAAGAAGCTCGTGGATGAGCATGCCTGGATCAAGCGGCTCCTGGCGCAGATACCCGCCGTAATCGAGAAGCTGGATCTGTCATCCGAATCCGACCGCCGGCTTGTTCGCGATATGCTCGACTTCATTCGCAATTACGCCGACAGGTTTCACCACGCCAAAGAGGAAGATATCCTCTTCAAGTACTTTGATGAGAACCTGGATATTCTCCAGGTCATGTTCACGGACCACGAAAGCGGGCGGGCACATGTCAGGGCGATTGCCGAGGCGGTTGAGACGCAGGACCGGGCCGTCGTCTGCGAGCATCTGACGGCCTATCGTGAGCTGCTGACCGAGCACATCAAGAAAGAGGACGAGATCCTGTACCCGTGGATGGATAAGGAACTGTCTGACTCACAGATCGGCCAGATGTTCTCCGCATTTGCCGACGTCGATGTTGCATTTGGAGATGGCCCGGCAAAGCACATTGCGTTCATAGAGACGCTGGAAGCCGCAAGTTCGTAGGAAACACAGGGAGGTATGAGATGGAATGTGGATGTCCGGGATCAAAAATGATGGACCGTAGAGATGAAGACAGTGGCGATGACCCGACCGTGGCCGTCAAGTCGCAGCTCCGGCAATGGCCGATTCAGTTGCACTTGATTTCACCCGAGGCACCCTACTATGCCGGCGCCGACGTTCTGCTGACGGCGGACTGTGTGGCGTATGCCATGGGCGGCTATCACAGTGAGTACCTGAAAGGCAAGTCTATCGCCATTGCGTGTCCGAAACTGGATGCGGAGCAGACGATCTACGCAACCAAGATCCAATCCTGGTTTGAAGACGCCAAGATCAACACCCTGACCGTGCTGATCATGGAGGTCCCATGCTGTGGCGGACTGCTTCACCTGGCCAAGCAAGCCCTGGCGGCATCGAGCCGGAAGGTGCCGCTCAAGGCCATTGTGGTCGGCTTGGATGGCGAGGTCCGCAGCGAAGACTGGGTGACGGCTTAGCCCGAACACCTGTTGCCAACAGATATGTTGCAGGAGTCAGCAATTCCATCTGACATGAGTCGACGAGCTGTATCAGACCAGTCGACGGAACTCATCCTTGCTCATCTGCAGTAGCTTGACGATCTGCCGTTCGACGCCCGGAGAGATGTCCCTTCCGGCATGGTGAGGTACGGGGAACGTATTTGCACCATTGGAAAACAGCACATGCGAGCCCTTCTGGCGAACAGCCTTGTAGCCCAACTTGCGCAACCGTTTCTCAATAGCTCTGAAGCTATACGGCATAGGCAGCACGCCTGGTCAGCAGTTCCTGCCGCGCGCGTCGTTCGATATCCACCTGCTCGAGGTGGTAATCCATCGTCATGTCAATGACGCTGGACAGCTCGTCGAGGGCCTGCTCTTGGGTCAGGCCATAGGCATACAGATTCTGTGAGCCACGCACACGGGCCAGATACCCTTCCCCGTCTTCTTTGACCATGATTCTCATAACATTGCTATTATCCGACGAAGCCGCGCTATCTTTCAAGCCTGAAACCGAGAGACGGGCTGCATCATGCGCTCTCGGCGGGGCGGGACGCCCCGCCCTACCATACGGGATGCGATCCACAGACCGTGATGGCAGCATCTGGTGTTGCTACGCGTTCTCCAGCTCGAGCCCTTTGAGGCCGGCCTTGTGGATGGTGGCATCGGTGGGGATGACTTCGACTGCCTTTTTGCGTACGGGGCAGCCCTCTTCGCACATGCCGCAGCCGGTGCAGTATTCTTCGTGGAAGATCGGTTTGAGGCGAAGGAGTTCCTGCGTGATGGCCTTGCCTTTGCGGGGACAGCACTGGTAGCAGACTTCGCAGACACCCCGCCCTCTGTGGGAGAGGCAGAGGTCTTTGTCGAGGACCGCCTTGCCCATCTTGACGTCCTCGACCGGGATGTTCTGCAGGGCACCGGTGGGACAGACCTCCACGCATTTCATGCAGAGCTCGCAGGCCTTCTTGCGCGGCAGTATATAGGGGGTGTCTTGGCGTATTCCACGGTCGAAATAGCGGATGCAGTCGGGCGGGCAGGCTTGTGCACAGGCCCCGCACCGGATGCAGGCCTTGAGGAACTCGTTCTCCGGAAGCGCCCCCGGGGGGCGGAGATAAACCCCGATGTCGCCTTCCTGCCGCGGCAACGCCCGCAGTGCGGGCAGACCCAACATGCCGATCGTCGCCAATGATGCCACACCCAGGCTGTTCAGGAACTCACGACGGCTTCGTGTCTCCGTGTTCACGGTCGATCCTCCCGTTCGGCCCGCGCGCCCGGCTTCCTGAATGACAGCGCCGACTCCGGGCACGCCGCAATGCAACGCACGCAGTTGTCACACTCCATGCCGGGTGATGAGAGGTCCGGCCGGAGATCGTAGGGGCAGACCGGACGGCAGGCGCCACAGCTCGTGCACCGGTCATCATGCAGCCTGATGCGCAGCAGGCGCTTCTTGCCCAGCAGTGAATAGAGCGCCCCACCCGGACAGAGATGCGTACACCACGCGCGGGGGAACGCCAGAATTTCCAGCAACACGACGCCCCCGAGAAAAAGGACCCCAAAGCGGAGCGCACCATTGAAGACGCACTGGTCCAGCTCGATGCAGACCAGCCGCGGGGGATAGATCCAGGCAAGGATGTACTCTCCTCCCACGGTCGCAGCAGCCAGGCCTATACCCAGCGCCATGTACTTGGTGAAGCGCGGAACACGCCCGTTCGGCAGCGGCAGACCGATCCGCAGCAGTCCTTTTCTAATCAATCCTCCCGCCTCGAAGAGCAGGGCGGCCGGGCAGACGTGCGAGCAGAACACCCGCCCCAGGCCCAACGAGATCAACAGCAACCATAGGCTCGCGAGGAGCAGTGGAACCGAGAGACGGCGCGATACGGCCACGTTCTCGGCCACCGCGAGCGCATCGGCGAACGAGACAATCCCAAGGTCAAAGAACCACGTGCCGCCACGCACGTTTTCGAGTCCTTTGTCGAGTCGGGGGTGCGTATCGAGAATTTGCTCGTATGCCGACGTCTCGGGAGCAAACGCATCGTGAAGACGGCGGTTCTCGCGCAACGTGTCCTGGCGGAAAGCGCCGTCCCTGGCTGCCAGGATGACGAGCAACACGACCACAACCTGCACGCGGCCCTCCTGAAAATACGCACTGATGTAATCGTAAGCCGCATGGCATCTAGAGTGCCACCCCGGTTGCAGGTCTGTCAATGGTGAGAGCGGCGGCGACTTACCACAGTTTTCTGCCGTTGGAGGCATAGGAGATCCCTCGGCTTCGCTCGGGATGACAGTTTCCTAAGGTTTCCTGTCATGCCGAGCGAAGTCGAGGCATCTCCTACGTGTTCCAGGTGCGAGAACTGGGGAATGTCCCACGACGCTCAAGATTGACCGGGGTTGACACGCGTGCTATGTTCCCTCCCCCAGAAGGGAACATGCATGAAGCGTCGCTCTAAAAGCCCTGTGGTACATCTGCCTGAACTCGACGGTGTTCTGCCCCGCTACACCCGCGAAGAGAGTCAACTGATCCCGCTTCTCCAGGAGATCCAGGACACGCTGGGATACATCAGCCCTGAAGCCATGCAGGTCACAGCCAGGCACCTCAACGTCCCCGAAAGCTCGGTCTACGGCGTAGTCACTTTCTACAGCCAGTTCTACCTCACCCGACAGGGCCGGCACAAAGTCAAGGTCTGCCAGGGCACGGCGTGTCATGTGCGCGGCGCCGTCGAGATCATCCGCGCCGTCTCCGCCCGTCTCGGAATCAAGCCCGGGGAGACCACCGAGGATTTCGAATTCAGCGTGGAACGCGTAGCCTGTTTCGGGTCCTGCGCCCTCGCGCCGGTGGTGGTGATTGATGAGAAAGTCTACGGCAACGTGACCCCCGAGATGGCCGTTCGAATGCTGGACGAACTGGTATGACGTTTGCCGATATCCAGTCACGAGCCCAAGCCGCAGCAGCGCCGTTTCTCGACAGCAGCCAACCGCGGATACTGGTGGGAGCCAGCACCTGTGGCAAGGCGGCCGGGGCGGATGATCTGCTGGCGGCACTGCCCACACACCTGAAGGAACTCGGACTGGCGATCGAGGTCACGCAGGTCGGCTGCCTGGGTCTCTGCTATGCCGAGCCCCTCGTGGAGCTGCGCGGTGCCGACCGCCCCCCACTCCTCTTCAATGGCGTCACAACAGAATCGCTCGGCAAGATCCTCGCCGCCTACTACCGTGACGGGGAACCCGAAGCACTGGCCACAATGACCGACCAGCCCTGCGGCGATACGCCCGCCTTCGGACAGCTTCCGATGCTGAGTGGCCAGATCCGTGTTGTCTCCCGCAACTTCGGACGAATCGACCCCGAGAACATCGACCATTACATCGCGCGAAGCGGATACGCCGGTCTCGCGCGCGCCCTTGACATGGACCCGGAGCAGGTGATCGAAGAGGTCAGGACTTCCGGACTGCGCGGCCGTGGCGGCGCCGGCTTCCCTGCCGCGATCAAATGGGAGCTCTGCTGCAACGAGGAAGCCGGGCAGAAGTACATGATCTGCAATGCCGATGAGGGCGATCCCGGCGCCTTCATGGATCGCTCCGTACTTGAAAGCGATCCGCACTCCACGCTCGAAGGCATGATCATCGGGGCCTATGCCATCGGCGCCTCGGAAGGCTACATCTACGTGCGCGCCGAGTATCCCCTCGCGATCGAACGCGTGGAGAAAGCCATTGCGCAGGCGACCGAGTATGGACTGCTCGGTGACGACATCCTCGGTTCCGGATTTTCCTTTCACGTGAAGATCAAGGAGGGCGCCGGCGCCTTTGTCTGTGGCGAGGAAACGGCCATGCTGGCCTCGATTGAGGGCAGACGCGGCATGCCGCGCACCCGCCCCCCTTTCCCCGCCCAGAGCGGTCTGTTTGGCAAGCCCACCAATATCAACAACGTGGAGACGCTGGCGAACGTACCGGTGCTGATGGAGCATGGCGGCGCCGCCTTTGCCGAGAACGGTACCGAGCGCAGTCGCGGCACCAAGACGTTTGCCCTGGCCGGGAAGATCGCCCGTACCGGCCTCATTGAGGTCCCCCTTGGCACCAGCCTGCGTCACATCGTCTTCGATATCGGTGGCGGCATACCGGATGAAAAGACCTTCAAGGCCGTGCAAACCGGCGGCCCGTCGGGCGGCTGCATTCCGGCCGAGCTGCTCGATCTGCCCGTCGACTACGAGCATCTCGCCGAGGCAGGCGCCATCATGGGCTCCGGTGGGATGGTCGTGATGGATGAGGACACCTGCATGGTGGACGTTGCCCGCTACTTCCTGGAGTTCACGCAGGCCGAGTCCTGCGGCAAGTGTGTGCCCTGCCGACTGGGGACCCGCCAGCTCCTCCTGCTCATGAACAGTATGGCCCGCGGAGACAGTAAGCCGGGGGATATCGATCTCGTGCTTGACGTCGCCCACGCCGTCAAGGCCGGCTCACTCTGCGGCCTGGGACAGACTGCGCCCAACCCCATTCTGACCACGGTGAAGTACTTCCGCGACGAGTATGAGAGCCACGTGAAAGAGCGCCGCTGCCGAGCCCACAAGTGCGAGGGCCTGCTTCGCTATGCGGTTGTGGCGGATGCCTGCACCGGTTGCACCGCCTGCTTCAAAGCCTGCCCGGCCGAGGCCATCACGGGTGAGCCGCGGAAACCGCATATCATCGACCCCCAGAAGTGCATCCGTTGTGATGCCTGCTTCCAAGTCTGCAAATTCAACGCCATCACCAAGAGCTGAACCCATGTCTGCCGAACTTACATTCACGATTGACGGAGTGAGCGTGACCGCGCAGAAGGGAGAGACCGTCCTCAGCGCCGCCAGGTCCGCAGGAATCTACATTCCGCATCTCTGCTTCAGCGAGGGACTGAAACCCTACGGCGCCTGTCGCATGTGTATCGTCGAGATTGACGGTCGACGCGGCATGCCGACCTCGTGTTCGACGCTGGCCGAGGAGGGCATGGTGGTGCGCAGTGATGTGGACAGCGTCAACCGTGTGCGCCGGACCATCTGCGAGATGCTGATCGCGGATCACCCGCTCGTTTGTCTCTCCTGTAGTGCCAACATGAACTGCGGTCTGCAGACCGTGGCCGCTTTCCTCGGCATCAAGGGCAGCCGCCTGCGCCGCATGATCCGTAAGCCGATCGTGGATGACAGCAACCCCTTCTACACCCGCGACCTCTCGAAGTGCATCCTTTGCGGCCGCTGTACGCGTTCCTGCCACGAGCTACGCGGCATCGGTGCCATCGAGATCGCCGGCCGTGGCTTTGAAAGCCGCATCGCGGTGCCCGGCGACCAGCCCATCTCAGAATCCACCTGCGTCTCGTGCGGCGAATGCGTCGACCGCTGCCCCGTCAACGCCCTCTGGGCCAAGAACGAAACGGTGCCGCCCATGGACACCGTGCGCACAACCTGCCCCTACTGCGGGTGCGGATGCGGCCTTGAGCTCGGTACGCGTGGCGGCAGGATCGTCCGCATCCGCGGCGACCGCAACGCCCCCGCCAACCACGGCAGTCTCTGCGTCAAGGGGCGCTTCGGCCTGGACTATGTTGCCGCCCCCGACCGCCTCTCTACTCCGCTGATCAAGCGTAACGGCGTGTTCGAGGAGGCAACATGGGAAGAGGCGCTGGCGCTCGTGGCTGATAGGCTGTCGGCGATTAAGGAGCAGCACGGGCCCGACGCTTTGGCCGGATTTTCGTCAGCCAAGTGCACCAACGAAGAGAACTACGTGTTTCAGAAACTCTTCCGCGCCGGCGTCCGAACCAACAACGTCGACCACTGTGCCCGGCTGTGTCACTCATCAACCGTTGCCGGCCTGGCCCGTGCCTTCGGGTCCGGTGCCATGACCAACCCGCAAGCCGAGTTCGAGCACGCCGACTGTATCTTCGTCACCGGCTCCAATACGACCGAAGCGCACCCCATTACCGCCATCTCCATTATCAAGGCCGTTGTCGAGCATGGCGCCACCCTGATCGTGGCCGACCCGCGCCGGATCGACCTTGTACGCTATGCCACACTTCACATTCGGCAGCGCTCCGGCACCGACGTCGCGCTCTTTAACGCCATGATCAACGTCATCATCAGCGAAGGACTGTGCGATGAGACCTTTGTAAAGGAACGCACGGAAGGGTTCGAGGATGTGCGCACCTGCGTTGAGGAGTGCACACCCGAATGGGCGGAACCCATCACGGGCATTCCGGCCGATAAGATCCGTGAGGCCGCCCGGCTCTACGCCAAAGCCGAATGCGGCTCGATCGCCTACAGCATGGGTATTACCCAACACACTACCGGCACCGACAACGTGCTCGCCCTGGCCAACCTGGCCATGGTAACCGGGAATATCGGCCGCGCCTCCACGGGGGTCAACCCGTTGCGAGGCCAGAACAACGTTCAGGGCGCCTGCGACCTCGGCGCACTGCCCAACAAGTACCCCGGCTACCAGGATGTCAGTGATCCCGAGATCCGCGCGACCTTTGAAGCGGCATGGGGTGTCCCCCTCTCACCGGATAATGGCCTGACCGTGACGGAGATCGTCGGTGCGGCCGGCTCAGGCACTGTGCGGGGCCTCTACGTCATGGGTGAGAACCCCATGCTGAGCGACCCGAATCTGAATCACGTTGAACACGCGCTGAAGAATCTCGAGTTTCTCTGCGTACAGGACATCTTTATGACCGAGACAGCCGAGCTGGCTGACGTTGTGCTTCCCGCCGCCTCGGCGGCCGAGAAAGACGGCACGGTCACCAATACCGACCGCCGTGTACAGCGCGTCCGTACCGCCGTGCCAAAGCCCGGTGTGGCCCGCGATGACTGGGCCATTCTGTGCGAGGTGGCAACGCGCATCGGGTATCCCATGTCCTACACCTCCCCCTCCGAGATCCTCGACGAAATCGCGTCGGTCTCCCCAATCTATGCCGGCATATCATTTGACCGCATCGAGGAGGAGGGACTGCAGTGGCCCTGCCCCGACAAGAACCATCCCGGCACCCCGTTCCTGCACGAAGGCGAGTTCAAGCGTGGCAAAGGCAAGTTCCACGCCACCCCGTTCCGAGTCGCCGCGGAGGAGCCGGACGAGGAGTACCCGCTCCTCCTGACCACGGGGCGCTACCTCTATCACTGGCACACCCGCACCATGACCTCACGCAGCAAGGGACTCGAAGCGATCTGTCCGCCAACGCCGATTGAGGTGCATCCGGAGGATGCCGCGCGCCTGGGAGTTGAAGATGGCCAGCGCGTTACCGTCGCCTCGCGGCGCGGCACCATCGAGGCCGACGCCTGGGTTACCGACCGTTCCCCACCGGGCACGGTGTTCATGACGTTCCACTTCCACGAAGGCGCCGCCAACAAGCTGACCATCGACGCCGTGGATCCCATCGCCAAGATACCCGAATTCAAGGTCTGCGCGGTCAAGCTGGGAAAAGCCCCGGCACCCCAGGAAAACGACAGAGCGTAAGGCAGAGGTAGAACTATGGAAGACCTGACACTAGGTGACATCTTCGATCAGATAGCCGCGTTCGAGGATCGGATCGCGCGCTACTATGCCTCAATCCGCGATGAATCGGCGGACAACAAGGCCAAGCTGCTGAGCTATCACCTGTCCCGCCATCGGCAGCACCAGCAGCAGGGCTTCGCGGAAATGGATGCCGGGGAGCAGGATGAGATCCGCCAGACCAGGCTGGAAGCCGATGCCCCGTTCGACCTTGAGAAGAGTTTCCGCTTCCTCGACCCGCGTTCCGAGAGCTGCACGGCAGAAGCACTCCTCAAGGACGCCGGGAGGCATGGGCGTAAATTGATCGACTTCTACACAAAGCTCTGCCGGCAAGATCTGCCGGAGAAGGCTCGGAACGTGCTGGAAACGCTGATTCGCGTGGAAGAGCGTGCGCTCATTGCGATCAAGAAGATGATGCAGATGGACTACTTCTAAAGGGGGACAAGACTGTGGCAAAAATCAAGATCATCGACGATGAAGTGGATATCGCCCAGGTAACGGCCGCTATCCTGGAAAGCGCCGGACACGCGACCAGCATTCTGACTACAACAGAGAATGCCATACAGGAACTGATTGATGACATGCCGGATATCGTAATCCTCGACGTGATGTTCCCGGAAAACCCGGCCGGAGGCTTTGATCTCGCCCGGAAGATCCGGAAGGAAGCTCAGACCCGCGATCTACCCGTGATCCTGCTGACGGGCATCAACCAGGAATTCCCCATGGGGTTCTCGGGCGAGGACATCGACCCCGACTGGATGCCGGTTCAGGATTTCGTGGAGAAGCCGATCGACCCCGATGTCTTGCTCGGCAAGATCGAGGAGATCCTCAGACCCGAGGCGTGATGGCGTCAGGAAGACGTCTCTTCCTGTTCAGCCTTCATCTTCAAGTACTGCTTGTACTTCTCTTCGCCGAGGCACTCCTCCGCGTGAGCACACCAGTCCATACAGGCCGGAGTGGACGTACGTGACACGGTTTTGCCACAACTGGAGCACTTCCCGGTCGTCTCGTCGCTCCAGATCTCGACGTCCTGCCGACAGTCCGGACACTCCAACAGCTCAATCTTCGGCTGCGTGAAACCGGAACTCCCTGGACAACGCTTGAACCCCATGATCCCGTCCCTCCGAGCAGCGCTCGCCACTCCAGTTTTACGGTACCACTTAGTGGCAGCACCGTCAATCAGACTTAAACAGTATGGACGCCAGAGCGCATGTGAAGGCGAGAAGGTGCGAAGGTGGGATGGGCTGCTAGCGCGAAGGCAGAAGCGCTTCATCGGGCATACGGCAGGGCAGCTCGCGGCCGATATACTCCTCGATGTCCGGGATGATGAAGGATTCATCCTCGCAGGCAAAGGAGATTGCGATGCCTTCTGTGCCGATACGACCGGTACGGCCGATGCGGTGGACATAGTCCTCCGGCTCATACGGCAATTCGTAGTTGATGACATGCGTGATGTCGTCGATGTGAATGCCTCGCCCCGCCACGTCCGTCGCGACGAGTACACGTGTACGCCCCTCCCGAAAGTTCTCCAGGATATTCACCCGGCGGCGCTGCTCGACGGCTCCCGAAAGCAGCTCACAGGAGACACGCTCCCGGCGCAGGCGGTCGCAAAGCCGCTTGGTCCGATCACGGCGATTCCCGAAGATCAATACGCGCTTGAACGCAGGATCTTTCAGCATGTTGATCAACAGGCGGAACTTCTCGCTCGTGGTTACACTGTAGACGATCTGGTCAACGGTGTCCGTGGTGACGTTTTCGGGCTCGATTTCGACTTCCACCGGATCGCTCATCCACTGCGATGCGAGCCGCTTGACGTCGTCGGTTAGCGTGGCGCTGAAGAGCATCGTGCGCCGCTCTTCCTTGCGCGGGGTCTGCTGAATGATCCGGCGCACGTCAGGAATGAAGCCCATATCGAGCATGCGATCGGCTTCGTCAATCACCATCATCTCCACCCCACTCAGATCAATGACCCGTTTGGAGGCATAGTCAAGGAGGCGCCCCGGGGTGGCCGCGATGATGTCGACCGGTCCGCCCTGAAGCTGGCGACGCTGCTTCTCGTAGTCCATGCCGCCGTACACGGCCTCACAGCGAAACCCTGTGTACTTGCCCAACGAGACGGCATCCTTGGCGAGCTGGATGACGAGTTCCCGTGTCGGAGCGATAACCAGGGCGCGGGGTCTTCCGACCGCGCGCTCGCCCGGCAGCGGATTGCGAAGGAAGTCGGCCATGATGGTGATCAGGAAGGCCGCGGTCTTGCCGGTTCCGGTCTGGGCACGGCCACTGATGTTCTCGCCTTTGCGCGCCTTGGTGAACACTTCGGACTGGATTGGGGTACAATATTGGAATCCGAGATCGCTGATCGCGTGCATCAGCTCTTCGGGCAAGTTGATATCGTGGAAACGAGTCTTGCCTTCTTCCGGCTCCACAACGAAGGTGGAAGGATCCCACGGCGTAGTGTCTACAACCGGCTGGGGTACAACGTCAGGACGTCTGTCTGAACGCGGCTTGCGACGACGGTTACCACCACCGCCCTGCGACGGGCGATCCTGACGACCCGGCCGGCCCTGGCGGTCCTGCCGATCCTGGCGGTCATCACGGCTTTGCTGTCCGCCACGCTGAGAGGACCCGGATGAACGGCGCGGGCGGCGTTCCTGTCGCTCAGAGCGATCGGAGGAGCCCTTCTGTTCCTTGCCGGGCGTCCATGCTTCGCCATGCCCCTCCGGGCGGCGCGAACGCTTGCGGCGGGAAGACGCACCGCTCCCGGATGAACTCCGGGAGGGAGATGAGGGTCGGGTCTCGGAAGCTGCTGACTGCTTGCCGCGCAGCTTCCGGCCCAGTTGTTTGAGTAACCGCATTAGCGCTTCGAGAACTGGAAGCGCTTGCGAGCGCCCGGCTGACCAGCCTTCTTGCGCTCTTTCATACGCGCATCGCGCGTCAAGCATCCGCTGTTCTTCAGCACTTCGCGCAGGGACGGATCGTCCGCCGCGAGAGCACGTGCCACGGCATGGCGCAGAGCGCCGGCCTGGCCGCTGATGCCGCCGCCCTTGAGGCGGGCAACAACGTCGTACTTCTCGACCGTGTTGGTGATCTGAAGCGGCTGTTCGATGAACGTACGCATGGCTTCACTGGGAAAATACTCTTTAAGATCGCGCTTGTTGACCTTCCACGATCCACTGCCGGGTACCAATTCGGCCCGTGCAACCGCCGTCTTCCGGCGACCGGTTGCGGCACTCTGTTTTACTTGCTCAGCCACGTGCTACTCCTGTGTGCTTTCTTAGAACCACTCCACCATCTGGGGGTTCTGCGCTTCATGCGGGTGCTCAGCGCCCGCGTAGACTTTGAGGCGGCTAATCGCCTTACGGTTCAGCGTGTTCTTGGGCATCATGCCGCGAACGGCTTGCCGAATCATACGATCAGGGTGACGCTCACGCACCACGGATGCCTTGGTCTCTTTCAGACCGCCACGCCATCCCGAGAAACGCTTGTAGATCTTCTGATCATCCTTGTTCCCGGTAAGCTTAACCTTCTCTGCATTGATCACTACGACAAAATCGCCCGTGTCCACATGCGGTGTATAGGTCGGCTTGTCCTTGCCCCGCAGTGCATCTGCAATCTTAACGGCAACCCGGCCAAGAGGCAGGTCCGCTACGTCAACCAGTAACCACGTACGGTTCGGCCCAGGGTCTTTCGCCACAAAACTCTTCATATCCAAATCCTTCCCAACAAAAGATCGGCAAACATACAGGAAGCCGCTCCAGGATGTCAACTCCCAAGGGTATGGTTTTTTCCTGGCGTTGCTTCTGCACGATTCCGGCTCGCCGGGGACGGCTCGCCCTACCTTGCCCTCGATCAGGTAGGGCGAGCCGTCCCCGGCGAGCCGCAAGCATCATCACGGACTCTCGATATCCCCCTCGATCTCCTTGTCCACCTTGTCCAGAATCTTATCCCACCGTCTACTCTCGCGGGCTATGAAATCGTCCACCTCAGGCTCCATCACGGCAGGGCTCTCTTCGGGCTCTTGCTTTGCCTGCTCCGCGGCGCGACGGCGGGCCTCTTTGTCCATTTCTTTCTGCCGCCGCTTGGCCTCCTTGGCGTCCAGAGCGGCTTGCTTGATATCTTCCTTGTTCGGCTCGGCCAGGCGGCTGTTTGACCAACCACGCTTCCACATGCCCTCAACATTCGCGGCTTCCAAACGACGATGCGCGTCGGCTTCCATATCCTCGGGCGTATTCAGGACGTAGGGCGTAATAAAGACAATCACCTCGTTGCGCGTCTTCTCATCGCGCTGCGACTTGAACAGACGGCCCAGGATCGGGATATCACCCAGCAGCGGCACCTTGCTCTCGGTATTGATCGTCTGGTTGAGAACCAACCCGCCGAGAACGATCGTGTCGCCACTGGCCACTGCGATGTCCGCCTCGAGCTTACGCGTCGTTACAATCGGCCAATCGGTCTCGTTAATAGTCTGGACCCCGGAAACGTTCGCAATCTCCTGTGCGATCTCCATCACCACGAATTTTTTGGCATTGATGCGAGGCGTCACGTTCAACGAAATACCGACCTTCTTGGTCTCCACATCGTCCTCGTAGAAGGGGTTGTCGCCGCCGCCCACGTATTTCTTACCTTTATAGAAGTAGCGCTCGGTGGACACGTCAATCGACGCGTCCTTGTTGTCGGTTGTCAGGATGACAGGCGAGGAGAGGATCTTGGTGCGCGAGTCGGTCGACACCAGGCGCAACACCATGTCCAAGTTGAGATCAAAGAAGGTCGTATAGTAGGTCAGCCCGGACAGCGGGTCGCTCGGAAACTTTCCGATCTCGTTGAATGCCAGGCTATCGCTGGGTTTCATGCTGCCGCCGCCGCCACCACCGGCGAAGGAGGCAATCGGCGAGCGTGTGCCGAACTGATCTTCGTTGTAGGCAATGATCGAACGCTGCAGCCAGTCGAATCCGGACTCAAAGGTGTCGTCCAGGTTGACCTCCAGCACGACCGCCTCAACCAACACCTGCGAGAGCATCATGTCCATGTCCCCGACAATCTCCTGGATCGTGACCAGGTCGGACTTGCTGGCCATGATGATCAGCGCATTGGTCCGTTCGTCGGCCAGGATCTTGATGTTGTCCTTGGACAGTTCGCCAATCTTTGATTTGCCAGCGACCCCCACGGTTGCGGCCGGTTTCTTGATCTCGCGCAGAGCCGTGCTCCCCCCCTTCGACACGGGTGCCTTTGTGCCGGCGGGCGCCTCTTCCTTGGCTGCCGCACCAATCAGGTCGTTCAGCATGCCGGCGATTTCCTTGGCGTCGGCGAACTCCAGACGTATCACGTGCACCACGACATCCGGCGAGGTCTCCACATCAAGCACCTGCACAATCTTCTCGAAGTACTTCATGTTCTCCGGGCGCGTGATGATGATCAGGATATTGGTCCGGTCGTCGGCCACGATCTTGACCTTGCCGCGTATGATGCCGCGTTCTGCCTGAGCCACGATTTCTTCCGTGACCCGAGCCGCCGGAGAAGCAACAGGTACCGTGCGGGCACGGATGACACCGGCTGGGGTGGCACGCTTGACCGTGCCCGGACTGCCGGCACTCTTGCGAACCGCGACGGTCTTCTTGGCTGCCGCCTGCGAGTCGGCAATCAGCTCCTCGAGCTTGCTCTTGATCTCGCTGGCCTTGCTGTACTTGATGGCAATGATGTGCGGCTCTTCGCGGGATTCGATCGGCTGGTCGATGTACTGCAGGATCTTCATGATCCGGTTGATATTCGACGATGTATCGGTTACGAGCAGACTGTTCATGCTCTCAAACGTATGGATCTGCCCATACGAATGCTTAAGCGGATCGACAGCCGTCTTGGCTTCCCCGATGCCAATATGCTTGAGCGTGATGAGCTGGCTGACCAGTGCATCCGTTTCATCCAGGCCTACGAAGCGCTGCACGAGCTTGCCGGTCAGGTTGGTGACCGGATTACCTTCGGCATCCAGCACGACCTCGAACTGCTGCTCCCCGATCCGCATTGATTCCTTGCGCGCCTCGGCGATCGGCACCACCTTGACAAACTTCTCGCCGACCTTCACCAGGCCGATACCGTGCATGGCCAGTAAGGCTTCCACGGCCTGCAGGTACTCGTCCTTCGTTAGCCCCCCCTGGCTGCGCAGGGTAATCTTGGTCTTGGGCACTTTGGGTCCCTGCAGCAGGGTCCGATTGGTCTTCTGGCTAAAATCTCTAAGGACGATATCCAGCTCGGACTGATTGAACTTCAGGTGATAGGACTCTTCGCTGCCTGCGTCGCGCTGACCTCGCACAACCGCGCTGGGCAACAACAGAAGGGCCACCAGGCTGAACACCATCAGCCCGCGGCGATTGCTTGTTTCAAGACATCTTCTCATTGATTACTCCGACCCGCCCGCATCCGTGGTGTTATCCCCTCGCGTATAGGCACAAGAGAGGGAAAAACGGCCCCGCAGCACTTTTCCGGCCTTCGGTTTTATATGCAAAAAGCGCACATCGAGCATAGCACCGCGAGACTGCAAATCAAACAGGAAATGGAGTAGCGCATCCAGATTCCCTTCCCATTCGGTGCATTCGATGGGCAGCTCGTAGACATCCCCCTGCTGCCGCTCATCCCCGGCCTCAATGCGCCGGATCTCAAGGCCGTGCTTGCTCGCCACGCTGTCAATCGTCGAGAGCCACAGGACATCGGTCTTCTGCTTTTCGGCGTATTGCGGCATGGCCTCACTCAGAGCGTCAAAGCGCCCCTCCCACTCGGCACGCTTGCTCACCAGGTCGCTGTCGCGCCGGATCTCATCCTCGAGCCGTGTTTGGGTCTTCTTCAAGCTCTGCCATTCCGTCAGGCGCGGGCGGGCCAACAGGAACGTAACACCAAAGAGCCCCACGGTCAGGGTAACGATGCCAAGCGTCAACTCGCGGGAGGTGATCTTCATAATGTCTCCTCCCCGCCGGGTAGATTCAGGACCATGTCGAAGTTCCAGTGACGACGACGGGGATCCTGGATCTGGGTGCCCAGCTCGACCGACGGGAAGAAGCCGGATGTATCAAGGGCCTCCTTAAAGCCATAGATCATGCTACGCGCGGAAGCCTGGCCCTTGATGCGAATGGTGTCTCCCTTGGTGTAGGTATACGAAACGAGATCGACGCCTTTCGGTTGAATCCCGCTGATCTCAAGCAGACACTCCAGGGCCGAACGCGACATGTCGGTGTAACGATCTATCATCAGCACGCGGCTACGTAGTTCGCGCACGTCCATGGCCGGCTGCTCCCATGTCTGCCGGCGGGCCTGGAGCCGCTTGACCGCCCCCTTGCGCCACCCGAGAAGCGACACCAGCACCACCACGCACAACAGCCACACACCCAGCACACCGGCAAGTCCGCCGAGTACCTGCCGCCGATGGCGCGCCGCCTCGTCAGCATCCAGCCACGCCCGTGGGGTCAGATCTATGCCGCCACCGCTGATCATGCGCCGGGCAATGCCCTCGCACACCGTCGGCAGACCGTCCAGCGCATGCGTGGTGAGCTGATCCACATCCTGCGCCTGTAGCGCGCTTCCAAGCGCAGCCAACTGGTCTTCGTAGGCCCACAGCGCAACGCTACACGGCTGGCTGCCCTGCTCCAGTTCCAGGCTGATGAGGGTGTGATTCAGTTCCTGGCCGATCTCGGCCGCCACGTCTGCCGTCGGAAGATCGACACCAAGATCCAGTGAGCGAAAAAGCAGCGGCAGACCGTCCTGTACGGCAACCAGGTCGACGACCGGGCCCGCCACAATAACCAACAGAGCCCGACCCTCGCCCGGTACCCCACCGGCATCCTGGAGCAAGCGCCACCACCCCAGGGCACAACTGTCGATCCCCGCCGGGCGCAGCCCGGCCTCCACCAGGAGCTGTGCGTGCGCGCCGATCGCTTCATCGCGTGCCGCGGCCACAAGCACGCGGCACTGCGCATCGCCGCGTTCGAGCACTTCGTGCGATACGGCCATGGTCTCGATCGGGAACGGTGAAAATTTGTCGGCCTGGAGCTCAACCATCTCGGACAGCTCATCATCTCCCACCGCGGGCAGGTCCACCACGCGCAACAGGACTTCGGTGGAGGGCAGCCCCAGGACCGTATCGCCCTTGACCGATGCGCAGGCCTTCCGGACCTGCTCAGCCTGGGCCTCGAGTGCGGCCCCCGCGTCAGTACCTTCCTCGGCGGACGCGAGCACTTCCATGCCCTGGTCAACGCGACGCAGGCGATCGCCGGCATGGACCAGGGCCGCCCATTCCAGGCGGTCGCCGTCCAGCACAAATCCTGTTGCCCGTCCTTTAGCCACTCTATTCCTCTCGCCATCTCAGGAAGCGCAACGACTCCCGTTCACGTTCGGCGATGCACCATATACGGCGCTCAACCCCGCCTACACGGCCGATACTCGTGATGCGGTATATACTCGAATCCACAGTTATATGCTTTGTGATCGCCGATGTCAGCTCCGGTATTCGCGCCAGCAAGTCGCCCGGATCTTTAAACGATGTGTCCTCATCCGACCCCTCGTCGAGCAGCACACCCTCTAGCTCTTCTATGATCGCGCCCGCCACCAGCTCATCGACTTCCGGCAGGGTCATCAACACCCGCTTCGATGCCGCGTTGATATTGACCTTGCCGTCACCATAGGTCGTCAGCAAATCATCAATACCCGTCACCACCAACGGAGCGCCCTCTTCATCCTCGATGTCACCCAGCGGACCACCAAATAGTATCGCCCGGCTGAAACCCTTGACAAGGAGAAGTTCACCGACCGTGTCGAGCGGACCATTCTTGGCCATGTAGGGCGACTCCAGCGTGGAGTAGTAATCATCCGTCTCCGCGCCATCGCTCAGCGGCTCATCGTCCGCGTCCACCCAGTCCTGGAACGACTCTATAATCTCGGGCCAGAAATCTTCAGGCACGTTCGACACCTCAAGGATACGCTCCCAATCGTCTTCCTTGAGGAGATTGACATTGCGACGGGCCGGCTCCGGTACGATGTGGAGCTGAATCTCTCCTTCCCCCAACTCTTCAACCAGCCCCTGCACCGCCAAGCCCTGCCCCAGCCGTTTGGCCGCATCGAACCAGCGATCGTCGTCTTCCGGCTCCTCCTCGTCACTGACCTCCCCCTGCTTAATCATCAGCATGCGCGCCACCTCGATACCGGATTTGGCCAGGTAATCGGCCTTGGTCCGGTTGCGGTAATAGTAGGTGATGCGCCCCTCAACATGGGAATCGAAGGCGAATCCGCCGATCAGGACAGCCATCAGCGCCACGCTCCAGAGCACAAGGATCAGCGCTGACCCTGAGCGCCCCCCCCTCGGCCGATCTATCGCAGACTGCTTCATGGTGAAATCTTCGCTGCTGGTGGCGCACCACTGCCGCCACTGCGGCCGCTACCGGGAGAACGACCTGTCGTCTTGCGCGTGCGGCCACCGTCCTTTGGCTTCGACTTCGAGGGCTGGGCCGATGTACTGCGCCCCCACGACAGCGGACCCAATGGGATCTGAACCACGCGCTTCAACTCGATGGGGTCCTCGCCCTCCTCTGCCGGATCCATCCACAGCGTCACTTCTACGCTGTGCGGTAGCCGGTTCGTATCCTCCCAGTCATCAATCCACTCAATCTCATCCTCCAAA
Organism: Kiritimatiellia bacterium; assembly: GCA_030745755.1. GTDB lineage: Bacteria > Verrucomicrobiota > Kiritimatiellia > UBA8416 > JABMPJ01 > JABMPJ01. The sequence continues at coordinate 104,757 of JASLOA010000027.1, read as the reverse complement.
TCGGACTCCGGATCCTGCATACGGCAGTTAAAGCCCACGATACGGCGGGCAATAAAGCGCGGCTCGACGTCGTCGGACTCAAAATCCTCCAGCTGCTTCACCAGACTCCACGCGCGCACGGCCGCAGCGGACTCGCCCTGCTCATCCTCGACCACAAAGAACTCCACGCGGTGAGGCATGTTCGGATTTTCCAGGTCACGACTGTCGCTTCCCACTAGCGCCGACCCGAGTTTGACCCATGTCACCATGTCGCTGGACCTGGTCGAGTCACCGTTATCCTCGATGGCAAAGCCATACTTGTCCTGCTCATCCTCGCTGTCCGGCATATAATAGGCCGACCGCAAGCCCAACACCAACTGGTCCATCACGAAATCGCCATGATGCAAACTGTCGCTCAGCGACATGCCCTTACGCCAGGCGGCAGACACCACCTGGAACGCCATCAGCGTAATGCCGGTGATCGCCGTCAAGATCGTCACCGCCACCAACACCTCAAGCAGCGTGAAGCCACCAACTCTGCCTTTAGCTTGCCCAGTCATTTCCAACTTTCTGCACCTGTTGCCATCAATGTCTTCCTCGGACGTCTACCCCTTGCGGAGGCCAAGGCGAGGGTCACTCGCTCCTTAGCGGCCCGGTATTCCGGGACGGTCGGGCGAGAGACCCTCGCCTTGGCCGGAGCTCAGTCATCATCGTCCTCGTCGTGATAAACATACTGCACGACCTCGTCCACGCGCTCCGCTCCACGCGCACTCCAGCCCACCCGGGTTGTGACTACGTACAGGTTATCCTCGTCCTCATCATCCTCATCGACCACCCGCTCAAACGTCATCCCATTGTCGAGTGTCATCTGCGGGACGGCTATGTCATCCAGTTCGTTGGTCACGATCAGGGGATACTCGACCTCTGCCATGCTGCGTGCCAACTGCGCATCCTGGTAATGCGTGGCCACCGACAGCACCAACAGACACCGACTCGCCGCCGTCAACAATACCCCCAACGACACCCCGAGTATCGCCGCCGCAATCATCACCTCGATAAGCGTGAAGCCGGAGCGAGATGGAGATGGGAGAAACCACGGAGGCACGAAGGCACGGAGGAGAAGGGAATGTCGCGAGAATCGGGCGCGCCGGATACGGCGCACCTCGATTCTCGCGACGTTGTCCTCAGGGAGAGGGAGGAGTCCTCGGAGTGGCATTTCAGCACCGGACATATGCCCCTCTGCGCGCTCCTCTTTCTCCTTTGGAGCAACGTTGCAGAAATCGTTTGGCTCGGTATTCCGAGCCAGGCGATTTCTGCAACATCTTCTCGTCTTCCTCTTCTCTCTCATCTCCTCCGTGTCTCTGTGTCTCCGTGGTTCAGTATTCTTTCTTTGCGTTCTTTGCGTTCCTTCGCGGCTAATCCTTCCCTAATCCTTCAACACCCGCCCCGAAGAGAGCGCGTCGATTTCGATCGTGGCGGTGGCGCCGTCGCCATCTTCAATGCCTATCGTGTGCGGGGTGCAGCGGCCGTTGGTGTAGTAGATGATCGTGTGGGTCCCGTCTTGACTGCGGTACCCATCCTCACCTTCCACCTCTATAAAGCTGAACGTGATGCCGTTGAATTCGTGAACCACCTCTTCGTCCACGATGGCTACCGCACCATCGTAGGCACCGTCCGAGGCGCGGGTCTCGCCGCCACCATCGTCTGTCTGCCACGCCTCTTCGGCGAACGCCGCGAGGGGGTCGACGGGGTCGGGCGAGACATCTTCCGCTTCCTCGCTCACCTCATCAGGGCGCTTCAGCCTTGTGGCGGCCTTGATCGTTAGCGTGGTATTCTCGAGATCGTAGACCACCGACATCTGGCGCTGCGAGAGCACGGCCAGGCTCATGGCATGACGACCGGACGACATCACAACCCGTGTCGCGCTACGCAGCTCGTGCTCACGCAACGAGCTCATCACCTGCGGCAACATCACCGTAACCATCACCCCAAGAATCACCAGGACCAGCAACACCTCGATGAGGGTGAAGGCGTGCTTGTGCTGTGGGCGATGACAGGAAGCGTTCAAGTGTCACTCAGTTCGTCAGATCGTCGCTCGTTCCCATGCCACCATCAGGGCCGGCGGACGTGATCGTGTAGCGAAACTTACCGTCACGCTTGAACTGAAAGGCATTGCCCCAGGCATCCACCGGAATATCGCGCAGCGGCGCCTCGATATCCTCGGTCTCCTTGGTGAGATCCTGCAGCGAACCGGGCATCTTGTTGAAGTTGATCCGATACAGCTCAACGGCCTTCCCGATCACATCAATATTCCCGCGCGTCGCCGTAATGCTGGCCTTCTCCATGTGACCGCCAACACCCACCACCGCAATCGTCGCCAAAATCCCCAGAATCGCCACCACCAGCAACACCTCAATCAGGGTGAAACCAGCATCTCCAACGCTACGTCTGTTTTCTTCTTTCCTCATATCCATCCTCCCCCTCTTTCTTTGCGTTCTTTGCGTTCTTTCGCGGCTAATTGCTCCCCTAACCAAGCCCCTGCGTCATACTGAACACCGCCATCACGATCGCAATCGCAATGAATCCGACCAAGCCCGCGACAAGTACGATCAGGATCGGTTCCAACGCGGTCGTAAAGATCTTCACGTTCCGGTCCAGCTCGTTCTCATAGCGCTGCGCGATGTGGCCCAGGGCACTGGGCATGTCGCCGGTCTGTTCGCCGATCGAAAGCATATCGGTCATCATGCGCGGAAACACCTTGCCGGCCGCCAGCGGCCCTGAGATCGTCGTACCGTCCGTGACACGATCACGCGCATTCTTCAGCTCCGCGCGCAACACCACGTTGGTCATGGTGCGCTCCACGATTCCCAGCGCCTGCAGCGCCGGCACCCCGTTCTTCAGCAGTGTTCCGAGTGTCCGCGCCATGTTGGCGAACACCGATGACGCCACGACGCCCTTGATCAGCGGCGCCTTGAGCAGAATGCGATGCCACACAAACTGACCCCGTCCCGAGCGCGTTGCACGGAAAAGAAACACCACGATTAGCGTGGTCACAATAGCGATAATCCAACCGTACTTGATCGTAATTTCGCTCAAACTCATCAGAATCTTGGTCGGCAGCGGAAGCTGCTGACCGAGCGTATCGAAGATCTTGCTGAACTTCGGCACTACGGCCACCATCGAGAAGATCAACACCCCTACCCCCATGACCAGAACGATCACCGGGTATACCAGCGCCATGATCACCTTGTCCTTCAGATCCTGCATCCGCTCATAATGCTGCACCAACCGCCGCAACACCTCGTGCAGGGCGCCACTGGCCTCACCGGCGCGAATCATGCTGGAGTAGAGTGTGCCAAAGGTCTTGGGGTGCTTGGCCAGCGCATCCGACATGCTGGTGCCGCGCACGATGTCATCGCGCAAGGCTTTGATGATCAAGGCTTCCTGGTGCGATGAATCACGACCGGCCAGACAGTTCAATGCATTGCCCAGGGTCATGCCGGAGGCGAGCAGGTCACTCAGCTCGGTCGTAAACGTCAGCACCTCGCGCCGTCGCATGCGCGGCTCACCGCGTACGACCGGAACAGCCTTCGTCTTGCCCTTGGCCTTTCCACGGGGTGCGGCGCTCGCGCCTTCACGCACGGAGACCGGCACCAGTCCCCGGCGCTCGATCGCCTGCATCGCGGCACGGCGGTCACTCGCATCTACGGACCCGTCCACCGCCTCTCCGCTGCGCGTGCGGGCTCTGTATGAAAACGTAGGCATGGTTTAGAGAACACCTGTCGCCACTTCTTCACTCGGTTCTTCGACGAGGTTCTCTTCCGTTACCCGGAGAACCTCTTCGATCGTCGTGAAGCCGCTCAACACCTTCTGCCATCCATCGTCGCGCAAGGTCTGCATGCCCTCCTTCATGGCCTGCTCCCTGATCTCGTGCGCCGAGCTGCGCGCCACCACCAGCGACTCAATGGCCTCACTGACCTGCAACACCTCGAAGATGCCGCCGCGTCCATGGAACCCGGTCATGCGACACGCCTCGCACGTGCTCGGTTCATAGACCGTACTGCCGACCAACTGATCCATCGGAAAGCCGATCCGTTGCAGCCGGGATATATCGGGCGTCTGCACTTTGCGGCAAGCGGGACACAGCCGACGCACCAGGCGCTGCGCCACCACACCCGCCACGGCCGAGGCCACAAGGAAGGGCTCCACACTCATATCCAACAGACGTGTGAACGAGCCGGAGGCATCGTTCGTATGCAGCGTACTGAACACCAGGTGACCGGTCAGGGACGCCTGGATCGCGATTTCGGCGGTTTCGGCATCTCGAATTTCGCCCACCATAATGATGTCGGGGTCCTGGCGCAGGAAGGAGCGCAGTGTGCGGGCGAAGGTCAGACCGATCTCAGGGCGTACCAGCACCTGGTTGATGCCCCCCATCTCGTACTCAATCGGTTCCTCGGCCGTCAGAATACGCCGGTCGATCTTGTTGATCTCGTGCAGAAACGCGTAGAGCGAGGTCGATTTACCCGAGCCGGTGGGACCCGTGACCAACACAATGCCGTTGGGGCGGTGAATGCAGCGCTCAACGAGCTCCTTATCGCGCGGCATAAACCCAAGATCTTCGAGACCGATGAACTCACCTTTGCGCTGCAGGAGACGCAGACTGACGCTCTCACCGTAGACGGTCGGCATGGTCGACACACGAATATCGATATCCTCGCCCTGCACACGCAGTCCGATGCGACCGTCCATGGGCATGCGTTTCTCCGCGATATCCAGGTTGGCCATGACCTTGATACGCGAGATGATGGCGGCTTGAAATCGAATCAGGCGGGCCGGAACCGGTGCCTGGTGCAGGACGCCGTCGACCCGGTAGCGGATCCGGAGCTGCTCTTCCATCGGCTCGAGGTGGATATCCGTCGAGCCCTGCTGCACCGCTTCCCAGATGATCTGGTTGACGAACTTGACAATGGAAGCCTCCTGGTCCAGCTCGGTGACATCCACTTTGGCCAGTGATTCATCGTCGCCCACCTCGAAGCGGTCGTCCTGCATCATGCGGTCGACCGTTTCGGCACCGACGCCATAGAAACGTTTTGACGCCTTGGCGATATCGACGGATGGGCTCAGGGCCAGCTTAACCCGCCCCCCGGCTGCGAGCCGCAGACTATCCACCAGCCCGGCATTGAGAGGATCGTTCGATGCGACCAGCAGGGCGCCGTTCTCAAATTCGACCGGGATGACGCTGTACTGAAACACCGCCTTGGTGGGCAGCCGATCGAGTACATCCTGATCGATCTCACGCGTGGCAAGACGCAGGTAGGGCAGACGCATCACGTCGGCCAGCTTCTCGAGAAAGGCCTCCTCGGGCGCATACCCCTCGCCCGCCACAATCTCCGTGACACTCAGGTCAGACTCACGCGCCGCCTCGATCAGCTCCACCACCTGGGCAGGCGTGAAGAGATCCATCCGCGCCAGCAACCCCGCAAGATATTCTGTATTAGCATTCGGCATCGTCCAATCAGTCTATGCCGAATGGTGTTGTCCTGTCCAACACCTAACGCGACCCTCTGGATGTCTGCGACATGGCCTGTTCCTTTTCTAGAATCCTCGCAGGTCCGTGCTGCTCCGACGTGTGAGCCCGGGCCTCGGTTCGCGCTTCAACACAATGTACTCCAACTCGTGCTTCTCGCAGAACTCACGCTTCTCGGGCTTGTCGCCGTCTTCGTTGACCGCGTAGGCCGTGGGTTTGAGGTGCTCGATTTCCGGCTCCGCATCCATCCATCCACTGCCGCTCGAGATGAGAGCCCGGTTGACAAAGCGGATCGACTGGGCCATGTAGCGACGCTCGTCCTCGGGAAACATGGGGTGTCCTTCGCCTTTCAGTAGACGCAGGTTCGCATCGTTCCCCACAACGACATACAGATCGCCATGCTCGGAGACTTCTTCGAAAAAACGGACGTGACCGGAGTGAAACCAGTCATAGCATCCCGTTACGATGACGCTCTTTCTTCCCGGCGTCAGCGGGTCGGCTTCACGCTCGGGGTATCCGGCGAGCGCCTCGTCGGTGATAACGCGGTATTCGATCCCCCGCTCGGAGGCATGCTGCCGCCGCACGTCACTGTGAGACCTCGCGTCCACAGCCCACACGGCCGCACCATCCAGATCCGCCGGCAGGGCATCGCCGGACTCAAGCTCGTCGACGACACGGATCGTATCTACGTAGCGAAGTGCGTCGAGGACATACTCGCGCTCCGCAACCGAGAATCTGGGCGGCTCACCTTCGAGCTTCTCAACCAGGGCATCGCTCCACAGTAAGGCCTCGACAGCCCCCAGCCTTGACGCCTCATCCAGGAAACGGAAGAGGCGCGAATTGATCTCGCTGAACGATCCGGAAACGATGACTCTGCTCATGGGCTAAGCGTCCTTTCCTGTCCGTACGCTTACCGTAAACGCGCCCGGCACGGGCTCCTCGGAAACGATGTACAGGTACCCGCCGCCGCAGCCGGAGAACATGGCGCCCGGGTAGCGTGCCTGGTAGTGCTCCATCACGGCCTTCAGATCAACCATCAGAGCATCGTGCTGTACGATATCGGGTAGCAGCGTTTCCCAGCAGAGCATGCAGTCGTTCATGGAAGCGCCAAGCGCAGCAGCATCCCTGGCAACGATGGCATCGTAGCAGTCCTTACCGGTCTGCCCCAAACGCTGCACCCATTCGGGGTCCAGGTTCTTGCGGGTGAGCGGGTTGTACCCCGCCGGGCGCGGCGCTACCGGCAGCATGTAGACAACACGCTCGAGCCAGTCGGCCACATCACGGTCGTTGCACTGCTCGATATGCACGGGGAAATAGCCATCCTCGTGCGAGGCGTCGTAGTCGAGCTGGCAGACGCCGTCGTAGATCAAGCCGATCATATCCTGCGAACCGGATGGCTCGGGTTGATCCTTGTTCTCTTCGGCGTAGAGCTCACGCACCAGCGCGGCGGGATCGCCGTCGGGAATGCCGTCACCCCAGAGCCGTTTCACGACGCGGCGCGTACCGGTGGCCATACCCGAGCGCTCCATGAAAAAGTTGTCCGGCTCGATGCGCACCGTCACCATGGAGCCCGGCGGCTCCGGATTCAGGCGCGACATGAACGGCTGGTCGATCCAGCCACCCGCAAACGCCATGCGGTAGGGGATATTCCCGACCACGTCGATGAGGTCAGTCGTCATGCTTCATCCTCGGTTAGGTAGGGCCCGCGCGGAGCGCGGGCCCTACCTGGTTTCAGGAATCAGCTCACCGTCCGCTTGCCGGCCTTGCGATCGTTGTACTGCTGTTCAATCCACTTATAGGTGCGCTCAAGGCCTTCGCGGAACGGCAGACAGGGCTCCCAGTCCAGGACCTCCTTGATGAACGTGTTGTCGCTGTTGCGTCCGGCCACCCCACGTGGGGCATCCATGTCATGCGTGCGTTCCAGCTTCACTCCACCGATCTCTTCGGCCAGCGTGACGAGATCGTTGATCGCGATCAGCTCGCTCGAACCGAGGTTGATCGGCGTAGCGATCAGGTCTTTGCAGTGCATGATCATGTCGATACCCTCGACGCACTCGTCGATATACATGAAGCTACGGGTCTGGAGACCATCGCCCCAGATATCGATCGTGAGGTCGCCCGTGTCCTTGGCTTCGATCACCTTGCGGCACAGCGCGGCAGGCGCCTTCTCGCGTCCGCCATCCCAGGTGCCGCACGGACCGTAGACATTGTGGAAGCGGGCGATGGCGGTCTTCATGCCGCGCTCGGCCCAATACTCCTGACAGAACATCTCAGACAACAGCTTCTCCCAGCCATAGCCGCGCTCGCTCATGGCCGGATAGGCATCGCTCTCTTTGAGGGCGCGTACATTGGGGTCTTTCTGCAAGTCGGTGTTGTAGGCACAGGCCGATGAGGAGAAGAAGTAGCGATCGGCACCAGCGTTATAGGCGGCCTCAATCATATGCGTGTTCACCAGGATACTGCGCAGGCACTCAACGCGAAAGCGCTCAATGAAGCCCATACCGCCCATATCTGCAGCAAGGTTGTAGACCTCGATCGCACCTTCACAGGCACGGATAGCGTTCTCCTTCTCGCTCAGATCCATGCAAAGGCTCTCGACCCCCGGGGTGACCTGGTACCACTCGTAGAGCGGCTTCTTATCAATGGCACGAATACGTGTGAAGCCCTGCTCTTTGAAGTAGCGCGTCAATGCGCCGGCGATGAATCCGCCTGCCCCGCCAATGACAATCAGGTCATCCTTGTTGCGCATGTCGATTGCTTTCTTATTAGCCATCTGTCCTACTCCTAGCTTTCTGCCTGCATCCTGCCGGCTGTTTCGTTGTTCGCCTCAATTGTACCCATCAGAAACTGACACTCCCCCGTGGGACGCGAGTACTTATACCCCAAGGATGCCTATCTGGACAATAGCCCATCTTGTCCGCTGCATGACGATTATTGACTTTTCTAAACCCCCCAAGCCTGATACCTATTACCAGATGTTCACGAAACCCACACTCCCCGACTTCTTCTCAAGACAGGTATCAGGCGCCCGCCGGTTCTACCTCAATCTGCAGCCGCCGCGCAGTGTCAGGCCCGTCGTCGTGTCCGGGGGGTGTGAACACTGTGAGCCGGGCTACGAAATCAAGCGTCGAGGCTTCCGTTATCTCTCGATCGAGTATGTCGCTGCAGGACGCGGCTCGCTAACGCTTAAAGGAAGACCCTACCTGCTAACCGCCGGAACGGTTTTTGCCTACGGCCCGCGTATCGCCCAGGAAATCCAAACCGACCCCGACAACCCGCTCCTCAAGTACTTTGTTGATTTTGTCGGCGATGACGCGCGAGAGCTGTTGACCGTTGCTCATCTCGACCCGGGCTCAGTCATGCAGACATCCACACCGGCACAAGTAAGCGCGATATTCGAAAATCTCATTCGCAACGGGCAGAACGACTCCCCCTTGAGCGCCCGGCTGTGTGCCGTTATCCTTGAAGAACTGCTTCTGAAGCTTGCCGAGACAGCTGTTTCACCAAGATCAGCCGGCACCCCTGCATTCCAGACATACCGGCGGTGCCGGCTGTACATCGAGGAGCACTTCATGGAACTCGGTTCGTTGAAAGACATCGCGAGCCGTTGCCACATCGACCGCGCTTACCTGTGTCGCCTGTTCCGGCGCTTCGATCATCAACGCCCCTACCAACTGCTCACGAGGCTCCGAATGACACGAGCAGCTGAGCTGCTGCAACAGCCCGGCGCCATGGTGAAGCAAGTCGCAGCAGAGATGGACTGCTGTGATCCCTATCACTTCTCACGCGTATTCAAACGCGTTCACGGCATCCCTCCCCGCGAGTTCGTCCGCCTGCGGGATGACTGAGTGCTCTACAAGCCACCACTGAAACGCAAGGAGCGGTTCGAGGTTCAAAGGTTCAAAGGTTGGGAACACGCCGGTCTTGTCCGGCAACCGCGAACCGCGAACCTTGAACCTCTGAACCCTTTCAGCGGAGCTGGCTAGAGCTTGATGCCACGGCGCTGGTAGGCGGGGATGTCCAGATCTTCGCCGTCGAGGATGGTGGGGTCGCTGTTCTCGAAGCGGCCCCGTCCCACGGGATCGAGCTGGAGGGTTGTCTGTACGCCGGAGCGGACGGTTGCATTGGGGTTCTCAACCAGGGGGGGCGGCTCGTCTGTCTCCGCTGTCTCAGCGACGGAGCGTGATGCTGCGACGCCGCTCCATCCTCCGGGCCGGGCAGCGATCAGGGTCAGGAGCAGGCGGGACTTCCATTCGGGATCGATCGAGGTACCAACTGTCACGTCCGTCTCATCGCCACAGGCGGCCTTGATGGGCGCCATGATGTCGGACAGGTCTTTCAAGGTGAGATCCTCACCAGCCACGATGCTAACCAAGACGGAGCGGCACTCGGCCAGCGCCGCGCCCCCATCGATCATGGGATGCGCCAGGAGGTGTTTCACCGCGCTCTGACCGCGTCGGCGACCGCGTCCTTCCGCCCAGGCCAGGCTGGCGATACCGCGCTCGGGTTTGGCAACCTGCGCCAGGTCGGAGGCACTGGCGTTCAGGTAGCCGGGCTTGGTGAGCAGCTGCCACAGTGCCAGCACACACATCCCCAGTTCCTGCTCCGCCTTGGGAAAGGCCTCGCTGACGGTCTCCTTGCCGGTACTCTTGAAGAGCTTGTCGTTGGGCAGCAGGATCAGGCCGTCAGTCGCCTCGCGAATCTCCGGCACCACGCCGCGCGCCAGGTCGGAACGCCCCTTGCCCTCAAACCCGAACGGCAGGGTCGCAAAACAGAGCGAAGGGGTACCGGCCAATCCGGCCGCTTTGAGCAGCTCAACCGTGACGACTGAACCTGTGCCGCCGCCCAAGCCTGCGAGGACCAAAACCAGGCCGGCATCCGCCACCAATCCGCGCAGCATCTCGACGTCTTCCGTGGCCACACGACGGCCCAGCCCGGCATCGCCACCAGCGCCCTTGCCGTTGGTCAAGTGTGAGCCGATCTGCAACTTACTTGTGGCGCCGGAAGCCGCCAGCGCGCCTGCATCCGTATCAATCACGGCGGTGTGCAGCGGATCCGGAACCAATCCGGCCAGGCCCGCTACGAGACGCCCCCCGGCGCCACCCACTCCCACGATCAGTATGTCGTTACTGTCCATAGCCAACTGCATTCAAAGGCAACCACTAAGACACCAAGACACGAAGCGCTTCTCTTCGTTCCCCTTGGTGTCTTCGTGCCTTCGTGGTTGCATTTCCAAGCCCATCATCGTTTCAAAATGCCTCTGAACAGACCGCCCAGTGACTTGCCCTGGCGGCCACTCTGCCACTTGCGGCAGGCGTACTGGATCAGGCCGGTGCAGGTGGCATACTCCGGACCTTCCGTTGCCGTCGCCAAACCACTCACATCGCGTGGGCGCCCCACCGAACAGGGCATCCCGAAGATGCCGGCCGCCAGGTCGGTTATGCCCGGCATGTGTGCCCCACCGCCGACAAGGACAACGCCCGCAGCCAGGTGCGGCGGGACCTTATCCTCTTCCAATCGCTTGCGCACCATCTGCAGCGTCTCGTCCACACGCGCATTGATCACGGTCTGCAGCGCCTGGCGTGAGATCTTGCGCCCCCCGAACCCGACACCCGGTGCCACGGAGACCTTCCCCTCGGCATCCTCCGCTATCAAGGCACCGCCATGTTCAATCTTGCAGCGTTCCGCCTGGCGCTCGGGGATATTGAAGGCCAGCGCAATATCGTTGGTCACATGATCGCCCCCCACCCCCAACGCACCGGTAGCGGCGATCACATTGCCGGCATAGGCCACGTACTCGGTGGTACCGGCACCGAGATCAATCACCAGGGACCCGCCCTTCTTCTGTTCAGGACTCAGAACGGACAATCCTGAAGCCAGGCCCGCATAGATAACGTCTTCAACGTCGATCATCAGGTCCTCGACGGCCTTGATCGTGTTGCGCATTGGTGAGCGCAGTCCGTGCACCACCAGCATGTCGAGCTCAAGGCGGGCGCCCTCCATGCCTTCGGGTGTCACGACGCGCTGCTGACCATCGATGCAATAGTGCTGGCAAATCGTGTGGAGCACCTCGCGATCGGTCGGCAGGTTCACGGCCTTGGCAACATCCATAACGGAGCGCATGTCGTGTCGCGTGATTTCGCTGCGATCGCGCACGGGCACCACGCCGCGATGGACATCGCTGCGGACATGGCCACCCGATACGGCCAACACCACCTGGCGAATGGTGACCTCAGCACTCTCCTCGGCCATGGCCAGGGCAGCCTTCACGGCGTCCGCCGCGGCATCGATGTCAACCACCACCCCTTTACTGATACCGCGTGAGGGCTGTTCCCCCATCCCGGTGATCATGATGTGCTGGTCTTCGCGCATCTCGCCCACAAGGGCAATCACCTTCGAGGTGCCCAGTTCCAGCGCAACAATAACCGGTGATGCAGGCATCAGATTCCTAATCGTGTATCGTTTGAGCAGATGAGCGCAGCAGTGCCGTCGGGGTATTGTGTGATAGCGAGGGGTTAGGTTCAAGGTTCAAAGGTTCAGAGGTTCAAGGTTTAGGGTTTAGGGACAACAATCATACCGACATATGGCGTGTAACAACCGTGAACCCTGAACCAGGAACCGTGAACCCCTCCGGCGCAGCCGGAGGCGTCTATCGTCCGTATAGACGTCCATCAACTGTGGCATCCAGGTAGGCGAGGCGGGCGCCCTTGGGCGTGTCGAAGGCCTGCTTGATGTATGCCAGCGTGTCGAACAAATTGCGGCGTGCCGCTGAGGTCTGCTGCCCCATCCCGTTCCAGGTCAGGGGGACCTCGCGCTTGCGATCGAGATACTCCATTTTGAGCACGAGTCGCTCGGGATCTTTCACGTCAACATCAAGCGGGCGCATGTCAATCTGCAGACTGTCACACCCTTCGATCACCTGCAGGGCGGCCAGCGCATTGCCTGCGAGACGCATGCCGGGCTCGAGGTCGCGGCTGTCATAGCCACTGATCGTCGGCAGACCACGCGTGCCGCTGCGCGAGATGAAGATACACCCCTCACTATCGGCCACCATGCCGCCACGATGCCCGATGCGGGCCAGCGGCGTGCGATCGATCACGTTGATGACCACCTTGTCCGGCAAGTAGCGCGTGATCGTCATAGACTGGAAGTTGGGTGAGTTGGCCATCACGTACTCGCGCACGGCCCCGATATCGAATCCAAAGATGTTCTGGCCTTCCTTGATCTGGGTGTAGTCCTTGATCAGCGCCTTGGTGCGCGGACTCGTGGCCAGAACCTGGAGATCACGAATGATGAAGGCGTCACTGCGTGCATAGAGGAAGGCGCCCACCTCGCGCATACCCAGCCAGAGCAGGAACACACCCACCAGGACCGACACCGGTATGGCGGCCAGGCCCGCGATGTGTGCATAACGCGCCTTCTGCTTGCGGGTCTTGCGGGCGCTGACCCGCAGTACGGGACTGCGCTTCCGAGACCGCCGTTTCTTCTTCTTTTCAAACCACGCCATGCTGATCCTTATTCGTTACGGCCGACTCTACAATCATTGCGCACAGTTCGGCAAACCCGATTCCTGCCGCCGCCGCACCTTTAGGCAGCAGACTGGTCGCCGTGAACCCTGGAATCGTGTTGATTTCCAGTACCGTGGGCTCTCCATCCGGCGGCAACCGGAAATCAACGCGCGCAAAGCCACAACACCCCATCACATGAAAGGTATCAAGCGCCAGCTCCCGGCAACGCTGGGCCACGTCGTCATCAAGTTCGGCCGGAAAGATGTACTGCGTGGTTCCGCTCGTATACTTGGCATCGTAGTCGTACCACTGATCAGGCGCGATGATCTCACCAACCGGCAGGGCCATCTCTTTCACAACACCCACCGTCAACTCGCGCCCGGGCACGTAGGTCTCCACCAGTGAGCGGCCATGCGTCTTGGCATCACGGCAGGCGGCCGCCCACTGTTCGGGCTCACGCACGCAGTGAATCCCGATGGTCGAGCCCTGGCAGGCCGGTTTGACCACCACAGGAAGCGGCAGCGGCGAAACAGTGTCATCACCCACCACACGGTAGCCAGGAGTCGGAATACCGGCGGCCACAAGCCGCTCCTTCGTGGTAATCTTATCATATGAAGCCCGACTGGCATCGGCCCCGGACCCCGTATAAGGAAGCCCTATACCATCAAGGATCTCCTGTATCTCTCCGTCTTCCCCAAAGTCCCCATGCAGGGCAATAAAGACAACATCCGTCCCCTCGGGAAGAACAACATCGGTGCTCGTAACATCCACTTCCGTAACCGCATACCCCGCCTCGCACAACCCCTCCGCAATGGCCTCACCAGAACGCAACGAAACATCACGCTCCGCCGACACCCCGCCTTTCAGAACTGCAACGTGTTTCACCACCATCTCCACCCAATCAGCTCCCACCACAACAGCCCCATAACCCAAGCGGAGGCCAAAGAAAACCCCTCAAGCCGCCCCCATAACCCCAGCGGAGGCCAGGGGAAGGACCTCTCAGACCGTCCTCTCCCCATAACCCAAGCGGAGGCCAGGGCAAAGGGGTTCGAAGGCCTTTGAGCGTGGTATTCCACGCTCTCCAGCCAAGAACCCCTTTGCCCTGGCCGGAGTGCCTTTGCCCTGGCCGGAGCGCCTTTGCCCTGGCCGGAGCGCCTCTTACCATAGCTGCACTTCCGTCTCCAACCGCACGCCGAAGCGCTCCTCTACCGCATCCCGCACAATCTCGAGCAATGCCCGCACGTCCGACGCCGTGGCATCACGCGTTGCCGTAATCAAGTTGCCATGCCGCTGCGAAACCGACGCGCCCCCAATGGTGAGTCCCTTCAATCCGGCCTCTTCAACCAACCTCCCTGTATGGTCGTCCGGCGGATTCTTGAAGATGGAGCCCGCACACTGGAGCCCTTTCATCCAGACGCGTCGCTCGGCGAACTCGGCCCGTTTCCGGGCGCTCTCCTCGGGTGATCGGCCGCCTGGCCGCAGGACGGCCTTGATGGCGATACGCCCCTCCATACCGCCGCTGCGATAACTGGTATCCAGCTCATGGCCGCGAACGATGCAGGGCGTGCCATCGCGATCCAGACAGTGAATCAACTTGATGCGCTCGGAAATACTCTCGCCGTGCGCTCCGGCGTTCATTCCAAGTGCGCCACCCACGTTGCCGGGGATGCCCTCCAGGAAGGAATAATCGCCGAACTGACATTTCTCAGCTTTCGCCACGAGCCGCGCGAGAGGCACAGCCGCCCCGGCTTCCACTCCGCCCTCAACCTTTGTGATCATGTTGAACGCTACGCCATCAAGCCGCACCACCACGCCGGGCACCCCGCAATCGCCTATCAGCACATTGCTACCGCGGCCCAGCGTCCGAAACGCCATGTCGTAGCGATTGCACCACTCCAGCACCTTGCGCAGGTCATCCGGGTTGCGAACCAGCCCCCAATATTCGGCGCATCCGCCAATTCCAAAGGTGGTACGCGACGCCAGCGGCGTGGCCGGCTCGAGGATGGCAGGACGGTCAGACGGCGTATCGAGCACGTCAATACCCCAGCAGCCCCCACACGCGGCGGCCCAGTCGGCCACACGTTCGACATCGCCCGCTCCCAGCACCAGGACCGTATCACCCGGCCGCGCGGCGCGCTGGAGGTAATACCAGGCCCGTTCAAGTGTGTCGGCCAGCAAGGGCACGGGTGCATCTTCGGCTTCACGGAAATGACGATAGAGCGACCAGACGCGCCCATCCGGACACGGCGGCTCCGAGGCGGCATAGACAGGCACCAGCACGAGTTCGTCTACGCCCTTAAAGGCGGGAGGGAAGTCTGCGCCCAGGCGGGCGGTGCGGCTATAGCGGTGCGGCTGAAAGACGGCGAGGAGCCGACCCTTGGTGCTGGGGCGAACCGTTTCCACCACGGCACGAATCTCGGTGGGATGATGGGCATAGTCGGAGATCACCCGCACGCCCCCGGCCTTGCTCACACACTCCATGCGACGCGCCGGCAAGCGACGTTGGCTGAGTCCATTAAGGGTCTCTTCATGCATCAGTCCCGCCCACTGACCGACCCGCACTGCGGCAATGGCATTGAGATAGTTATGCGCGCCGGCTGCGGCGCCCAGCGGGACAACTTCGAGCCGTGGACCGTCCGCCGCACTATAGCCGGTGGCATTGGACCGGTCTTTCAGCAGTGTCGTCGCGAGTGCATCCTCGTTGCAGTAGATGATCTGTCCGGTGGTCTGGTCGGTCACCTTACGGAAGCAGTCGAGCAGCATCGCTTCGTCCGTGTAGTACTCCGCGTGATCGAACTCTATCCCGGTAACGACCGTCAGGGTCGGATGGTAGGCCGCGAGGGTGCCATCGCTCTCATCGGCCTCCACCACCATGAGTGGCTCACCGTCTGCGCCGGTGGATGCCACAGCGCCCAACTGTGATGATTCACCGCCGATACACCAGCCCACCTTGCGACCGGCGGCGCGCAGCATCTGCACGATAAACGTGGCCGTGGTGGTCTTGCCGTGTGTGCCGCACACGGCGATGGTGCGGTAGTTACCCGTAAGCCGGGCCAGCACATGGCCGCGCCGGAAGACCGGGATGCCGGCCTGGCGGGCAGCTTCCAGCTCGGGATGATCCGATGGGACCGCGGTGCTGACCACGATCCAGTCGATCCCTGCTTCGAGATGCTCGGGGTCGTGGCCGTGGCAGATATTCAGTCCGCGACGCGCCAGATCCTTGGCCAGGGGGCCGGGATGAAGGTCGCAGCCAGAGACGTCGTGTCCGAACTCTTTCAACAGAATGGCGAGGCCGGCCATGCCAACCCCACCAACGCCCACCAGGTGAACAGAACTGCCCGCCTGCGCCAGGCAGGCGTCAATCTGACTGGCCACCACGTTCTCTTTCCGGCCGCCATCTTCGGTCACGTCAGGCCTCACGCGTGGGGTTCAACGGTTTCCTTGATCACGTAGACCGGCTTATCCTGCGATTCGTGCCAGGTGCGTATCTGCAGTTCGGCCAGCAGCCCCATGCAGACAAACTGGATGCCACAGAAGACCATCATAAAGGACGTGATCAGCCAGAACGGACGCTTCACCAGCTCGGCGCCCAGCTCGGTTCCGAACAGGTGATAGGAAAGGTGGCCCAGCACCATGAAGACGAACATGAGCGCTCCGGGAACGCCGAACCACATCCCGATCTTGCCGAAGATCTGCATCGGGCCTTTGCTGTAGTGGAGCAGGAACTTCACGGTGAACAGGTCCAGGACCACTTTGAACGTCCGCGAAATCCCGTACTTCGATGTGCCGAACTGGCGCGCCTGGTGGTTGACCGGCACCTCCGTCACTTTCCCGCCCACCCAATCGGCCAGGGCCGGGATGAAGCGATGCATCTCTCCGTAAAGATGAACGTTCTCCATCACCTCGCGGCGGTAGGCCTTGAGCGTGCAGCCGTAGTCGTGCAGGTGAACACCCGTGATCTTGCTGATCAGACCATTGGCCAGCATGGAGGGGAGCTTGCGGTTGATGAAGGGGTCCTTGCGGTCCTTGCGCCAGCCGCTGACCACGTCGTAGCCTTCGTCCATGCGCTTGAGCAGAAGCGGAATATCGGCCGGATCGTTCTGCAGGTCGGCGTCAAGCGTCACCACGATCTCGCCCTTCGACTCGCGGAACCCCGCACTCATGGCCGCCGTCTGACCGAAGTTGCGCCGAAACTGGATCAGGCGCAGACAGGGGAGTTTGCGCGCTTCTTCATTGAGCAACTCCCACGTCCGATCAGAGCTGCCGTCATCGACCAGAACGATCTCATAGGACAGCCCCAATCCCGACACCGCAGCATGGATCTTCTCACACAGCAGCGCCACGCTCTCTTCTTCATTATAAACCGGAACAACAACCGATAGATCCATCACATTCTCCCTGCATATAAGTCTGCGCAATCTCTTAACACAGCCCCCTTGCGGACTACAGAACAAAGTGAACCACGGCTCGCTCGGCGAGCCGCAATCGCTATCAGTCAGAGCTACCCTTTCCGCCGCGACATGCGCATGAGGATGGTCGGGAGGCCGCAGCGGCGGCCGAGGGTGTGGCCGCCGGGGGGAAGCACACGGAGGCCGCGCAGGATGGAGCCGGCCGGGTCCCTGGGCTCGAGAGAGGTCGCAATGAGCGTCGCATAGCGGCCGGCGTGGTGAGCTTCACTCTTGCCCGGCAACGGATCGCTCCCGGCCAACACACGCGCACCATTCGCTACCGCGCGCCGCATGATCCTGCCGCTTGGCCATTCGCGTGGACGCATGGTCGTGTCGCCCAGCCAGAGACGCTCCGGGATGAAGTGCCTGACCAGCGATCGCACCACCCGGGAACGCTTGAACCACCACTTGCCGAACGCCCAGGTCAGCACAGGAATCGCTCCCGCATCCAGTCCGGCACAGATAGCATCAGCCGCCGGCGTGCCGTCGGCCACCTCGAGATCCCGGCCCAGAATCAGCACTTCCAGCCGCTCAGCCGTTGCGATCTGTCGCCCCGGCAGAACAAAAAGGTCCCCTGAGGCGGTGCCGACGCGCAACGCCACACCACCACGTCCTTCAATCCTCTCGATAGGAAGGTCGGTCCCGGGCACAGTCGGAAGCATCGCCCAGTCCGCATAGACATGCTGCCCCGCCCGCTCCGTCAAACATATCGCAGGCGTCGCCCCCGGGGCCAGGTCCTGAAGACGGGCCGCCGCGTCATTCAGCAGACGCTCGGAATCATACTCCGGATAGATGTGCACATGTGTATCAACCACAATAGGCATAACGCTCGCAGTATGCCGCGAAGCACTGACGGTGTAAATGGGGATTCGACATTTCTTGACGCCGCGATGCGCATTCGGCACCGTTAGCGCAAATCGAAAGGACATCTCATGGACCCCCTCATCGAAATTGGCTCAACCGTACTTTTTCAAGGTGACAGCATTACAGATGCCGGACGTGGCGCAATGGATCCGGAAGACCTGGGTTCGGGCTATGCCATGATGGCCGCGAGCTGGTTCTCGGCAGCCTGCCCGGAACTGAACGTTCGCTTCCTCAACCGCGGCATCAGCGGCAACCGGGCGGCCGACCTGGAGCAGCGATGGGAGCGCGACTGTCTTGAGCTGAAGCCGGACTGGGTGTCGGTTATGATCGGCATCAACGACACATGGCGCGCGTTCGATAGCGGCGATCCCACCTCGACCGAGGCCTTCGAAGCCAGCTACCGCACCATCCTGAACCAGACCCGTGAGAAGCTGGGCGCCCATCTCATTCTGATTGAGCCTTTTGTCCTGCCCTTTCCGGAGGACCGCAAGGCCTGGCGAGCCGATCTTGATCCCCGCATCCAGGTGGTCCGCACCCTTGCCGATGAGTTCGACGCGATCCTGGTGCCGATGGATGGCATCATGAATGCCGCGGCAGAAAAGCGCGACCCGGCGTTCTGGGCGCCCGACGGCGTCCACCCCACCCCCGCCGGCCACGCCCTGATCGCGCAATCGTGGCTGCGCGCGGTGAAGGCCATTGCCTAGAGGAGAATGCTGTTGAGAATCCTGCTACTGGCTCCGCACCCGTTCTACCAGGAACGCGGCACGCCGATTGCCGTGCGCCTGCTGGCGGAAACACTGGCGGAGGACGGGCATACGATCGACCTGCTCTGCTATCATGAAGGCGATGATGTCGAGATTCACCCGAGTGTAACCGTCCACCGCAGTCCGGCGACGCCGGGTGTGCACGGCATCAAGCCGGGGTTCACGCTGAAGAAACTCCTGTGCGATGCATGGATGGCACCCGCCGCGATGCGCATGGCGCGTGAAGGCCGGTACGACATCGTTCACGCGGTCGAGGAATCGGTCTTCATGGCCATGCGAATCCAGAAACGGACGGGACTGCCCTACATCTTTGATATGGATTCCTCCATGCCGCGCCAGATCGTGGAGAAGCTTCCGTGGATGCGCCCGCTTCTTCGGTTCATGTGTGTATTGGAAGAGCGGGCAATTCGGCGGGCGGCGGCCGTGGTCCCGGTGTGCGACTACCTGGCCGACATTGCGCGCGAAAGCGGTGCAGCGAAGGTTGCGATTCTGCGCGATGTGCCGATGGGTGATGAGCATGATGCGGACTCGGATACTGCGGCCCTTGACCTACCCGCCCTGAAAGGCCCGGTGTTCCTTTATGTAGGTAATCTTGAGCGTTACCAGGGCATTGATCTGATGGTCGAGGCGTTCGACCGGCACTGTGCCGAGGGTGGCGCAGGCTCCCTGCTGATCGTGGGCGGTGCCGCGGGCGATGTGGAGGCCTACCGACAGAAGGTGGCGCAGCTCAACAGCGCCGACCGAATCGTACTGACCGGTACCCGCCCGGTCGCACAACTCCCGCTCCTACTGCAACAGGCCGACATTCTCGTCTCGCCCCGCATCAAGGGCGGTAACACGCCGATGAAAGTCTACTCCTACCTGGCCTCCGGCAAACCGGTACTGGCCACGACGATCGACTCGCACACCCAGGTCATGACCTCCGATATCGCGCTGCTGGCCGATCCGACCCCCGCAGCGTTCGCAACCGGAATGCAGGAGCTGGCGTCCAACCCCGACCACGCCCGCTCCCTCGGCGAAGCCGGCGCCGCCCGCGCCCGCAAAGACTTCAGTCTGACCGCCTACCGCCAGATTGTGCATGACCTGTATGCAGAGCTGGTTTCGCTCATACCGCCCCGAGCGTAACCGAGACGCCGGCTTCACCGGATCGCCTTCACTCGATCCATCTTCTTGCCGTTCATGGTACACAGTCTAAGGAATCCCTCGACGACATTGTTCTCGTGTACCTATAGTCGCAGGGAGAAACAGGGGCAGCATGGCGCAGGGATACATAGTCTTCATCATTGCCGCATTGGCCGTGACGGTGTGGCTGATCAGTCGGGCAAGGCAGATCGCAAGGCGCAGGCGATTGAAGGCCTCGCCATTGCCGCCGGAGTGGCGGGAGATTCTCGTGCGAAACCTGCCGCCATACACTTCACTTCCCGAGGCCCTGCAGAGCAAGCTGGACGGATACATCAATCTGTTTCTGGACGCGAAGCAGTTCGAGGGGTGCGGCGGGCAGGAGATTACGGACGAGGTACGGGTGACGGTTGCCGGCCAGGCCTGTCTCCTGTTGCTCGGACGCGGCTCGAAGTGTTACCCGAAGCTGAAGTCGGTGCTCGTGTATCCCCACACCTATGTGGCGGGCGGCAAGGGCCTGTTCGGGGCACAGAACGAAGAGCGATCGGTGCGCCTCGGTGAGTCGTGGCAGACCGGCGCGGTGGTGTTGGCCTGGGATAGCGTGCGGGGCGGAGCGCGCAACTTTGATGACGGTCACAACGTCGTGCTCCACGAGTTCGCACACCAACTCGACCAGGCCGATGGGGTGGCAGATGGCACACCCGTTCTGGATAGCTTGTCATGCTATAGCGCATGGGCCCGCTGTCTGACCCGCGAGTACAAATCCTTCCTCAAACGCGTAGCCAAACACAAACCCACCGTCATCGACGAATACGGGGCCACCAATTCCGCCGAGTTCTTTGCCACCGCGACGGAAGCCTTCTTCGAGAAGCCCGTCCAGCTCCATCGCAAGCGCCCCGACCTATACGAAGAGTTAAGACACTACTACCGAATAGACCCACTGGAGTGGGAAGAGGCAGAACATCTGAACCCGCAACTCGGTGCGGCGCCTATCCGGCCGGGAACCAGCGCAAAAGCTCTTTCGTGACGAGCTCGTGGCCGGTCCGGTTCGGGTGGTTACTCCACGACAGGATGTCTGAGAGATCTGCCGTCGCGCTATAGTCCAAACACGCGCTCAGACTGTCGGCAAGTCCCACGCCATAGTCGGCGGCAAGCTGACGAATCTGGTCGGCATGCTCGCCGAGTTGCCCCCTATCTTCGCCCTCATACGCCGAGGCCTGTGTCGTATCAGGCGTGGGCGTGAGAAGCAGCAGCTTGGATCCCGACCGGAGCGAGGCCTCGATCATTCTTGACCAACACTCGCGCGAGCGCTCAAGCCCCATACCCCGGTCGTTCAGACCATAGTCAATGATTACCACATCCGGCCGGTGACAGAGGACATCGCGTTCGAATCGCTCCGCACCGGATGCGGAGTTCTCGCCCCCGATGGCTGAAACGATGACATTCATAACCGCAAATGGGAACCGGTGCTTCAGCGCGAGGTGAAGCAGGTACGGGTAGGCATTCATGGTGTCCACCATTGGCGTAGCGAAATACCCGGCGGGCACGCTATGCCCATGGCATACGATGTTGACCGTGCGGTTCTCGGGCCAGTGGCTCCTGAGTATCCCGGAGATTTCTGAGAGATATGATGCTTGGTCGGCAATGCTCATAGCGTCGCTTCCTCTTCGTTGCTCCTGAGTCCAATCACACCATGAAGGGCGGGCCCGGGGTAGTCACAAGCTCCCGGCAGTCTACTCACGGCCCGCCGCGATGCGCAAACAGGAATATTGGACGATAGGAGCCGTGTATACGTTGCGCCGGTGGCTTGACTCCTGCTGCCAACTGCCGTAGGGTTCCCGGTTTGAGTGCATACTAAGAGATGAGGGAACCATGGCTGACGAGATTACTGCTCCTGAAGAGATCCAAGAGGAACAAGACACACCGACGATTGCGTTGCTGTTTGAACTGGAGAACATCGGGTTCCAGGGCCGTAAGGTCGTTTTCGATGTGCTGAAGAGCGTGCTGGCCGATAAAGACATGAAGCTCACGCCGGTTCTCTTCTCGCGCTGCTGCGTAGACCAACCCATCGAAAAGGGGCTGCCCAAGCTTCTCGAGCTCCTCGGACATCCCCGCGTCTCGGCCGAGAAATTGGTTCCGGAAATCCTGCAGGGCATCCGCGCCTCGCTGGTGGACAACACACCGAAGTCACCCGCTGCACTGGCCGGTCTCCTGAAGAAAGCCCTGGCTGAAGGTTACAAGATTGGGGCCGTGAGCGACCTGGACCAGGACGCCGCGCTGCAGCTCTACGCCAAGCTCGACATCGGAGAGCCTGAAGAAGGCGCCGTGGTCGCCTTGGAAAGCGATGCGGGAACCAGTGAATCCAAAGCCTGGAAGTCGGCCGCCCGGTCCATGGAGGCGCTGATTCCTTCATGCGTGGTACTGACCACCAGCAGCAGCAGTTCCCTCGCCGCCGTCGCATCGGGGATGCGCTGTATTGTCATTCCCGACGACTACACCTCTTTCCAGGACTTCGGCGGAACAGACACCATTCTTGATGCGCTCGATGACGGCGCCACCAAGGCGATCCTGGACACGCTGGCCGTTCATCCATGAGCACGCAACTACTCCGCGCGCGGGATGGCGCTGTCACCGCCCAGATGGAGGCGGTAGCAGTAAAAGAGAACGTTCCGGTTGATGAGGTCCGCGCCCTGCTCGCTTCCGGACGGGCCGTTCTGCCGGCCAACCCGGCGCATACCAGGCTCAGTCCCGAGGTAGTGGGGCGACGTTTCCGCACCAAGGTTAATGCCAACCTTGGCCGCTCGGCCGACAAGTCGTGCCTCGAAGAGGAACAGACGAAAGTCACCACGGCACTCGAAGCGGGTGCCGATTTTGTCATGGATCTCAGTGTCGGCCCCGACCTGGGCGCACTGCGACGCGGACTCCTGGACATCTGCCCTGCCCCGTTCGGAACCGTCCCCATCTATGAGGCCCTTTCCCGCATTGACGGCAACACCGATGCCATTTCTTCCGAGCTCATGCTCACGGTGATTCGTGACCAGGCCGAGCAGGGCGTCGACTTCATGACGATTCATGCCGGACTCCTGCGCAGCCACGTGGACCTGGCGCTCAAGCGCATCATGGGCATTGCCAGCCGCGGCGGCGCGATCCTGGCGCGCTGGATGGCCAAGCATGACCAGGAGAACCCGCTCTACACCAACTGGGATGCCATCCTTGATATCTGCCGTGAACATGACGTCACCCTCTCACTGGGTGACGGCCTGCGCCCCGGCTGCCTGGCCGACGCCAGTGATGACGCTCAGTTTGCTGAGCTGGATGTGCTGGGCGAACTGGTCACGCGTAGTCGCGAAGCTGGGGTCCAGGTTATGGTTGAAGGACCCGGCCACGTGCCCTTCGACCAGATCCAGATGAACATGGAGCGCGAGCAACGCGTCTGTGATGAAGCGCCCTTCTATGTGCTTGGACCCGTGGTGACCGACATTGCTCCTGGCTATGACCACATCACGTCGGCAATAGGGGCCACCGCAGCCGCTTTCCACGGCGCCTCCCTGCTCTGCTACGTCACGCCGGCGGAGCATCTCGGACTGCCGACCGCCAAGGATGTTAAGGAGGGCGTGATTGCCTACCGCATTGCCGCCCATGCCGCCGACGTGGCACGCGGTCTGCCCGGTGCGCGCGAGCGGGACGACGCCATGTCCCGTGCACGGCGCGCCTTTGATTGGGATCAGCAGTTCGACCTCGCGCTCGACGGCGAGGGCGCCCGCGCCCGCTACGAAGCCGCGCGCGTGGAGTCCGATGACGACGAATCGGATTTCTGTTCCATGTGCGGCAAGGATTTTTGCGCCGTGCGCAACACCCAGCAGATTCTGGACGAACAATGAGCCCAAGCACCGCCCCGCTCCCGGAGCGCGGCATTGACCGCCTCCTGACTGTCGTCGACCGCTTGCGCGGCGAAGGCGGCTGCCCGTGGGACCGCGAACAGACCCTGGAAACTCTGAAGCCCTACCTGGTCGAGGAGTGCTACGAGGTACTCGATGCCCTCGATGATGGCACCCCCGAGGATCATGCCGAAGAGTTGGGCGACGTGTTGTTGCAGATCGCACTGCATGCCCGCATTCGCGGCGAGGAAGGCGCGTTCACGTTTGACGACGTGGCGCACCGCATTGCCGACAAGCTCATCTACCGGCACCCACACGTGTTCGGCGATGTCGACGTGGCCGACAGCGACGAGGTGCTCGCGAACTGGGAGCAGCTCAAAGCGAAAGAGAAAGGGGGCCGCTCAACCCTGGCCGGCATCCCGCGTCATCTTCCCGCCCTTCAGAAAGCCCAACGCCTGCAGAGTCGTGCGGCGCGTGTGGGGTTCGACTGGGACGAGATCCGCGATGTTGCTGCCAAGATTGATGAGGAATTAGCTGAAACGCGTGAAGCCATGCAGGCGGACGACACCGAACACTTAACCGAAGAGCTGGGCGATCTCCTCTTCGCGGTAGTCAACCTGGCGCGGTTCTCCGGCATCAATGCCGAAGAGGCACTGCGCAAGACCTGCGACAAATTCATCCGGCGCTTTCAGGGCGTTGAGCAACGGGTCAAGGACAACGGACAGGTGCTGCACGAGTGTGGGCTTAAAGTGCTCGACGCACATTGGAATGCGGTGAAGGACGAAGAGAAGGCGGCACGCAGGTAGCGCGAGCTGGTTGCGCTGCGGCCCGCTCGGAGAGCGGGCCCTACCTTGCCGTTGATGAATCCGGAAAGGCTACTCCGGCTTGATGTCCCTGGCAGAGAGTTTCTCGCCGGTCTTGCAGTGCACCAGCTCAGCGTCTTCCGCTGCGACTTCATCGGCAATGAGGTCGTCGATCGCATGCTTGTTGATGGGACCGTAGTCCGTTCCGTCAGCCAGCGTAACCATCCACTCCATCTCGAGGCCCGGCACATCGCTGGCCTTGGCCCAGAAGAGCTTGTCGGATGATACGTCGTGATCGGGCGCCACACGACAGTCCTTGGCCCATGCCAGGAGGTCGTCGAATGAAACCGGCCCCAACATGTTCTCTGCATCGTAGCGCAGGTACCACTCCGCAGGCTCTGCGGGTTTCGGTTCCGGCTCGGGTTCGGGTTCGGGGGCCGGTTTGGCCAGCCTGGCCTTGGCCTCTTTCAGAGCACGTTCCGATGCCGCCTGCTTCTTGCAGACTTCCGCGAACGTGGCCTGCACGTCTGCTGCGTCAGCCTTGACGGCCTCCAGTTCCGCAGTGAGCGTCTCCACCCGCGCCTGCTCAGCTTCCAGTCTGCCTTGCAGTTCGTCGTGATCACCTTTCAGCTTTCCGGCAACTTCCAGATGCTCTCCCGCTTTCGCTTCATGCTCTGACTTGGCGGCTTCTGCTGCCTCGTGCGCTGCCTTCGCGGCCACAAGCTCTTCATCCCTGGTCTTGAGATCATGATCACGTCCAGCCATGACCTCCTCGAGTTCTGTGGTAAGCTCCCTCACCCGCGCCTCTTCGGCTTCCAACTTGGTCTGCAGTCCGTCGTGATCGTCTTTCAGCTTAGCGGCCGACTCGAGGTCCGCCTTCAACTTAACGACGCCCTCCGCCGTGGCCGCCTCCGCGGCGGACAGGGCTGCCTGGGCAGCCGACAGCTCTTCTTCCTTTGCGGCAAGGGCACGGCCCTTCTCGGCCACGGCTTGGTCCTTCTCGGCCAAAGCCTGGTCACGTTCCGCAATGGACTCATCCTTCGCGGCAAGTTCCTTGTCCCGACCTGCCAAAGCACTGTTGGTCTCGGCAAGCGCGGCATCACGCTCGGCCAGGAGTTCGTCCTTGGCTCTCATCGCCTCCTCTTGCCCCGCTGCGGTCTTCTCCAACTCAGCCGTTCGGACCTCAAGCTGCTGCCTGGCCTCTGTGGCGCTTGATACAAGGGCAACCTGTTCGGCTATGGCAGATGCGTGCATGGAAGACTGTTCACTGAGTTCCGTCTTGAGCTTCTCGGTCTCTGCGACCCGCGCGGCGTCTGTTTCCTCAAATTCGGAACGGGACCGATCTTGTTCCTCCTGCAACTGTTGCAGTTCGGTCCCTGCCTCGGCACGCGCGGATTCGGCCACTTCCAGCTTCTCGAGCACCTCCTGCTTCTCTTCCCTGAGCTGTTCCAGCTCGGCACGAGCCGCCTCCTGGAGAGGTCGCACCGTCTCCAGTTCCTGCATGATCTCATCTTTCTCCGCCTTCACAGCCTGCAGCTCGGACAGAGCCGTTTCCTCACGCTGCGTTGCAGATTCGACGTCGGTCTGCAGCGTGGTCAAACGCGACACACTTTCGTCCAGATCGGCGCGTAGCTGCGACAGGCTCTGTTGGGCGCTGTCCTGTTCGCCCTTCGCTTCGGTAACCGCGCTGCGGGCCTGTTCGAGTTCCTCGGAGATGGCGGTGGCCCGGGACTGCTCGGATTCCCATCTGTTGTGCAATTCGCCGCGTTGGGCTTCCAGCGATTCGACGGCCGCCTTCTGTGCGGCCAGTTCGGACTGCAATGCCTCCAGACCTGATCCGCGGGCATCGCACTCCGCTGTCATTGCTTCTGCGGCCGCCTGTTCGGCAGCGGCCCGCTGCGCGGCTTCGACCAGTGCGGCCTCGACTTCAGCCAGCTTCGCCTTGCGCTCTGCCAGAGCTTCGTCCCGGTGGGCAATCACCTCGTCCTTCTCAGCGAGTGCGGCATCCCGCCCCTTGAGCGCGGATTCACGAACGGTGATCGCCTCGTCCTTGGCCGCCAAAGCCTGTTCCAACTTGGCCACACGCTCTTCAAGCTGCCGTCTTTCCCGCACCAGTGAGGAAGACTGGTCTGCCTGCTGGGAAGACGTTGCTTCGTGCGCTGCAATCTGCTCCGCCAGTTTGGCCTTTAGCGCTTCGACCTCGGCGTTGACCTCCCCGTCGGCCTCGGCCGTAGCCTGTTCGAGTGCGGTGCGGGTCTCGGTAAGTTCGGATACGCGCTCGTTCAATTCGGCCTGCAGCTCTGTGATATCGAGCTGCAAGCGATCGCGATCAGCATTGGTTTCCTCCATGGCGCCCCTGGTGCGTTCCATCTCGAGGGTCAGCTCGGTCACGTGCGCATGCTTCTCTTCCAACTTGGAGCGCAGCGCCTCGGCATCGGCCTTGAGCCCGTTCAGCGTGTCCCCCAGGGCAACATTGTCGTCCTTCAGGGAATCAGCCGCCGTCTGGTCCGCCCTGGAGACAGCCTGCTTCTGGCTCACAGACGCCTCGACCGCCGCCAGTGCCTTGCGAACTTCCTTAAGCTCCGCATCCCTGGACGCCAGATCCTCTTCGCGCTTGGCAAGCGCGCCGGACTTCGCCTTGAGCGCGTCATCCCGGGCAACCAGTGACTTCTCGAGCGAGGCAACCTGTGCCCTGAGCTGCTGCCTCTCGCCATCCGCTTTGGACGACACCTCAGCATGTTCCATGACCGCCGCACGGGCACCAGCCAGCTCTTCCTCCCTGGCCTGATGCGCCTTCTCGGCCTCGGCCAGGGCAGTCTTCAGCGCCTCCGCCTCACGCGCTCGCTCCTGCATGGCGGCTTGCACGATCGAGATCTCGGACGCCTTCTCCGTAACCACTTCTTCGACCGCGCTTGCCTTCTCGCTCAGAGTTTCGTGGTCCTGCTCCAGCGTGGCGACCTTCTCGTCCCGGGCCTTGAGTTCCTCGGTGAGCTTGATGAGTTGCTTTTCCTGCGCCGTAACTTCCTGTCTTGCAATCTCAAGTTCAGACTTCAACGTTCCGGTGTCGCGCCGCTCCTCCTTCAGGCTTGCGTCCGTGGAGGCAAGGCGTTCGGACAGTTGCGAAATCTCACCGCTGAGTTGATCGACCTTGAGCCCGTTCTCTGCTTCACGTGCGGCCGCCTTTTCGCGCGTCTCGGCCAGCTCTGCCTGGAGTCCGCTGATCTCGCCCCCGAGCTCGGTTTCCCGTTCGTCCAGTCGGCGCGTCGCTGCCGCCAGCCCATCCTTGAGCCCCTGGATCTCGCTGCCCGCACTGCCCTGCTCGACTTCGCGGGTCTGGTTCAGAAGTTCGACCTCTTCCTGGCGCTCCCCGAGTGTGGTGCGCAGTTCGTTCAGCTCTGACTCGAGACCGGCGATCCGCTCGGATAGCCGCTGCGACTCCTCCTCGCTCTTCTCCAGGGCAATCTCGGCTTCCGACTGCTTCGTGACCGCCACCTCGAGCTTTGACGCAAACTCGGTGTTCTCGCCGCGCAACGTGCTGCACGCGGATTCCAGTTCGGTGACGCGCGCACTTTTCTCGTTCTGTTCCTCCGCATCATCATCCGCCGCCGCTTCCGGCTGCGGCTCGTCGCACCCCGTGCTCTCCTGCTCCGAGGGTAGCTCGGGCGCCATGGTGGCGGCGCTGCTGACAAGGGACTGGGGTGCGGCAGGCGCCTGGTCGCTATCGAGGAGGCGTGCAGCGGCGGCATCGAGAGGGCGCGCTGCGCCGGCTCGCTCCAGAGCCTGTGGCACGTCAAGCGACTCGCCGGTCTCGCGGTGGGTAACCTTGGCGTCGGGCGTGACAATGCCACGCCGAACCAACTGGGCGAGGGCCTGCAGGTTGAAAGGACCATACTTGTCGCCATTTTCGGCGGCGATCCAGTCGAGGCCCAGCTCGGGAATGGCGTCGGCGCGTACCCATTCCTTACGATCGAAGGAGATCTCGCTTTCAGCGGTAATACGGCCCTGTTCAGCCCACTGGCTAACCGTCGTGAGAGCGACAGGACCATAGGTCATATTGTCACTGACCCGCACATGGCAGCGCCCGCTGTTCTCACCCACACTCTTCAGCCGATCAAGAATCTTGGACATACAGTGCTCCCTGGCTTCCCAGGATCTCTCCTTGTGCCCTTCCCTGCGGCACACAAAGTCCAGTATTGAAACCCCATCCTAGCAGGTCAAGTGGATTTGGTGCCGTACTCCCGAGTTGACCCGATGGCGTCTACCGGATAGCCTGCCTCGTTTGGCCGACTACAGATAGAAAACGCCGTTGCGCGTGAAATGGGAGTGAAGGCATGGGCAAGAACATCACCACCAAGATACTGGAGGCACACCTCGTCTCAGGAACACTGGAAGCCGGGAGCGAAATCGGGATCCGGATTGACCAGACGCTGACGCAGGATGCGACCGGTACCATGGCATTTCTCCAGTTCGAGGCGATGGGTCTCGACCGGGTGAAGAACGAGCTGGCGGTCAGCTACATTGACCACAATACGGTCCAGATCGGGTTCGAAAATGCCGACGACCATCGCTACCTGCAGTCGGCTGCCGCGCGTTTTGGGGCGGTATTCTCCAAACCGGGCAACGGCATCTGCCACCAGCTTCACGTCGAGCGCTTCGGAATTCCCGGCAAGACATTGCTCGGTTCCGACTCGCACACCCCCACCGACGGCGGGATCGGTGCACTGGCGATGGGCGCCGGCGGCATCGATGTGGCCGTAGCCATGGGCGGCGGTCCCTTCTACCTGACCGCGCCAAAGGTCATCAAGATCCACCTCAAAGGCGCCCTCCCCCCCTGGGTGGCCGCGAAGGACGTGGTTCTCAAGGTCCTCGAGCGCTACTCGACCAAGGGCAACGTCGGCTGCATCTTCGAGTATGGCGGACCCGGCGTGGCCTCGCTGGACGTACCCGAACGCGCGACGATCACGAACATGGGCGCCGAGTGCGGGGTCACCACCTCGCTCTTCCCGAGTGACGACCGAACGAAGCAGTTTATGGAAGCCCAGAACCGCGGTGCCGATTGGGTCGAGCTCAAGGCGGATGATGATGCGGAATATGACGAGGTCTTCACGATTGACCTCGCCACGCTGGAACCCCTGACCGCCGCCCCGCATTCACCAGGCAACATCAAGCGGATCGCGGACGTGGAAGGCCTTAAGGTCAACCAGGTTATGATTGGATCCTGCACAAACTCCTCTCTGCGCGATCTCAAGACCGTGGCCGCGATCCTGCGCGGCAAGACAGTGAACCCGAACGTGACGCTCGGTGTGGCACACGGCTCGCGCCAGGTCATGCGCATGCTGGCGAAGGACGGCGACCTGGCCGATATCATCGGCGCCGGCGCCCGCTTGCTCGAAAACGCCTGCGGGTTCTGCATCGGCAACTCGATGTCGCCCGGTAGCGGCGACGTTTCACTGCGTACCTCGAACCGCAACTTCGAGGGCCGCTCCGGCACGATCGATGCCCAGGTCTACCTGGTCAGCCCCGAAGTGGCGGCCGCGGCCGCTCTGGCCGGCGAAGTGGTTGATCCGCGCACGCTGGGCGACAGCCCCGCCGGGATTGCGGTGCCGGAACACTATGATATCGATGACTCCATGTTCGTCTTCCCCGACAGCGTAGAGACCGCGCCCGAAATCGAGCGCGGACCCAACATCGGGGCGCCCCCGATTGCTGATCCGCTCACGGAAACGCTGGGGGGGGTAGCCACGATCAAGGTGGGCGACAACATCACGACCGACCATATCATGCCGGCCGGTGCGCGTCTGAAGTACCGCTCAAACGTGCCGACCTATTCGACCTTCGTCTTCGAGATGACCGATCCCGAGTTCGCCACGCGCGCCGCCGCCACGCGCGATCAGGGCCTGCACAACGTCATCGTGGCCGGGCAGTCGTACGGCCAGGGCTCCAGCCGCGAGCACGCCGCCCTCTGCCCGATGTATCTCGGGGTCAAGGCGGTCATCGCCCAATCGATCGAACGCATCCACATGGCCAACCTGATCAACTTCGGGATTGTGCCGATGCTGTTTGCCGATGCGGCCGACTGCGACAAGATTGAGCAGGGCAATGCCCTCGCCATTCCGAACCTGCGCGAGGCCATTGCCGCCGGCAGCCCGGTTGTGGTGCGCAACGAGACACAGGGCCTGGCTATTCCCGTGCAGACCGACTTCACAGACCGGCAGCGCCAGATCCTGCTGGCGGGCGGACTGTTGAACTACACGAAGGAGCAGAGCTGACTGCTGGTCGGCTCGCGAGACCGGTCTTCTCTGTTCATAATCAGCAAGATAATACTAATCCGTGCCCACAACGTCCTATAGACGGTGCCACCATTCCCGCTAGCATGCTATGTGGTTTCAGATAGGAGTACTTTGTCATGACTGATCAGGAAAACAGAACAACCTTCCGTGAAATGCTGACAGGCGAGACCTTCCACTACGGTGTCGAGCTGGTCAGCTCACGCGGACTGCCACGCCCGGATGGCGTTGACGGCAAGCTGCTGCACGAAGCCGAAGAGCTGGCACAGAACCCCCACTTCAGCTGGATCTCCGTCACGGACAACCCGGGCGGCAACCCGATGCTGCCGGCGGACTGGCTCGGACACCGGATCACCGAACTGGGCAAAGAGGTGGTCATTCACCTGAGCTGCAAGGACCTCAACCGCAACGGACTCGAATCAGCCGCCTGGCGCAGCGCGTCCGAAGGGTTCAACAACATCCTGGCCCTGACCGGCGACCACCCGGTTTCAGGTTACGGCGGCAACGCATCACCGGTGTTCGATCTCGACTCGGTCGGTCTGATTTCCCTCCTCAAGGCCATGAACGACGGGCTGGAGATCCCGGCCCGCCGCGGCGGCACGGAGGCACTGCCGCCCGCCGACTTCTTTGTCGGATGCGCCGTGTCACCGTTCAAGAAGCACGAGCGCGAGTATCTGCCGCAGCTCTTCAAGCTGGCCAAGAAGGTGCAGTGCGGCGCCCAGTGGGTGGTTCCGCAGTTGGGCTACGACATGCGCAAGTTCCAGGAACTGCAACTCTTCTGTCGCTGGGCCGGACTCGACGTGCCCCTGATCGGAAATGTCTACCTGCTCTCGAAGTTCGTCGCAAAGATGTTCAACCGCAACGACATTCCCGGCTGCGTGGTCAGCAACAAGCTGCTCGAACTGGTCGAGAAGTATGCCGCGGGCCCCGACAAGGGACGCGCCTTCTTCCGCGAGCTGGCGGCCAAACAGTTGGCCATCTTCAAAGGTCTCGGCTACGACGCCGGCTATATCGCCGGCGTGGCGAAGCCGGAGACGTTTGCCGGTATTATCCAGCAGTCCAAGGGATTCGGAGTGGACGATTGGAAGATCTTTGCCCAGGAACTCCAGTTCCCGGTTGAAGACGAGTTCTATCTCTGGGAGCAGGACCCCGAGACCAAGTTGAGCGACTACAGCCGGATGAACCGGGAATACCTGGACTCGCTACTGCACCCCAAGTCCACGCGGAATGTGAGCGCGTCCTACCGCATGAGCCGCATGGTTCACAGCGCAGCGTTCACACGCGAGAAGGGGCTCTACAACCTGATGAAGAAGCTCTACGGGGCCATTGATGGTGAAGGCGCCGCAAAGACCGCAACAAGCAAAGTCATGCATGGGATTGAGCACGTCTCCAAGCAGATGATGTTCCGCTGCAAGGACTGCGGCGACTGCTCCCTGGCCGACTGCGCCTATCTCTGTCCCCGCTCGGCCTGTTCCAAGAACACACGCAACGGGCCCTGCGGCGGATCCTATGACGGACAGTGTGAACTGGACGACAAGCAGTGCATCTGGGCCCGGGCCTATGACAGAACCAAGTACTACGGCGAGTCTCAAGCCATGCTCGACGGACCAACGGTCATCTACAACCCCAACCTCGAAGGCACATCCGCCTGGGCCAACACCTACCTTGATCGTGACCACCACGCACCTCGCGAAGGCGAGCAGTCGGCGCCGCTGCTGCCGGATCCGAAACCGGCGAAGGGGTCGGGGCACTGACACCCCAGCCCTGCTTGCGGGGGGGCTGTGCGGACGCGCCCCCACCCCGACAAGCGGGATGGGGGCGCTTCCCCTTTTTCTACTTGCCATTCGCGCCCTATAAAT
Source organism: Kiritimatiellia bacterium (assembly GCA_030745755.1). Classification (GTDB taxonomy): domain Bacteria; phylum Verrucomicrobiota; class Kiritimatiellia; order UBA8416; family JABMPJ01; genus JABMPJ01. The sequence goes on along the minus strand of JASLOA010000027.1, from coordinate 71,718 downwards.
CATAAGTTACCTGATCATGTTTTCACTGATTACAGAGTTTCTGTGATCATGAGAGGTGTATATGCCTGCGGCAGAAGAACTAACAGCGGTTGAACAGGACAAGCTCGATATCGATCCGAACTTCGATTTTCGGGACTATACCTCGGTTGATTTCGATGATATCCCCCTCAATGTTATGGCCATGTTCAAGTGGGCCGGGGTCTATAGCCAGCTTCAGAAAGGCTTCTTCATGATTCGTCTCGTGTGCCCCGGTGGTCTCATGACGACCGAGCAGTTTTCTCGCGCACTCGAATTGGCCGACCAGTATGCCCAGGGCGAGCTGTGCATCACGACCCGTCAAACCCTCCAGTTCCACTGGGTCCGTCTGCACGACATCCACAAAGTCATCGAGGGCATGCTGGAAGTGGGCATCACTACGAAGAACGGCTGCGGCGATGTCACCCGCAACACGGTCACTTGCGAGATGCAGGGGGTCTGCCCGCACGAGGTGGGCGACGATGTGCGTCGTCTGATCGAAGCGATTGCCAACGATCCCGAGATCCGCGACCAGCAGCGCAACTTGCCGCGCAAACACAAGATCAGCGTGGCTGGCTGCGGCAGGGCCTGTGCGGCTACGTTGATTAATTGCCAGGGCTGGGTGCCGGTCACTCGCGAAGCCGAGGACGGCTCCACGGAGCTCGGCTGGCGATTCCATGCCGGTGGCGGTTTGGGGTCACGCCCCTACCTGGCCAAGGTGGTCTTCGACTGGGTGCCGTGCGACCTCGCGCTTGATGTGGCGCGTGCCACGGTCGAAGCGTTTCGCCGTCACGGCGACCGGCGCAACCGGGCTTTTGCGCGTCTTAAAATCGTAGTCGACCGCATGGGTGCCGATGCGTTCGGATCCCTGCTGCTCGACATCCTGGATGAGCGGGGCATTGCAGGCCTGGAGCGCATCATCCCCGCAGCCGACCCCATCCCATCCATCGGCCCCTCATTCCTGAGTGGCCAGGGCGCCCTGCCCCAGAAGGAGGCGGGACTCCATACGGTGCGCGTGCTCATACCACGCTCGGAGATTCCCACCGCAACCGGTCGTGAGATCTCGCGCCTGGCCGCTCACCACGGCAGGGGAGAGATTGCTTTCACGGGTCGGCAGAACATCGCCATACGCCATGTGCCCGATGCCGACGTGGCCCCGCTCCGGGAGGCCTTGCACAAGGCAGGCCTGCAGACCGAAGGGTTCGAGCGCGGACCGGATGTGGTTGCCTGTGTCGGCACAACCCAGTGCAGGATGGCGGTCTCGGACACGCGCAACGCATGCCTGGAACTGAAAGACATGCTCCAGACCGACGAGGCCTACTGGGACCGTATCGGTCCGCTGCGCATCCACTTTACCGGATGTCCCAACAACTGCGCCCACGCGTGGAGTGCCGACATCGGGCTGCGCGGCCGCCGCCGCCGCGGCGAGGCAGGCAACGTCGAGGGCTACAGTCTCTTTGTCGGAGGAAAGCTCAGCGGGGCGGGCAACATTGCCGAACACCTCGTCGATGTGGACAGCCACCAGGTGAACCGCACCGTGCGCCGTATCCTTGACCTCTACCTCGACAGCCGACAGAGCGACGATGAGATGTTCATCGCGTTTATCGAGCGCGTCACACTCGACACAGTCCGAACCACGCTTTTCGGACCGGAGGTGACACATCCCTGACCTGCGCACAGACATTGAGACACTGCTCGACGCTCATCATAACGAAGAAGCGATAGACCGGCTGTGTGGTCACCGTGCCGCCCGGGATGCGTGGGAGTTTGCGCTCCTGGCGCGGGCCTACTTTCAGCGCGGTGATGCGCGCGGCGATCTCTATGCGGGCCACTTCTTCGCCAACCGTGCCCAGATGGCGGGGTTCGATGAGGCCTGGCTCGAAACATTGCGGACCGAACACGCGCAGCCTTTAGCCGAAAAGAAGACAGCCCCACGCAGCCTGGCCTACCCCTTCGCCGCCCTCTCTGAACATCACGGCAGCGGCAGCGCCGCCAAGGATTTCGATTGGATCGCGCGCAACATTCCCTGCCAGGAGGCCTGTCCGGCCCACACGAACATTCCGGAATACCTGACCGCCATCTATAGTGGCGAGTATGACCGCGCCTACCGGCTTAACCTGGAGAGCAACGTCTTCCCGGGCGTGCTGGGGCGTGTCTGCGCACGGCCTTGCGAAGCACGCTGTCGCCACGGCTGGGACGGCCTGGGTGAGAGCGTTGCGATCTGCCACTCCAAGCGCGCCGCGGCCGACCTCAAGGGCAGCGATCCCGTGCTACTCGACAAGTGGTATCCCGATTCCGGTAAGATGGTGGCCGTAGTGGGGGCCGGCGTGGCCGGCCTGGCCGTCGCGCGTGAACTGGCTCGCTGCGGACATGCCGTGACCGTGCTCGAGAAACACAGTGTGCCCGGCGGCATGATGAACCAGGGCATCCCGGAGTTCCGCCTGCCGCACGAGGTGATCGAACGTGAGATCGAACAGGTGAAGTTGCTCGGCGTGGAGATCACTTGCGGTGTCGAGGTAGGAAAGGATATTACGCTGACCAAGTTACGAGCAGCGAACGACGCGGTCGTTCTGGCGGCCGGCACGTTGCGCCCCAACCTGCTCGATCTGCCGGGAAAAGAGCTGAAGGGCATTCGGCACGGACTCGATTTCCTGCTGGAGGTCAACGCCTTCGGCTCGGCCGAGATCGGACGCCACGTGATCGTGATCGGTGGCGGCTTCACGGCCATGGACTGCGCCCGTACGGCCAAACGGCTCGGGGCGGTTACGCTGGCATTTGGCGAGAGCGATGCGCCTGGCGCGCCGCGCGGAACGGTCCTCTACCCGCCCCGCGACCACGTCGCCGTCTGGTACCGGCGCACGCATAACGAGATGTTGACCACGCCCGGCGAACTCAAAGAGCTGGGCCATGAGCATATCGACATGGAGTTCCTGGTCAGCCCGGTGCGTTACATCGGTGAGAACGGTGCGGTGACGGGTGTGGAGTTTGTGCGTAACGAGCTGGGCGCACCCGACGCGAGCGGACGCAGGCGGCCGGTGCCCGTGGAAGGCAGCGCGTTTGTCGTGGAGGCCGATACGGTGCTCCTGGCCACCGGCCAGTTCCCGGACGGCGAGTGGATTGATGGAGATTTGAAAGCCGACCTGTTGGACCTGGATCGCTGGTTGCGGCGTGACGCGGATGGACGCACGCCGCTCAAGGATATCTTTGTGGCCGGCGACTACGCCGAAGGCGCCAGCTCCCTGATCAACGCGATCGGCCACGGCAAGCAGGTCGCTCGCACCGTAGATGAGTACCTCAGCACTGAAGAACGCATCCGTGATCGGGTCCGCATCGTTGATGCCGGCGATACCGGACGCATCCGCGAGATGGATGCTGTGCCGCTTCAGAGTATGCCGCTGTGCAATGTGGAGCAGCGCGATCTGACCGCCGAGGTGGAAACCGGCTATGACGCCGGGCTGGCGGTAGACGAAACCCAGCGCTGCTATCGCTGTCACTACAAGTACGAGATCGACTCCGACAGATGCATCTACTGCGATTGGTGTATCAAGGCCAAGCCACGCCCCGATTGCATCCTCAGGGTCAAAGAATTGAAGTACGACGACGAAGGGCGTATTGTGGATTGGGAGGAAGCCACGGGCACGGACGACACCAACCTGATCTGGATCAACCAGGAAGACTGTATCCGCTGCGGTGCCTGCCTGAGAGCATGTCCGGTTGATGCGATCAGCTTACAGAAAGTGGATAGAGAGACCGTACCGGCCTGTGGCCCGGCACGGCGGGAAAGAGCTCATGACTGAAGAGATCACCAACTTGATTTCGCATCCAGACAGGCAAGCGCCGGAAGATGTCCTGGCCACGGCGATCGACCACTACGGCGACCGGATCGGCCTGGCCATGAGCTTCCAGATCGGCGGCGTGGTGCTGCTCGACATGATTCACCGGGTCGGGAAGCGCGTGCAGGTGTTCTCGATCGATACCGGCCGCCTGCCCGAGGAAACCTACGCCTGTGCTGATCGCATATCCCGGAAGTACGGGATCGACATCCACTGGGTATTCCCGCGTCACGAGGCCATCGAGAAGATGGTCCGGAGCAAAGGACTCTACTCCTTCAAGGAGAGTATCGAGAACCGCAAGGAGTGCTGCGGGATGCGCAAAGTAGAACCGTTGACCCGGGCCCTGACCGAATACGATGCGTGGATCACCGGACGACGAACCGATCAGCTCGTAACGCGTAAGGAGCTGAAGGTAATCGAAGACGACCCGGTCCACCCCGGCAAGATCAAGATCAACCCGCTGGTGAACTGGAACAAGGAACAGCTCTGGGACTATATCCACGAACACGATGTGCCCTACCATCAACTCTACAACGAGGGCTACCTCTCGATCGGCTGCGAATGCTGCACCCGCTCCTGCAAGGGTGAGATGGATGAGCGCGCCGGCCGCTGGTGGTGGGAAAGCCCGGAGCACAAGGAGTGCGGCCTCCACATCTCCTACCAGGGCGGGTCGGGGATTTAGGGGCGAGGCCTTGATCCCGGCGATTCTCGCCGGGCTATGATGGAGCACCCCTTTGGGGTGCAGGGAAACGACCCCAACGGGGTCGAACGTCATAGCCAGGGGTGGAACCCCTGGTCTCTGGACAGCCGAACCGTCTACTCTTTCCCTCCAACGAACCGCACGTATTGCGACCAGGAGGTCTCACCTGATCTAGCGCTGGCGGCGCAAGACGGCAAGGTCCGGCAACTGAACGTCGCCCTCAAAAGCAACCGTCACTTCCGTGCCACAGTGTGAGCGCTCGGTGGGCGACCCGTCGCGCGCGATTGAGGCGATGGTGACGCTGCCCCCGGTCGCCGCAGGGCCGATCCATTCAAAGGACTCCCCCACCCCGAACGGGTGTTTGACGTTCAGCCGGTAGTCATCTGCATCACGCCCGACCAGGATGGCAACCATCTCGTGTGTGGTCATCAGCCGATTCTCGGCCTGCAGTTTGCGGGGTCGGTCTACGGGATAGCCGAAAGCGAACCCCTCGTCGTAGGGGCGATGGCTGACGGCATCAAGTTCGGCGACCCAAGCCGGGTCAAGCTCATAGCCATCCGGGTCTGCGGCATAGGCATCGAGTGCCGCCCGATAGACGCGCGCCACAGTCGCCACATAATACTCGCTCTTCATGCGGCCCTCAACTTTGAGCGAGGCCAGACCGCTGGAAGCCAGGAGCGGGATATGCTGGATCAGGCAGAGATCGGTCGATCCCATCAGGAACGTGCTGCCGCCGGCTTCGAAGATCGGCAAGGCCTCACCGGGCCGCTTCTCTTCCACGAGCTGCCATTGCCAGCGGCAACTGTGCTTGCACTCGCCGCGTGAACCGCTCTTACCGCAGAGGTGGGCCGAGAGCAGACAGCGCCCCGAGATGGCCATGCACATCGCCCCGTGGACGAACATCTCCACCTCAATGCCGCTCTCTTTCGCGATTGTGGCGGCATCCGCGATGCTGCATTCACGCGCCAGCACCACGCGCTTGGCGCCAGCCGTCTTCCAGAACGTGGCAGCAGCAGTGTTGGCCGTGCTCATCTGGGTGGATACGTGCACCGGCACGTCGGGCCGATGTTTCTGAACCCATGCCATGGCGCCCGGATCGGCAACCAGCAGCGCATCGAACGCCAAGTCACGCGTTTCTTCCAGCCAGGCAGCCAGAAGCGGCAGATCGTCCTCAAACATGAGGATGTTGATGCAAGCATAGAGCTTGCGGCCCGCGTCGTGAGCCAGCGACACCGCTTCTGAAAGATCGGCAAGATCGAGCGTTACATCGTCCGGCCGCATCGAGAGACCCGGCGCGCCCACATAGACCGCATCCGCCCCGTAGGCCAGCGCCATACGCACCTTGGACAAACTTCCGGCGGGCATCAACAACTCGGGGACTCGCATCAAGAAGCCTTTCCAACTGATCACTGATTACTGATCACTGATCACTTCTCCTCGGGGCGCAACCGGTCGGCCAGCCGGCAGGGCGACATGCCGGGGTGACAGGTCAGCAACTCGATCGTTAGTGTGTTGCCCAGGCTTTCTCCGGCGCGGAGGTCAAACTCCGGACTGAGCGTCTCAATCTCGGCGTACTTGCCTCTACCCATCGCGAAAAGCTGAAGCGAGCAACCACCATCCGGGTACTCACCGCTGAAGGGGTGGCTGGCGCGGACCACCGTCACCACATCGTGCTTGCGCGCAGCAATCCAGGGAACAGGGGTATCCATGCCAATCTTGGAGAGATCGGCCTTGATCAGATCGCAGGACAGCACCTCATCGCAGTCGGTCATGGGCCCCGGCGGCGCATCCCCCATCATCACCTTGTAGCCCTTATCGAACGCCGAGTTGGCGCGGACAGGAAAGAGCACTTGCTGGGGTGAGTCGATCTGTGTGATGGACCAGAGCGTCAACGGCACCGTGGCGTCCGCGGCAGCCACCATGCGTTGCTGGACAGTCACAAGCGGCCTCCCGGGATCCAGCGTGAACTGGCGCATCACGACTGCATTCACGGGTGTACCGTAATAGCGGATCAGCAGACACGACTGCCGGCCGTCCGGCTCGTGCCACGCGTACGCATCCCAGGCCGCATCGCACAGCGCGGCGGGCGGCGGCCAGTCGACCTTGTTGAGCCCGGGCCAACGCGACTGTGCCACCGGCCACAGCCAGTCGCCACCGTAGTTGGTCCAGGTAGACTCCTCCAGTGGTGCCTTGCCCAGCAAGGCCGGATCGTTGCGCAACACGTTCACCCCATCCCGCAACCCCAAGTGCATCAGGCGCCCGGTTTCAGGAACCACAATCACCGTTGCCGCATCGTTCTCCAACCGATATGCCCGGTTCCAACCCCGGTAGGCCTCGGGGAGAATAGCATTCGGATCGGTATCCTTCACCCGCAGTGACGCGCAGCCCGTCAGTAGCATGATCACGAGCATCCTACAAATAACGTTCATCGCCTTCATGGCTCCACCATACCACGCCCGAACGATTCTGCAACTAAGTCATTGTGGCTCGCAGGGACGTCCCACCCCACCCGATCAAACGCAAGCCCCACCAACAGCAAGGCAGGTCGAGCTGTCCCCCGCGAGCCGAGGAACATGCCCGTTTGATGTGCCGCCGCATTTCCTACCAGGACGCAGCGGTATGACGGGACTTTTCACCCACCTTCATCAGCACCAGATCAGGATCCCATCCCTGTGACTGTGCCACCCGGCATGAAGCATCCTCGATCGATGAGATCTCTACAAAGGACCCGTTGCTCGACATCCACAACCGTCCCTTCCACTCTCCGATCACAACAGCATGCCCGCTTCCCTTGGGCGGGTAGAAAGAGTAGACCTCTGCCGTCACACCTCTCTGCCTGCAACGCTGCTTCACGAGCACAGCGAAATCCTCACAGTCACCAGTGCCCTCGCTCCAAGTGTCTTCCGCATCCTTCCATTCTTCTTCCGGACTCGTGTCACGCGAATACCTGACATGACGCTTGACGGTCGCGCAGACACTTCGAGGATTCTGCAAACCATGGGCTGTAGAAGTCTGCGCGCCACGCCACGCCGGCATCGTCTTTGCCTCCCACGTAGGGTTGCGTCCAAATGAACCCCAATGCCTCGAGTGAGCTCTGGCCATACTGGTGTCCCCCCAGTTGTTGCTGAATGATTCCCGGTCCCGTCTGCCCGTCCAGGCCGCTGCGTCGGTCAGTGAACCCCCAATCCATCCTGTTGCTACCAGAGTCAGGAAAATGTGCTTCTTCATCTTGAGCCTCCTACTTGTACGCTACCGGCTCACCTCATACGCTGGTTGCGTGCCAACGGGGGAGCCATGTCCGTAAGTGGTTCTCGTAATGGGGATTGCAGCACAGGCACCGAATGCTCTGGCGCAGTACAGGGTGGTCGCCCTGATCAGCGGCGAACAGAGCGTACACCTACGGGGAGCAGGGAAAGGCTGCCCAGCACTGTCGGAGCAAGACCGATATGGACAGAGAAGATGTTAGCGGGAAGGCAGGAGAGAGCGACTAAACCGGGACCGCTTCCGGTGCCATCGAGGCAAGCTGTGCGTCCTTTGCGGCAAGGGCATCGCCGATCGCACGGAACAGTTCCTTGGCCAGGATCGGCTTGCCCAGGAGCGCATGTACACCATCAGGACAGTCTTGCTCGTCCTCCATCAGTGCCCCGAACCCGGTGAGCATGACCACAGCGGTGTCGGGCGCGTGGACCGATGCGTATTCGGCCACCTTGTCACCGGACTGGCCGTCCATGGCACGATCCGTGATGATCAGGTCAAACGGGGACCGTTCCATACACGTGATGCCCTCGATCCCGCTGGATGCCATCTTCACCTCGTAACCCATCGTATCAAGGAAGAGCGCGACCAGGTCCCGTGCCCATTCCTCATCGTCTACCAGAAGCACGCGCAGGCTCGTCGGAAGGTCGACGGGAGGCGGCTCTTTGCCTAGCTGTTCGAGGTGGCACGCGACCGGAAGTGCGATAATGACTGTTGTGCCTTTGCCCATTTCAGACTTGATGGTCATGGTACCTCTGTGTCGCTGCACAATCCCATGACACATCGACAGCCCCAGCCCGGTTCCCCGCTTCCCCTTGGTAGAGAAGAACGGGTCCAGACAGCGTATCCGCACGTCCTCGGGCATGCCTACCCCAGTGTCACATACGGCTACACTGACCTCGTTGTCTGTTTCGCTCAGCGACACGTTGAGGGTGCCGCCATCCGGCATGGCATCGACCGCGTTAAGGATGAGATTGGTGAGCACTTCGCGGAGCTGCGATTCGTTGGCAAGAACGGGGGGCACCGCCGGCAGGTGTTCCTCGATCGTATTCCGACGGCCTTCTGCTTCGGCCTGTACTTTCCAGGCCGGCTCCGTCAGCTTGATAGCTTCGCGGACCACCTCCGCCAGCTGCACGGGGGCCAGCTTAGGCTCTTCCTCAGGCCGGTAGAACTCGCGCAGACGCAGGATGATCTGACGCGCATCGAGGGCGGCGGACTCTATCGTTTCCACTGCCGTGCGGGTATCCTCGTGAAGGGCATCATCCGTCATGTTGAGCAGGTAGTCGCTGAGCCCGAGAATAGGCATGAGGATGTTGTTGAAGTCGTGCGCAATGCCGCTGACCATCTGCCCCAGTGCGCGCAGCCGTTCCTGTCTGATCATCTGGGCCTGTGCCGCTTTCAGATCGGAAAGCGCCTGCTCAAGCTCGCGGGTACGTTTGGCGACGCGGGCCTCCAGCTCGTCCCGGTGTCGACGGTTCTCCTGCTCTAAGCGCAAACGGTCATCATCCAACGCCTTCACCGTCAGGCAGTGGCCGACCGACCGAAGGATCGCCTTCTTGGACACGGGCTTGGTCAGGTAGTCTGCGATGCCAACCCGCACGCCCTCGGTGGCCGTCTCGATCGTCGGCCTGCCGGTCATCATAATGACACGCGCGGATGGTGTCTCAACTCTGAAGACACGCGCCAGGTCGACACCTGATCCGCCGGGCAGCAGGATGTCGGATATCAGCATGTCGAACACCTCACGCTCCATCAGGGCTTTGGCCGGACCAACGTCTTCGGCCAGCGCGACGGCATGACCAGCCTCCCGTAGAAATGCACCGAGGGTAGTGCGAATGCTTGGCTCATCGTCTACCAGTAAGATCCTTGCCATAACCTCTCCACCTGCCATTTCATCAGTTTTTGTGTTGACTTCAACTCATGTATACTACTATCCTCCACTTAACGCAACAAACCGTTTCACTACCGATTACACACACGGAGGTGTCATGGCAGATCTGAGCAACGACGGAGCCCCAGCCGAAGCTCGCGATATACTCGACTCGCATGAAGCAGCCCGCTACCTGGGCGTACATGGGGAGACCATACGCCGACTCGCCCGGCGCGGAGGCATACCGGCATTCAAGATTGGGAAGGACTGGCGGTTCAGCCGGGCGGCCCTCAGGGAATGGATGCAGGCCAACCCCGCGCAGGCGCAACAGCCATTGGTGCTGGTGGTGGATGATGAGCGCAGCGTTAGGGAAAGCGTATCGATTGCCCTTGAAGCAGAGCAATTTCGTGTAGCCATGGCGGCCACCGGGGATGACGCCCTCGAACTGACGGCGAATGAGCAACCACACATTGTCGTCCTCGATCTACTGATGCCCGGCATGACCGGCGGCGCAGCCTTGAAACAGCTTCGCGCCCGTTATCCCAATATCCCGGTCATCGTGACGACCGGTTACCCGGATGGTGAGCTCATGAGCGAGGCCCTGGAGTCGGCTCCGTTCACACTACTGGCAAAACCCGTGCCGATCAAAACGTTGGTGGCGGTGATCAGGGGGATGATCGCCGGATCGAGAATGGACCAAGATGGGAGGGTGAGATGAAGTTTCTGCTCATTGATGATGACGCGCCGTTTCTCAAGTCGCTTCAGCTCATCGTAGAATCACTCGGACACTCTGCCGACTGCGCCGCGACCGCCGATGAAGGTGCGGCACTCCTGAGCACTCATCCCTACGACATCTCCCTCGTCGACTACGCCATGCCCGGAAAGTCAGGGCTTTGGTTTATGAAATACGCTGACATACCCGCGTCCACCAAGGTCCTGCTTATGACGGGTGAAGTAGATCGGACCGTCATCAAGGAGATGTTTGATGTGGGTGTTTGCGGTTATCTGATCAAACCGTTTAACGCCGATGAGCTGGCGCATCATATCGACTTCCACACGCAACAGGCCTAGTCCGATCTGTCCGCATCCGGTCAGATCGGTCACTTTCCCCCCGCCGATCCGCCCCCACTTCAGGCCGGAACAGCTTGCTTCCGGTGGTATGCGCCCCTGACGCGCAATGGCACGGCATGTGCTAGACCAAACCGCACAGACTATCACTCAGTACAGGAGGAGGAACCGATGAGCGGCGAGACACCAACATTGACACCTTTGAATCGTAAGACGCGGCGGGCAGCGCCCTACGCACATATTGAGATACGCGAGTTCCCGTTTCGCATCGGACGTGAGTCACGGCTCCAGCTCCAAGCGTGGAAGATGCCGCGCTGGGAACGACGCCAGGACTTGGCCCTGCCGAACAATGACCTGTGCCTTGAGCAGGTGGGCAAAGGCCAGTTCATCTCACGCGAACACCTGCAGATCGAGGAGCGCGACGATGGCACTTTCCTCGTGGTTGACCGCGGCAGCATCTGTGGAACCACGGTGGGAGACACGTTTGTGGGTGGTGGCGGGCAAGGTGGTTCCTGTCGCCTGCGAGACGGCGATACGCTGGTTCTTGGCCCACCCCACTCCTGCTATCGCTTCCGCTTCGAGCTTCAGCCCCTGCAGCATGGCAAGCGCACAGCCAATCGCCGGCACCGCCACGCAGTCAACAGCGGGCTCTGGCTGGGGCTTCTCACCGTGATCACCGCGGCTGCAACAGTGGCTGTCCACGGGTTCATGCTATAGCATAGTTCACGGCCCCGAAGGGCGCGATGCTATTCAGGGCTCGTCTAACGGCCATGATCAGGCCGTCCTTATCGATCGGCTTGAACAGGTAGTCGGTCACGCCAAAGCGAATCGCTTCGGCCAGCGACTCCACGGTGGGATAGCCGGTCATCAACACGATCCGGGTGCGAGGCGATACAAGGCGGAACTCATGCATGAGATCCGTTCCACTGGAGTGTTTGAGAATGATATCCAGAAGCACCAGGTCGAATCGATGCTGCTTGGCGAGTCGTACGGCTTCTTCCTCGTCAGCAGCGACTTCAACGCTGTGCCCTTCCCCTACGAGAAACTCCTTGAGCGTGGTGCGGATGCTCAGCTCATCATCTACGATCAGTATCTCGGACATTGCCCTTGTTCGCCTCTTGCCGGGCACTCCCAATCCATCCTGATCCTGCGCCCGATGCTTCCACTTTATGAAAAGAGGGCAATACCGGTCTATAGGGTAAAATGACTAGTTTGAGGAATCATTAGCACTAGTACATCTGTACTACAGCTTGGCGATTCCTTCTTTCACCGCGTAGCGCACCAGGTCGGTCTCTTTGTGTATATCGAGCTTGGTCATCAGGTTGCCCCGGTGCGCCCGGACTGTGTTAGGCGAGACAGTGAGTCGTACGGCAATATCCTTGCTGGTCAGGCCTTCGGCGATGAGCTGCAGAATTTCACGCTCGCGACTGGTCAGGTTGGCGTGTCCACCCTCATCCGCATCGACACCGCCCCCGCTGACATAGTCATCGATCACCACGTGCGCGATGGATGGGCTGAGATATGACTTGCCGGCGTGCACTTCGCGTATCGCCGTCACGATGTCGTTCATGGCCGTTTCCTTGACCAGGTACCCGCGTGCACCGGCAGTCAGGGCCTCTTTGACAAAGACCGAGCGGTCATGTTGGCTCAGCATGATCGCCTTGGACTCCGGATGCGACGCCCCGATTCGGCGGATGGCCTCAATACCATTCATGCCCGGCATCGTGATATCCATCACAACCAAGTCCGGCAGGTACTTCTCCACCAGCGCCAGCGCCTCAAGGCCATCGCCTGCTTCCGCGACAATTTCGATATCATCCGCAGCCGTCTTCTCGATAACGAAGCGGAGACCCGTCCGCACAACCGGATGGTCATCGGCAATCAGAACGCGAATGGCCATAGTACTTGCCCTTCTTCTGCCCCGACCACCGTCTTAGTGTGCAGTGGTCAATAGCGACACGCAGTTTCGATGAGCATAATGCCCTGCACCGCGATGTCAACTGCGATGTGTCCGCAGGGATTCAGGGCTGTTCGCTCACGGACAGGTGAAACAGGCAACGGCATACCTTTCCATCCGTCTTCCACCTGTTTTTGGCGCAAGAACCGGGGTTTTCAGACGATGCACTACGGCTCCTGCTAATACAGAGATGGCGCAAGAAACAGCAATGCGAAAGGCAGAAGCATGAACAGGAAACCGAGAGAACAGGGCCGATGGGATGCCCGGAGTATGGCCCGCCGCGGCGTTCGCGCGCACTTTGATGTAGCGGTCGCCATGGTTACGGTCATTCCGCTTCTGTGCGTCGTTTCCCTGGCCGTGCCCGATATCCGGGCCGTCCTCGGTGCAGCAGGGCGTGCGCTTGTTATAGGTATCGGGCTGATTCTGTCGCCGGGACTTGGCTACACCATTCTCGCCCGGTATCCGATGGCCATCGTCAAGCTGAAGAATCATCTGGGCGATATCCTGGAGGGCGAGATCCCCGACCAGGTTGATCTGATATCCGACGAAGCAGACGTTGCCGCCGTCGAATACGCCGTGAACATCGTGCTCGAGCGGCTGCGCGAGCGTGTCGAAAAGGTCTCTGCCGTGAACACCCAGCTCCAGGATGAGCTACTCCAGTCACGCAAGCTCGAGGCCGTGGGCACACTGGCCTACGGGGTTGCCCACGAGATCGCCACGCCACTCCAGATCCTCCGTTCGAATCTGCAGTTCGTCTGCGAGGTGGCCCTCGAACTCAGTCCGGTCGCAGAATCCCCATTGGCCGCGGAGCTAAAAGCCTGCGTCGGGCAAGCCGAGAATGCCGCTGAAGATATCTCGGCCACCCTGTCTGCACTGCGCGACTTTGCGCCACACGGCCGCAAGCCCAAGAGCCAGACGCCGACCGATCTTAACGAGACGATTCGCCACACCGTGGCCCTGTCACGCAACGAATGGAAGTATGTTGCCAATGTCGATCTCGACTTGGACGACTCGTTGCCGTCAGTTCTGTGCGCTGCCGGCGAGATCAAGCAGGTCCTTGTCAACCTGACCCTGAACGCGGCACAGGCCATACGGGTACGTAACGAGGCCGCGGGCATTAGGGGCAAGGGGAGCATTGGCTTCAGGACCCGCTCCGTGGCCGAGGGGGCCTGTGTCGAGGTGTCAGACAGCGGTTGTGGCATCCCGGTTGAAACCGTTCCGCGTGTCTTTGATCCATTCCTCTCCACGGACGGCGATGGACTGCACCATGGCAGGGGACTCTCGCTGGCGTATGCGACTGTCGTGCACGATCATGGCGGCCGCATGACATGCCAGAGTGCCCAGGGCCAAGGCACCACGATCACTTTTCTGATCCCCAGCAAACAGAAGGAAACCGACGATGAACTCACACCCGACTATAGGTAAGCCGCGAGCCTTGATTGTGGACGACACCCCGTCGCTGCTCTCCTGCTTCAGGCTGCTCCTGCACCCGATGGAGCGCACGTGGGAGCTGCTGTACGCAACCGGCGGAGAGGAAGCTCTCGACATCGTCTGCGATAAGGCGCTTGATGTCCTGATCTGTGACTTGAATATGCCCTTCATGATGGGCAGCGAGGTCGTCTCCCTGGTCCTGCTAAAACACCCCAACACAGACTGCTACCTGATGACAGGATGTACCGCAGACGACTCCCTTGTCTCGGCCGTCTGCGGCCTGAGAGGCATCTTCCAGAAACCGTGTGACTTAGGCCAGATCAGAGCCGTCCTGGAAGCGCGCACCAGCGGGTGTTCGCTGGTGCCCACGCCCCTGGCAGCCTGAAACAGAAGGGTCTCGATCATGCCTGCAAACGTTCAGTATATCCTGGTGGTTGACGACGATGCCGGTTTCCGGAGCAGCACACGTCGTCTCTTCTGGATTCTCACCACAGATGCGATCGAATTTAAAGTACGCGAGGCCGGATCGGGCGAGGAGGCTCTGGAGGTGTTGAACACGTTTCCGGTCGATTGCGTACTGATCGATAACATCATGCCGGGTGGCTCCGGTCTCGAATGGATCCCGCGCCTCGTCGCTCTACACCCCAACCTGCCCGTAATCATGATGACCGGTAACGGGGATGAGAGCACGGCCGTGGCCGCCATGAAGCAAGGCGCAATCGACTACCTAGTCAAAGGCGATGTCACCCCAACAGCTATCGGGCATGCGGTCTCAAATGCGATTGAGAGAACCCAGATGGCCATTCGGCTGGAACGACAGCAGGAAGAGCTTGTCGCGGCAGAGAAGGATCGCGTCATGATGCGGAGCCTGGGATCAGCCTGCCACCATCTCGGGCAGCCGGCAACGGCACTTGCGACGCTGCTCGAGTTAATCAGACGACGCGTGTCGGACCCGGTAACGTTGGACATGCTTGACCAGTCCGGCGACTGCATGGATACAATCCGGGACACGTTGAACGAGTTTCGCACGATAAACCACTACCAGACGGAAGCGTATCTAGCGGCCACCACGGGTGACCCTCAACGGGTCGATACGTGCATTGTTGCCCTCAAACAGGATGATCTAAGGAAGATAGCGTAAAGGATTTGCTGATGACCACATAGTTCCCTCCAATACCACAACCCGAAAGCCCTCCACGGAACCCAGTGAACCGTGGAGGGCTCTCCCTTGCCCCAAGGGGCGCTACCCGGGGCAACTACAGGGCAGGTCCACGTCAAAGCGGGCCCACTTCCCTTCTTCGCTCTCCACACCGATCTGACCGCCATGGTCCTCCACGATACCGTGGATGATTGAGAGTCCCAAGCCCGTCCCCTTGCCACGCGCTTTGGTTGTAAAGAACGGGTCAAACAGGCGCGCCCGGACATCGTCGCGGATGCCTGTGCCGTTATCCTCAACACTGAAGCGGATGCCTTCCACCTGCCCGAGTCCCTCGACCGAGCACCCCTTGAACGGACCGGCCGAAACCGAGATCAGCTTCTCTGCGCTGCTGCGGTCGCACTTCTCGTTGAGGGCATCGCGTGCGTTCATTAGCAGGTTCATCAGCACTTGTTCGATCTGTTGGCTGTGGCAATGCAACTCGGGCAAGGTTTCAGGGATGTCGACATCAACCCTGATCTGGTCCTGTCGCAGAACCGCACCGATCAACGACAGGGCGTCGTCCAGGATTTCTCCGGCCTTTACCGACACTCGCGGGCCTTTCTCCGGTCGGGCAAAGGCAAGCAGGTTGCGCACGATCCTCGCCACCCGGCCGGTTTCGCTGATGATCTCGTCGGCAAACTCGCTCGTGCGCGGAGACCGCTCACCCGAGCGGTCCTTGATAAGCTGAGCGTAGTTCATGATGCCATTCATCGGGTTGTTGATCTCGTGCGCCACCCCGGCCGCCAACGTACCGATGGACTCAAGCTTCTGTGACTGGCGCACCTGTGCTTCCATCTCGCGGCGTTCCGTGATGTCCTCCGAGATGATCAGAGCCCCCTGCGGGTCATCCGAGGGAAACGGAACAATCTTGATCGACAGAGCCCTGCCATCGCACACCTGCTCCGGGAAGCTTCTGCTCTGTCCGGTCCCGATGCACGCCATCAGAGCTGCACGCATGTCTGTCTCATACCGGCCCGCATAGTCGACGTACATGCGCTCACCAGCGGTGGGCTGATGGCCGCCGGACTCATCCCTGGCCCTGTTCCATCTTACGATGCATCCTTCGGTGTCTACCACGATCGTCTCGGCGGGACTGTAGTCGAACAGGGCGGCATCGAAGGCCTCGCTCTTGCGCAGATCACGCGTTCGTTCCTCCAGGCTGTGTTCAGCGTATAGCAGCGCGCGTTCACGATGTGCCTTCTCGCACAGCTCCACAAGATGCTTCGGATGGAATGGTTTGCGTGCATACGCCGCCGCTCCTTCTTTCATCCATTCAAGGGCCAATTCCGAGTTGGTATCACCCGTTATCATGACAACGGCACACGAGGGGAACGAACGGCGTAACAGCTTCAGCAACTCGTCTCCGTCCATGTCGGGCAAATGGTAGTCCACTGCGGCGATGTGGTAGGGCGCCGGAGGCCGGGTTGCATGGCCGGCTGAGGCATACGCCTCGCCACTCCCTTTCTGGTTCAGCCTGGCAAGCGCCTGGACGCCGGTCAGTGCCGTGTCCACGTGGTAGCCTTGTGCTTTGAACGCGTCCGCAAGCAGCCGCGCCGTTACCGCCTCGTCTTCGACTATGAGTACGCGCGGTTCGTTCGCCGGCACCTCGTTGCGAAGCAGCGCCCCCACAGTTCCCAGGAGTTGCTCGGGGTCCACGGGCTGCGCCAGAAACGCATTGGCGCCCAGGTCCGCCGTGATGCGGTCGGGCTCCTCTCCCGAAAAGGTTGCCGAGACGACCAGGATGGGCGTCTGGTTGGTGGAAGCGTATTCCGCCGACCGCAGCAAACGACAGAGCTGCCATCCGTCAATGCCGGGCATGTACAGATCGGTCACAATCAGGCGTGGCGTCAGTCCGGCGGCCAGGGCATCGAGAATCGCTTCCGCACTGTCGAACGACTTGACATCCAGTTCAGCCTTGGCAAGAAGCCCGGCGAGTATGCGCCGCTGGGTGACATCGTCGGTGACGATCACGACGATGGGTCTGTCCTGTTCCGCTGGAGCCTGCATGACTCACACTCCCTTCCACTATGACTGTAACGGTGTGCTGCTGCCACATCCAATACGCCGCTGAGCTGCTGAAGGCGTTGCGTGAGGTCCATGACACGCTCACTCATAAACGTCCTCTCAGATGTCTTGGCCTCTCCCCCGCAGAATGGTCAAGGACACGCATCTCTGTTGCGGTTAGGTGCTGTTCGGTTGTGATACGTTAAGATTGATGTGTACTAGTTGAGGTGTCAAGCTCTTTTCTGACTCCTTTCTCGGCTTTCCATGAGAGCCCTGACAGGGGAAATGCGGAGCTGGCGGCAAATCCTGTGTGCTGGACGGTCAGGGCCGGACATTCGGGACAGTCTTACACCGGTCCGCAGCATGTCTGACGGCGGCACGTAGGGTAACCGCTCCCAGTACGCTGATAGCTCTGGTGTCCGTGGCCAGGCGATCCATGCCATCGGTCATGCTCACAGCGCTGATCGTAGCGGCCACGATCAGCAATGTGCCATGATGCTCTTTCTTGCGGTCATGATGCTATCTCTGTGCCGATGGACTGGGTGTCGCAACCGGCTCCCGGCGCAGCGGAGTCGGCCGCGGGGAGGTCCATGTGAAAGCGTGTATATTTGCCCACCTTGCTCTCGACGCCCAACGTGCCGCCGTGATCCCGGACAATGCTGTGACTGATGGACAGGCCCAGCCCTGTGCCCCTAGTCGACGATTTGGTGGTATAGAATGGATCAAAGAGCCTGTCGAGGTCCGACTCGGGAATACCCACACCGTTGTCCTCCACGGTCAGCCGCACCCACTTGCCGCCATCCTGGTCCAGGAGTCGAGCCGAGACAGCAATCGTCTTCGAGCCGCCTTTGCCATGCCGTTCAGTAAGGGAGTCACGTGCGTTCGCGACCAGGTTCATGATAACCTGCTGAATCTGCTGGGCGTGACACTCAACCGATGGCAGGTCCGCCGGGATATCCGCCTCTATCAGAATGCTATCGTGCCGTACCGCTGACCGCATCAGCATGAGTGCGCCCTCCACAATATCCCTGGGATGGGCGGGGGTGTGGGTGCGTGTCCCCTGTCTTGAAAACTGCAGAAGGCTGCGGGTCATCTCCGCGATCCGGGCGGATTCGCGGATGATTTCACCCGCGTACCCCTCCACGGTGCTGTCACGGCCATCTTCTCGATCCACAATAAGCTGGGCATAGTTCATGATCCCATTGAGCGGATTATTGATCTCATGCGCGGCGCCGCCGGCCAGCATACCGATCGAATCGAGTTTCTGCGACTGACGTGCCTGCATCTCGAGCGCATTTCGCTCTGTCTCGTCACGCACCGTACCCATCAGAATGCTCTCACCTCCGATGTCGATCCGTGCAAATTGTACGTTCGCAGGAAACTCCTCACCATCCAGCCGCCGGTGTACCCAGGAGAAAGCATGATGCCCCTCACGCGATGCTCGTTCGATCATCTCGCCCGCCTTCTCGCGGGACAGGTGGCCATCGGGCTGCCGCTCAGGGGAAAGATCCTCTACGGTCTTCGTGAGGAAGGTCTCCACGTCTCCCACCCTGAACATCTCCACGGCGGCGGCGTTGCAGGCGGAAAACTGCAGCGAGGGCAGCGCCATCATCATAATCGCGTCACACGACTCTTCGAAAAGTGCACGGTACTTCGCTTCGCTCTCGACCAGCGATTCTTCGGCCTGCTTGCGCTTGGTGATATCCGTAATCGTCCCGATATAGCCGCCGATCGTGCCGGTCTCCGTCCTCTGCGGGACGGCCAGTCCCCAGACCCACGTGACGGTGCCGTCCGGCTTAAGAAACCGGTATTCAAATCCCCGGTGTCCCTCCGACTCCACCGCTTGTTTCCAAGAGCCAAGCACCCGGTCTCGATCGTCCGGATGCAGCGCCTTTATCCACCCATCACCGAGGGCCTGATCTTCGGTCAACCCCGTCGCCTCACACCAACGCGGATTAACGTAAATGCACCTGCCGTTTACATCTGCCAGGTAGACCCCGATCGGCATCAGTTCCGCCAGTTTCTGGAAACGTGCTTCGCTCTGCAGCAACAGCTCCTCGGCCCGCTTGTGCGCACTGATATCGGTCAGCACACCGCACAGGCCTCTAACGCTGCCAGCGGCATCGTAGACGGGACGACTGGAGATACGGCACCAGCAGTAAGAGCCATCTTTGCGAAGGAACCTGCATTCAACCGGGTAGATATGCCCAGCCAGATGCTCTTCGAATTCCACCTGAACCCTGGGCAGATCCTCCGGGTGGATGAGAAAGGGGAACGTCCGCCCCTCCACTTCATTTACCGCGTAGCCGAGCACTCGTTCGACCACGACGCTGGCATAGGTGATGCCACCTTCCACGTTGAGCTCAAAAACCACCTCGTTGAGACCCTCAACCAGTTCACGGGCCTTGCGTTCACTTTCTTCAAGTTCGGCGGTCCGGGACCTGACACTCTCCTCGAGTTCCTACAGATACTCCTGCCCCTCTGCCTGCATCCGGTCGTACCTGTCGCGCCGACACTTCTCTGCAAACGCGCCCGCAACGATGTCAAGGATCAGCTCTTTCGGAACCGGCTTGGTCAGGTAGTCGAAAAAACGAAGCCGAATCGCTTCACGGGCCGAGGCGATATCCGGCTTACCTGTAGCCATGATGATCTGCGCGTTGGGCTGCTGTTCCCGGATCTGCCGGGCCACAACAAGGCCGCTCTCTGTACCCAGCAGGAGATCCACTACCGCCACGTCAATTGACTGCTCTTCAAGGATGCGTTCGGCCTCGGGGATGCTAGCCGCCTCGTACGTGGTGTGGCCGGCGTCCTGAAGAAAAGCAGATGCCGTGAGTCGAATGCTCTTCTCATCGTCGACGACCAGTACATCAGCCATAGAGGGCTCCTCGCTGCAGGCAGCACTCCAGATCCTCGTTTCCCCGTGTTCTGAACGGGGCCGAATGCGTGCTTCCAACAGTCTATGCGAGAATATCCGAATCGCATTCAGCGGCAAGGGGGTTCGATCGTGTAGACGGGCCCAGGAATGTGGCTGTCGGGCAGACACCTCAGTGCCCCGTGGCTTTGCGAATGGTCGCCGGTACTTGCACATCACGGCAGAGGATATCGCACAGCGCGTGCCAACCCAGGTCTATCCAGTGCAACTTGCTATATTGCAACATATTACGAGTTTACTGACGCCAGACATGGAGCCATTGGAATGGGGTATGGAGTGTACGGGCACGAGCAGAGCGAACGCTTGTTCCGGACAGAACCTACTCGGCATCCGGTTGCGCGCCCGCGGCCACCTTGCGGTACAGCTTGGGGCGACTGATGCCGAGGATGCGAGCCGCCTTGGACATGTTGCCATCCGCTTCCTGGAGCGCACGCTGAACGGCAACCTGCTCCAGCTCCGCCAAGTTCAGGGTGGACAGTTCAGCCGTCGACTCGGATACGACCGGCGCTGCCCTGGCGACAACGACGGCCGGTATGGCCAGGTCTATGAGACGCAAGTGGTCGGGCTCGATGGCTGGACCATCACATTCCACCAGCGCCGCGTGTACCACGTTGCGCAATTCGCGGATGTTGCCGGCAAAGGGATGGCGTTCCAGCACGGTCATTGTCGCGGCCCCGAACGCCGGCTGCGCAATACCCATTTCGTCCGACAGCACGTCGGCAAAATGATTCGCCAGGAGCGGAATGTCACCGGGACGGTCGCGCAGGGCCGGCACCGTGATGTTGTAACCTGCAATGCGGAAGTAGAGATCCTCGCGGAACAGGCGCTCCTCCACGCGCTCCAACAAGTTGGTATTCGTGGCTGCCACGATGCGCACATCAACCTGCTGCCCTTTCGTGCTGCCAACCGGCGTCACGATGCCATCTTCCAGCACACGCAGCAGCTTGGTCTGCATCTCGCTGGGCATGTCGCCGATTTCATCGAGAAACAGCGTGCCCGTATCTGCGCGAACAAACGCCCCCTTGCGGTCCGCAATAGCGCCCGTGAATGCTCCTTTGACATGGCCGAACAGAGTCGACTCTACAAGCTCAGACGGAATGGCCGCGCAATTCACCGGCACGAACGGCGACGATGCGTGCGGACCGCCATAGTGGATGGCGCGTGCAACCAGCTCTTTGCCTGTCCCGCTTTCGCCTTGGATCAGAACCGACATGGTGGCCGCTTTCTGCAGCTTCGCGATCTGCTTTACCACGTCCTTCAACTGTTCCGACTGGCCCACGAAAGCATTGATGCCCCACCGCTCGGCCTGCTTCCCCGAGAGGAGCATGACTTGCGCCGCATAGCGATCGCGCTCACGGCAGGCTGCCTGGTAACGCGCCGTGCGCTTTATGGTTTCGAGCAACAGGGCGGGGTCAAACGGCTTCTCAAAAAGGTCGAATGCGCCGGCGCGCAGCGCCTCAACCGCCACAGCCTTGCTCGCGGCACCGGTCACCACGATGATGTCTGTTCCCGGGCACGCTTTCCCGACCTTCTCCATAAGCTCGATACCACTCATCCCGGGCATGTCGACGTCGGTCACCAGGATGTCGGCAGGCAGCTCCTCCAGTGCTGCCAGACACTCGACCGGATCCGTGTAGACACGCAGGGCACCGGCCAGGCTGCGGAGATGAAGCGCTATGGTCTGGGCCACACGCGAGTCGTCATCAACCACCGCAATGGAAACACCCCCTACAACTTCCTTCGATCCTGTTGACGCCACCTGCACCCCCCCTTCGTGATTGCGAATGACGTTAACTGCAGCGGGGAAGCTTGTCAATACGCAGAGTCTAAGACGAAACAACCTTGGTGCAGAGGATATCGAGGCAACGTTCATGCCGCCAGTAGCGGCCCGGCGAACACTCGGTTGCGACCGCTCCGGTTTGGCCTGGTAGCGGAGCAGATCTGCCTGGTGGATCAGTTCCTGGCTGGTCAGTATTGTAGCCCCCGTGTTTCAGGTTATCCCGGCGACTCCAAAACTGGCCGTCACACGGACGTCTGTGCCCAGCGCGACCGGTCCGGCGTCCTCCAGCTCGGCGCGGAGTCGCTCGGCGACATGGTGTGCGACGCCAGCGTCGGCCTCGGGAAGGATTACGATGAACTCCTCGCCACCGTACCGTGCGATCCAGTCCACGCCCTGTCGGAACGCGCGTCCGAGCACGGCCGCCTGTTGGGTGCCTTTCTCAACACGCACTCTGAGCCTCGAAGCCGCGCCGGGGCCATCGTTGTTGAGAGACGGTGTCAGCAGAAAATAGCGATAGACCGGCAGGCGACGAAAAGAGAAGCCGATGATGCTCGGCAACCGGAACGCTCCGCCCTGTCCACAGTATCTGCATGTGAACGGGGCGGACAGGAACATGGGGATAAGGTACGCTGTCCGCGACGACCTTTCCCCCCTCTCTACGGTTTTGCCGAGTTGGCACAGTTAAAGCTAGGAGTAAGCACCGGCAGAAGGTAGACGGGCATGCTGAGCCGTGGGACGGCCCCGGGAGCAGAGGGGAGATATCGATGTCGAAATTGAAAATAGGACAGGCCAGGATACGGTCGGCGCGTGATGGCACAACGCTTGTGGAAACAGCTATCGCGATGGCGCTGGTCACGGTGATGAGCGGGGGGCTGTTCACGGTAGGGATCAAGGCGCAGCGATATGGGGAGCACAACCGCGTAGAAACGGAGGCAGCATCCTTCGCCAAAGAGCGACTGGAAGACATGGTCGCGATGGGGGTGCAAAACCTTGTGAAAGAAAGCTGCGGTCTCCGCAACACGGTAACCAACCTGAGCAGCCAGGAGCTGATTTTTGTACGGACGCCGCGCTTGGTCTGGCATGCCGCGGATGGAAGCGTAACGAACACGGCGGGGGCGGTCTATGCCGAGGCTCACGTGGACATCACCTATCCATCTCCGATGTACGGACACACAATCACCGATACCTATTCAACACTGATCAAGTGAGGTCCTATGAAGAAGACAGGAAGGCACCGCCACCCTAACACAAACGCAGGCTCCTCGTCCTGGCGAGGAGGGTTTTCACTGGTCGAAGTGATGGTCGCATCATCGGTAGGCACGATGGTGGTTACGGGCATGATGTCTGCCTTCATCTGGTGTGGCCGGCAATCCACTCTGTGCACCAAGATGGCGTGGTCTCAGCAGGAAGCGATGACTACCGCCGCCCAGCTTACGCTGTATGTGCGAAACGCATCGGAGATTCTGGATATCGATGAAGTCGAAGGCACGTGGGTCGACCTGGGCTTTCCCGATGGCGAAACGCGCCGTCTATCCTATTCGAACGCGGCACCGCTCTTGAGAGATGGCCGCATGTACTTGCAGGAGAGCGGCGGGGCCGAAACGATCGTGGCAAACGGCCTCACCGAGATCCAGGACGACAGCGGGTTCACAACACCGGTCTTCTTGCAGACCAGTCCCAAGTCCCTGCGCGTTGCCTACCGGGTGTCTGAACCTGCCTCGGCAGGTGGTCGTGATGCCAATGACGGGCAGTACGCGGCCTGCGTCCAGTTCGGGATCTGTCTTCGCAACTCTGAAGAGTAATATGAAAACGAAACGCTTGTCATTGAGTCTGGCCTCGTCAAGCCGGGGGTCCACGTTGGCCCCCGTGGTCGTTATGATGGCCGTCGCCTCTGCTACAGTGGGCTCCGTATTCACTGCTACGATTAACTACGCGCGCAACACGAGAAAACTCGCGGTGCAGGAGAAGGCGGCGTTCCTCGCCGATGCAGGCCTGAGGGCTGCACTCGTTAAACTGAACAACGGCGCGGGCGGCACCATCTCTCTGAACCAGTCTCGCACGTACTTCTCGGAAACGAACGTGTTCGCCAACATGACGTGGGGTTTCGAAACGCGCGCGTTCGAGACGAACGGACAGGTCATGGTCGCATCGATGGGCGTTTATGGTCAGCGTCGGACCGATGTGAGTGCCCGGGTCGCGCTCAGCTCCGGTTCGAGGAGCATCCACGCGCTCTTTGCACACGCGCTCTACGCGGGGAACACAGAGGGCAACACGAACTATACCTTGAAGATCGGTGGCACAGGGAGCGCTGCCGACTTTATCCATGGCGATACCTACTCGGGAAACCGCATTGAGTTGACGGGCGATTCCAGTCTCCGACTGCCAGAGTTGCTCTACGACACAGACAGCGACGGGGTGTACGATGGCGCCTCCGAACTCTGGGACGAATCGCATGCCGTACAGGTGTTCTCCAACCCGCTTACACAGGTTGAGTTTGATGCGTTTGAGGCGAGTGTGCCTTCAAGCGGGACCTACGCGAACGGCAGGTATGACTTCGGCGAGGCGTTTGTCGACACGATTGGCAACGGGCGTTACGACGAAGGCGAGCTATTCGTGGATTTGGACGGCAACGGTATACGCGACTCGGGCGATGAGTTCACGGATCTGAATGATAATGGAGTTCGGGATCCGGGCGAACCGTTCCAGGACTACGGAAATGGTAGCTATGACGATGGAGAGGAGTGGACGGAGGATAGTGACCACGGCCACCACGGCAAACGCATAAACGGGCGGTACGATCCGCCGGGCGGGTTCTGGAAGTGGAAAAGAAGCCAATCCAGATGGATCTGGAAGACCGACTACCGTAAGGGGGGGACACGCTACTACTGCACCGACTGGCCGGGCGAGGACTTTGAGGATGCCGGCGACGGAGTCTACTACGGAGGCGAGCCATATACCGATCAGAATGGGGTGTACGATCCGGGCGAAGAGTATCTCGACGATCGAAATGGCCGCTATGACTACGGCACCCAGGCCATTGGCGATATCACCGGCATGCCGACTCCCGGCCCCGGGCAGCGGGCAGCGACGGGCGGGGATGCACCCATAGCGCCCCCTGACCTGGCTCACATGTACTACGAGGTTAATCATGGGGGCCTGGAGCCGCTAGATGGTCTTCCGCGCTGGGGAAACGATGTGGCGGTTACGGCAGCCGACTATGGCAGTGCCATTGCCATCAATGACGATTCTTTTCCCGAGCACATTTTCCTGAGGAATCCGCCCAATAGCGGCAGCTCTTATGTTTGGAACAACGGGGCGAAGATCTACAAGCGCACCTACACGCCGATCTACAATGACGCGGGGGGGCGTGTGGACGACTACTTCCTCGAAGACCCCACTGACTCAACCTTCAACTCCAACCCGAGTGACAACCGGATTGCGCAGAACGATTCGTCGCGTACCTGCACGATGCTCATCGACGTAAAATCGCAAGATAACGCCAAGCTCTACTACGTAGACGGGAATGTCTATATCCACAGCCCTCGCGCTTATAGCATGAGATTCCGGGAGCCCGGGACCCGCATCACCATCGTGGCCAGCGGCAACATCACAATCTCTGATGAGTTCTACTACAACGCAAATTACCCCGCCAAC
The DNA here is from genome assembly GCA_030745755.1 of Kiritimatiellia bacterium. Classification (GTDB taxonomy): domain Bacteria; phylum Verrucomicrobiota; class Kiritimatiellia; order UBA8416; family JABMPJ01; genus JABMPJ01. The sequence continues at coordinate 46,021 of JASLOA010000027.1, read as the reverse complement.
CTGCAGTATGCGGATATGGACAGCACCGTGGTTCAAGACCCGTCCGATGCACTGTGCCTGATCGCGCTGAAGAACCCGAACTGCGCAGAGAACAGCGGCAACATCTACATTGGAGACCGGCAGTTTGGGACTGGCGGGAGCATTCACGCAATACTCTATGCGGAGAACGACTTCGTCGATAACAACCTGGGCACAGTGAATCAGCAATTCATCAGCGTGTTCGGCAGTATGAGTGCCGGCAACGAGGTGCGCATCAATCGCCAGGAAGGTAGCGGTTCCTACAGGACGCGTCTGGACGTGACACTTGATGCGCGCATCCGTGACGGCGAGATCGAGATCCCGGGGCTTCCCCATTCGTTGGGATCACAGCGCAGCATCGATGTAGACAGCGCGTGGGACATGGTGCCAGGAACCTGGTTCAGCTGGTCGCCGCTGGGATAGGCGACCATCTCGTGTGGTCATCAGCCGATTCTCGGCCTGCAGTTTGCGGGGTCTGTCCACAGGATAGCCCTGCTCGCCGGGGACGGCTCGCCCTACCTTCCTGCAACAGCACGGGTTAGGCAGGGCGAGCCGAGGTCGCTAAGGATTGGGGGATAGGCATTTGATGTCATGCCGCGGTTCTGCCACGATGCGGGGCGTCATGAGTGTTTATCGCCTTCTTATTCTCGTCTTCGGAATCTACTGCTGCTCGACCGCAGTGATCTTCATCAAGCTGAGCGACACACACCCGGTGGTGGTGGCGGCGGGGCGGCTGCTGCTGGCGGCCGCGATACTCACGCCGGTATGGCTGCGCAGCCTGCGCGCGCACAACCAGTCGTGGCGTAGTGTTCGGCTGGGGCGCACCATCGTGCCGGGCATTCTGCTGGGGGTCCATTTCATTACCTGGATTCTGGGGGCACGCATGACCGCGGCCGCCAATGCCTCGCTGATCGTGAACATGGTACCGCTGGCCATGCCCTTCCTGGCCCGCGACGGCCTCAGGCGCAACGAAATCATCGGCACCGCCATCGGCGTAGCCGGTATCATGTTCCTGGGGACGGCCGACTTCCACATCGGCAGGAACACGTTCCTGGGCGACTTGATCTGCTTTGTATCGATGCTCTTCCTCGCATGCTACCTCGCCATGAGCCGCCGCAGCCGTGACGTGGCCAATATCTGGATCTTCATCGTGCCCGTCTACGCGGTGGCCGCACTCTTCTGCCTGGCCGTGACCCCGTTCTTTGTCAATCCGATCCAGGCCTATCCGCCCCGGGAGCTCCTGATGATCGCCGGACTGGCCATCGTCCCTACCATCCTCGGTCACTCCTCCCTGCTCTACTGCATGAAGCACCTGCGCTCTCAGGTGGTGGCGATCGGAACACTCGGCCAGTTCATCTTCGCCGGCATCATGGCCTTCTTGATTCTAAACGAAGTTCCCGGCTGGCCCTTCTATCTCGCCAGCGCCCTCCTTCTCACCGGCGCCATCATCGCGATCCGCGTCACGCCCGAGCCCTGAGTCTGGACCCAGTGCTGCCGATTTCCGACTTCCGACCTCCGACCCCCAATGCTATTCTTCCGGCCATGCTTCAGACGTTACGTGTCAAAAACCTGGCCATCGTCGAGAATATCCGGGTGGATTTCGCCGATGGACTGAATGTCATCACCGGTGAAACCGGTGCCGGCAAGTCGGTCTTTGTCGGCGCGCTCAACCTGCTGCTTGGCGAGCGTGCCGATAAGTCACTGATCCGTTCCGGCGAAGACCGCTGCGGGGTCGAGGCATCCTTCCGGCTCGCCGACAGCGGCGACATCGATGCGCTGCTCGAAGACCTGGGCATGGAACCGTGCGAAGAAAGCGTGCTCGTCATCCGCCGCATCATTGCCGCGACCGGCTCGGGCAAGATCCTCGTGAACGACGCCTCCGCCACGGTTCAGGCGCTGAAGCAGCTCGGGAACCTGCTGGTCGATATGCACGGCCCGCACGATCACCAGTCGCTGCTGAGTCCGGCTTTCCAGCTCGACCTGCTCGATGCCTACGGTCACCTCTGGCCGACCCGTGCCACCTACGAAGATCTCTACGGAGCCATGCGCGAGCTGGAGGAGCGGCGGGCGGAACTGGACTGCGACGACCAGGACACCGAGGCGCAGATCGATCTGCTCAGCTTCCAGGTCAAGGAGATCGAGGACGCCGAGCTGGGGAACACTTCCGAGGAAGAGCTGGCGCAGGAACACACCACCGTTGCCAATGCGCAGCGGATCATCGAGCTGGCCAACGGTGTCAACCAGGCCCTGGTCGAGGGCGAAGGCAACGCCTTCGATGCGATGGCCGTGGTGCAGAACATGGTCGGAGAGCTGGCCGGCATTCTGCCCGATGCCGAGGAGTGGCGCGAGGAAGCCCAGTCGATCGCCGTACAGATCCAGGAACTCTCCAGCACCATCACCTCCCACGTGCAGAGCATCGATGGCGACCCCGGCCGATTGCAGTGGCTCGACGACCGCATGACGCTCCTGCACAAGCTGAAGCGGAAGTACGGCAGTTCGATTGAAGAGATCATGGCTTTCCTCGAGAAGGCACAGCAGCGCCTTTCCGATCTTGAATCGCGCGGCGAGCGGCTGGCGGCGATCGACAAAGAGTTGTCCGCCGCGCGCAAGAAGCTTGGCGTGGCGGGCAAAGCACTCCACGAGGCGCGCGCCAAGGTCTCAGGCAAGCTCGCCACCGCCATCACAAAGGCCCTGCAGGATCTCGGGTTTGCACACGGTGCGTTCGAGGTGCATCTCTCCGAGGGTGAACCTGCCGCGAACGGCATGGACGCTATTGAATTCGGGTTTGCCCCCAATGCGGGCGAGGAGATGCGGCCCTTGCGTGCGATTGCATCCAGCGGCGAGATCTCGCGCGTCATGCTCGCCACCAAGGCGGTGCTGGCCGATCATGACCGCATCCCCGTCCTCGTCTTCGACGAGATCGATGCCAACGTCGGCGGCGAGATGGGCACCGCGGTAGGCGCCAAGCTCGCCACCGTGGCCGACACCCACCAGGTCCTCTGCATCACCCACCTGCCTCAAGTTGCGGTTCAGGGCGCCAGCCACTACGTCGTGAGCAAGGATGTTGAAGAAGGGCGCACGCGCACACGCATCGCCCCCATCACCGGCAAGGAGCGCGTCGAGGAAGTGGCCCGCATGCTCGGCGGCCGCGACCTGACCAGCGTGACACTGAAGCACGCCAAAGAGATGTTGGCGAAGAAGTAGAACTGCGCAATGACCAGCTTTTCAGAGCAAGCGAAGCGCGGCTTTGAAACAGTATGCTTCCATTCACCTTGTTGGCAGCCCCTCTATGGGCGAAACACTCTGAGCTTCAGGTCCTTGATAGGCTTGAAGTGCTTTGCGTTGCTTGAGCAAAGCGTCATGTTGTTCTCCGTGGCAGTCGCGGCGATGAGAGCGTCGCCAGCTCTAAGCCCGTGAGACAGCGAGTACTCCTCAATGTACACGGTGGCACGGTGGCCAACGTTGTCGGAAAGCGGGAGCGTTCTAAACCCGAAGTCCTTTAGAAACTGCTTTGTGCAGTCGTGCTGCTTCTTGTCTCTTGCACACTGAAGCAGTTCCAGATAGGTCTGCACTGAAATGAAGCGCTCTTCCTCCTTCTCAACAAGGCGTGCAGCTTTGCTGTTGCCTCTCTCAATCCAGATGAAAACGTCCGTATCAAATATCACGGTAACGACCTCCGCGAAGATCATCCATTTCTGCCGAGACGGAACGCTCCGACCCACGCATGTTGAAGAAGGGGTGATCTTGCACCTTACCCCCGGCTCGGTCTGCCTTCGCCACGAGCACACCCTTTCTTTTGCCGCGATAAAGAATGTCCACATTCTCATTGCGGTCTAACGCCTTGAGGACATCATTCATGTGGTATCGTAAATCTACTACTGTTGCCTGCATTACGATTTTCTCCGTTATGTATAATGGAACTATGCATTACAGATTTACGTTTGTCAAGCTGCCAGACCTTATGGGTGTGATTCGGCGGTAGGCCGGGACAGCCCTCTAGTTAGCGGTATACCTTCCCGTCAGGACACCGTGTAGGGCCGCTCAGCGTGCGGCTATTCCAGGACCATATCCACGAGGGCAAAGCGCTACCCCATCAGGCCGCTCAGCGCCGCGGCGAGATTCCGCCCCATCTCTATCATGCCATCGTCGGCAGGATGAATCAGGTCGGTCGTGTGACCGGTGAACGTCTGCAGGATGTCGGGCCCCTCGATGAGGTGCGCATTGGGTGTGGGACAGTCGCGGACGGCATCACGCAGAATCTGCCGGAACCGTTCGGCCTTGGCCGGGTTATGCACCTCGATCAGTTTGAGGTCACCGAAATAGGGATAGAGCGTGATGCAGCCGACCGGTTTGTCGGGATGGGCACCTGCGACGGTGTGGACCATGTAGCGGATGCGGCGGGCGAACTCGTCCTCTTCGAACCCCATCATGTTGACCGACAGCGCCAGGGAAGCGATGTCCCAGTCATCGCGCGAGGCGAAGTAATCCGCGAACTCCTTCTCTGCCTGGCACGATCCGTCCACGCCAAAGTTCAAGAGATCGGCCCCAAGATGACGCGCGGTCTGTGCTGCATAGCTGAGATAGGGCGCCGATGCCGCTGCTCCGTGCGTAATGGACGTGCCGTAGGCCAGGTAACGCGTGCCCGGCAGTTCATCACGGGTGGGTGGACGCACGCCAGTGCCCTCGGCACGATGAAAGACCACCTGCGCGCCCCGCATCATGAGGCGAACCACATTGGGAGAGAAGGCGTGCGGAATCTTCAGGACTTCGTCGTAGCAAGCCAGAAGCTGCTCACTCCACCCGATTTCGATCGTCACCGGATCGGGCCCGATCGTCACCATATCATGCCGATAGTCACCGAAGAAGACCGTCACGGCCGTCTCTTCCCCCCAGTTGTCGCTGGGTACGGTTGAAAGCGTAACGCTGGCACCGGCGCCACGGTCCAATGCAAAACGGATCTCGCCACTGCCCGGTTGCATGACCTTGAACTGCGCGCCCTCGTTGAGATGCGCCCGCAAGGATCCTGGAACACGCTGCAACGCAACCCCACCATCGCGGGGAGTGGTCTCGGCTACATTGTGAAGTTCGACGTTCTGGTGAATCATGGTGGGCTTCCTCTATTATTCGCAAAAGCGGAACCCTACGGGGCCTTCACATGGAGGTCAAGCCTCTGCTGCCTTCCCACACGACCCAAGGACCTCGCGCCGGAAACGCCCCCCAACTTGAGACGATCAGGGACGAACTGCCCGCAGACGGTAGAAGCGTCCCGTCACACTGCCGCTGTGTTGATAGGTCGTTGAGACGGCTGTGGGCGGCGGACTTGTGAGCAAGGTGTGCCAGGGATCGGGCGTCTCCAGCAGATCGTCTGCGTAATCAAGGTACTGCGTTGCAGCCACGCCCCCCTTCCAGCCAACGCGGACACCGCCATTCGTCACTGTCACGTACGTGATGCTCAGCACCGAAGCGAAATTGGTGGGAATCGTGTCGGCATTCCATTCTTCCCACGCAAGCATTCCGTCGCCATCCGTGTCATTCGTGGCCACGGTCATGAAGTCATTAGTCCAGCCAAACGAGGCCAGCCACCACTCGGGCATCCCATTGGTCACGAGATTCTCATCGAAGTGTGCCACGACTTGCCGCGCCTGATCCATCACTACACTGATCTGATTGCTCGTGACGCTGGCACCGTTCGTGTCGCCGCTCCACCGCTCATGATGGAAGTACGGATCGGCTGTTGCATTGACGACAGCTACAACACCGGAAGAGAAGAGCTGATCGGAAACGTCCACCGCTCCGTTGCCGACCACTTCAGTGTCCAACAGGAACGTAGGCAGCGGGTCGGTAACAATACGGGTGGCATTGGTATACGACCACGCCCCACGTCCCAGTGTGCCCACAACAACAACATTGTCCGTGGCATCATAGGTCATGTCGTAGGCCAGCGCGTTCGGCATGCCCTCACCGATCTTGAACCAGTCTGTCAGGTCATCGCTGCGCGCACCGTATATGCCGGAACCTGTGCCGACCACCACGGCCAGTCGTGTCCCATCCCGGATACACTCAACCGAACGCATGCCGGCACCACTGAGATCGCCCGTGATATCCGTCCAGCTTATCCCTGCATTCGTCGTTGAAAATACCTGGTCGCTGTCCACCACAAAGAGAGTTGTCCAATCCTCCGGATCCATGACCAGCCCTCGGACCGATCCACCGGGATAGGCTGTCGACTCGGTCAGATCACCGGTGCCGGCTGTGCGGACCCAGATCTCGCTGCCGGATGACAGGTAGATCACGTCCGCATTGTTTGTCCCCTGACTCCGACCGCCGTAGACGATCGCGCGCCCGGCCGAGGAGCCGGTGACGCTGACGCCCTGGTTCGTGTTCAGTTCAGCGATTGTGTCGCCCTGGTTGAACGACTCGTAGGGAGAGTTGTCACCACCGATAATGATGCGATTTGCATCGATTCTGTTCACCGCCACCGGGGTGACAAACTGTTTGGACAGGGCAGAACCATTGGTGACGGTCAGTGAAGGGAAAGCCACAGCAACAGGGCTACCTGCGGAATTGTAGGTGACGCGCCGGAATGTGCTCAGGTTCTGAAAACTGCTGTAACGCACGGATTGGGCCGGATTGTCCGGATCCACCGAGACGGCCACATCGCCGCCGTCGGCGGTCGACAGACTGCTCCAGACGGCTGATCCGGGAGCGTTCTGAAACGTGGTTCCGGTGTCCTGGTTGCCACTGATGATGATATCGGAAATGGGGTCGTACGCGATGTCGTGCTGCTCAGAGCAGCGCAGATCCCCGATGATCGAGACCCAGTCGCCTGAGTTGTCAAGCGGGCTGGTCCGACGATAGATGCCTCCGTCGTCACCCTCAATGATGTCGCCGTTGGCATCGAACACCATCTCACGGGAGTCGGCATGCGGGCTGCTGCTACTTGCCGTACCGCCGCTAGGTATGGCCGCGACGGAATCTGAGTGCGTCAGGTGCTCCCACTGTGGCGAAGGGCACTCCATCGTGCGGCTGACAGTCGTGTCGCCTCGCCAGAGGTTGCCGCTGTAATCTAAAGCTCCAATGAACGTGGGGAATGAGCCCGGCTGCCGATCTCCGCCGACAAAGACGGTGTTCGTATCCGTCGGGTGCGCTACGATTGCGAAGTGAATGCCGCCTTGGCCACCGGGCTTGTCGCGCGGGTTCATAACCGTGGCCGATGTCGCGGTCCCTCCCCCGCTATGGGTCCCGTTGCCGGTCGAATAACGCAGCGTAAATGCATTCGTTTCTACATAATCAATTGCGAAGACTCCGTTGGCCGCAGTATTGCCCGTCACATTGCTAATAGAGACCCAGTTGCCCGAATCAAACGAGTGGTTTGCGGAAGTAGTGATCTCGATGGGAGATGCATCCGTGGCACCGATGATCGTGTACGAACTTCCGCCTGTTGCGGGCATACAGGGAATGTCCATCTCGGTCCATACAGGTGTCGCCGCTCCGGGATTGTCCGTGTAGCCGATGTAGACAGCCTGCCCATAGTTCACAATTGATGCGTATAGCCGACCGTTCGCGGGAGAGACCGCCAACTCGGCATTGTTGTTGCCGCCGGCACTGCACACATTGCTGATTGTCGTATCGGAGATATCCGTCCAGGTCCCCCCCATGTCATCCGACCGGTAAACGCCGGTGTCATCAAGCGATAGGTAGAGCCGATTGGTGTTGTTGGGATCCGACGTCAGATCATGCACGTCATCATTGGGCAGTCCACTACCACCGGCGCCGTCAATCGCAGTCCATGTAGAGCCCGTATCTGCGCTTCGATAGAGCCCGCCGCTCCCGCTTATGGCATTTCCGGCATAGACGATCACCGTCCCGCAGGCATAGATTCCCGCGCAGCCCTCGCCGTCCAGAAGCGGGTCGTCAATGGCGCTCCAGCTCGCACCGCCATCAACGGTACGAATCAGGCCGGGCGCCAGCGTGGTGCCCCTTCGCGAGAAGCTGCTGTAGCGGCCAAAACCGACCACGATCGTCTGATGATTGGTGTCGCTGCGATCATACTCCATCGCCCCGATCGAGAGCGACGGTTGATCGTCGGTCAACGCAGTCCAGACAGGGTAAACGGATGTTGCGTTCGTGGTAAGCCAGACGCCGCCGTTTACAGTACCGGCGTACAGAATATCAGCATTAACCGGATGCGGGAGCACGGTGTGAACCGCACCCACAACATCGTCACCGGGGGATACATTCTCAACCTGTCCATCGGTGGCCCGCCCGGGGCCTTGCGAGATCCACGTACCCGCCACACTCTCCATCCCGCTCAGCTCGACGTTCGGACCGGTCGGCTGCTGCACCAGAGAGGGCCTTTCGCCAGGCGCCAGTGCTTCGTCCGGCATGTCCGGCTCGTCTTCAGGTGGAAGCAGGGCCTGCGCAGGATCCAGAGCAGCATCCGCAGCCATGAGCGGAAGACATGCCAAGGCCATCAATCCGGTTACGAGAGTTCTGTTCGTCGGCTTTATGAAGATACCTACGGCAGCTGACCATACAGGTCAGTGGGACACATTTCTATAGGGAACGGAATTCAGATTATAGCCAATCGCAAGGAGCCCCACAACGGCTATGTCGTCTATAAGCTCCACGACCTAGCCCGTGAGCCGATACCTACCGGGGCAGCAGTTGGTGCTCCCACGGCGACATGGTGGTGTAGAATACCTAGTTCGATGGCCGCGTCATCGGCGAGAAAAGAGAAGCCGACCCAGCCATTACGAACGAGTTCGCGTCGGTGATCGGTTATTCTCCAAGGAACAAGTGGGGACACGCACTCAACGACTAAGTTAAGGCCTAGTTTACACCTCAAAAGAAAGGTGTATGGATGTGCCTTCCGCAATGCGATATAGCGAATTTCGCACAACATTGCTGGCGTTGACAATAGCAACGGTGTCGTTTTGGTTCTTGGCTATGCTACGGACGACCTCTTCACCGAACGAAGAACCGAGTGCCACGACACCTGCGAAATCCAGTTGCACCGGCGGTGGCGTGCGCTCCAGGATCGATAGGGCCGCTCTTTTGCCGTCCTCTCTATCAGTCAGCGTAGAGCCAAACTGACTCATCTTAACATTTGTCATAGCTCCTCCAGGAATGTGTCTAGCATCTGATCAATCTCGCGCTTTGTCGTGGCAGCGAATTCTGAGTCTGTAAGAACGATACAGTAGCGAGTCCCATCTGACTGCGTACCTGCACTTCCAACTAAACAGCAATGCGGACCTCTTTTGAAATCGAAGCGGACAGCACGCCCGTTCGATTCAGCTCTAACGTTCCCAAGATTACCTTTCGCCACCCCGAGAATATCGTTAAGCCCCTTTCCCCGTTCATATTCGTCATCCCAGGAGGATACACCAGATTTGAATGCCCATATAAGTGCCTGCATGTCGGACAGTCCGCTGTATGCGGCCTTGGACTTGATTCTTCTCGGTATGCCTACTCCAATGTCTCCCACGGTTAGCACGAGAATCTTCTGGTCTGTCTCTCTGCTGGTGAGCATGACGTAGCATGGTCCGGTTGCATGAGTAGCCACGTTGTCAGCCAATTCTCCCAAAACCCAGCCAAGAGAGCTGCGCAGGTCCTCCGAAAAGCCTTGTACTGCGAGCTGTCTGTAGAGCACATCCAATATTGCCTTCTCCCCACCCCTGTATCCAATGATATGAAGCGGGAGGATGACGTCGGCAGGAGTGCGGTCTGGCTTGAGTAGCGCTGCGTCGTCAAAATGAACCTGCTGCGAATCGTCTGTTCAGCTCCGCAAAGAGACCGATGTCCCGCAAGTAGGCAGACGTCGAGCGTTTATCAGACAGAAGACTGACAGCTCCTCGATTTCGAATCCGGGTCTTGATCCGGCAAAGTAGGCATATTGCTCCGAAAGGATCTATCTCCCTAATCCGCCTGAAATCGAACACATCTTTCGTTATTTCACAGTCATCTACGTCGAAGGTATTGGCAACGGTGAATATCAATTCCGGGGCAGTGTCTTTGCTCGGCAAGTAGAGCTTCTTGAGGACGTCGAGTTTGTCTAGTCGAACTTCTCTTTTCACTCTGCTTTCTTTGATTCCATATTTCTTGCGGTATGAATTGAGAGTGGGGCGACTGACTTTAAGAAGTTTGCACGCCTCTTCAATCGTCATGTATGAAGCATCTGCCCTCTTTTCCATTCCTTAGCTCGATATGTGCACCATAGCATCGCGTATAAACCTTTACAAGTCTTTACAATACTTCATGCAACATGCTTAGTGATAGGTAGATATACATAATGTCATCCTTCTCACTATTGACACTGCAGTATTCTGAAAACCGATCAGATCGCGCAGGGACTCGGAAAGGACACACGCCAAATCCGCGACCCAAAGAGTGATGCCACCCCCGTCGAGACATTTCCAACAGACCCTCGACACACAGCTTCGCATAGTGCGCCCCCTTGTGCGCAGAAAGCAGGATCACAGTTGCCCTTTCCGCCGAGCAACATGACAGCGCTCCAGTTGCCTATATGTTACTTGGAGTGACCTATGTACAGGTCTTCTCCACGGTCTTCGATGGCCTATTCGTCCAGACCTACAGAGACGGGACGATCCAGCCCCACGACTTCCTTGATGCTGTCTTTCCACTTGATCTTCGGGTCGTGGCAGTAGCGCTTGTAGAGAGCACGGATGGCATCGTCGTTCTGTGCTTCCATCAGGGCTTCGCCCTTGCGCACCGTTTTTGGGTCGTTCGGGCAGTTTTGCGGAAGAATACTGCGGAGCCTGTTGATCTTCCCCAGCCAGATGGAATCTGTGACATATGGATGGACGGCATCGACAACACGGTCGATCCGGTCGTCCAACATCGGCTCGCAAGACACACTGGTTTCGAAATCCCGGAGGAACGCTGCTTTGAGACAGGATAGGCGCTGCTCAAATGTCGGAGCTCCCGGCTCCCAAAACTTCAGAACAGGGGAACTCGCTGAACCAATTGAAAAGCGGAAGACGATCTGACCTCGATAGGGATCCAGTTGAGCGCACAGCCGCTCAACACACGGGAGACAAGGCTTGGAGACGATCAACACGTCGTTACCAGCTTCCAGCATCAGCTTCAACACGGTCAGACACGCATCGATATTCTTCTCGGTAATGTCATGTGCTGTCGGGAACATGATCCGGCCGGACCTCTTCGCGAACCCGCGATTGACATCGCGTTCCCGTAGCCGCGGCTCCTGCCACGTCTCTGAGGTCATGCGCTTGAAGCGAATTGCCATCGTCTTGGCATAGCAGTAACGGCAGCCATGTTCGCAACCATCCTGGATGTTAACATTACTGGCAGCCCACTCCCGTGTACCTGTGGGTGGCCATCTCTTGGCTGTAGCTGATCTATTCGTACTACAATCCTTCAAAACCGTGTTTTCCTTGCACGCTTTTTTCTGGAACGCTCTCACAACCTCTTGATTGTCAACATGTATCACGAGTAAACGAATGGAGCCAACTTTTCTCAAATTCGACCTCATTCGAGAGAATGTCTGCGCTCTGGCCAACCTGAATATCCAACAGCCAACACTCAAATCCAACCGACCAACGGGAGCTAGGCTGTTCGTAGCCGAACAGCAACGGAGCGCAGCGGAGAGGCAATTTCCAAGGGGGGCACTTCTGCTAGACTTCACCGACCCCTGCGCGATTCCCGTGTGTATCGGTTCAATTCTTACCTTGGATATTGGACATTCGTTGCCGTTCCCTGCGGTCACTGCTTTCGCTTCGCTCAAGCCTGTCTCCGCTTCGCTCCGGCTGTTGGCTGCTGGATATTGACTTCCCTTATCCGTGCAATCAGTGTAATCCGTGGTTCTCTTATCTCTTTTGGTTGCGGCTATGCCGCGCTATGTCTACTCGCGTTCATTCGTGGTTCTCCCCTCGCCCGCTCAGAAGCCCCATGTCTCGTGGCTGACGATGTCGGACAGGGGGACGCGCTTCTTGTCGGGGGCGGTGTCGGCGGGGTAGCCGAGGGTGAGGAGTTCTACGACCATGATGTCGTCGGGGATGTTGAGCAGGGCGCGGATCTTGTCGGGGAAGAAAGAGCCGATCCAACAGGTACCGAGTCCTTCTTCTACGGCCTGCAGCGCCATGTGTTCGATGGCGATCGCGAGATCGATCGGATGGGCGCACTGGCCGCAGCGCATGACGTAGTTGGTGTCGACGGCACAGCAGACAATCACCACTGGAGCGGCGCCGACGAATTTCTGTCCATTCGCGGCTTCAACCAGCTCCGCCCGCATGGCGGCGTCCTGCACCACCACAAAGCGCCACTCCTGTACGTTGCGCGCCGAAGGCGCCAAACGTGCCGCTTCGAGTACAGCTGCGAGTTTCTCAGACTCAACCGCACGATCTTCATACTTCCGCACCGAGTACCGCTTCCTGATCTGTTCCATTACGGCCATGACACCTACTCCCCGTTCCTTAGCACCGTTGCGCCGTCGCGAGAGATTCTCTCTCCCGTTCGTAGTTCGGCTGTTCGATTGTTCGATTGTTCGGCTGTTCTCTCGTTTCCCTACTCCCTCACCAGCGCCTCCATCACCAGCACCACTCGCCCTATCCCCGGGCGACCGGGGGCGGGACGGATGGCGCACTTGACGAGGCGCCAGCCGGGACGCTCGCAGCCCGTCTTGTCGCGTACGGGCTTCTCAGCCGCGAGCGCCAACTTGAGCGCATCGACCGCGGGCACCTGGTCGAACGACAGTTCGAAGCGGGCCCGTTTCCAGCCGGATGGCCCCTCCTCAGTGAGATCGCGCATCTCCGGTGCCTGTCCCGCCGGGAGCAGGCCACTGATCAGAGCTCTGAGCGGAGGCGGAGCGGCCTGGCACGACTCAAAAACGGCGGTCGCTGTTTCATAAACGGCCAAGTCGGCCCGCACGGCAGCGAGACCTTCCAGGTCCTTGGTGCGGCGCGCCATGGTGGTACGATAAGCGTCTGCCTGTTTGAGCGTATAGAGGGTTAGGCCTGCCGCGCCGGCAAGCGCGGCCAGAACCAGCAGCGTGGAGAGGCGCGTGATCCAGAGACGGTTCATCGTGCACCCCCCTTCAGAATCGTAAAGGGGATTCGCTCGCTGGCGAGGGCATCGCCGCGCTTGAGTTCCGGCGGCAGGCCCGATTCAGACAGAAGCGGAAGGATCACCTCGCAGCGGGTCCAGTCGGGAGAAGTGCCGCGCACTTCGGTACGCTCCGGACTCAGCAGAACCGTATCAAGGTACAGACCGTTCGAAGCCGCTGTCTCCATCAGGCTCACCAAGGTCGTGATGAGCGATGGTTCCATTGCAGTCACGAACGGCGCCATCCGGTCTCTGCGTTCCTGCACGGAATCCTGCACCGCCCGCAACGCGTCGCGTCCACGCGCGGTCACATGGTAGCCGGCCAGGACATCGATCTCGCCGGAGACGCTCTGTGTCACCGAGCGGGTGCGGGTCTGCAAGGTCCACAGTGCCACACCATCGGCCGCGACCAGCAGCAAGGCGGCTCCGAGCGCCAGGGAAAGGGCAAGGATTCCGCGGCGGCGGTCGCGGCGCTTCAGATCGGCATGGGTAAGGTCGTCACGGCGTAGGTTAGAGCGGTAGGGACCGGGCAGCAGCGCGCGCGTCGCAATGGCGCGCACCAGGAAGGAGGCAGGATCATCTGCGGTCTGCCGTGTTCCAGGCTCTCCGAGCGCCAGCCAGAGCGCGTCAACGCGTTCGGGCGTGGCGGCGGGACCGGACCAGATCCACATGGAGGGCGCCCCACCCTCTTCGCCGGGTCCTGTAAGATGGCGTATGCGATCGGTATCATCCGCGCGCACGGTGTGAGCGGACACGAAGACCGTGCCCTGCCCCTTCACGAGAGTCAGGTGTGACTCATCGAGCCAGGCCACAACACGCGGCGTTGAGAGACCGGTCGGCGGGCATTCGCGCAGGGCTTGCGTCCAGAGTGCCAGTCCAGCCTGGTCGAGCACGGCCGGATCGAGTCCGCGGGTTTCAAAGGCGGCAAGCTTGTCGTTCACGTGCGTGCGGCGTGCGGCTGCGGCCAGGCCACGACTGGAGCCCTCTGGTGTGCGCCCGACGTCGATAAAGGTATGAACACAGTCATCCAGAGCAAAAGGCAGCTGAATATCGAGCAAGGTGGGGAAGACCTTCCGCGCCTTCGATGTGGAGGCGTAGGGCGCTTCAACCCAGCGCGTGAAGCTCTCGCGCTCCGACATGACGCCTACAGTCGGCAGCCCCTCGGCCGCGAGTCGTTCGATCGCACCCGCATCAACCGGGGAGCAGACCACCCGCCCTCGCACGCGCTCGGCGCGGACCGCCATACAGCGTTCCCCCTGCAGGTCAACGCCATAGCACCCGCGCCATCCGGAAAGAACCGCCTCCGACTTGTGTGGACCCTTCGTCATTGAGTGAGAGCATAGAGGAGAGGGGTGAGTCGTTCAACGGAAATGGCTCATGGCGGACGACACTACCAGATCACTTCTAGATCCGGATACTGCGGGATGGTGCGATCTTTCGAGATGAGTTGCATCCCATGCCGGACGGCCGTCGCTATGATAATGCGATCGAACGGATCATTGTGAATGTCGGGTAGCAGGGCTGCCTGGCATCCGATCTCTGCCGAGACTGCTATCTGCCGGATCCCGTGCTGCAGCATGGCTTTCTGCACAAACGCGTCCGGATCCACTGGCAGGACAAGACGCTTGCGTTTGGCTGCAAGTCCGATTTCCAATCCGGTGATACCGGAGATGAAGAGCGAGTCCCGCTCCTCCGCGATGACCTTCCTGGCTTTTCCCGAGAGCTCAGACAGGTCAGAGGCAAGCCACACGAATGTATGCGTGTCGAGTAACAGCATCAGCGCAGCTCCTTCGGCCAATCGCGCTCATCGACCGGAGAGCATGGATCGGAAACGAAATGCGCCCCCTTGAGCGACGAATCCTGGCGTAGTGGACTGCGACTTGCCTGGACTGCCAACCCTGAATGCTTGCCCTTCGGGGGCTCAGCCCCGGTCGTATAGGCCACGGTCGCTTCTCGCACAACTGCAGCCGGATCAACCGGCGCAATCATGAATGCCGGCTTTGAGTTGCGGATTACCATAAAGGTCTCTCCGGCTTCAGCACGCTTGGCAATGGATGCCAGTGATGTTCGAATATCTTGCACTGATATTATCGTGTCCATAAGAGACTCACCTCCTCATATCACATCACATGCATACGATATTCCGTATGTTATTACAAGCTATAAAACATATTTCTCTGGCCCGCGCAGAGCACCCCCTTCATTGCCCCGGACAGTACCCTACGCAAGGTAGGGCCCGATCTCCGAGCGGGCCGCTCCACGCCCAACCACAGCCATGCCGATATGCGCCATTATGACACACACAGGCCCTGCAGCGGGCCAAGCGGGACATTGTGTCCCTGTCGCCGCACACCTCGCTTCAGCATCACCTGCTTGTTGATAAGTTATATATAGTTCCAACACAGTGACTTACGGCGCGACCAGAGAAGACTAGCTCCATCTTGGCACGGGCATTGCGTATGTTTTGAGGTGACTTTGTGTGACTAGAAAGGAAGATCATGTCGAAAGTACTTGGAATTGATTTAGGAACAACGAACTCCTGCATGGCGGTCATTGAGGGCGGTGAGCCGGTGGTGGTGCCGAATGCCGAAGGCCAGCGGACAACGCCGTCGATCGTGGCGTTTGCCAAGAGCGGTGAGCGCCTGGTCGGCCAGCCAGCCAAACGCCAGGCTGTAACAAACCCGGAGCACACGGTCTTTTCGATCAAGCGCTTCATGGGGCGCAAGTTCGATGAGGTCGCGCACGAGAGCACGCTGGTGCCCTATGAGGTCGTCAAGGCATCCAACGGCGATGCGCACGTGAAGATCGAGGACAAGACCTACTCCCCTCCCGAGATCTGCTCGATGATCCTTCAGAAGATGAAGGCGGACGCCGAAGCCTACCTCGGCGAGACCATCACGGAGGCGGTTGTGACAGTGCCGGCCTACTTCAATGACTCGCAGCGCCAGGCAACGAAGGACGCGGGCAAAATCGCGGGCCTGGAAGTGTTACGTATCATCAACGAGCCGACCGCGGCCTCGCTGGCGTACGGACTGGACAAGAAGAAGGACGAGAAGATTGCCGTCTACGACTTGGGTGGCGGTACATTTGACGTTTCCGCACTCGATATCGGTGATGGCGTGTTCGAGGTAAAAGCCACCAACGGCGACACACACCTCGGCGGTGACGATTTCGACCAGATGATCATCGACTGGCTGGTGGAGGCGTTCAAGAAGGAGAACACGGTTGACCTTTCGCAGGACCCGATGGCGCTCCAACGCCTCAAGGAAGCTGCCGAAAAGGCCAAGTGCGAACTCTCCAGCTCACAGCAAACCGATATCAACCTGCCGTTTATCACGGCGGACGCGGCTGGTCCGAAGCACCTGAACGTCAACCTTTCACGCGCCAAGCTTGAGCAGCTCTGCGAGGCCCTACTGGAGCGGACCAAGGGCCCCTGCGCCAACTGTCTGCGTGACGCGAAGATCAGCGCAGTTGACGAGGTGATCCTGGTTGGCGGCATGACCCGTATGCCGAAGGTCGTGGAGATGGCGAAGGATGTCTTCGGCAAGGAGCCGCACAAGGGCGTCAACCCGGACGAGGTCGTCGCGATTGGTGCCGGCATCCAGGGAGGCGTCCTGAAAGGCGAGGTCAACCAGGACGTTGTTCTTCTGGACGTTACGCCACTCTCGATGGGCATCGAGACCCTGGGTGGTATCTGCACGCATCTGATAGAGCGCAATACCACGATTCCCACGAAGAAGAGTGAGATCTTCAGCACGGCGGCGGATAACCAGCCTACCGTGGAAATTCACGTCCTGCAGGGCGAACGCAAGATGGCGGGCGACAACAAGTCGATCGGCCGTTTCCATCTCGATGGCATTCCGCCGGCCGCACGCGGCGTGCCGCAGATCGAGGTGACCTTTGACATCGATCCCAACGGCATTCTGCATGTCTCGGCCAAGGATATGGGCACGGGCAAGGAGCAGAAGATCACGATCACCGCCTCCAGCGGGCTGGATGACAAGGACATCGAAGCCATGGTGAAGGACGCCGAGGCGCATGCCGAGGAAGATTCCAAGAAGCGCGAGTCGGTCGAGACCAAGAACATGGCCGAGAGCGCTGTCTACCAGACCGAGAAACTGCTCAAGGAGCAGGGCGAGAAGGTGCCGGACGACAAGAAGAGCGGAGTCGAGGCAGCGATCGAAGAGCTTAAGACGGCGATCACGTCGGATGACACCGATGCGATGAAGGCCAAGATGGAAGCGCTCAACACGCAGATGCAGGCCATCTCGGCTGATCTCTACTCGCAGGCCGGCCCCGAGGGCGAGGCTGGTGCCGAGGGCGGCGCGGCCCCCGAAGGCGAAGCCGCTGCCGGCGAGGCGCAAGCCGAAGAGAAGAAGGAAGAAGAAGGCGAAGTGATCGACGCCGACTTCGAGATGGTTGACGACGACAAGAAGTAAGAGGGGCCCCGCTCCTGCGGGGTCGGAAGTGTTCACAACAACAGAACAGAGGAGTAGGAGTAGTATGAAGATCAAACCGTTGGGAGATCGCGTGCTCGTGGAGCCCGTCGAGGAAGCCGAGGTCGCAAAGGGTGGAATTATCATCCCTGACACAGCCAAGGAGAAGCCCCAGGAGGGCAAGATCATTGCGGTCGGCACCGGCAAGCTGGACGATGACGGCAAGGTCATCCCGTTCAACGTGAAGAAGGGTGACATCGTGCTGATGCCGAAGTACGGCGGCACGGAAGTGAAACTTGATGACAAGACGTACCAGATCGTGCGTGAGGATGACATCCTCGCCGTGATTGGCTAACGTCGATTTATAAACACAGGAGTTTGTGCAATGGCTAAGCAGATGAAGTATGATAGTGACGCGCGGTTGGCGATTCTGACCGGCGTTGAGAAGTTAAGCAAAGCAGTCAAGACCACGCTCGGTCCCTGCGGACGCAACGTGATCCTCGACAAGAGCTTCGGCTCCCCGACCATCACCAAGGATGGTGTAACGGTTGCGAAGGAGATCGAGCTTCCGGATAAGTTCGAGAACATGGGCGCCCAGATGGTGCGCGAAGTGGCAAGCAAGACCAGCGACATCGCCGGTGACGGAACCACGACTGCAACACTCCTGGCCGAGGCGGTTTACCGCGAAGGTCTGAAGAACGTTACGGCTGGCGCCAACCCGATGAGCCTCAAGCGCGGTATCGACAAGGCCACCACGGCTGTCGTTGCAGCCATCGCCAAGCAGTCCAAGAAGGTCAAGGAGCACACCGAGATCGCCCAGGTGGCGACCATTTCGGCCAACGGCGACACCATGATTGGTGACATCATTGCCGACGCGATGGACAAGGTGGGCAAGGACGGAACGATCACGGTCGAAGAGGCCAAGACGATCGAGACGACCCTGGACGTGGTTGAAGGCATGCAGTTCGATAAGGGCTACCTCTCGCCTTACTTCGTGACGAACGCCGACAGCATGGATGCGATCCTCGAAGACGCACTGATCCTCATCCACGAGAAGAAGATCTCGAACCTTCAGGACCTGCTCCCGCTGCTCCAGACGGTGGCCAAGAGTGGCAAGCCGCTCATGATCATCGCTGAAGACGTCGAAGGCGAAGCGCTCGCGACTCTCGTCGTGAACCGTCTGCGCGGTACGCTGCAGTGCTGTGCGGTCAAGGCCCCCGGCTTTGGCGATCGCCGCAAGGCCATGCTCGAAGATATCGCGATCCTGACCGGCGGGCGCTGCCTGACCGAGGATCTCGGCATCAAGCTCGAGAACGTTACACTGGAAGACCTGGGTGGCGCGAAGCGTATCACGATCGACAAAGAAAACACGACGATCGTTGAAGGCGCCGGCAAGACCTCTGATATTCAGGGCCGCGTCACACAGATCAAGCGTCAGATCGAAGAGACCACCTCCGACTACGACCGCGAGAAGCTCCAGGAGCGTCTGGCGAAGTTGGCCGGCGGTGTGGCTGTGATCAACGTTGGTGCGGCGACCGAGACCGAGATGAAAGAGAAGAAGGCCCGCGTCGAGGACGCGCTGCACGCCACGCGTGCCGCGGTCGAAGAAGGCGTTGTGGCGGGTGGCGGCGTTGCGCTGCTGCGTGCTCAGAAGTCGCTCGACAAGGTCGAGGCGACCGGCGACGAGGCCGTGGGTGTTGAGATCGTGCGTGCCGCGATGGAAGCCCCGCTGCGTCAGCTCGTGGCCAACGCCGGCATGGAAGGTGCCATTGTTGTCCAGGAAGTCAAGAAGGCCAAGGGCGTGAAGGGCTTCAACGTGGCAACCGGTGAGTACACCGACATGATCGCAGCCGGCGTGCTGGATCCGGCCAAGGTGACCCGCTCTGCCCTGCAGAACGCGGCAAGCATCTCCGGCCTGCTCCTCACGACCGAGTGCATGGTCACGGAGATTCCGGAAGAGCCGAAGCCGATGCCTGGTGGCGCCCCTGATATGGGCGGCATGGGCGGCATGGGTGGTATGGGCGGCATGATGTAAGTCGCTTTTGCCGTTTGACCTATGAGAACGGGGCGCATACAATGCGCCCCGTTCATTTTTTTTCTCAGCGGAGGGTAGCTTTTTGAACACAGAACTCCTTGACCAAGCCAAAGACCGGGTAACGAGTATTCCCGTTCTAATTAATATGGTGTCGAAACGCGTGAAGCAGCTCAATGCCGGTTTCCGGCCCTACGTACGCCCCGAAGATCCCAACGAGGACAGGGTCGATACCGCCCTTCGTGAGATCGCCCAGGGCAAGATCATCGCCGAGCTGGATTTCACTGCCGAGGACTAAACCGTGTCGTCCCGCCAAATCACCGTCAATCGACGGGCCTTGCGGGATTACCACGTACTCGAACGTGTCGAGGCCGGCATCGAACTGCGTGGTACCGAGGTGAAATCTATTCGTCTCGGTCACATCAGCATGACCGGCGCCTATGCCCGTATTGATAAGGGCGAAGCCTGGCTGTTGGGCCTGAACATCTCGCCCTACGACCACGGCAACCAGTTCAACCACGATCCCGAGCGGCCGCGGCGCCTGCTGCTGCACAAGGCCGAGATCCACAAACTCCAGGCCCAGGCCGAACAGAAAGGCCTCTCCCTGGTACCTCTTTCCATGCAGTTCCGGCGCGGCAAAGTCAAAGTGGAGATCGGCACCTGCCGCGGCAAGCAGTCCCACGACAAGCGCGAGACCATCAAGCGCCGCACCTCCGATCGCGAAGCCGCCCGCGCCATGCGGCAGAGGTAGGCAAAACCACGGAGGCACGAAGGCACGGAGGAGAGGAGATGTTTCGGAAATAGCCCAACGAGGAATACCTCGCTGAACGATTTCCGAAACGTTGCTCCAGGGAGAGGGAAGAGAACTGATAAAGGCGCTCAGTGAACTCCTCTTCCTCCCCAGGACAACGTCACGAGAATCGGGGTGTCGTGTATTCACGGCGCCCGATTCTCGTGACCTTCTCCAACCTGTTCCCTCCGTGCCTCTGTGCCTCCGTGGTTCAATCCCCCTTCAAGGGGCCTTGCCACAACACCAGAATGGTGGCAGTATCAACGCATAAGGAGACTTGGACATGATCGCTTTCTTCTCTGGCACCCCGGGCCCTATCGAGATTCTGGTTGTTCTCATCGTCATTCTTCTGCTCTTTGGCGCCAAGCGCCTGCCCGAGCTGTCCCGCTCACTGGGACGCAGCCTGAGCGAGTTCAAGAAGGGCAAAGAAGAAGGAAAGAAGGAGCTGGAGGACACCCTCGCTTCAAAAGAGAACACGGAGAAGAGCGAAGAGAAGTGATCAGTGACCAGTGATCAGTGGGAGTTGGCTGAGAGAGTCAGACCCCGTGTGTCTTGGGCATAGCGCCTCACCGTGCTCGTGAGAAGAGTGTGATTCAGCAGCGACTGATCACTGAATACTGATCACTGATCACTTCCCCCGGCCGGAATCGTAATCGGCTCCAGACTGGTCGCCGGCGCACCCAACGACTCCGGCAGTGCAAACCCGGGCATGGCGGGCGCCGCGACGGGGGGCGGATTGAGGTAGAGCTCCTGCCGGTCTTCCAGTGTTTCGAGCTGTTCCGCCGCGCGATCACCCCACATGCTGTCGTCGCTCAAGTCGGCCACCATGTTCTCGTAGATGATTCGGGCATCATCAAACTGCCCGAGCTGCTCAAGGCAGCGTGCCTGGCCCAGCTGTGCCGTGGGTGCCAGGAAGTCGGCCGGATTCGCCTCTGCGAACGCCTTGAACTCTGACGCGGCGGCCTGCAACTCACCACGCGCTTCGCGGCAGTGGATCAGTCCCACCTCGGCCACACTGGCCAGCTCGTGATCGGCATACTTATCAGCAAAACCCTCGTAGTGCATCATGGCACCACTGAAGTTGCCCATGTCGTAGGAGGTCTTGGCAAGCTGAAGCAGCGCCAGGGGTGCCGAAGGTGTAGAGCCGTAGTCGGCCACGATCGCTTCCAAATCCTGGATCGACCGGGCCGCTGCCAGTTGTGCCGAGGCATCGGTAATCGAGCGCCGCTTGTGCGACCGGACCATGTTGCTGCCAAATACGGCCACGGCAATCACGGCCGCCACAATCGTAATGTGTGTCCCGCGCTCACGCCAGAAGGCCTTGACCATTTCCAGTTCCGGTATCCCACCCTCCGGATGGTCTCCGTGGTGCTCTCCGTGATGCGCTTCGTGATGTTCTGCTTCCATAGTCATCCATCCGTTCTCTCTAAGAATGCAAAAGGCCCACCATTGAACCCCTTTCGCGCCGCCGAATCAAGACCTTCTTCCGTTACAAACACGTTACACACTGAATTCTGACGGCGTGCGACTATACGTACAGACAAGCGGAGGTTGTGCGCGAGATGATGCACAGACGAATTACAACGAGAAGGCGACTGGTCACGGCGGGGGGTGTCGCGGCGATTCTGCTCTGTATCGGCGCGTTCGGCCTGCTCACCACTCGCCATGGCGATGCATCGGCGCCAGTCTACATCGTACCGGGCGAGTGGCATGCCTACGTCCACGTGGCGGATGATAAGTGCAGGGCCAGATTTGAGTACGGCCTCAAGGTCTTGAAGATCGACCGCACGACGACGTCCATGGTCCCTCTTTTCCCCGAAGGCACCGTCTTCCATGAGATCACGCTGAACGGAGATGCCATCGTGCCCGTCAAACAAGAGGGATGGATCTGCGCAGAGATCAAGACGCTCGGCGACCACCGTGTGGACTGCAGGGTTGATGTGAAGCCCGAAACCGTTGACGGTGTTACGAGCTGCACGCTCAAGAAGGCGATGTTTGTTCGATCCATCGTTCATGTGGACTCAGATCGTGCGCTCGAGTTCAGCATTGAGGATTTCGGGCAATCGGTTACAGGCACTCCCGATGAGGGCACACACGGCACGCTCTATGCCGGTGTCCTTGAAGATCTAACCATCAGGTGGCAGATCCCCCGTGAGGAACCGGTCCAACAGGGAAGCCTGAGTGTCACTCCGTCTACCGTATGGACCATCAGGGAGAAGCCCCTTGCCGCAGAGGTCGTGCTTGATGTGGCGATCCGCAAAGATGTAATTGCCGAGCAGACCGCTGCGGCTGAGATGTGGTACTACGCAGAAGGGGAATCCTTCGCAGGTCCCGTTGGTTTGGAGACGGTACGCTCCATGATTCTGTCGCGGCAGCTACCAGAAGACGTTCCGCTCTGCAAAGAAGGCGAAGACGTATGGGTCCTAGCCTCTCAGGTGCTAGGCCCCATGGCGGGGGCGGCAGCCACACCTCGAGAGGAAGGACAAACGCCGCTTCCTGACCCCTCTTCAGCAGCAGGAAGCTCCAATAACCAAGAAGGCGGCGAGCGCGTCTGTCTTCACTGCGGTCGCATCCATCGTGCCACGGGCGCATTCTGCCAACACTGTGGGAAGCCGTTGGGATCGGCAAAGAAGAAGGTCTACGGAGGTCTCACCCGTCTGGCCTATGTCGGCGTGACCTTCGCTATCGGCCTTCTTCACGGTCTCCTTGCGGCACTCGTTGGAAGCGTCGAGGGCCACACAGTACTCGGTGTAGTCTTTGGCATGCTATACATAATACCCATCGTCTGCAGACTGCAGAACACTGGAACGAGCGGATGGCTTTCCCTTGTTACATTCATCCCCATAGCCAATGTCTTCTTAGGCATCTACTGTCTTGCATATCCGGAAGGCTATCAAGACAGCCGCGAGCTTGATGATGCGGGCAAGATAGTTGTTTGTCTAGTAGGTGGGTTGGTTGTTCTGGGCATCTTATTGGCTATTCTTGCCATAGCAATGTCGGCCTGAGGCAGGTCTTCCACCCGTGCGGCCCGATCCTCCGCACCCCTATTCCAGAACCCCTGGGGAGGAATAGGAATCTGATTCCGCCGACATAACCGCGAAAGCCGGTCACTCGTGACGCCAAACGACCGGGCAACATCCCGCTTCGGCTCCACCCACACCCGCGCATAGAAACCGATTCTAGAAATCGTCTTCACCCAGTCTCCCGCAGCCGCCCTAAGTAGAATACCTCGGTGGACAGGGACTCACGCCTCTGCAGCGGCCAGCAGTACATCGGGCTCATTCTTGGCAATCTGTAGAAGCCGCAGGGCAGCACCACTGGGGTTCCGACGCCCCGATTCCCAGCTCGCCTCGGTCACTACCGGCACGTTCAGCAGTCGGGAAAAAACAGCTTGGCTTACCTTGAGTTTGGCACGGATTTCACGAACTTCCTGAGGCCGGATCTCCTCAACCGGCTTCGGCAGCGCAACCTTGGTCGTACGCATCGTGACCTTGCGACGCCCTGTGACATGATCCCGTACATCCGTCAACGCCTGGATCAAATCATCGGCATTCAAATCGATATCTTTTGCCTTCATCACTTGAACTCCTTCTTGATCTCTTCAACAAGCGCCTTTATGACCCGCTTCTTGTCCGGCGGCAGGTCTCCAAACTCGCCCTTCGTGAAGACGTACAGCAGAAAGACGGTCTCCGCATTCAGAAAAAGCAGGTACAGCACCCGCGCGCCACCGCGCTTCCCGCGTCCCGGCAACGCCAACCTGATCTTCCGTAAGCCCCCGAGTCCTGGAATCACATCCCCGGTTTGCGGGTTTGCCGCCAAGTCTGTCTGGAACTCCCGGTACTCCTCATCCGAGAGCAGCTCCGAAATACGCTTCGTGAATACTGGATGCTCTGTAAACGTAATCATCTCAACTGCCTTACAATGTATCGTACTTCGTACAACGTGTCAACCTGCCAAAAGGACTCCACTCACATCCTCGCTGCCACCACCTTCAGCCGTTCCTTCTCCTGTTCCGTCCCCCTCCCCGTCGCCAACTTCCCCGCCAAAACAGCAGCTCAGAGCAGACTCCTACGCATCAAAGTGGACCGCCCACCCCATCCATGCTACCGTTGGAGCGCTATGGAGAAGTTGGAATTTTATGCGGCGGCGATTCCGGGAACCGAGAGGGCTCTGTGTGAGGAGCTGCGGGAGCTGGGGTTTGCCAGTGTACGGCTGAATCGCGGCGGGATTCCGTTTCGAGGGGAGCCGTCGGAGGGATGGCGGGCCTGCCTGGAGAGCCGGATTGCCCAGCGCATCCAACTCCTGCTCGGACGCTTCCCCTGCCCTTCCGAACAGGCGCTTTTCGACGGTGCGCATGCGATCGACTGGTCGGCCTTTCTCACGCCCGACCATACGATCTCCGTCAGCGCAGCATGCATCGCCAGCACCATCACCCACAGCGGCTTTGCGGCGCTCAAGGTGAAGGATGCCATCGTTGACCAGGTGCGCGCGACATCCGGGCGCCGCCCTTCGGTTGATCGCGACGATCCAGACATTCGCATCTTCCTCTATCTCGCCAACAACAAGGCCGCAGTCTACGTCGATCTCTCGGGCGCGCCCCTGCACCGACGCGGCTATCGCAAAGACGCCGGTGAGGCCCCGCTCAGGGAAACACTGGCGGCCGCCATCCTGCGCATGTCGCGCTGGGACAAGACCACCACACTCGTCGATCCCATGTGCGGCTCCGGCACGATCGCCATCGAAGCCGCTCTCTGGGCACGCAACATGGCGCCCGGCCTGACACGTAAGCAGTTTGGATTCGAGAGGTGGGTCAACTTTGACCCCGATGACGCCGACACGCTGAAGACGATGCGCGGCGAACTGCGCGGCGCGGCTTCCGGACAGTCCCCACGCATCGTTGCCGCCGACAACGACCCGGATGTGCTCGATATGGCCCGTTCCAATGCCCGGACGGCTGGTGTGAAGCTGTCCTTCAAACAGCGCGACGTGCGCGAGATGCAGGGCGATCAGGCTGCCAACATCATCGTTACGAATCCTCCCTACGGTGTGCGACTTGAGAAAGCCCCCAGCTTCTGCCGCGAAGTCACCGCCACGTTCAGTCGACTGCACGGCTGGCGGGTGTGCCTCCTGGCCGGCTCGCCCGACTACGAGCGCGAACTCTCGACCACACCCCACTACAAGAGAGCGCTTTCCAATGGCGACATTGACTGCGATTTTCTTGTATATGACATCAAATAGCCCTAAGTAAGGGAAGCAACGACGGACATGACTATGACTGAAGCGGCACTGAAACTGGGCGTAAATGTTGATCATGTGGCGACGTTGCGCCAGGCGCGCGGGACGGACTACCCAAGCGTGGTTGAGGCGGCCCTGGCGTGCGAAGCCGCCGGGGCACACGGGATTACGATTCACCTGCGCGAAGACCGGCGCCATATCCAGGACGCCGATGTCTACGCCGTACGCAAACAGATCGGCACCCGCCTTAATCTGGAGATGGCCAACCACCCGGAGATCGTGGAGATCGCCCTCGACGTGGGCCCTGACGAAGTCTGCCTCGTTCCTGAGAAGCGCGAAGAACTGACTACGGAGGGCGGACTGGATGTTGCGGGCACTATGGATTCCCTGCTCGGACCCGTACAACGGATGAGAGAGTCCGGCATCATGGTCAGCATGTTCATCGATCCCGATCCCGACCAGATCCAGGCCAGCGCCACCATCGGCGCCCCCTGCATTGAGCTGCATACCGGCGCCTTTTGCGATCTGCCACCTGCCGAACGCGGGACCGAGCTGGAGCGCCTCGTCGCGGGCGCACGACAGGCGCATGAGTTGGGGCTGCAAGTGAATGCAGGTCACGGCCTTAACCTCGATAATCTGTCGGGCATCTTTGACGTGCCGTATATGGACACGCTCAACATCGGCCATAGCATTGTTTCGCATGCCGTCATGGTCGGCATGCCGGCTGCCGTCACAGCCATGCTGGCGGCGATGGAACCCTATACAGGTGGAAGGGCGTAAACGTGGAAGTGCTGGGAACCGGCATCGACCTGGTGGAGAATGATCGCATGCGCGAAACGCTCGATCGCTGGGGCGAACGCTTCAAAGATCGCGTCTTTCATCCGGGCGAACAGGTCTACTGCAACAGCAAGGCCGACCCGACCAGTCACTACGCGGCTCGCTTTGCCGTCAAGGAAGCGGTCACCAAGGCCATCGGCACAGGCATTGGCCCCCATATCGGCTGGTTAGACATGGAGGTGATGCGCAACGAGACAACCGGCGCGCCCTCAGTCCGGTTCGGTCCGGCCGTAGCCCAGATGGTTGCCGAGAGACGCATTCGGGAAGTGCTCATCAGCCTTTCGCACACACGGAACTACGCGGTAGCACACGCGCTCCTGATCGGGGAGTCTGAATCATGAAGCTGGTGACGTCCGCACAGATGCGCGAGTTGGACCGGCGCACGATCGAGGAATTCGGCACGCCCGGCGAGGTCTTGATGGAGCGTGCGGGCCAGGGCGTGGCGGCCGCGGTCCTGCGTCTCGCCGAGCTGACCGGACGCATGGGCTGCGTGCGCGTTGTTGCCGGCAAAGGCAACAACGGCGGCGATGCTTTCGTGGTGGCCCGCTGTCTGCATGAGATGGGGCTGCCGGTACAGCTCATACTTGCCGCCGAACGCGACGCGTTGCAGGGCGATGCCCTCATCCATTTCGAGCGCATGCTGGACGCCGGTGTGCAACCCGTAGCGCCCGTCCACGCCGGGGGTCTGCCCCCCGACACTGTCCATGCCGACCTTGAGCTGGTCGTGGAAGGCATTCTCGGTACGGGCATCAGCGGGGCACCACGCGGGGCCACCGGCGAAGCGATTGCCCTGGTCAACCAGCTCGGCATGCACCGGCCGGTCATTGCCATTGATGTGCCGTCGGGGCTCAACAGCGATACCGGAGACGCTGCGGGCGCCGTGGTGCAAGCCGATGTAACCGCGACGATCGGCCTACCCAAGCGTGGCCTGGTGGCCCCACAGGCCGCTGATGCTGTGGGCAACATCGAGGTGATCGACATCGGCATCCCTTCCGACTACATCGTGGAACTGCCCGATGACACCGGGCTGATCACACCCGCCGATCTGCGCCACCTCTTCCCTCGACGACAGCGCGCATCTCACAAGGGCACGTATGGACACGTCTTGCTGATTGGCGGCAGCCGGGAGTTCTCCGGGGCCATCGCGATGGCCGCCATGAGCGCGGTGCGTTCGGGTGTCGGGCTCGTAACCGTGCTCACCCCGGCCGCGATCGCCTCTACCGTGGCCGCGCTGGTACCTGAAGCCATGGTACACGGCGCTGCTGATCGGGTGGATGGAACGCTGGCTGCCGAAGCCATGACAAACTGGTCTCACGATCTGGATGCGTTTGATGCGGTTCTTATCGGCCCCGGCCTGACGCGCTCGCTCGACGCCCAAACTCTGTGCCGCGCGGTGATGGAGTCGGCCACGGTGCCGCTCGTGCTTGATGCGGATGCTCTGCCCGATGCGGAGAACGCAGGACTGTTGGCCGCTGTGAGTTCGCCTCTCGTTCTGACTCCGCATCCGGGCGAGATGGCACGACTTCTCGGTTCCGACACCGCGACCGTTCAAGCCGAACGCCTCCAGACCGCTCGTAGTGCCGCGGCCCAGGCGGGTGCCACAGTTGTGCTGAAGGGGCACGGGACTGTTGTGGCCCAATCCAGTGGCCTGGCCGCCATCAATCCTACGGGTAATCCCGGCATGGCGTCCGGGGGTATGGGCGATGTGCTGGCCGGGCTCCTGGCCGGGCTTTTGGCACAGGGCATGGTCCCGAACGACGCTGCGCGTGCCGCGGTGTTTCTGCACGGGCGGGCGGCAGACATGGCCGCGTGGCAAGAAGCACAACCGAGCATTACAGCCACCGATGTGATTGCCATGCTCGGCTCTGCTTTTCGCGAGCTAAGCGTTCTTTAGCATCGTGTCACATGGACACGCTCTGAAGGACACACAACTACTTCTCATGCCGATCACCACAACTTGTCGGTACACAGCAAGACGGATTGTCATCCCGAGCGAAGCCGAGGGATCTCTGTCCAAGATAGACATGAGATCCCTCGGCTTCGCTCGGGATGACAGATGGTACTTTCTAACGTATTCGGAGAGCAGAGGCTAGAAACCCGGCCCGGGCTCGACCTTGATGGCCTCGCCGTCCAGAACCACGACCACCCGTTGGCCAAGAGCCAGGCAGTCGGTCAGCTCGGGGTGATCATCCAGCAGCTTGAAGTACGCCTCAGAAGCAAACTCGATTCGGCGAGTCTTCATATCCTTCTTGTAGGCACTGTCTACCCACTGTCCGTCAACATGATAGAAAAGACGCTTGCCGATGTGGCGTACTGCAGTCTGCCGCTCTTCCGAAACGGTTTCGCGTTTATAGCTGTCAATCGCACGGCTCAGATCGATTGCTTCAACGCCGCTGTCGGCTTTGAAATAGGATTTCAGCTTGCGGGAACTGCCACCCACCACGCGGCGCGCCCGACCTGACGAGGCGGGCGCTGTAGCCACCAACGCATCCGCATCGCCTTCATCGAATACCGGCATGGCGCTGTCGTCCATATCCCTGGCGCCCACAGAGCCTCGCCTGGATGCCGCAAATCTATGCACAGCACGCTTCTCCTCCCGCTCCGAAGGTTCGTTCATGGCCTGGTCACGGTCGATACCGTGCTGGGCGTAGGCCTTATCATCCTCGAGAACCAGGTAGGAGGTATAGGGCGTCATGATGCCGTACTCCTTGCTCAGCAGCATGACTTCATCCTTCAGCTCTTTCTCCTCGCCCTGCAGGCGGATGGCGTCGAGCAGGTAGCCCACACGCCGCGTTGCCCAGAGCCGTGGAATGAAGGCGTTGTCGCTATTCGTAGCCGCGAAATCACCCTCATAAACAAACTCGCGCCGGGCGCCCTCGACATCGCCCAGCAGGCGGATCGCCACGTGGCCGCTGCCTTCGTAGCGCCCCAGCACCACCAACTGATCACCACAGAAGAGATCGGGCAGCTCACGTGGATGCACCATGGACGTCTTCAGCTTGTCCACCTCAATCTTGACGTTGGACAGCACCGGATGGCTGAGCTTATCGACCAGGCTGGAGACCTTCGTCTCGATATCTTCGTCCGGCAGAACGTACTGCGACAGGCCCCCGTTCTCGCCGGACAGCTTGTCGAGTAGATGTGTATTGACCTTTTCGCCCACACCAAAGACGAACATGCGCACCCCGGCCTCGTTGGCCTTGGCCACGTTGCCGACAATGACATCGGTGTCCGACTCGCCAATGGTCGGCTTGCCGTCGGTCAAGAAGAGCACAATGCGCGGGCGCTTGGGGTCGAAGTCCATCGCCAGGGCAGCGGCCAGCGCTCCGTCGATCGCCGTGCCGCCACGTGCTGTCAACTCTTTGGCGAACGTCTCGGCCTTGGCACGTGATTCCTTGTTGACCGGCAGAAGCTGATCGGCCAACGGCTCAACGTCGGTGCTGAAGCGGATGATGTTGAAACGGTCGCCGGCGTTGAGTCGCCCTACACACTGCAACAACGCTTCGCGCGCCTGCTCCATCTTGCTGCCGGACATGCTGCCGGACGTATCGAAAACAAAGAGCACATCCTTGGCCGCAGCCTTTCCGTCAGGCGGCAGCACACTGGGCGCCAGCATCAGCATGTAGAACCCATCCTTGCCCTTAACCGCATGTGTCAGAAGGTTCACGCCAAATGCCTTTTTCGAGACGCTGTAGTACAACACAAAGTCGCGATCCAGCAGGGCGCGCTCTTCCTCAAACCCCACCACAGCCTCATGCTCCCCTTTGCGGGTGATACCTACTTCGTGTGACGGAGAATACACCGTCTTGATCGGTGTCGAGGAATGAAGTCGTAGCGACGTCGTAAAATCCTCAAGCGTGCGTGAGGCACGCTCTCCGGTTTTGAGCGGATAGACAAACTTGTAGAGTCCGCCATCGAACGGTAGCGTTTGCGAATACTCAAGCTCTATGCGTTGCTCTCCGTTCTTCGGTACCGGATAGACGCTGACCCGGAACAGGTTGCCGCCCAGGTACTCAAGCAGACCCGGATCCTTCATGCGACGAACGATGTCCTGGTAGATCTTGCGCGCCTTGTCTTTCTCAACCAGCTCACCGCTCATACGCTTGCCGTTAATGAACATGGCGAAATCCGAGATGGCCGCGTTCTCCGGCAACGGAAAGACGAACACGGCTTCAAGGTCGCGGTTGACGCTATTCTTGAATACCTGCTCTATCTTGGCAGTGGCCACACCGTCCTTGATCTGGATATCGACCCGCTGGTGTTTGATCGCCAGCGGTGGAATCGATTCGTCTTTGGGGATCAGCATCCCGGACCCGAAAGCTGAAGCGGCGGTGAACAGGGCCAGGGCCAGTGAAGTTGTTACATGTCGTCTCATAGCAGTATCCTTCCTATTCCTCTATACGTGGTTGTGGTAGAGGCTGAATCGTCATCCGCGCCGGAAACAGGCTCGCATGTATTACCCCACCAAAGTGTTCAAGAGACGTCCCTTCCACCTGGCCCTGCACGCTCCAAAGCTTGCCGCTGCCGGGCGTGGGCCGCCGGGTGAACCGGGCACCCCCCACTCGATCAAGGAAGCGCCGCACGGTCTTCGCGCTCAACGGCGCGATGCGTCGTTGCTTACTGTAGAGATCAATCGGCGGACGCGGCAGCACCACATCGGCCCCATACGAGCGGCTCAGTTTGGGCCAGAGCGATGCAAACAGGTCGGGATCATCAAAGAGATCACATCCCACAATGCGGTGGTGCCCGACCACCACGCAGCCGACCGTGCGAGGCCCTGGCAGCGGACGAAGGCGTTCAACACAGGAATCTAATCGGCGCCGACGCTCCCCGTTCTCGAAGAAACGCTGGTAGTTGGCGGTTTCCGACTCCACCTCGGCTGCCTTGAGCTGGGAACCAATCTCACCCCAGATGCGATCCTGTCCCGCGCCACCAGAGGCCATTCTGCGGAGAGCCGGAGCCGAGAGCGTTCCACCGCTCTTGAACCCGCCACTCCCCTTCCAGCGGTGCTGCTCACCGCAGTAAACTTCAACCTCAAGCCAATTCGACTGCCGCGGCAACAGCACATCGTTGCGCACCATACGGTTCTGCTTGCCTCCCACAATCAGCTCGCCCGCCATCAGAAATACGGGCAGGTTTGCATCATTGCGCAGTTCCAGATGAGCCACACGACCTTCGCCCACCTCGCGGATCGTCAGTTCCCCGCGCTGTAGCGCCTGGTCAAGTGTCAGGATTCTCCTCACCGAGTGGGATGCAGGCAACTCGAGCGGATAGAACGTCAGGCCCGACCAGCGGTGCGCGGCACCCACAGTGACGCGTTGCGCCAGGGTGGGGAGATGGACGTCCGGGGCGGGGCGCACGGGAGGCACGGAAGGCCCCGGCTTGATGGCGGGGCGATCACCATCCGATTCGAGGTAGGCGCCCGACGCGACCACAGCCATAGTCAGCACCGTCAGCACGAACTCCGCACACCGTTTCATCGTCCATTCCTCCCTTTCAAGAGATAAGACGCTTCAGAGCCACGGTTTGTTCCGCAAAAGATTCAGGGCACAAGCTGAATCTGGACCTCGATCAACTCCCCGGCCCCACCACTGGTGGGCAACCTGCCTACGGTGATGCCCTCATCCAGGGCGCGCAGGCGTGTGAGAAAGGATTCCAATCGGGCTGGCGAAAGGTGGAGCACGATGTACTCGGCTTTCTTTCCTGCCTTATCTTCGAATTCCTCGGCCTCGCGACGATCGGTCAACCTATCTGCTTCCTGCATGACCTCATCCGCGACCAGATCCAGCATCATGTCAGGCTTGGGCGCCACGACGCGGCTTGCCGCTACGCCCGGGGCCGCGGCACGCCGCTTCTCTTTCTTGCTATCCGCGGCGCCCTCCTCCTCAACCGGTTCTTCTACGGCCTGCATCACCACATCACGTGCGAGACCCGTCACACTGATATGCACCACGCGCACCGGTTCAGACAGCTTGGCACGGTGCATTGCTTCTTCAGATTCTACATCAGCCAAATGCTTGAACACTGGCCCTCTGCGTGCGCGCATCACCTGTCGTCTCCCGGCCTCAGAACTCGCCTGCGCTTCGCCCCCTACAGCCAGCCCCCCCACGACACCTTCCGGCGCCGGTTCAGCCCAGACCGCCTCATCACGATCCATCCGTGCCGATGCCACTGCCGGTGCCGGCTGCGGTGCCACTGCCGGTGCATCAACAGACTTTCGCGGCGCGCTATAAGCCGATGAGCGAGACTCATGTTTACGCTTATCACCGGCTTCCCGGTCCATCATGGATGTGGCCATCTTCCGCGCTATCGTGGTGTCAGTATCATCCAATGCGTCGTCATCATCCTCTGCTGCAGCGTCCTCCTCCAGCATCACGACTGATTCAGCCGGGGCATCCACCGGGGCGGGACGTGGCGCAGCGAGGGACGGAGGCGCCATGACAGGGGCAGGTGCCGAAAGCGGCTTTGCAGTAGCCACTGGTGCACTGTCATAGGCATCCACAGGATCGGAAGCCGGCATCTCCCTAACGGCCTTCTCGGTGTCACGTGGCGTCAGATCGAGATACTGGATCCCAAGCAGTCCCACAACCACCATAAAGGAGGCCGCCAGGGCAACACGCATGGGCGGACTGCTGAAGATGTTCCAATTCACACGGAGACCGCGCGGCCGGTCGATGGCCGCATTGATGTCTACGATCAGGTTGGGCGGTGGTGCCACAGGGTCAAGCCCGTGAAGGTGCTCAACGGTTTCCCGCAGGGCTTCAAAGCCTTCACGGCACGCCGGACACTCAGCCAGGTGGGCATCAAATGCCGCCTGCTGTGTCGCGTCCAACTGCCCATCAAGAGCTTCGGACATCTGTAGCGTTATGTCGTTACATCTCATCACGTCTCACCATCAAATCATCGCGCACCCGAATGCGCGCCCGGGCCAAGCGGGACTTCACGGTCCCCATCGAGCAACAGAGCGCTTCGGCGATCTCGTCATAGGCCAACCCCTGCAGATCGCGCAGGACAATCACACTGCGAAACGCCTCGGGCAGTTTCGCTATCGCCCCCTCTATCATCGCTTGCGTCTCACGTCGTGCAATGACCCGGTCGGGCTTGTCGCCCGGATCCACCGCTTCATGAAACTGGCTTTCATTATCCAGACCATTGTCCAAGCCGAGCCACTCACGATCGCGCCGCCGCCCGAGCTTGCGCATGCCGCTACGGCACGTATTGGCTGCGAGCGAACAGAGCCAGGTCGAGAACTTCGATCGATAACGAAATTGCCCGATTGCCCGATATAGTTTTACAAAGATCTCCTGTGTCAGGTCGGCCGCATCATCCGCGTTGCCCGCCATGCGATAGGCCAGGTTGTACATCGGCCCCGAGAACACATGCACCAGCTTCGTGAATGCCTGCCGGTCACCCGCCTGCGCCGCGCGAACCAGTCCGTCCACGTCCACGCCCTCGGTCGCCGCCGCCATAGCCGAAACCGGCCGACCTGCACTCTCTGTACTATTAGACGCCATTGGTCCCCGCAAAGTTCCCCTGGTATGAATCCTTGGAAACAGACCATACACAGAGGAACTACAGGGTGCAACATGAGAGGCCTCGTGTCCTGGCTCGCAAATAGGGTGTATGACTCGTGTGTCATCCCGAGCGAAGTCGAGGGATCTCTGCCGCATCATTTGGCTGAGATTCCTCGCTTCGCTCGGAATGACAAGGCTTTACGTGTTTTGGAACTTCATTTGCGTTACAGGACACTATCGATCGAGCTCCACCGTCGCGATCATGGGGGCGGCCCATGTCTTGTACTCGTCGGTGTAGTAGAGGTACGCGCGTGAGGCGGGCGCGGTGTAGGTGCCGGGGATGGCGGCCACCAGGCTGAGGGGCACTTCGACTTTCTGCTCAGCCTTCAACTCGCGCCAGTAGAGCACCACTTCGCGGCCGCGCACTTCGTAGGCCGCAATACGCTCGGCCTTGACCAACTCCTTGAGCTGATCGTGGCGCACTTCGAGTCCACCGGGAATGCCGACAATCGCAATGGGTGTCGGGATAATCTCATCTTCGGCACGGTTGCCGACCGTGACGATTGCCTCGGTCACGCCGCCTTCCTCCACCGTATCGGAAGCAAGGGCCACACTGATACCCACTTTGCAGGCCTCGCTGGAGTCCGGCTTCTCGTTGGAGTAGTCGACCGTAACCGAGCAGGGCATGGCCGACCCGCCCACCATGCGGATCTGGATCTCATGCTTCCCGGGCTCAAGCAGCTCGGCGATATCGGTCAATTCAATCGCCCCCTTTGTATCCTTATCGAACGCGACCGCACTGCCAGCCTGGCGGCCGTCAACGATCAGTTCCACAGACCCCGGCGCCTTGGGTGTCGAACGCGCCGCGTCATAGGCCAGGATGGCGCGCAGGGCCAGCACCGTCGACTGCGTGCTGCCATAACGACCGCCCTTGCAGATCTCGGCCAACCACTGGATGCCCTTCTCGACCGCAGCGGCCTGGTCACTGTCCTGCAACCAGGCCAGCACAGCCAGGGCGGTGGTTTCGACCTGCAACGAAATGCCGCCGCTACCCACGATCGTAGTCGTACCGCCCTCAACGCCGCCGGCCTTGTCCTGTTGAGAGGCCAATTTGCTGCAAAGCGTCTTTGCCGTCGCATGGTCTTTCGCCAGCCACGCGACGTTCGCGCCCAGCGCGATGACATAGCTGTTCTTGCTCTTGAGCGCAGCCTGTTTGACCGTCTCAATCTCGGCGCTGAGCGTGTCGGCCGGCTCACCGGCGGTCAGCAGGGCCCAGACGATGTAGGCGTTGGAGCAATCGGGATCGGCAATCCAGGTGTGCAAGGCGCGCCGTTCGCGTCTGAATCCGCCTTTGCCATCCTTGGCCTTCATGAGCCAGGCGCGGGTCCGCTCGAGCATACCGGCGTCCACGTTGTGCACCTGGGCCATATCCGTGAACTCCAGGAGACCATAGGCCGTGAGGGCTTCGTGTCCGGGATCGCCACCAAACCATTCGTAACCGCGTTTCTTGCATTCGAAACCGATCAGCCGCTTGTAGCCCTTCTCCAACAGGGCACGGCTGCGCTCGACCAACTTCGGATCGACGCCCTGGTGTGACAGGAAGTACTGCTGCGCCATCACGAGCGGATAGGTTGTAGACGAGGTCTGTTCAAAACAGCCGTTCGGTTCGCAGATCAGACGCTGCAGCGCCTCGGTCAGGTTGGCCAGCGGTGTAGGATAGATCGCCAGCGCACTCTTCACACTACCGGGG
Organism: Kiritimatiellia bacterium; assembly: GCA_030745755.1. Lineage (GTDB taxonomy): Bacteria > Verrucomicrobiota > Kiritimatiellia > UBA8416 > JABMPJ01 > JABMPJ01. Next base: position 10,326 of record JASLOA010000027.1, on the reverse strand, counting down.
ACACGCGTCTTGGGAATATCGATTGTGAAGCTGAGCGTACTGTCCGGCTCCAACATACCGCCCTCACCGATCTCCACCGGGAATCCGCGCGGCACCACGCGCAGCGTGCGTGTTACCGTGTCGCTATAGGGACCCGCCGTAGCGGCAATCACCACCTGGCTCTCGCCGGTCAACTCCCCCACGGTCAGGCGCACCACCTGCCGCACGCGGCTGTCGGCGGCCAGGTTGAAAGGTGCCACGGCTCCCACGCTGATCCCCTTGGCAGCGCTTAGCGAGAAGGTCACATTGTCGAGCGCTTCGGCAGTACCGTTGACAAACGCAACCGGCAGCTCGATCACGTCGCCCATCGTCACCTCTAGCGGAAGCTTGGGTTCGACATAGAATGGCTGCACCGAGTCCACCAGCGTCGACCCACTGCCCAGCGCACCTTTGCGGGTGAACGCATCCGCCGAAACGCGGAAACTGGTGACCGCATCGCTCAAGGCAAAGGAGACGGCGGCCTTGCCGTCCTTGTCGGTCTTGATTCCGGCATGCCAGAAAAGAGTCTCGGCAAAGTCCACGCGGTCGTTCGGCTGGCGATTGGGTCGCACCGTGTGGGCATATTCGCGCACCGAGATGTAGACGGAGGCACGCAACTCTGACGCCATTTCCATCTCGTCGTCATCGGCAAACAGACGCCGCTTGCGGCGCACCTGCTCCTCCTTCTCAACCGCCTTGGCCAGATCCTGGCGCAACTCGTCACGCTTGCCGCCTACCTCGCGTCCAACCAGATCCTCGTCGCGGTCCTTGTCATCTTCGCCACCCTCGACAACGGGCCTGTCCGCCGGGGCGGGCTCCTCCACAGGCACAGCCACGTCCGGCGCCATCACGGCCATCGGTCTGGGCACGGCGGCAGCCTGCACGTCCAATCCTTCCGCGAACCTGCCTTTGAACCACCTGTTGCCCCGACGGGCTCCGCTCTTGGTGACCATGTGGCGCGTCACGATGCGCAGCGCGAGGGCACGCCGTGCGGCGTCGCCATGCTGGGAGATAAAGTCGGTCGTCCGCATGAAGGCAAAGCGGCGCCACCCCTGTGTGCCGAGCAGGAGATCGAGTGCCAGCGGTGCTTCGGGATTGTCACGGTCGAGATAGACCTGTGCATCGGCCAGTTCGCGCACCTCAGGCTCGAGCAGGACCATGACCGGCAGGCGCGGGGCCTGCTCGCGCGTCTCGATCATTTCGAGCACGCTGTCGTCCGTGACGGTGACACCCACAACGGCTTCGACCGGCCGGCCGTCTTCGTCTGTCGCTGTCAGCGCCAGGTTCACCTGCCCGGCCGGGGTGTAGCGGTCGCGATCGGGCTCAATGGTCACGTTCACGTGGCGGGCGGGCTGACGATAGACCAGCCTCTCGGCCAGCGGGACGCCCTCGGCGTTCCAGACCGTGGCCACCAGGACGCCGTCGGCCGAGGCCGGGGCGGTAAGGGTGACGTCGGCCGTAACGGACTGCCCCTCTTGCTTGGAACCGCGAATACCCAGTGAGGCCAGCTCGACCTCGCGCTTGCGCAGCGTCACGGTCAGCGGACCGGCGTCGGTGCTCAGCACGCGCAGGGCTACCGCTTCAAGCGCGGGATAGACATCTGTGGTCGACTGGATCAGCGTACCGGTGTCACGCACGGCGGGCAGGTCAAAGGTGGTGGTGATCCCGGCCGGCTCGGTTATGGCAAGATGGTAGCGCTCCCCTTTGTGCGGCGTGAAGACAAAGCGTCCGCGTCCCTCGTGCTCCGTGCGAAACGTTCCCACCTGCCGTTTGTCGGCGGTCAATACCACGCCCGCTACATCGGCCGGTTTCTTGAAGGGCGTGCGTGTTTCGACGTACACCCTGCAGGACAGCCCTGCAACCAGGTCGCCGCCCTCGGGAAATACGGAGAGATCCACGGTCTGCAGTAGAATCGGAATGGTTTTGGTTGCGGTCTCGGTGACACCGCCGTCGGCGATCGCAAAGACGAGCGTACCGTCACCGCGCGCAATCCTGTCGGGCAGAGCAAAACGGGCCGTGGCATTGCCATCGCGATCGATCGTGGCCCTGGCACGGTGGACCTCCTTGCCATCGACGCGCGCCGTCACGGTTACGCTTGCCCCGGCGGGCACACCGCCTTCGGCGCGGGTGGCCTCCAGCGTGGCGCCTACCTGGTCGCCGGGACCGTAGCCATCACGGAAGAACGTGATCTGGGTCTTGATGCGCGGCGCACGGTAGGCGCGTACGTCGAAGGTGCGTTCGGCCGGCGGAAGTCCGAGCGAGGGATAGGTCACGCGGGCGGTGTACTCACCACCAGCCTGGCCCTCCGGCACTTCCCAGGCAAACCCGGTAACGCTGTCCTCGGTAGCGGCCCGAACAGAGCTGACCGTATTGCCCTTGGGCCCCTTGATTTCAACGATACCTGCCACACTATCTTTGAGCGGGGTTCGGTCAGCCGCATGCAACACCACGCTGCGCACGTAAACTTTTTCGCCGGCGCGATAGATGGGCTTGTCTGTACTGACATGGGCCAGGTAGCGATCCTTTCCGCCCAGGGTCGCGCTGTCGACCACCTCGGCAGGTTGCAGTTTCGTTCCCAGGGCCGAGCCGATTGCGAGAAGTGATCCCACGGCCAGCAGGATCGATGAATACCGTGTAATGCGAGAAAATGCCGTCATAGTTAATCTCCCTTTGCACACTAAGACGTCTCCCAGCGCCGGTTTGTTCCCGAAAAAGGGAGGGGCTTGTCAGCGCAAGAAGGGATGGGTGGCGGCCCGGGGCCTATTCAAAACGGTCAGGAGTCGTATTTCCCATACGCTTGACCGAGCGATCCGAGCTATTGAAAGAGCTGGACCGCCCCAGGGAGGTAGACCCCTCGCCAAGGCGCTTCACGGATCTCCCGCCCGAACCGCCAGCGACCTTGCCCCCTACACGAACACGGGCAAGATGCGCCTCAAACATGGCCATGGCCTTCGTCTTGTCCGCCTCGCGCTCGGAGGACTTGGTGCTGGAGCGCTCCGGTTTCTTCAAGCGGGAGGGGAAGTTGCCTAGTTGGGATGACCCGGTCGACAGCGTAAGCCGACGGCTGGCGCTATCTGCAAGCTTTGCACATCTCGCATCAGCGTCCGTCTTGTCTTCGTGAAACCCCAAACAGCGGAAGGAGGGCGACATGTTGAGTTTCAGCGATGGAAATGGCTTTCTTCGTCTGCCGTTGTCCGTTGAGACAATCCCCCATACGGGCCCCTTGTTCGACTGCTTGTTCTTGTCCCAGTTCGCAGAAGACGTCTTGCCACCAGTGCGCTTGTACTCTGTCTCTTTCCACTCACGACGAGCCGCGTTCAAAGCCTTGTGCAGTAGCGCGCTTTCGCCAAAGGCGCGCTTGGCGGCGGCGCGATACTCCGCCTCAGCCATCACGCTGAATTTCTTCTCGTTGGTGTAGGTCTCTTCGCACACCACGGCATAACGTGTCGGGGGGACCTCCGCCAGTACACCCGATGCCAAGACAGCCACTAGAAATCCAAGCCTGCATACAGCACTATTCATACTGATCATCTTATCCCACGCGACCCGACATCTACAACCTCCGTTTGCTCCAAACATACGTCACACACACGGGTGTCTGATGCTGGACGTGCCGAAACAGATTCGCTATTCTCGCGCACATAAGGGCAGGGCTAGCTGTTCCTGCCCGATCATTCAACAAGGGAGGGAACATGCACAAGAGCCGTACACCGGTTCTGACGATGCTGTCAGCCCTGGTACTGTGTGCGATGGTTCCCATCGCAAGCGGGTCCGGGTTTGCCATCCTCGAACAGAGCCCCAGCCGACTCGGCAACGCGTTTGCCGGAGCCACAGCCCGGGATGACGATGCGGGAGCGATCTACTGGAACGCTGCCGGGATTGCCGCCATCTCAAATACACAGGTCATCGTGGGGGTCAATGCCATCCTCCCCTCGTTCGAGTTCGATGACAAGGGCTCAACGCCGGTCGGCGGCACGGCCGACGTGGACGCCGGTGTGGATGCCTATGTCCCGAACGTCTATGCCGCCATGGGTATCAGCGACACCATGACGGTCGGTATTGGCATCTATGCGCCCTATGGCTTGAAGACCAAGTATGACGCCGACTGGATCGGTCGCTACGCGGCAGTTGAAACAGAACTGCATACGATCGATATCAATCCCACTGTGGCCATCGCACTGAGCGACAGCCTTTCCGTGGGTGTTGGCTCACGGCCGAGTACGCAGAGGCCAAACTGACCAGCGTGGCCCCGCTGGGCGGCGGCGCAGAAGCACTCGCCACGGTTGAAGGTGACGATTGGAGCTATGGTTTCAACCTGGGAGCTCTCTGCACGCTGCCGTGCGGAACGACCGTTGGTCTGAGCTATCGCTCTGGGATTGAGCACGTGCTGGATGGCGATATCAAGATTGGCCCCCTGCCTGCCGAAGAGGGCACAGCCGACCTGGATCTGCCCGAAACAGCCGCCATCGGTATCAGCGTCCCCATTGGCGAGTCCCTCTCGATCCAGGCCGACGCGACGTGGACCGGCTGGAGTTCGTTCGAGGACCTGACTACGGTCAGGGACGACGGCAGCGTGGTCAGCACAACGGATGAGAGCTGGGAGGACACCTGGCGTTTTGCACTTGGCGCGACAGTCCAGGTCAATGACGACCTGGTTGTGCGCACCGGATGCGCCTTTGACCAGACCCCCGTACCGGATGCCGCGCACCGCACCGCGCGCATTCCGGATGCAGACCGCACCTGGCTCACGTTTGGGGCCGGTATGAGTCTCTCCGATACACTCAGTGTTGATGTCGGCTATGCGCATCTCTGGTTCGACGACGCCAACATCAGCGAGATGTACGGTCCGGGCACGTCCCTGGTGGGCACCTACGAAGGCGAAGTGGACATCGTCAGCCTGCAGCTGGCCTGGACGATCTAGACTGGTGGTGATGACGAAATGGGACGGATAGGGCTTTTGTCTTATCCGTCCCGCCCTTTTTTTGCCCTTGAAGACGGCGTATAGGACCCTATATTGACACCAAAAAGGAGGTAGCGATGGAAGCTATTGTAATGAAACTGCAGGAGTTCACGGCCGAATACGGAGTCAAAATCGTAGGCGCCATTCTCATTCTGATCATTGGACGCCTCGCGGCGAAACTGATCCAGAAACTCATCAAGGCGCTCATGGAGAAGAGCAAGACGGATCCCGCCTTGATCTCGTTCGTCGGCAGTCTGAGCTACATCGCCATGATGGCTTTTTGTCATCATCGCTGCGCTCAGCAAACTCAACATCCAGACGGCATCCTTCGTAGCCGTACTCGGTGCCGCCGGCCTGGCGATTGGTTTAGCCCTTCAGGGCTCACTGGCCAACTTCGCTTCCGGCGTACTCATGCTCGTCTTCAAGCCGTTCAAGGTGGGCGACTTCATTGAAGGCGGCGGAACAGCCGGCGTGGTTGAGGAGATTGAGATCTTCACAACACAGCTCAAGACCCCGGACAACAAGAAGATCATCGTGCCGAACGCGTCCATGACCGGCGGGAACATCATCAACTACTCGGCGAAGGATTGCCGGCGTGTCGACATGGTCTTCGGAGTGGGCTATGGCGACGACCTGGACAAGGTAAGGAGCGCCATCAACGAAGTCATCTCGGCTGATGAGCGGGTTCTCGCTGATCCGGCCCCGACCGTGGGCGTCGTTGAGCTGGCCGACAGCAGCGTGAATTTCGTGGTGCGGCCCTGGGTTAAGACTGCCGACTACTGGGATGTCTACTTCGCCATTCACGAAGCGATGAAGAAGCGCTTTGATGCAGAGAACATCAGCATCCCGTTCCCTCAACGCGATGTGCATCTCATCAAGGACGACGCTTAGTCCTGCCTGTTTGAGATTAGAGGAGAAGGTGCACTATGAGTCAGATCTACAAGATTGGTGTATCCTGCGCTGTCGCAGCAGTGTTCATGGCCGGCATGGCTGTGGCGGCTGAGGGCGAGGGGTGGAAGACATCCCTGGCCCTGGGAGCCAACGTGAACCAGGGCAACACCGAGACCATGGGAGTCAACGCCGCCCTCACAACCGGACGCGCAACCGGGAAGATGGAATATCGCCTGGGAATCGAGGCCAACTACGGTGAGAACACCACTATGGCCGAGGACGGCAGCGAGAACACCGACAAGACCGCGCAGAATGCGAAGGCACACGCCAACATCAAGTACAGACTGAACGGGACATACTGGTACACCGACGACAGCATCCTGCACGACGAGATCGGCGGTATTGACTATCGCGCCATCATCGGTGTCGGCGGCGGCCTCTATGCCATGGACAACGCCAAGGATAAGCTCGGTCTCGAAATCGGTCTTGCCTATATCATTGATGAGTTCGAGTCGGGAGAGGATGATGACGGTGTGTCGTTACGGCTGGCTGCCCGCCACGACCACACCTTCAGCGAGACGGCCAAGTGCTGGGCATCGGTGGAGTACCTGCCAAATATGGACGACTTCGAGGATTATCTCCTCAATGCTGAAATCGGGACCGAGACGATGCTGAATAGCACGCTCAGCCTGCGCGTGGTAGCCCAGGACCGCTACGACGGCGAGCCGCCGGACGGGTTGGAGGCAAACGACCTGTCCCTGGTCGCGGCCCTGGTCTATACGCACTGAGCACGGAGGCCTGAGCAAGGAGAGTGAGAGTGGACGACAGGGAAGCATCAGGACGGCCGCGGCGGCTTTTGGTGATCTTTCTGTTGTGTACCCTCACGCTCCTCTGGGTCAGCGGCCACATCGGCCAGATGCTGACCCGGTGGGTCGTGCCCCCCTCTCTTCCACTTGAGATCTCCGAGCTGGTTGTTCTCGATCGTCTCTCGGAGGGCGCCCCACCCGTTTGCCCCGATTTCGGCGCCATGCTGATCATCAGCCCGGGACGCGCCGAATCCATACTATCCCAAATTTTCCCTTCCACACGCTGGTTACCTCCCGGCATCATACACGACGGGGTTATTCTGCACGGCTCTGTCCAGAAGGCAGCACTGGGCTTTCAGCTCGACGATAATGTGCCGCTGATCATCGCTGTCGACAAGAACATCGGACATCGTCCCCGCCTGGTCTGCCGTGTACCCGCCCCGGTCTTGAACCGGCTCTTCAGAGAAGAGTTGGAGGATGACCTGGCCAGCGAGGAAGAGCACCTTTTCGGGGAGTACCGCATCATCTACCGCCCCACGTTCAAGACGTTCGACATTCGCTCCGTGGAAGACTATGTGCCCGAGCCCGTGACCCGGCGTCGATTCAGCTTCTCGGCTACAGGCGACCTGCGCATCAAGCTCGACGACAAAGCCGTGCGCATAACAACCGACGGCAGAGTGCGCGACTTCAGAGGCATCGTTGATGTGCGCGTCATCTACGACCATGACGGCTACAGGTTCTGGTACGATGTCGACATGCAGCGACTGCGAGTAAACATCGAGAACCTACAGAACATGTTTGATCGCAAGACATCCAAGAAACTCGAACGCTCGCTCGAGAAGTCCCTCGATCGGCGCAAGAGCAAGGTGAAGCTTCTGAAGAAGAAAGCGCCCCACTGGGTGCCCGTGGACCTTGCACTCGACTTCCAGCTGACGCCCGGGTAGAGGGTGTGTTAGACTTCTGGATTATGCACCATAGAACACAGTCACTTCTAGCATGCACTGCCGTGTTAACGTTGCTGATCGGCTCAGCATCGTGCGGCCCTCAACCGAAATCCAAGGAAGACCCCATGAAGACGCCCGTTGACCCCTCGCAGCTCGAAACGGCCACCTTGGCGGCCGGGTGTTTCTGGTGCACTGAGGCTGTATTCCAAGCGCTGGACGGTGTCGAGACAGTCGTGTCCGGCTATACCGGCGGTGCCGTGCCAAGTCCGACCTACAAACAGATCTGTGGCGGGCAAACCGGTCATGCCGAAGCCACGCAGATCTCATTTGATCCCAAACAGGTATCCTACGACGAGCTGCTGGACCTGTTCTGGCGCATGCATGACCCCACCACGCCGAATCGACAGGGCGCCGATGTGGGAACGCAATACCGTTCGGCCATCTTCGCGCACTCGTCGGAGCAACAGCAGCAAGCTGAGGCATCACGGGATGCGCTTGCAAAGAACAATCCCAAGCTCGCGCCGATTGTTACCGAGATCGTTCCCGCCACGATCTTCTATCCCGCCGAGGACTACCACCAGGACTACTTCCAGAACAACGCCAACGCCCCCTACTGCTCCTTCGTTATCAAACCCAAGCTGCGCAAGCTGAAGCTGGACAAGTAGAGATGAATGAACACGGCAACTGTTCGGTGCGTAGGGTCACACTCGTCGGGCTACTGGTTAACCTGGGGCTCTGCGCGATCAAGTTTGTGGCCGGAACGCTTGGCCACAGCCGCGCGGTTGTGGCCGATGCCGTACACAGTCTCTCCGACCTCACCACCGACATCGCTGTACTGGCCGGCTCAACCGTCTGGGATAAGCCACCCGACGCCAGTCACCCATACGGCCATCGTCGTTTCGAGACGATGGTGGCGCTCTTTGTCGGCGGCATGCTTGGCCTGGCGGGTCTCGGGCTGGGCTGGCATGCGCTTGTTACCTTCCGCACCCCGCCGTCAGGCACACCAGGCAGCATTGCCCTGATTGCCGCACTGATCTCGATCCTGGCGAAGGAGCTGCTTTACCGTTGGACACTGCACTGCGGCAAATACGTCGGCAGCATCGCCCTCGAAGCCAACGCCCACCACCATCGTTCAGACGCGCTCAGTTCCATCCCCACGGCCATTGCAGTCGCCATCGCACGCCTCGGTCCTTCCTGGCTCTTTCTCGATGCGGTCGGGGCGCTCGTTGTCTCGCTCTTCATTCTATACAGCGCCTGGAAGATCATGCTGCCGGGAATGATGGAGCTGACCGACTTCGCGGCCCCTGAGAGCGTACGGCAGCGGATCTCCGACATCGCCGAGGGCATCCCGGGCGTGCACGAGGTGCACAACATACGGACCCGCACCGTGGCGGCCCATCTCCAGATCGATCTGCATGTGCTGGTGGACCCCGCCATGACCGTTGCCCGCGGCCACGATATCGCCAGCGAGGTAAAGTACCGCCTGATCGAAAAAGGACCGAACGTCTTCGACGTCATCGTCCACCTCGAACCCTACGATCCCGACCACTCCAAACGGTCGGACACCTAACGCGCGAAGACCTGGCGCACGGATTTCAGACGACGCATGAATACAGCAAGAACAGTTCGGCTCACACTCCTTGTCGCCGCCGGCGTTCTGATTGCCATGCTCCTCAGCGTCATCGTCATGGCCGTATGTCCCTTGCCGAGGCATACCGTGGGTCTTGATGCCGTGCTGGCGAAGGAACTGGGCAAACAGAGGGACGGGCTGGCGGATTACCGATGCACGCTGGGGGCGCATCGCGGCGACTCTCTCGTTCATGTTGAGAATTCACGTGGTGCGATCGTGTCGGCCCGCTACGCCCCCAAATACGCTTTCATCGAGTGCGACGTGCAGTACTCCTCCGACAACCGGGTGATCGCCTTCCACGACAAACGGCTTCGGCGAGTGTTCGGGCACAGAGACAAGGTCGGTGCTTCCACCTATGCAGAGCTCCGCAACCTGACCGGCGGCGAGATCGCGACCTATGAAGAGGTCATGGACGCAGCCAGCGGCAAACGGATCAATATAGAAGTGAAGAGCCAGGGAGACGACGCTGACGACCGGCAACTCGTGGACTTCATTGTTGCGGACATCAACGCCCGCAAAATGCAGAAACGCGTCCTATTGAGTTCCATTTCGAAAGATGTGGTGACTTACATTTCGAGCCGGTATCCCGAGATGGCAACCGGTCAGATATTCTGGATTAAGGCATCAACCTATCTGCATCTCGACTTCCTGACGAGGGGGCTCTACCGAAAGATGGAGGAATCACAAGCCGACTACCTGATGCTTCATGTCGCCAACCTGAGGAACATAGGGGACCTGCTTCGACTCAAGCCCACCGGCAAGACCGTGGTGTTTTGGGATTTCGACGACACCATGTACATCATTCACAAAGACCTCTCCGACCGCCTCTGGGGCGATTCCTACCTGCGAACCCTCCTCGAGCTGTGCCGCTACAAGATCCGCCGACACTTCTCGACTGACAGCGGCAGCCGCAACCTGTAGCCAAACGCTTTCCCTACAACGGGATTGACATCCAGGACCTGATCTCGTAGCTTGTGCCCCGCTTTTCTCAAACGGCGGCATAGCTCAGTTGGTTAGAGCAGTGGAATCATAATCCACGTGTCCGGGGTTCGAGTCCCTGTGCCGCCACCATCTTAA